>NZ_JBICZE010000004.1:0-654859 GCF_043201735.1 Kitasatospora sp. NPDC048286
GGGACGGCCCGTTGGGCGCGGTCAGCCCGTTGGAGGCACCGTCCTGGTTCACCGCGGAGCCACGGATGACGGCCAGCACCTGGTGCCCGTTGCGCCGGGCGTCCGAGAGCCGCTCCAGCAGCAGCATCCCGGCGCCCTCGGAGAGCGTGGTGCCGTCCGCGCCGTCGGCGAAGGACTTCGCCCGGCCGTCGGCGGCGAGATTGCGCTGCCTGCTGAAGTCCACGAACGTGTCCACGGTGGACATCACCGAGACGCCGCCGGCCAGGGCGAGCGTGCACTCGCCGCCGCGCAGCGACTGCGCCGCCAGGTGCAGGGCCACCAGCGAGGAGGAGCAGGCGGTGTCCACCGAGAGGGTGGGACCCTCCAGGCCGAGGGTGTAGGCGACCCGGCCCGAGGCCACGCTGCCGAGGCTGCCGTTGCCCAGGTAGTCCCGCACGTCCTCCGGCGCGTTGCTGAGCCTGCTGCCGTAGTCGTGGTACATCACCCCGGCGAACACGCCGGTGGCACTGCCCCGCACCGAGTACGGGTCGATGCCGGCGCGCTCCAGCGCCTCCCAGGAGGTCTCCAGGAGCAGGCGCTGCTGCGGGTCCATCGCGATCGCCTCGCGCGGCGAGATGCCGAAGAAGTCCGGCTCGAAGTCGGCGGCGTCGTGCAGGAACCCGCCCTCGCGGGAGTACGTCCGGCCAGCCTTGCCCGGCTCCGGGTCGTAGAGTCCCTCGATGTCCCAGCCACGGTCGGCCGGGAACTGCGAGATGCCGTCACCGCCGTCCGCCAGCAGCTGCCACAGCTCCTCGGGGGTGCTGACACCACCGGGGAAGCGGCAGGCCATCGCCACGATCGCGATCGGCTCGTCGCCGGCCTGCCGCGCGCCGGCGGCGGGTTCGGGGACCGGCTCGGCGGAGCCGAAGAGTTCGGTCCTGAGGTGGCCGACCAGGGCGGTGGGGTCCGGGTAGTCGAAGACCAGGGTGGCCGGCAGCCGCAGCCCGACAGCCAGGCCCAGCCGGTTGCGCAGTTCCACCGCGGTCAGCGAGTCGAAGCCCCAGTCCCTGAAGGCCCGTCGCGGGTCGAGCACCATGTCCGAGTCGTGGCCGAGCACGGCGGCGACATGGGTGCGGACCAGCTCGAGGAGGGCCGTGTCGCGCTCGGCCCGTCCGAGGGCGGCCAGCTTGTCCAGCGCGCTGCCCGGTGCCGCGGGTGCCGCTGCCGCCGTGCGCCGGGCGGCCGGACGGAGCAGGCCGCGCAGCACCGGGGAGAGCGTGCCCGCCGAACGCAGCGCGGGCAGGTCCAGGCCGATCGGCACCAGCAGCGCCCGGTCCCCGGCCAACGCGAGGTCGAAGAGCGCCAGGCCCTCGGCGGTGGCGATCGGACGCACCCCGGACCTGGCCATCCGCACCACGTCCGCCTCGCTCAGGTGGGCGGTCATCCCGGTGCGCTGCTCCCAGAAGCCCCAGGCCAGCGAGAGGCCGGGCAGGCCGAGCGCCTGGCGGTGCTGGGCCAGGCCGTCGAGGAAGGCGTTGGCCGCCGCGTAGGCGGACTGGCCCGCACCGTCCACGGTGCCGGCGGCCGAGGAGAAGAGCACGAACGCCTTGAGGTCGAGACCGGCGGTGAGCTCGTGCAGATGCCAGGCCGCGTCCACCTTGGGGCGCAGCACCGCGTCCAGCCGCTCAGCGGTGAGCGCGGTGACCAAGCCGTCGTCCAGCGCGCCGGCCAGGTGCAGCACGGCGGTCAGCGGGCGGTCGACGGGGACGGTGGCGAGCAGGTCGGCGAGCTGCTCGCGGTCGGCCGCGTCGCACTTGGCCACGGTGATCTCCGCGTCCAGGTCGGCGAAGTCGTCCTGGGCGACGCCGCTGCGCCCGGCCAGCAGCAGGTGACGCACACCGTGCTCGGCCACCAGGTGCCGGGCCACCAGCGCGCCCAGCACGCCGGTGCCGCCGGTGATCAGCACAGTGCCCTCGGCATCGAGGGGGCTGACGGTGCCATCCGGTGCGCTCCTGACCAGCCGGGGCACGTGCACCCTGCCGTCGCGCACGGCGAGTTGTGGCTCGCCCGAGGCGGCGACCGCCGCCAGGGCCTGCTCGACGGTGGTGTCCTGGTCGGCGTCCACCAGGACGAACTGCTCGGGGTTCTCGCCCTGGGCGGCGCGGGTCAGGCCCCAGACGGCGGCCGCGGCGAGGTCCTGGACGCCCTCGGCGCCCACCGCCACCGCTCCCCTGGTGAGCACCACCAGGCGGGAGGCGGCGACCTTCTCGCTGTCCAGCCACTGCCGCAGGGTCTCAAGCACCTGGACGGAGACGGCCCGGGTGCCGGTGACGGGATCCTCGCCCTGCCGCACCGGCAGGACCACCAGCTCCGGTACGGTCGCCAGCTCCGCCAGGCCGCCCTCGCCGAGCACCACGTGATCGGGTGCGGGTCCCTCCACCGCGAGGACCGGCCAGTCGAGCCGGAACAGGGCGTCGGAACGGGTGGCCGCCCCGAGCGCGGCGGGGTCGGCCGCGCGGGTGGTCAGCGCGTCCACCGAGGCCACCGGGGAGCCGGTGGTATCGGCGAGCTGGACGGTCAGTGCGTCGGTGCCGGTGATCCGCAGGCGCAGCGCCCTGGCTCCCGAGGCGTACAGCGAGACGCCGTTCCAGACGAAGGGCAGCCGGGCCTGGCCCGGCTCCTGGCCACCGCCGAGGTCCGCGGCGTGCAGGGCCGCGTCGAAGAGCGCCGGGTGCAGGGCGAACCCCTGATCCTCCACCGGGAGTTCGACCTCAGCGAAGACCTCCTCGCCACGCCGCCAGGCCGCCTTGAGCCCCTGGAAGGCGGGGCCGTAGTGGTAGCCCTGCTCGGCCAGCCCCTCGTACACGCCGTCCACCGGGACCGGCTGCGCACCGGCCGGGGGCCAGGCCGCCAAGTCGAAGCCGGCCTCGGCGGTGTCCGGCTCCAGCAGGCCGCTGGCGTGCCTGGTCCACTCGCCTTCGCCGCCCTCGGGGCGCGAGTGCACGGTCAGCGGGCGTCGGCCCGAGTCGTCCGGCTCGCCGAGGTGGAGCTGAAGTTGGACCGCGCCGCGCTCGGGCAGCAGCAGCGGCACCTCCAAGGTCAGTTCCGACACCCGGCCGCAGCCGACCTCGTCGCCGGCCTTGACGGCCAACTCCACGAACGCGGTACCCGGCAGCAGGACCGTGCCGCCCACCGCGTGGTCGGCCAGCCAGGGCGCGGTGGCGGTGGCGAGCCGGCCGGTGAAGAGCATGCCGCCGCCGTCGGCGACCGTGACCGAGGCGCCGAGCAACGGGTGTCCGGCGGCGACCAGACCGGCCGCGGTCACATCGCCCACCGCCTGGGAGCTGCCGAGCCAGAACCGCTCGCGCTGGAAGGCGTAGGTGGGCAGGTCCACCTTGCGCACGGACGTCCCGGCGAAGACCGCCGCCCAGTCGAGGGCGACGCCGTGCACGTGCGCCTCGGCCAGCGATGTCAGGAAGCGCTCCGGGCCGCCCTCGTCGCGGCGCAGCGAGCCGATCCCGACGACCTCGGCGTTCAGCGCCTCCGCCGTCTCCTCCACGCTGTGCAGCAGCACCGGGTGCGGGCTGCACTCGACGAAGACGCCGTAGCCACTGTCGAGCAGCAGCCGGGTGGCGCCCTCGAAGAGCACGCTCTGGCGCAGGTTGGTGTACCAGTAGTCGGCGTCCAGGCCCGCGGTGTCGAACAGTTCGCCGGTCACCGTGGAGTAGAACGGCACGTCGACGGAGCGCGGGCTCAGCCCGGAAAGCTCCTTCAGCAGCCGCTCGCGGATCGACTCGACCTGGGCCGAGTGCGAGGCGTAGTCCACCGGCAGCCGTTTGGCCCGCACGCCCTCCGCGCGCAGCCCGGCGTGCAGCTGGTCCAAGGCGTCGGCGTCGCCGGAGACCACCACCGAGGCCGCGCCGTTGACGGCGGCCACCGAGAGCCGCCCTTCGTACTCGGCGAGCCGCGCACGGACCTGCTCCGCCGCCAGCGCCACCGACATCATGCCGCCGCGCGCGGACAGGTCGTCCGCGATGGCCAGGCTGCGCAGGGCCACCACCTTGGCGCCGTCGGCCAGCGAGAGCGCCCCGGCCACGCAGGCGGCCGCGATCTCGCCCTGCGAGTGCCCGATCACGGCGGCCGGGCGCACCCCGTAGGAGATCCACAGCTCGGCCAGCGACACCATGACCGCCCAGAGCACGGGCTGCACCACGTCCACCCGCTCCAGCGAGTCCGCGCCGCGGATGACCTCCAGCAGGTCCCAGCCCACGTGCGGGGCCAGCGCCTGGGCACACTCGGTCATCCTGGCGGCGAACACCGGGGCCGTGTCCAGCAGTTCGGCCGCCATGCCGATCCACTGCGAGCCCTGTCCGGGGAAGACGAAGGCGATCCGGGACTCGCTCTGGCGCCCGCCCTGAACCACGCCCGCCGCGGCGCGTCCGGCGGCGAGCTCCCTCAGCCCGGCGGCCAGCGCGGAGCGGTCCGCGCCGATCACCACCGCGCGGTCACCGAGGGCGGCCCGGGAGGTGGCCAGGGTCCAGGCGAGGTCGGGCAGCGGGGCGCTGTCCAGGTGGTCGAGCAGCCGCTGCGCCTGGGCGGCCAGGCCCTGCTCACCCTTTCCGGAGAGCACCAGCGGCAGCGGTCCGGTCGGTTCGGTGGCACGCTGGGGCACTTCGGGCTCGGGCACGCTCTCCAGGATCACGTGGGCGTTGGTGCCGCTGATGCCGAAAGAGGAGACCGCGGCCCGCCGGACCTCGCCGCGCTCGGGCCAGTCCCTGGCCTCGGTGAGCAGTTCGACCGCGCCATCGGTCCAGTCCACCTGCGGGGTGGGCTCGTTGACGTGCAGCGTCTTCGGCATCCGGCCGTGGCGCATCGCCATCACCAGCTTGATCACCCCGGCGACGCCCGCGGCCGCCTGGGTGTGGCCGATGTTCGACTTGATCGAGCCGAGCCAGAGCGGCTCACCGCCGGCGCGCTCCTGCCCGTAGGTCGCGAGCAGCGCCTGCGCCTCGATCGGGTCGCCCAGCGGGGTGCCGGTGCCGTGTGCCTCCACCAGGTGCACCTGATCGGCACTGAGCCTGGCGTTGGCCAGGGCCTGGCGGATCACCCGCTGCTGGGACGGCCCGTTGGGGGCTGTCAGGCCGTTGGAGGCGCCGTCCTGGTTGATCGCGCTGCCGCGGACCACGGCCAGCACCCGGTGCCCGTTGCGCTCGGCGTCCGACAGCCGCTCCAGCAGCACCATGCCGACGCCCTCGCCCCAGCCGGTGCCGTCCGCCGAGGCGGCGAAGGACTTGCACCGGCCGTCCAGCGAGAGCCCGCGCTGGCGGCTGAAGTCCACGAAGGTGTCCGGGGTGGACATCACGGTGACACCGCCGGCCAGCGCGTAGGCGCACTCACCGGTGCGCAGCGCCTGGACCGCCAGGTGCAGCGCGACCAGCGAGGAGGAGCAGGCGGTGTCCACGGTGACGGCGGGCCCCTCCAGGCCCAGCGTGTAGGAGACCCGGCCCGATGCGACACTGCCCAGGTTTCCGTTGCCGAGATAGCCCTCGACGCCCTCGGGCACCTCGGCCAGCCAACTGCCGTAGTCGTGGTACATCACCCCGGCGAAGATGCCGGTCCGGCTGCCGCGCAGGGTGTGCGGGTCGATGTTGGCCCGCTCGAACGCCTCCCAGGAAACCTCCAGGAGCAGGCGCTGCTGCGGGTCCATCGCGATCGCCTCGCGCGGTGAGATGCCGAAGAACGCGGCGTCGAAGCGCGGTGCGTCGTAGAGGAAGCCGCCCTCACGGACGTGGGTCTTGCCCGGCGCGTCCGGGTCCGGGTCGTAGAGCCCCTCGACGTCCCAGTCGCGGTCGGCGGGGAAGTCCCCCACCGCGTCCACGCCCTGGTCGACCAGCTGCCACAACTGCTCGGGCGAGCTGACGCCGCCGGGGTAGCGGCAGCTCATCGCCACGATCGCGATCGGCTCCTGCGCCGCGGCCTCGATCCGCGTGTTCTGCTGGCGCAGTCGTTCGTTCTCCAGCAGCGACTCGCGCAGCGCCTCGACTATCTGCTCGACAGGTGTATCCACGGTCGGTGTCGCTCCCTGATTACTTGGCGTCGCTACGGTCGAGCGCAGTGCGGATGAGATCGGAGATGTCCATGTTCTTGATGGCCGAGGTCCGGTCGGCCCCGGACTCGGCCGGTGCGCCGGGCGCGGCCGGCTTCGGGTCGGCGGGGGCGGTCTCGGAGAGTTTCAGCAGCCGCTCCAGCAGACCCGACTCGCGGAGCCTGGCCACCGGGATGCCGGCCAGCAGCTCGGCCACCCGGGCGTCATCGGGCGCCTCGGCCGCCGGCTCGGTCCGCTCCGGGCGCAACCTGTCCAGCAGGTACGCGGCGAGCGCCGCCGGGGTGGCGTAGTCGAAGATCATCGTGGACGGCAGGCGCAGCCCGCTGACCGCGTTCAACTTGTTGCGCAGCTCCACCGCGGCGAGCGAGTCGAAACCCAACTCGCTGAAGGCACGCCTGGGTTGGACGGATGCCGGACCGTCGTGCCCGAGCACGGCGGCCACCTGCGAGCGAACCGCCTCCAGCACCGCGTGCTCGTGGTCGGCGGCCGGCAACGTGCTCAGGCGCTGGGCCAGCGAGGCCGCACCGCTGGAACCGCCGGCGCCGGTGGCCGCGTCCCGGCGGACGGTGGGCCGCACCAGAGCGCGCAGCACGGCGGGGAGGGACTCGCTGCGCTCGCGCAGCGCCGCCAGGTCCAGACGCGCCGGCACCAGGGTGGCACGCTCGGCGCGCAGGGCTGCGTCGAACAGGGCCAGCCCCTCGGCCGGGTCCAGCGCGCCGATGCCGGAACGCTCGATCCGCTCCAGGTCGGCCTCGGCGAGCTGGCCGCCCATCCCGCCGGCTCCCGCCCACAGGCCCCAGGCCAGCGCGGTGGCCGGCAGGCCGGCCGCGACCCGGTGCTCGGCCAGCGCGTCCAGGAAGACGTTGGCGGCCGCGTAGTTGCCCTGCCCGGTGGCGTCCAGGGTTCCGGCCGCCGAGGAGAACAGGACGAACCTGCTGATCTCCCGGTCCAGGGTCAGCTCGTGCAGGTTCCAGGCGCCGTCGACCTTGGGCCGCAGCACCGCGTCGATCCGCTCGGGGGTCAGCGAGCCGATCAGGGCGTCGTCCAGGACGCCCGCGGTGTGCACGACGCTGCGCACCGGGTGCTCGGCGAGCACATCGGCCAGCGCCGCCCGGTCGGCGACGTCGCAGGCCACCACCGCCACCTGGGCGCCCAGTTCGGTCAGCTCAGCCTTCAGCTCCCGTGCCTCGGGCGCCTGCAGGCCCCGGCGTCCGGCCAGCACCAGGCTGGTGACCGCGTGCTGCCGCACCAGGTGCCTGGCCACCAGCGCGCCCAGGCCGCCGGTGCCGCCGGTGATCAGCACGGTGCCCCAGTCGGGGCCGTCCTGGTCGGCCTGCGGCAGCTGGACCCTGGCCAGACGCGGCACCAGGATCGCGTCCTCGCGCAGCACCAGTTCGGGCTCGCCCGAGTCGAGGGCGGCGGCCAGCAGCGTCAGCGTGAGCGGGTCCTCCCCCAGGCCCGCGGAGTCCACCAGGACGATCCGGCCCGGGTCCTCGGCCTGCGCCGCGCGGACCAGGCCGCGCACGGCGGCATCCGCCAGGCCCTGGGCGGTCAGCACCACCAGCGTCGCCTTGGCGTACCGGTCCTCGCGCAGCCACTCCTGGACGGGGCCGAGCACGGCGTGCAGGGCGGAGCGCACTGCCGTCGGCACCTGGTCGCCGGCAACCGTCGGCACCGGCAGCAGCACCACGTCCGGGACGGCGTCGCCGAGCGTGGTCAGGTCCGGGTGGACGGGCACGTCGAGGCCGAGGTCGCCGGTACCGAGCACCGCGAACTGCCGGTTGCCCACGCCCTGGGCGGTCAGCTCAGGGCGGGGCGTCAGCTCCACAGTGAACAGCGAATCCCGCTGGGGGCCGAGTTGGCCGGCCGCCACCGGCCGGGTCACGAAGGAGGAGACCGAGGCGAGAGGGGTCCCGGCGCCGTCGGCCAGCTCGATCCGGATGCCGTCGCCGTCCTGGCGGGTCAGCCGCACCCGGGCCACCGAGGCGCCGCCGGTGTGCAGTTCCACCCCGTTCCAGGCGAACGGGAGCAGCACCTTGCCCTCCGCCGGTGCCTCCTCACCCTCCTCGTCCAGCAGGGCGGTGGCGTGCAGGGCGGCGTCCAGCAGCGCGGGGTGCAGGCCGAAGCGGGCGGCGTCGGGCCGTTCGGCGGCGGGGAGTTCGAGCTCGGTGAAGACCTCCTCGCCGCGCCGCCAGGCGGCCTTGACGCCCTGGAAGACCGGGCCGTACTCGTAGCCCTCGGCGCGCATCCGCTCGTAGAGGCCGGTGACGTCGACCTCGGTCGCGCCGGCCGGCGGCCACTGGGTGAACGGCTCCGGGCGGGCGGTGCCTCGCTCCGCGAGCAGGCCGGTGGCGTTGACGGTCCAGCCGGCCTCCTCGGATCCCGCCGGGCGGGAGAAGATCTGCACGGCTCCGCCGCGCCCGGCCACGACCTGGAGCTGCACGGCGGTCGACTCCGGCAGCAGCAGCGGCGCCTGGAGCGTGAGCTCCTCCAGGACCGGCAGGCCGAGCAGGTCGCCGGCCCGAATCGCCAGATCGACCAGCGCGGTTCCCGGCAGCAGGACCGTGCCGAGGACGGCGTGCTCGGCGAGCATCGGGTGGGTGGCTCGCGACACCCGCCCGGTCAGCACCACCTCGTCGGAGGCGGCCAGCCGGATCTCGGCACCGACCAGCGGGTGGTCCACCGGCGCCTGGCCCAGGCTGCCCGCGTCGCCCTTGGCGGCCGGGGCGTCCAGCCAGAACCGCCGATGCTGGAAGGCGTAGGTCGGCAGCTCGACCGCCCGAGCGGTGTAGTCGCCGTAGATCGAGGGCCAGTTCAGTGCGGCGCCGCGGGTGTGCGCCAGCGCGAGGGCGCCCAGCAGCTCCGACACCTCGGGCTTGTTCTTGCGGGCGACCGAGGCGAAGACCGCCTGCGCGTCGTCGGCCACGCACTCCGGGCCCAGCGCGCTCAGCACGGCGTCCGGGCCCAGCTCCAGGAAGGTGGTGACCCCCTGGTCGGCCAGCGCGGCGATGCCGTCGGCGAAGCGCACGCTCTCCCTGACATGCCTGACCCAGTACTCGGGCGTGCACAGCTCCGCCGGGCTCGCCGGCCGGCCGGTCAGGGTGGAGACGATCGGGATGCTCGGCTCGGCGTAGTCGAGTTCGGCCAGCACCGCACCGAACTCGGCCAGCATGCCGTCCATCCGGGGCGAGTGGAAGGCGTGCGAGACGGTCAGCCGCTTGGACCGCTCGAAGCGGGCCGCCAGTTCCTGCACCGCCTCGGTGTCGCCGGAGAGCACCACGGAGCGCGGCCCGTTGACCGCCGCGATGCCGACCCGCTCGTCCAGCAGCGGCAGCACCTCGGCCTCGCTCGCCCGCACCGCGACCATCGCCCCGCCCTCGGGCAGCGCCTGCATCAGCCGGCCCCGGGCGGCGACCGCCTTGGCCGCGTCCGCCAGCGACCAGACGCCGCTGACGTGCGCGGCGGCCAACTCGCCGATCGAGTGGCCGGCCAGGAAGTCCGGGCGCAGGCCGAGGGACTCCAGCAGCCGGAACAGCGCCACCTCGGTGGCGAAGAGCGCGGCCTGGGTGTAGGCCGTCCGGCCCAGCAGTTCGGCGTCGTCACCGAAGACCACCTCTGCCAGCGGGCGCTCCAGGGCGCCGTCCAGGTGGGCGGCGGCCTGGTCGAAGTGCTCGGCGAAGACCGGGAAGGCCTCGTACCACTCGCGTCCCATGCCGGGGCGCTGCGAGCCCTGGCCGGAGAAGAGGAACGCCAGGCCGCCCTCGTCGACGGTGCCGGTGACCAGCCCGGGCGCCTCGGTGCCGGCGCTCAACGCGGCCAGGGCGGCGTCGAGTTCGGCGCGCTCGGCGGCCAGCACCACGGCGCGGTACGGGTGGGCGCTGCGGGTGGTGGCCAGCGCGAGGCCCAGGTCGGCGAGGTCCACGTCGCCGGTGGCGGCCAGCTTCTCGGCCTGGGCGGCCAGCGCCTCGGGGCTGCGGCCGGAGACCGGCAGCGCCACCAGGGTGGGCGGGGTACCGGTGGCCGGGGCGTCCTCGGTGAACGGCGCCGCTTCGAGGATCACATGGGCGTTGGTGCCGCTGATGCCGAAGGAGGAGACGGCGGCGCGGCGCGGGTGCCCGGCCTCGGGCCAGTCCCGGGACTCGGTGAGCAGTTCGACGGCGCCCGCCGTCCAGTCCACCTGGTCCGAGGGGGCGTCCACGTGCAGGGTCTTGGGCAGCACGCCGTGGCGCATCGCCTCGACCATCTTGATCACGCCGGCCACGCCCGCGGCGGCCTGGGTGTGGCCGATGTTGGACTTGATCGAGCCGAGCCAGAGCGGGCGCTCCTCGGTGTGCTCCTGGCCGTAGGTGGCCAGCAGCGCCTGGGCCTCGATCGGGTCGCCCAGCGTGGTGCCGGTGCCGTGCGCCTCGACCACGTCGACCTCGGCGGCCGACAGCCCGGCGCTGGCCAGCGCCTGGCGGATCACCCGCTGCTGGGAGGGGCCGTTGGGGGCGGTCAGGCCGTTGGAGGCGCCGTCCTGGTTGATCGCGCTGCCCCGCAGCACGGCGAGCACCCGGTGCCCGTTGCGCTCGGCGTCGGAGAGGCGCTCCAGCACCAGCATGCCGACGCCCTCGCCCCAGCCGGTGCCGTCCGCCGCGGCCGCGAAGGACTTGCAGCGCCCGTCGGCGGCCTGGCCGCGCTGGCGGCTGAAGTCGATGAAGGTGTCCGGGGTGGACATCACGGTGACACCGCCGGCCAGGGCGAGCGTGCACTCGCCGCCGCGCAGCGCCTGCGCGGCCAGGTGCAGGGTGACCAGCGAGGAGGAGCAGGCGGTGTCGACGGTGACGGCCGGCCCTTCGAGGCCGAGCGCGTAGGAGACGCGCCCGGAGAGCACACTGCCGAGGGTGCCGTTGCCGAAGTAGGCGGCCACCTCCTCGGGGGCGTCGGTGAGCCAGCTGCCGTAGTCGTGGTACATCACGCCGGCGAACACGCCGGTGGCGGTGCCGCGGACCGTCGCCGGATCGATGCCCGCGCGCTCGAACGCCTCCCAGGAGACCTCGAGGAGCAGGCGCTGCTGCGGGTCCATCGCGACCGCCTCGCGCGGGCTGATGCCGAAGAAGTCGGCGTCGAACTCCGCGGCCCGGTAGAGGAATCCGCCCTCGCGGGAGTAGGTCTTGCCGGGCGTGCCCGGCTGCGGGTCGTAGATCCCCTCGGTGTCCCAGCCGCGGTCGGCCGGGAAGTCCGCGATGGTGTCGACGCCGTCGGCGACCAGGCGCCACAGGTCCTCGGGGGACTCCACGCCGCCGGGGTAGCGGCAGCTCATCCCGACGATCACGATCGGATCTTCGGCCAGGCCGACGGCCGCCGCCACCGGCGCGGCCGGGGCCTCGGGCTCGCCGCCGAACAGGGTGTCGCGGATGTGCTCGGCCAGCGCCTTCGGCGCCGGGTAGTCGAAGACCAGCGTGGCCGGAAGCCGCAGCCCGGTCGCCGAGTTGAGGCGGTTGCGCAGCTCCACGGCGGCCAGCGAGTCGAAGCCGATCTCGGTGAACGCCCGGGTCGGGCTGATCGCCGCCGCGCTCTCGTGCCGCAGCACGGCCGCCACCTCGGTGCGGACCAGCTCCAGCAGGGTACGGTCCCGCTCGGCGGCGGGCAGGGCGCTCAGCGCGTTGCCGCCGTCCTGGGCGCGGGTGCCGCGGGCGGCCGACGCCCGGCGGTTGACCGGCCGCACCAGGCCGCTGAGCAGCGCGGGGATGCCGTCCGTACGGCGGCGCACGGCGGCGGTGTCCACCTCGACCGGGACGACCCGAGCGGCGTCGGTGCGCACGGCGGCGTCGAACAGCCGCAGCGAGTGCGCCGCGTCCAGTCCGGGCAGTCCGTAGCGGGCGATCCGGGCCAGCGTCGCCTCGTCGAGCGCGGCGCCCATGCCGGCCTCGCCGGTCCACAGGCCCCAGGCGAGGGCGGTGGCGGGCAGGCCCAGCTCGGCGCGGTGCTCGGCCAGGGCGTCCAGGAAGGCGTTGGCCGCCGCGTAGTTGGCCTGCCCGGCGCCGTCGAGGACGGCGGCGAGCGAGGAGAAGAGCACGAAGGCCTTGAGGTCCAGCTCGGCGGTGAGCTCGTGCAGGTGGCAGGCGCCGTCCACCTTGGCGCGGAAGACCTCGGCCAGCGCCTCCTCGGTGAGCGAGCCGATCACGCCGTCGCGCACCGTGCCGGCGGCGTGGACCACCGAGTCGACCGGGTGGGCGGACAGTAGTGCGGCCACCGCGGCGCGGTCACCCACGTCGCAGCCGACCACGGCCACATCGGCGCCCAACTCTTCGAGTTCGGCCTGGAGTTCGGGGGCGGAGCCGCGGCGCCCGGCCAGCACCAGGCTGCGCACGCCGTGCTCGGTGACCAGGTGGCGGGCCAGCAGGCCGCCCAGGCCGCCGGTACCGCCGGTGATCAGGACCCGGCCCCACTCGGGGGTCTCGGCCGCCGCGGCGGGCAGTACGGCCAGCCGGGGTGCGGTGAACTCGCCCTCCAGCAGCGACAGTTCCGGCTCACCGGTGGCGAGCGCGGCGGACACCTCGGCCTCGGCGGGCAGGCCGGGGTGCTCGATCAGGACGAACCGGCCGGGGTTCTCCGCCTGCGCCGAGCGGACCAGGCCGCGGACGGGCGCCTGGGCGAGCGCGGGCGAAGTGATCACCACCAGCGTGGAGCCGGCGAAGCGGTCGTCGGACAGCCAGGCCTGGAGCACCCGCAGCACCCGGGCGGTGGCGCTCCTCGCCGCGAGCGGCAGCTCCTCGGCGCCGGCCACCGCGGGCAGCACGACGGCCTGCGGCAGCGGGTCGGTCAACGTGGTCAGGTCGGCGAGTTCGCCGTCCAGCACCGCGATCCGCAGCGGCTGCGGCTCGGCCGGCACGGCCAGCGGCGACTGCCGTACGACGTAGAGGACTTCGTCGTCCGACACCGGGCGGGAGACCAGGCCCCGCACGGTGGCCAGCGGCGCGCCGGTGGCGTCGGCGAACTCGAGCGCCAGGGTGTCCTTGCCGGAGTGGGAGATCCGCACCCGCACCGAGGCGGCACCGGCGGCGTGCAGCGACACCCCGGTCCAGGCAAACGGCACCAGCACCTCGGCGCGGGGCTCGGCGCCCAGGTCGGCGGCGTGCAGGGCGGCGTCCAGCAGTGCCGGGTGCAGGCCGAACTCGGCCGCGTCGGCAACGAGTTCGGCGGGCAGCTCCACCTCGGCGAAGACCTCGCCACCGTGCCGCCAGGCCGCCCGCAGGCCCTGGAAGGCCGGTCCGTAGCCGTAGCCCTGGGCCGCCAGGGTCTGGTAGACACCCGTGAGGTCGATCGCCTCGGCGCCCTGCGGCGGCCAGCTGTCCAGCGGCTGCGGCAGCGGCTCGGCGGCGGGTGCCAGCACACCACCGGCGTGCTGGGTCCACTGCCCGGCGTCCGCGCCGTCCGCCCTGGAGTGGATGGTCAGCTGTCGGCGCCCGTTCTCGTCCGGCTCGCCCACCGCGACCTGGATGCCCGCGCCGCCCTCGGCCGGCAGCACCAGCGGGGCGCCCAGGGTGAGTTCCTCGATCGCGCCCGCGCCCACGTGGTCGCCCGCGCGCACAGCCAGCTCCACGAAGGCGGTGCCGGGGAAGAGCACCCGCCCGGCGATGACGTGGTCGCCCAGCCACGGCTGGGCGCGCAGCGAGAGGTGTCCGGTGAGCACCACGCCGTCCGCGCCGACGGCCACCACCGCGCTCAGCAGCGGGTGTCCGGCGGGTAGTTGGCCGATGTCCGCGAGGTCGGCGTGGGCCGAGCCGGGCTCCAGCCAGAACCGCTTGCGCTGGAAGGGGTAGTTGGGCAGGTCGATCCGGCGCCCGTCACGGCCGGCGTGGAAGCGGGCCCAGTCCACCGGGACACCGGCGGTGTAGGCCGCCGCCAAGGCCAGCACGGCCTGCCGGGGCTCGGGGTGCTCGCGGCGCAGCAGCGGGGCGAAGACGGCCGGGGAGCCGTCCAGGCACTCCTGGCCCATGGCGCAGAGCACGCCGTCCGGGCCGATCTCCAGGAAGGTGTCGACCCCGGCGGCCGCCAGCCAGTCCATGGCGGAGGCGAACCGCACCTGGGCGGCCACGTGCTCGACCCAGTACTCGGGCGTCGCCACCGCCTCGGTGCACAGCTCGCCGGTGACCGTGGAGACCATCGGGATCTTCGGCGCGGTGTACGTCAGCACGTTGGCGATCCGACGGAACTCGGTGAGCATCGGCTCCATCAGCGGCGAGTGGAAGGCGTGGCTCACCCGCAGCCGCTTGGTCCGGTGCCCGGCCGCGGCCAGCTCCTCGGCGATCCGCAGCACCTCCCGCTCGTCGCCGGAGAGCACCACCGCGCGGGGGCCGTTGACCGCCGCGAGGCCGACCCGCTCGGTGAGCAGCGGCGCCACCTCGGCCTCGGTGGCCTGCACCGCGACCATCGCGCCGCCGGCCGGCAGCGCCTGCATCAGCCGGCCGCGCGCGGCGACCAGGATGGCGGCGTCCTCCAGGGTGAGCACCCCGGCGACGTGCGCGGCGGCCAGCTCGCCGATGGAGTGCCCGGCCAGGTAGTCGGGGCGCAGACCCCAGCTCTCGGCCAGCCGGAACAGCGCGACCTCGATCGCGAACAGGGCCGGCTGGGCGTACTCGGTACGGTGCAGCAGCTCGGCCTCGGCCGAGCCCTCGGCCGCGAACAGCACCTCGGTGAGCGGCAGGTCCAGCTGGAGGTCCAGGTAGCCGCAGACCTTCTCCAGGGCGTCGGCGAACACCGGGAATTCGGCGCCCAGTTCGCGGCCCATGGCCAGGCGCTGGCTGCCCTGCCCGGTGAACAGGAAGGCGAGCCTGCCGGGGCCGGCGACGGTGGTGGGGGCCGTGCCGGAGGCGATCGCGGTGAGGGCGGCGCGCAGCTCCTCGCGGCTCTCGGCGACGATCGCGGCGCGGTCCGCCAGGCCGGCCCGGGTGGTGGCCAGCGAGTGGGCGAGGTCGGCGAGCCGGAGCTCCTCGCCGTCCAGCAGCGGGAGCAGGCCTGCGGCGCGCTCGCGCAGGGCCTGCTCGCCGCGCGCCGACAGCACGTACGGCAGCACCCCGGAGTCGGCGGCAGGCTCTTCCAAGAGCGGCTGCTCGGCCTCAGTGTCGTGCTCCAGCACGACGTGGGCGTTGGTGCCGCTGACGCCGAAGGAGGAGACGCCGGCGCGGCGCGGCGCGCCGGTCTCGGGCCACGGCCGGCCCTCGGTGAGCAGTTCGACCGCGCCGGCCGACCAGTTGACATGCGGGCTCGGGGCGTCGATGTGCAGGCTCTTCGGCAGGTAGCCGTTGCGCATGCTCAGCACCATCTTGATCACGCCGGCCACGCCGGCGGCGCCCTGGGTGTGGCCCAGGTTCGACTTGGCCGAGCCGATCAGCAGCGGTGCGTCCTCGGGCCGGTCCTGCCCGTAGGTGGCGAGCAGCGCGGTGGCCTCGATCGGGTCGCCGAGCGTGGTGCCGGTGCCGTGCGCGTCGACGGCGTCCACCTCGGCGGCGCTCAGGCCGGCGTTGGCCAGGGCCTGGCGGATCACCCGCTGCTGGGAGGTGCCGCTGGGGGCGGTGAGCCCGTTGGAGGCGCCGTCCTGGTTGACGGCCGAGCCGCGGACCACGGCCAGCACCCGGTGCCCGTTGCGCCGGGCATCGGAGAGCCGCTCCAGCACCAGGACGCCGACGCCCTCGGCGAAGCCGGTGCCGTCCGCGGCGGCGGCGAAGGCCTTGCAGCGGCCGTCGGGGGCCAGGCCGCGCTGGCGGCTGAAGGCGGTGAAGACGCCCGGGCCGCCCATCACGGCGACGCCGCCGGCCAGCGCCAGCGAGGACTCCCCCGCGCGCAGCGACTGGCAGGCCAGGTGGATCGCGACCAGCGAGGCCGAGCAGGCGGTGTCCACGGTGACGGCGGGACCCAGCGCGCCGAGCACGTAGGCCACCCGTCCGGAGATGACGCTGGGGGCGTTGCCGGTCAGCAGGTAGGCGTCCAGGCCGTCGGGGGCCTCGTGCAGCCGCGGGCCGTACTCCTGCACCTCGGCGCCGAAGAACATGCCGGCCTCGGTGCCGCGCAGCGCCAGCGGGTCGACCCCGGCGTGCTCCAGGGCCTGCCAGGCGGTCTCCAGGACGAGCCGCTGCTGCGGGTCCATGCCCAGCGCCTCGCGCGGGCTGATGCCGAAGAAGTCGGCGTCGAACTCGATGGCGGTGTCGATGAAGCCGCCGGCGCGGACGTAGCTGCTGCCGGGGGTCTCCGGGTCCTCGTCGAACAGCCGGTCCAGGTCCCAGCCGCGGTCGGTGGGGAAATCGGAGAGCACCTCGCCGCCGTCGCGCAGCAGCTGCCACAGCCCGTCCGGGGAGTCCACCCCGCCGGCGAAGCGGCAGCCGATGCCGACGATCGCGACCGGCTCGTCCGCCGCGCCGAGGTTGGCGGTCGGGGCCGGCTCGGGGGCGGCGGCGCCGAGCACCTCGGCGAGCAGCCGGTCGACCAGCGCGGCCGGGGTCGGGCACTCGTAGACCACGGTGACCGGCAGGTCGAGGCCGGTGGCCGCGACCAGGCGGGCCTGGAGGTCGACCGAGGCCAGCGAGTCGAAGCCCAGCTCCCGGAAGGCGAGCGCGGTGTCCAAGGTGTCGGCCGCCTCCGGGCGTGCCGCCTTCAGCGCCGCCACCGCGGTGCGGCTCACGAGGTCGAGAACCAACCTCCGGTGCTCCGACGGCGCGGCATCGGCCAGCAGCCGGGCCAGTACTGAATCGGACCTGGACTCATTCATCCGCGCATCTCCACATTCGGCCAAGACCGTTTAGCAAACGAACAGTTACACGGGGACGGCCGCGCCCAGCCGGGACTCGCCCCCGTCACACCGGCTCAGCCGGCACCGCCGGCGAGCGCATGGCCCTGCCCGGCGGCAATCGCCTCGTCGTCGAACTTCCAGCGGATGTAGGACAGTGCCCCCAGCAGCTCGCCGGAGGTGACGGTGTGGGACTCGCCGGCCTCCACCACCCCGGCCAGCGGCAGCCTGCCGATGCTCGCCCAGCGCAGCCGCCCCTCCCCGTCCAGGTAGCTGCGGGTGCGCCCCTGGTTGTCGGGGTGCAGGCAGTAGGGGATGTCCAGGTACCCGCGCTGGAACGCCAGCAGCATCGCCCGCCCGACGTCCGGGTCCAGGTTCAGCACCGCGGAGACCAGCGCCGCGGCCTCCGCGTAGGTCTGCGAGTCGGCGCCGTCATCGGCGACCCGCTCGGTGCGGGCCGCGCGCGCGGCCGCGTGCTCCAGCGCGCTGACGTTCTCCGCCACCGTCGGGATCCGCACGGACTCGGCGACGGTCTTCACGATCAGCCGCTCCGAACCGGTGGAGGCGGCCAGCTCGGCCGCGTCGCCGAGCAGGGTCAGCGCCCCGTGCGGCGTGGTGGGGTAGACGCCCATGTAGGCGTAGATGACGACATGCCAGTCCGCCTCGGGCAGCAGCTCGGCGCAGAGCCGGCGCAGCGCGAACACGGCCTCCGTGTCCTGGCCTTGGTGCGTCTGCTGGGCGTAGCTGGCCGAGATCGAGCGCAGCCCGTGCTGGTAGAAGAACAGCGCTTCGAGCGCGCTGATCGCCACCAGTTGGCTGGGCGGGCAGAGTTGGCCGAGCATGCAGCCGCCGAAGGTCTCCAGGTGCGGATCCCGCCCGAGTTCGCGCAGCCGGCTGAAGAGGTCGCAGGAGCGCGACCAGTTCTCCACCGACTCGCGCAGCGGGATGCGCCCGTACGGAAGGCAGTAGGAGACCGGACCGCCTTCCGAGGCGTCCAGTCCCACCGTCATCAGCGCCCGGAAGATGTCCAGCGGCGCGGCCGAGCCGTGCCGGACCTGCACCGGGAAGTCCGCGCCGTGGATCCCGTCCAGCACCCTCCTGGTGGTCTCCGGATCATGGCTGACGATCGGGTAGCCGTTGAGTGATACACCTTCCAGCAGGGCGAGTTCGGCGGACTCCAGGTCGTTCACGCGGGTGTAGCTGTCCAGGGTGACGGTGCCGACCGTACGGCCGGCGGCGCCCTTGGTGGCCAGCAGTCCGGCCCGCATCAGCTCCGGGTCGCTCATCCCCATCCGGGGCTGCACCACGAGTTCACCTGCCCGGTGCGCCCGGCGGACGAACGCGCCGAAGCCGCCGAACCCGGCGACCTCGCCGAAGCCGCCGAACCCGGCGACCTCGCCGAAGCCGCCGAACCCGGCGACCTCGCCGAAGCCGCCGAGCCCGCCGACCTCGCCCCCGATCACGTCAACACCCGCTGCGGGAGCGAGTCGAGCAGCCGCCGGAAGGAGGCGATCCCCTCCGCCCCGTCGTCGAAGACCGCGTCGTAGCCGGCCGCGATCAGCTCGGCCAGCTGCTCGGCGCTCTGGGCGCCCGCGATGCCCAACTTGCCGCCGATCACCGCCGGGACGGCGCTCAGCTCGTCGCGCTCGCGCACCTTGCCGATCATCCGGATGCCGTCCTGGAAGCCGTGCCCGTTGACGCTGCTGACCACCAGCAGCGCCGGACGGCGGGCCAGGCTCTCGCTCACCAGCAGGTCGGTGGGCACGCAGGGGCCCAGGTTCACCACGTCGAACCCCATCTCCTCCAGCAGCAGCTGCAGGAAGACCAGGTTCCAGGTGTGCGAGTCGGAGGTGCCGCCCGCGACGATCACCGTCGCGTCCCGCTTGACCACGGCGGGAAGGTTCTGCGCGGCGGCGACGGCCTTGTTCTGCTCTGCGGGCAGCGACATCACAGCTCCTGGCCGAGCTCGTAGGCACGGACGTGCTCGATCCGCGACACCGAGACCAACTCCTCGCCGCGGACCAGGATCTCGGTCGGTGCCGGGCGTCCGAGGAACATCAGCAGGCTGGCCGTCGGACCGTAGGCGCCGGCGTTGGGGATGCTCACCACGTCCCCGGGCGCCAAGGCGGGCAGCTCGATGTCGCGGCCGAGCACATCGCCCGGAGTGCAGAGCGGTCCGACCAGGCTGGCGATCTGGTCGAGCGGGACCCCCTCGTCGTCCAGGCGCACCGAGACCGGCATGATCCGGCCCAGCCCGGACATGCCGCCGAAGGTGTTGATCCCGCCGTCCAGGATCACGAAGCGCCGGCCGCGGCTCTCCTTGAGGTTGACCACGCCAACCATCAGAGTGCCGCTGTCACCGACCAGGTAGCGCCCGGACTCGACCGCGATCCTCACCTCGCCGCTGCGCCAGCCGGGGAACGACTCGTCCAGCGAAATCGCCATCGCCTCACGCAGGTTGCCGTACACCGGCCGCTCGCCGCGGACCGCGTACGGCACCGAGAAGCCGCCGCCGATGTCGACGAAACGAAAGCGCGTGCCGAGCTCGTCCTGCACTCGGGCGGCCACCGCGATGGTGTGCTGGAACTCCCCGATCAGGCTCGCCTCGTCCTTGGCGTTGCTGAGCGGGAAGAAGTGCGCGCCCGCCACGTCCGTGCCCGGCACGTCGAAGACCTGCTCGCGCAGCTCGGGCAGTGTCTCGCTGTCGAAGCCGAACTGGGAGGGCACCCCGGTCATCCGGATGCTGGACGTGGCGCTGGCACTGGCGCTGTTGACCCGCAGCAGGCAGGTGGCGACCACGCCCAGCCGGGTGGCGACCGCGCCGACGTTGCGCAGATCACCCAGCGACTCGACCGAGAAGAGCCGCACCCCGGCGCTCAGCGCCTCGGTCAGTTCCCCCTCGGTCTTGCCGGGGCCGGTGTAGAGGATCTCGCTGCCCTGGAAGCCCGCGCTCAGCACCGCGGCGAGCTCACCGGTGGAGCTGATCTCCGCCCGGCAGCGCCGGCCCTCGCCGGCGCGCATCTCGCGCAGCAGCTCGGGGTGCGGGTTCGCCTTCGCCGCGTAGAAGAGCTCGACCTCCTCGGGCAGCGCGGCGAACAGGTCGCGTCGGGCGGCCGCGACGCGGTCCAGGTCGTAGACGTACGACGGAGTACCGAAGCGCTTGGCAAGCTCGGCGTAGCCGGTCACGGGGTGGCCCCTTCGAAGAGTAGAGCGAGCTTCCTGCGATCGTGCTTGCCGTGCAGCGTGAGCGGCAGCTCCTCGACCATCCGGCACAGGCCCGGCACCTTGGCCGGTTCCAGGCGCAGCGACAGCTCTCGCAGCACGGTGTGCGGCGCCAGGTCGCCCACCACGCAGACCGCGAGGTCGCGGTCCTCGGTCGGCGGCAGCACCGCTGCGGCCCGGACACCGGGGATGTCCATCGCGGCCGCCTCGATCTCGATCGTGCTCATCCGCACGCCCTTGCGCTTGAACATGTCGTCCCGACGGCCCTCGTAGTAGAGGAACCCGTCCTCGTCCACACTGCCGAAGTCACCGGTGTGCAGGCGCCGTTGCCCACTGACCGGGTCGGTACGGAAGGCCTTGGCGGTGAGCTCGGGCGCCCGCCAGTAGCCGGGCATCACGTGCGGGCCCTCGACCACGATCTCGCCGGCCACGCCGGTGGGCACCTCATTGCCGTCCTCGTCGAGGATCAGCACCCTGGTGCCCGGCAGCGGACGGCCCACCGAGGTGGGCTTGGCGTCCTCGAACTCGGGCGGCAGCACCGAGATGCGCTTGCACTCGGTCTGGCCGAACTGGCGGACCACCTCGACGCCGGGGAAGGCCGTGCGCAGCGCGTCCACCGTGGTCTTCGGCAGCGCGGCGCCGGTGTTGGTGAACAGTCGCACCTTGGACTCGCCGCCCGGGTCGCGCTCGGCGAGGGAGCAGATCATCGCCGCCAGCGAGGGCACGATCGGCACCACGGTCGCGCCGCTCTCACGGATCCGCTTGAGCAGCACCAGGTCCGAGTCGGTGTCGGCCAGCACCAGTTCCGAGCGGCCGAGCGCGGCGAGCAGGATCTTGTAGAGCCCGTAGTCCCAGGAGATCGGGAACCGGCAGAACACCACGTCGTCGGGGCGGTAGCCGAGTTCCTGGTTGATCGCCCTGGAGGCGAAGACCATCTGACGGTGGGGGCAGATCACACCCTTGGGCGCGGCGGTACTGCCGGAGGTGTAGACCAGGACGGCGACCGCGTCGGCGTCGACCTCCTGGACCGAGGCCCGCGCGCCGGCACCGTGCAGAGCCGTCACCTCGGGCCAGACCTCGCCGAAGCCCAGCACCTCGACCGGCGAGAGCCCGGAGATCCGGTCCACCGCGGTGTCGGCGACGATCACCAGCCGGGGTTCGGCGTTGGCGAGCACCGAACGCAGGTGGTACTCCTTCATGCCCGGGTTCAGCGGCACCAGCACCGCACCGCGCCGGGCCGTGCCGTAGAACAGCGCCACCAGCGCCCGGTTGCTCGGCAGTTGGACCAGCACCCGGTCACCGGGGCGCACGTCGCGCGACTCCAGCCACGCGTCGACCGCGTGGCTGTACTCGCCGAGCTCCTGGTAGGTCCATCGCCCGTCCCGGTCGCTGACCGCGACGGCACCGGGCGCGACGTCTGCCGTCGCCTCGTCGAGCACACCGTGCACCAGCACGGCGGGCGCGGCCTGCGGTATCGCGTCACCACTCACGGCGTGTGTCCGTCCTCTCCATCGTGAGCCTCAATCGGATGTCGTCGCGGCGTGGAGTGCGAGCTGCTTGCGGTCGATCTTTCGGTTCGAGTTCAGCGGGAACTCGGCCAGGTGCCGGTAGCGCTTGGGGACGATCGCCACCGGCAGCACCTTGCGCAGGTCACGGGCGAGTTGAGCCGGCGGCACGACCTCGCCGGTGTAGAAGACCACCAGCTCCACCGAGCCCTGAGCCGCGATCGCCACGGTGACCGCGTCCTGCACGCCGGGGCAGCTGCGCACCGCGGCGTCCACCTCGGCCAGCTCCACCCGCACCCCGAGCACCTGCACCTGCGCGTCGTCCCGGCCCAGGTAGAGCAGCTCACCACCGTCCGCCCGGCGAACCCGGTCCCCGGTGCGGTAGAAGCGCCGGCCGTTGCGGTCGAAGAACCGCCCCACGTCGTCGCCGGGATCGAGGTATCCGGCAGTCAACTGTGGTCCGGCAATGCACAGTTCTCCCTCGACGGCATCGTCCTCGCCGCTGGGGCCGAGCAGCAGGACCTGGTGTCCGCCGTGCACCGAACCGATCGGCACCATGCCGTTGAGCGCGTCCTCGCCCGCCCAGCGGTGGGCGGCGACGGTGATGGTCAGCTCGGTCGGCCCGTAGAGGTTCTCCAGCGTCGAATCCGGCGCCGCCGCCAGCCAGTCGCCCGCATCCTGGCAGCTCAGCGCCTCTCCGGCGAAGAAGCTCCAGCGCAGCGAGGGCATGCTGGCGGGCCCGAGACCCCCCATCCGCCGCACCAGCGCGATCGCGCTGGGGGTGGAGAAGCAGACGGTCAGGCCGTTGTCCGCGATGAACCGCGGCATGTCCCGGTAGGCCTGCGGCGGCGGAACGACCAGCGTGCCACCGGCTCCCCAGGCGCAGAACAGGTCGAACATCGCGCAGTCGAAGTTGAGGTCGAAGTTCTGCGAGAAGACGTCCTCGGGACCGAAGTCGTACCGCTCGTCGAGCAGGCCGAAGTAGTGATGGGTGTTGGTGTGGGTGACCGGAACGCCCTTGGGCCGGCCCGTCGAGCCCGAGGTGAACAGGACGTACGCGGTGTCCTCGCCGCGCACCGGCATCGGCGCGGACAGCGCGCTGCCCGCCGCCAGCGGTACGGCCGGCTGCGGCTGACCGCCGGGGGCGAAGAGCACCGGGAGGTCGACGCCCTCCGCCCGCAGCCCGACCAGGGCCGGCAGCGAGTCGTCGTCGGCGATGAGCGCACCGACTCCGCTCGCCTCGATCATCTGCCGGGTGCGGGCGGCGGGGAAGGCCGGTTGCAGCGGGACCACGGTGATCCCGGTGTACAGGCCGGCCAGGATCGACGCGTACGCCGAGGGGCCCTTGCCCGCCAGCACGCCGATCGCCGCCGGCCGCGACGGCAGGTGGGCCAGCAGCGAACCGGCCAGCAGCAGCGCGCGCTCGTGCAGCTCCCGGTAGGTCAGGCTGGTCCCGCCTGCCAGCACTGCGGGGCGGTCCGCCGACTTGGCGAGTCCGCGCAGGAAACGCCCGGACAGCGCGAGGTCCACGGTGTCATCCATCGTGGTGGCCCTTTCGTGCCCCTCCCCGCCCCGTCAGGCCTCGGTGCCGATCAGCATGCCCGCCATGGCCTTCCAGAGCACGGCGGGGGTCTCGAAGGTCTCCGGGGTCAGCGCGTCGTCCAGGAAGCGGACGTCGTAGGCCGCCTCCAGGTTGCCCAGGAGCTCCACGGTGCCGAGCGAGTCCAGGCCCAGCTCACGCAGCGGGGTGTCGCTCTCCAACTGCTCGCCCGGGGGCAGGAAGGGCAGGAAGCGGCGCAGGGTCTCTTCGAACTTCTCGTCCCACATGGTCACTCCATCACTGTCGTTGCTCGTCGTAATGTGCTCGGACGGCGCCGAAGCGGCGCCGGTGTGCTCGGGCGGCGCCGACCGGCGTCGGCGCGTTCTGCCAGGTGCGTTCCAGGAGGGGCCGGACCCTCGCCTCGGCGCTCAGCCGACGGCGGACCGGCGCCTGGGGGTCATCGCCAGCCGGGGGTTGGCCGGCACGACCTCGAAGTTCCCCGTGGTGCACGGGACTCGGCCGAACAGGCTGTCAGGGCCCGCGACACAGACCCGCTCGACGCCGAGCCGCTTGAGACCGGCCACCGCGTCCGGCCAGCGCAGCGGACGCACGATGCTGTCCAGCAGCATCGTGCGCACCTGCTCGGCCGTGGTGAGCAGCGCGCCGTCCTGGTCGGCCACCACCGGCAGCTTCGGATCGGTGAAGTGCAGGGTGGACAGCACCTCGCGCTCGGCCTTGTCCCGCAGCCCGGCGAAGGCGCCCGAGTGCAGCGGCGGACGCATGGTGTAGAGCGGCATCCCACCGATCGCGCGCAGCCGCTGCTGCATCCACTCCACCCGGGACTCGCGCAGCGAGAGCATGTAGAAGCCCTCGTCGATGTAGCAGGAAATGTCGTGCCACTCGCCCTGCTCGTCCAGCTCGGCGAGGATCTCGCCCAGTTTCTCCTCGGGAGTACGGACGAAGGAGAGCACCACGATGTCGGTGTGCTCCTGGCTGAAGTACTCGTCCATGCAGCGCGCGAGTTCCGCGGTCATCCGCACGGCCTCGGGCATCGAGAGCGACTGGGCGAAGGCGACCGCCGCCTTCTCGCCGAAGCTGGGGCCGAGGACGGCCTCGGCTTCGACGCCGAGGGCATCCTGCGCCCAGTCGGCGCTGGCCAGGCAGTTGACCAGGAAGGCCACCTGGGCTGCCTCGGAGTAGTCGCCCTCGGCCTCGCGGAAGGCGTCCACCAGGGAGTAGCCGAGGACCTCGTCGGCGACCGTGACCAGTTCCCTGGCGAAGCGGTTGGCCACCATGAACCGGCCGACGTCGTCGAAGGTGGCCGGGCCCATACCGGGGAAGACCATCGCTGTTCGCTTCGTCATGACCGGCTCTCCCTCACCGGCTGCGCCAGCTCCTTCAGGAAGCCCACCATCACCTCGGTGAAGCGATCCGACTCCTCCAGGTGCGGGCAGTGGCTTGAGTTCTCGAAGATCTCCCAACGCACGTTGGGGATGCGGTCGAAGTAGGGCTGCATCGTCACCGGGGTGGCCTCGTCGTACCTGCCGCTGATCAGCAGCGTCGGCGTCCGGATCGCGTCCAGTTCGTCGATGATCGACCAGTCCTTGAGGGTGCCGATCACGTGGAACTCGTTGGGCCCGTTCATCGTGTAGTACACGGTCGGGTCGTTGTAGATCTCCATGAAGGAGGAGAGGAAGTCCTTCGGCCAGGGCAGGATCCGGCACACGTGACGGTCGTAGAAGACCCGCATGGCGGCCAGGTACTCGGGCGACTCGAAGGTCTCGGCCGCCTCGTGCCGCAGCAGGGTCTCCTGCACGTCCGGCGGCAGCTGCGCGCGCAGCACGGCCATCTCACTGAGCCACAGCGGGTAGGAGGCGGGCGAGTTGGCCACCACCAAGCCGCGCAGTCCGGCCGGCCGGGTCATCGCGTGCTTCGCGGCGAGCAGGCCGCCCCAGGACTGGCCGAACAGCACGTAGTTGTCGGCGATGCCCAGTTCGCTCAGCAGGTTGGTCAGTTCGGCGGCGAAGAGGTCGGTCTTCCAGAAGTCGGCGCCCTTGTCGGGCAGATGGGTCGAGCCACCGTTGCCGAGCTGGTCGTAGTGCACCACCGGCCAGCCCTGCTCGGCGAGTTCGGTCAGCTGCAGCAGGTAGTCGTGGGTGCTGCCGGGACCGCCGTGCACCACCACCACGGCCGGTTTCTCCGCTCGGAGGTCGCCGGTGACCCGGTACCAGGTTCGGTACTCCCCGAACGGGACGGTTCCCTTAGCGCTGGGCTCCAGGGGCACGGTAACCACCTCAGTCGACAGACGTGTTCGGGGTGCATGGAAAGTGATCCGGTCCCGACGCTAACGCGCTGCGACGGCCCGACTGGACCCCTAGCGGCCCCTAGCCCAGCAGGGGCGCGAGCCGGATCGGCCCGGGTCGCGACACAGGCCACGCGGTAGGGGTCGGCAGGGGGTGTGGTGCGGTGATCGGGCCGCCTAACGTGCGAACAGCGGTCGAATGCGCCGTACGGATGGCCGCTCCACGCGCCCGGGTCCTCCTCGCGCCGGGGTCCTCCTCGCGCCGGGGCCTTCCTCGCGCGGAGGGGCGGAGGGCTTCTTCGCGCCGGGGCCTTCCTCACACCGGGATCAGCGTGCCCGGATCAGCGTGCTCACGCATGCGACGCACGCGAGTTCCGACGTATGCGGGTTCGAATGAGTTCGTTCCAGTGAGTTCGAGAGGGCACCATGACCCAGACTGCCGACCAAGACCGTCCGGCCACCCAGCCGCCGGCCTTCCCGATGCCGCGTTCCTGCCCTTTCAGCCCGCCGGCGCAGTACGCCAAGCTCCGTGAGAGCGAGCCGGTCTCTCGGGCGGTCCTCAAGGTCAACGGCAAGCCCACCTGGCTGGTCAGCACCTACGAGAGCATGAAGAAGATCCTCGGCGACTCCCGGGTGAGCGCCAACCTCAAGCTGCCCGGCTACCCGCTGCAGGTGCCGGTGCCCGAGGAGATGCTGCAGGCCGTCCCGCTCACCTTCCTCTCCATGGACCAGCCCGAACACACCGTCCAGCGCCGGCTGCTGGCGCCCGAGTTCAGCCTGCGCCAGATTCGCGCGCTGCGCCCCCGGATCCAGCAGATCGTGGATGCCCGGATCGATGCGATGCTGGCCGAGGGCGGCCCGCTGGACCTGGTGGCCGCACTCGCACTGCCGGTGCCCTCGCTGGTGATCTGCGAGCTGCTCGGCGTCCCCTACGAGGACCACCCGCGCTTCGAGCACTGGGCCGGCCAGATCATGAACCATGACATCAGCGACGCGGAGCGCGGCCTGGCGCACTACGAACTCGACCAGTACGTCGACCAGTTGGTCACCAACAAGGAGACCACGCCGGGCGACGACATGATCAGCCGGCTGATCGCGGCCAACCGCGCCGAGCCCTCCGTCGAGCACGCCGACATCGTGAGCATGGCCCGGCTGATGCTGGTCACCGGCCACGAGACCACCGCCAACATGATCGCGCTGGGCACTCTGGCCCTGCTGGAACACCCCGACCAGCTCGCCGCGGTCAAGGCCGACTCCACCCTGCTGCCCAAGGCCGTCGAGGAGTTGCTTCGGTTCTTCAGCATCTCCGACGCCGGCACCGCCCGGGTCGCACTGGAGGACATCGAGATCGACGGAGTCGTCATCAAGGCAGGCGAGGGCATCCTGCCGCTCAACAACTCCGCCAACCACGACGAGAGCGTCTTCCCCGACGCCGACACCCTCGACATCCGGCGCGAGGCCCGCAGCCACCTCGCCTTCGGCTACGGCATCCACCAGTGCATCGGCCAGAACCTCGCCCGGATCGAACTCGAAATGGTCTACGAGACCCTGTTCCGGCGCATCCCCGGCCTCAGGCTCACCGTCCCGATGTCCGAGCTCAAGTTCAAGGACGACGCCATCGTCTACGGCATGTACGAACTGCCCGTCACCTGGTGACCCAGGCGGATCGATCCGACCAGTCGAACCCGACTCCGAGAGGGCACCATGACCCAGGACCACCTGGCGACCGAACTGCCGAACTTCCCGATGACCCGCACCTGTCCGTTCAGCCCGCCGGCGCAGTACGCCAAGCTCCGTGAGAACGAGCCGATCTCCCAGGCGGTACTCAAGGTCACCGGCAAGCCGGCCTGGCTGGTCACCACGCACGAGCACGTCAAGACGGTGCTCGGCGACTCCCGCGTGAGCTCCAACCTCAAACTGCCCGGCTACCCGCACCAGTTCCACATCCCCGAGGAGATGCTCCGCGAGGTCCGCCTCATGCTGCTCTCCATGGACCCGCCGGAGCACACCGCCCAGCGCCGCTACCTGATCCCCGAGTTCACCGCCCGCCGGATGCGCGCGCTGCGCCCCCGGATCCAGGAGATCGTGGACGCCCGGATCGACGCGATGCTCGCGGCCGGCGGACCGGTCGACCTGGTGGCCGCACTCTCGCTGGCGGTGCCCTCGCTGGTGATCTGCGAGCTGCTCGGCGTCCCGTACGAGGACCACCCGCAGTTCGAGGAGTGGTCGGCGCTGATGATGAACCACGACATCAGCCCGGAGGAGTACGGCGCCGCGGTCGTCGGCCTGGACATGTACCTGGACAGGCTGATCACCGCCAAGGAGGCCGAACCCGGCGACGACCTGATCAGCCGGTTCATCGAGAAGAACCGCGAAGAGCCGATCGCCGACCACACCGACATCGTCACCATGGCCCGGCTGATGCTGGTCGGCGGGCACGAGACCACCGCCAACATGATCTCGCTCGGCGTGCTCGGCCTGCTGGAGCACCCCGAGCAGCTCGACGCCGTCAAGGCCGACCACGAGCTGCTGCCCGGCGCGGTGGAGGAACTGCTGCGGTTCTTCAGCATCTCCGACTCCGGCACCGCCCGGGTCGCACTGGAGGACATCGAGATCGACGGCACCGTCATCAAGGCGGGCGAGGGCATCCTGCCGCTCAACAACTCCGCCAACCACGACGAGAGCGTCTTCCCCGACGCCGACACCCTCGACATCCGCCGCGAGGAGGCCCGCAGCCACCTCGCCTTCGGCTACGGCATCCACCAGTGCATCGGCCAGAACCTCGCCCGGATCGAACTCGAAGTCGTCTTCGGCACCCTGTTCCGGCGCATCCCCGGCCTCAAGCTGGCCGTCCCGGTGTCCGAGCTCAAGTTCAAGGACGAGGCCCTGGTCTACGGCGTCCACGAGCTCCCCGTCACCTGGTGACCGTTCAGCCCACAGAGGTCCACTCCACCGAAGTTCACCCCACAGAGCGAGGTACAACCACTATGCGTGTCAGCGTCGACCCCGACCGGTGTGTGTCGGCCGGCCAGTGCGTCATGCGCGCCCCCGACGTCTTCGACCAGGACGACGACGGCATCGTGACGCTGCTCCAGGAGGAGCCGCCCGCGGAGCTGCACAAACTGGTCAGGCAGACCGCCTCGCTCTGCCCGGTGCGGCTCATCCAGATCACCGAGTAGCCGAAGGACGGCTGAGCGAACACCCCCACCGATCGCCGCACACGCCCGGCGGGGCGTGGCGCGTTTGCGGGGCCCCGCTCCCTGGACCGGGCCGGCGTTCGCCGCTCTCCGGCGTGGTCGGGGCCCCGACCACGCCGCTCACCGCAGCGTCCCGGTCCCGGGAGAGCTCCGTCGACTGCGCCGCTCCCACCCCGGTCGGAAGCCGGAACCGCAGCACGCTCGCCGCGCGAACCGGAGCGCCCGGCAACGATCCCGTTCGGCACCGCGTCGTTCCGGCTGGCCGGGTTCATCCTGTGGCCGTTCGGGCAGACGGCGGTGGAGC
Organism: Kitasatospora sp. NPDC048286; assembly: GCF_043201735.1. Classification (NCBI taxonomy): domain Bacteria; kingdom Bacillati; phylum Actinomycetota; class Actinomycetes; order Kitasatosporales; family Streptomycetaceae; genus Kitasatospora; species Kitasatospora sp. NPDC048286. The sequence goes on from NZ_JBICZE010000004.1 coordinate 28,921, forward strand.
GGCCCGACGCGGGGCCGGCGTCCTGCGTGGGGAACGTCATCTGGCTGGTGTTCGCCGGCTGGTGGCTGGCTCTCGGGCACCTGATCACGAGCATCCCGCTGTTCCTGTCGATCATCGGCATCCCCTTCGGGTGGGCCAACCTGAAGATGATCCCGGTCTCGCTGATGCCGCTCGGCCGCGAGATCGTGCCGACCGACCAGGAGTGGGGCGCACGCTAAGCACGGACGGAGACGGCCGGCGAGGGCAGCAAGCCCTCGCCGGCCGTTCGCGTTTCCGGGGGTCAGGGGCGGCGGGTGAGGGCCTTGCGCGCCGCGTAGGCGGCGGCGCCGAGGGCGAGGACCGCGGCGCCCCAGAGGACGGAGCCGGCGGGGAGGGCGAAGGCGAGGACGAGGCAGCCGGCCGTGCCGAGGACGGGAACGGCCCGCGGGGGGCGACCCTCGGCGGGGGTGAGGGTCCAGGCGGAGGCGTTGGCGACGGCGTAGTAGGCGAGGACGCCGAAGGAGGAGAAGCCGATCGCGCCGCGGATGTCGCCGAGGGCCGCGGCGAGGGCCAGCACCGCGCCGACGGCCAGCTCGGCGCGGTGCGGGACGCCGAAGCGGGGGTGGACGGCGGCGAGGGGGTGCGGGAGGTGGCGGTCGCGGGCCATCGCCAGGGTGGTGCGGGAGACGCCGAGGATCAGGGCGAGCAGCGAGCCCAGGGCGGCGACCGCCGCGCCCGCGCGCACCACCGGGACGAGGGCGGGCGCTCCGGCGGCCCGGACGGCGTCGGCCAGCGGAGCGGTGCTGTGGGCGAGGCGGTCGGGGCCGAGGACGGCCAGGACGGCGAGGGCGACGGCAGCGTAGACGACCAGGGTGATGCCGAGGGCGAGCGGGATCGCCCGGGGGATGGTGCGCCGGGGGTCGCGGACCTCCTCGCCGAGGGTGGCGATCCGGGCGTACCCCGCGAAGGCGAAGAACAGCAATCCGGCGGCCTGGAGCACGCCGTGGAAGCCGGCGTCCGCACCGACGGCCCAGTGGCCGGTGTCGGCCGCGCCGCCGGACAGGCAGGCGGTGACCACGGCGGCGAGCACCGCCAGGACGACGGCCACGATCGCCCGGGTCAGCCAGGCGGCCTTCTGCACGCCCACGTAGTTGACGGCGGTCAGCGCCGCCACGGCGGCGACCGCGACGGCGTGGGCCTGGGCGGGCCAGACGTAGGAGCCGACGGTGAGGGCCATCGCGGCGCAGGAGGCGGTCTTGCCGACGACGAAGCCCCAGCCGGCCAGGTAGCCCCAGAAGTCGCCGAGCCGCTCGCGGCCGTAGACGTACGTGCCGCCGGACTGCGGGTAGCGGGCGGCGAGCCTGGCCGAGGAGGTGGCGTTGCAGTACGCGACCACGCCGGCCAGCGCCAGCCCCACCAGCAGTCCGGAGCCCGCCGCCCCGGCGGCGGGCGCCAGCGCGGCGAAGACGCCCGCGCCGATCATCGAGCCCAGCCCGATGACCACGGCGTCGAACACCCCCAGGTGCCGCCGCAGCTCCCCCGGGGCGGCCGCCGTCGGCGACGAACTCATGCGCTGCACCTCTCTCGATCCGGCTGTGGTGTCGGCGCACCCTACCGGAGGGAGGGGAACAGGGGGTGCGGGGCCGGGGTGCCGAGGAAACCGCTGGTCAGCGGGGGTCGAGGGGGGAGGTGGGGCGGAAGGGGCCAGGGTGTCGGGGCGCCGAGGAGACCCCAGGTCAGCGGCTGAGCCGGGCCTCCAGGGCGCGCAGGTCCGCGGTGAGGGCGGCGCGCACCTGGCAGGACATCAGCGGGCCGACCAGGAGGGGGCCGCCGCGGACGCGGATGCGGGCGAAGGTGCCGGCCTGGGTGGGTTCGAAGGTGTAGGTGACGCGCATGGGCATCGGCCCGGCGACGGAGACCATGTCGAGCACCGTCGGCGGGCGGTGGCGTGCCACGCGCAGCACGTACCGGAAGGACCTGCCGAGGAAGTGCGCGGTCCGGGTGACCTCGGCGCCCACGCCGAAGCCGCCGGTGTCGGCCTCCCGGGTGAGGGCCGCGGTGCGGATGCCCCTGGTCCACTCGGAGTCGTGACGCCAGTCCATCGCGTAGGCGGCGACGGTGGCCGGCGGGAGGGGGATCAGGCGTTCCACTGTGACGTCGAGGGGCATGATCACACTCTCCCGCCGGGCGGGCCACCGCGCTCCCTGGACCCGCCCGGGGGAAGGGCCGAACAGGTGGATCCGCCGGCGCCCCGGGATCAGGGCCCCGTGATCAGAGCCCCAGGATCCGCTGGGCCTGTGCCCGCATCTCGACCTTGCGGATCTTCCCGGTGACCGTCATCGGGAACTCCTCGACCACGTGCACGTAGCGCGGGATCTTGAAGTGGGCGAGCCGGCCGGCGCAGTACGCGCGGACGGCCTCGTCGGTGAGCGGTTCGGCACCCTCCCGCATCCGGATCCAGGCCATCAGCTCCTCGCCGTACTTGGCGTCGGGGACGCCGATGACCTGGACGTCCAGGATGTCCGGGTGGGCGTGGAGGAACTCCTCGATCTCGCGCGGGTAGAGGTTCTCGCCGCCGCGGATCACCATGTCCTTGATCCGGCCGGTGATGGCGAGGTAGCCGTCCTCGTCCATCACCGCGAGGTCCCCGGTGTGCATCCAGCGGGCGGCGTCGACGGCCTCGGCGGTGCGTTCGGGCTCGCCCCAGTAGCCGAGCATGACGGAGTAGCCGCGGGTGCACAGCTCGCCGGGTTCGCCGCGCGGGACGGTACGGCCGGTGACCGGGTCGACCACCTTGACCTCCAGGTGCGGGCCGACCCGGCCCACCGTGGTGACCCGGCGCTCGACCGGGTCGTCGACCCGGGTCTGGGTGGAGACCGGTGAGGTCTCGGTCATGCCGTAGCAGATGGAGACCTGCGCCATGCCCATCCGCCCGATGACCTCCTTCATCACCTCGCTCGGGCAGGGCGAGCCGGCCATGACGCCGGTGCGCAGGCTGGTGAGGTCGTAGCGGTCGAAGTCCGGGTCGGCCAGTTCGGCGATGAACATGGTCGGCACGCCGTACAGCGAGGTGCAGCGCTCGGCGGCGACGGCGGCGAGGGTCGCGCCGGGCTCGAAGGACGGGGCGGGGATGACCATGCAGGCGCCGTGCGAGGTGGCGGCGAGGTTTCCCATCACCATGCCGAAGCAGTGGTAGAAGGGCACCGGGACGCAGATCCGGTCCTGCTCGGTGTAGTCGAGCAGCTCGCCGACGAAGTAGCCGTTGTTGAGGATGTTGTGGTGCGAGAGCGTCGCACCCTTGGGGAAGCCGGTCGTCCCGGAGGTGTACTGGATGTTGATCGGGTCGTCGGGGGCCAACTCGCCCTGGCGCTCGGCGAGTCGGGCTGGGTCGGCGTGCCTCCCGGCGGCGGTCACGGCCTCCCATTCCGCACCCCCGATCAGCAGGACGCGCTCCAACTCCGGGCAGCGGGGCCTGACTTCCTCGATCATTCCGGCGTAGTCGGAGGTCTTGAAGCGCTCGACGGCGACCAGCATCCGGATGCCGGCCTGGTTCAGCACGTACTCCAACTCGTGGGCCCGGTAAGCCGGGTTGACCGTCACCAGGATCGCTCCGAGTTTGGCGGTGGCGTACTGGGTGAGCGTCCACTCGGCGCAGTTGGGGGCCCAGATGCCGACCCGGTCCCCCTTGGCGATCCCGAGTTCCAGCAGGCCGAGTGCCAGGGTGTCGACGTCGGCGGCGAGTTCGGCGTACGTCCAGCGGCGGGCGGTGGCCCGGTCGACCAGGGCATCGCGCTCGGGGAAGGCGCGCACCGCGCGGTCGAGGTTCTCCCCGATGGTGTCACCGAGCAGCGGGACGTCCGCGGTGCCGGAGGCGTAGCTGCGTGGGGTCGGCGTGGTCGGCACGGGCTGGCTCCCGGGGACGGCGGTGCGGGTCAGGGACCATGCTCGCCGTCCCGGCCGCGCGCCGCTACCCCCGAACGGGGGTGCGGACACGGCGCTGGGGCCGTCCGTCGGGTTCGACGGACGGCCCCAGCGCGCGGGGTGTTACTTGTTGACGCAGAGGCCGCCGAAGGCCGGGTTGAGCAGGCCGATGACGTCGATCGAGTTCCCGCAGACGTTGAGCTCGGCGTTGATCGGGATCTGGATCTGGTTGCCGGACAGGACGCCGGGGCTGTTGGTGGCGATGCCGAAGGCGGTGGCGTCGCCGGCGGAGGCGGTCCCGGCGCCGGCGAGGACCGTCACCGCGGCGAGGGCGGTGGCAGCGAGGGTGGTACGCATACGCATTGCGTCGCTCCTTGTGAGCACGGAGGTTCGAAGTGTGACGATCACACCCGCCCACGATCACAAGCGATCCACCCCGCCGCACGCCGGATTGACCCGTCCTAGGGCGTGCCGCCCTCCGGCCCCGCCTCCCGCCCCGCCGGCGCCGCGCCCCCGCGACCGGCCACGCTCAGTGATCCCAGCAGCTCCCGGGCCGGACGCAGCCCGGGATCGGCCGCCACCGCCCGGTGCAGCAGCCCCAGCGCGAGCGCCTCCTCCCCCGCCGCCAGGGCTGCCAGCGCCCGGTTGTAGTCGATCCGACCGGCGTAACGCAGCCGGAACAGCACCGACAGGTCCTCCCGGCAGGAGGGGCAGCGCAGGGTCTGCCGGTCCGCCGGCACCCTGCACAGCGGGCACGGCACGTCCAGGGCGTCCAGCGCGCCCAGGGCGCCCGGGGCCTCCGGCGCGTCCGCGGCGCTCATCGCGGCCCCGCCTCCTCCGGGCGGACCGGGCCGAGCGACTCCGGGGCCGGCTCGCTGCCCAGCTCCCGCTGCGCCTGCGCGTACAGGGCCAGCAGGTTCGACATGTGGGTGTTGACCTCCGCCATGTTCGGCGCCTCCACGGCCGCGTCCAGGCCGCGCAGCTCGGCCATGATCAGCTGGGCCAGGGCCGGCGAGACCATGTTCTGGGTCACGTAGACGTTGCACATGGTGATCATCCGCATGGTGTGCCCGAGCGAGTCGCACAGCTCGTCCGCCTTCCGGGCCGCGCGCACCGCGCCCTCCCAGTCGGCGGCCTCGCGGCGCAGCCGCAGCTCGGCAGCCACCGAGCGCAGCCGGTCCAGGTCGCTCGGGTCGAGGTGCTTCTCGCAGTAGTGGATGAACAGGCTCAGGTACGCCTCGGAGCCGCGCACCCAGCGCTGGGCCTTGAGCTGCTGCTGGGCCCGCTCCAGCGCCGCGTCCACCGACTGGCCGCGGGTCTGCCCGGCCGCCAGGTCGTCCAGGGTGTCCATCAGCCGCTGTGCCTCGCGCCGCTCGGCCTCGGTCAGCTCGCTGCCCCAGCGGTCGGTGAAGGACTCGATCTGCCGCTGCTGTTCCTCGACCTGCACCTTCAGCTCGGGGTCGAGGGTGACCCGCTCCAGCTTGACGGTCTTCTCCGCGCCGCCCTGGATCCGCACCGACAGGGTGATGGTGCGGTCCCGGTCGAGGCCGAAGGAGACCTCCACCGGGGTGCGGCCGCCCAGGCCCTCGGGCAGCCGCAGGGTGAGGTGGCCGATCAGCTCGTTCTGCTGGGCGATCTCGTGCTCGCCCTCGTAGACCGCGATCTCCAGCCGCTGGCGCCCGCTGCCGGAGGCCACGAACTCCCGGCTGACCGGCGAACTCGTCGGGTAGCTGCTGTTCTTGGGGATGATGACGGCGAGGCGGCCGTCGTTCAGCTCGATGCCGAGGTTCTTCGGGGTGATGTCGAACGGGTTGGTGACCTGCGCCAGTTCGCCACAGCCCGGGCAGACCTCGCAGCCGGGCGGGTTGACCACCCCGCAGGAGGCGCAGCGCAGACCGACGTCCTCGGCGGCGGTGGTGGCCACCCTGGTCCGGCCGGGGGCGGCCGAGTTGAGCGGCTCACCGCACAGTTCGCAGGCGGTGACCCCGGGGGCGGCCGGGGTGCCGCAGCGCGGGCAGTTGCCGCCGTGCACCACGGTGGTGGCCCCGGTCCGCTGCGGGGCCGTCGTGCCGCCCGGGCCGCCGGGGCCGGTTCCGGTGGTTCCCGTGGCACCGTTGGCCCCCGAACCGTCCAGCGCCTGCTCGCACTTGGGGCAGGCGGCGGCGTCGGCGTCGACCGGGATGTGACACGTCGGGCAGGAGACCCGGGCGCCGCCGAGCAGAGTGGTGGCGCAGTTGGCGCAGTTGGAGGCGGACAGGTCGCCGGGGGCCCGGCACTCGGGGCACTCCACCTCGCCGACCAGCGCGGACTGCACGGCCGCGCCGAGCGCCACGCACTGCATCGGGTTGACGCCGCGCCTGATCCGGCGCGGGCCGAAGACCTCGCCGAGCCGGCGGGCGACCAGCGGGATCGCGGTCGAGCCGCCGACCAGCACCACCTCGTCGATGTCCCCGACGGTCAGGTTGGCCTGCATGATGGCCTTGTGGGTCAGCTCGATGGTCCGCTCGATCCGGCCCTCGATCAGCTCCTCGAACCGGGCCCGCTCGAACTCCGTCTCCAGCACCAGCTGCCCGGCGCCCAGGCCCGGCAGGATGACCTCGGAGGACTCCTGGTTGGAGAGCTCGATCTTGATGGTCTCGGCGGTGGCGGCGATCTTCGGGCGGTCGCGCAGGTCGGGCTGGTACTCCGCGCCGTACTCCTCGCGGATGTCCTCCAGCAGCGCGGTGGTGATCCCGCGGTCGAAGTCGTCGCCGCCGAGCAGGTTGTCACCCTCGATGCCGAGCACCGAGACCGAGCCAGGCACCAGCAGCAGGATGGAGATGTCGAAGGTGCCGCCACCGAGGTCGTAGACCAGGACGGTCTTCCCCTCGTCGCCCGCCTCGGAGGTGATGCCGTACGCGAGGGCGGCAGCCGTCGGCTCGTTGATGATCCGCAGCACGTGCAGGCCGGCCATCCGGCCCGCCTCCTGGGTGGCCGCGACCTGCCGCTCGCCGAAGTACGCCGGGACGGTGATGACGGCCCGGTGGAAGGGCTCGCCGAAGCGCTGCTCGGCGTCCTCCTTGAGGCGGTGCAGGATGATCGCGGAGATCTCGATCGGGGTGTACGAGCGGCCGTTGAACCAGACGTTGACGTCTCCGTCGGTGCCCGCGGTGACCTTGTAGTCCACCTCCTTCAGGGCCGCCTGGACCTGCGGGTCCTTGAACTTGCGGCCCATGAAGCGCTTGACCGAGCGGATCACGTTGGCGCCGTCGATGGCGATCCGGCTGCGCGCGGTGGAGCCGACCAGCAGCTCGCCCTTGCGGCCGCTGCCGACCACGGAGGGCGTGGCCTCCTGGTTCTGGCGGTTGAAGATGATCTCCGGCTCGCCCCGGCGCAGGTGGGCGACCACGGAGTTGGTGGTGCCCAGGTCGATGCCGAGTGTGCGGTACATGTCGTTCCCCTCTTGCCCCTCGTGGTCCTGGTCCTGGCTAGTTCTTGCGCTTGGCCTGTTGGGCCTGTTGGGCCTGTTGGGCCTGTTGGGCCTGTTGGGCCACGGCCTTGGCCCGGCGGCGGGCCCGGGGCGGGGCTGCCTTGGGCTGGACGCGGATGACCGGCGCGGTGGCGACGGTGGCGGTGGCCTCAGGTTTCTCCGGTGCCTCGGGTGTCTCCGGCGCCTCGGGCGTCTCCGACACCTCGGGTCCGACGGCTTCGGTGGCCTCGGGCGCCTCGGCTTCGACGGCGTCGGTGACCTCGGACGGCTCCAGCGCCCTTTCGGGCTCCGGGTCCGGCTCCGGGTCCGGCTCCGACGCGGCGACCACCACCTGGGCCCGGCGCAGCACCTCGTCCTCCCAGAAGAACCCGGTCACCACCGTCCGCACCACCGTCTCCGGCGCCGCCCCGGGCCGGGCCTCGGTGCCCACGATCTCGGTCAGGTCCGGGTCGGCCGTCATGCCCTCCAGCCGCATCGGCCGCACCTTGGCCTTGGCCAGCTGCCCGAGCAGCCGCCTCCGGGTGGCCTCCAGGCCGGCGCCGCGCCCGAGCGCCACCAGTTCGCGGTCCAGGCCGAGGGCGGCGAGCGCGTCGTCCACCTCGACCAGGATGCCCAGGAGTTCGCGCTGCTCGGCCCGGGCCGCCTGCTTCTGCTCCGCCAGCTTGCTCCCCAGCAGCGAGGCCCGGAAGAGCAGCCGGCCGAACGCCGCCTCCAGGTCGACCTCCTCGACGCCGGGCGGGATCTCCAACGGCCGGTGACTGCCGAGCAGTTCAGCGGTCGATGCGCCGGCGGGTATGTCAGTGGGTGCGTCGGTCATTCGGGTACCTCGATCTGCGGCAGCACGGACAGGTCCGCCGCGTAGCGGGCGGGGACGGGCGGTTCGGGGTCGGCGCCGCCGGGGGCGAGCTCGGCGAAGTCGGCGGCCAGCTCGGCCCGGTGGAGGGCGGGCAGGGTGGCGACGGGCGGCAGCGGCGCGCGCTCGATCACCAGCAGCGGTTCGGCGAGCGCGGGGGCGAGCAGTTCGGCGGCCTGGTCCACCGGTTCCGGCGGGAGCGGCTGTTGGAGGTCCGCCTCCAGGCGCCGGTCCGGGTTGCGCAGCAACGCGGCGGCCTCCTGGATCTGTTGGCGGCTGTAGCGGCCGGCCCGCATCGCCGGTCCGACGGCGAGGTTGATCTCGCGCACGCCGGCCGTGAGCGGGATGCCCAGGACCTCGTACGGCGACGGTTCGTGCAGTGGCATGGCGGGCGGTCCCTCTCCTCACAGTGGCCGGGGCGGGTAACTCGAGTGCCGGCCCGGTCGGCGGTCCGGGTGGCGGTTCGGCTGCGGCGTACGGTCTGTGAAGCCGTCCAACTACCGTACGGTTGCCGTCAGTAGAGCGAGTTGATCCGCATCTGCATGGCTCGCAGCTCGAGGTCGTCCGGATTGTGCTCGACGGCCTTGCGGGCCAGGTCGCGGGCCTCGCGCAGCTGCCGGGCGTTGGCCCGCTGGACGGCGAACGAACCGTAGACGATGCCGAGTTCGCGGTGCAGCTTCTCGGTGTCCTCCGGGGTGCGGGACAGGCCGAGGGCCTCCTCCAGCAGCCGGATCGCCTCGAGGTAGCGGCGGGCCTCGTAGTGGCCGATGGCCTCGCCGCGCCAGAGGCTGACCATCAGCCGGCGGATGTCGGGCGAGTCGTCGTAGGACTTGGCCTTCTGCAGCATCGCGGCCTGGGCGGTGAACGACTGGTCCTGCATGGCGTCCACCACGTGGTTGGCGAGCATCACCGAGACCCGGCGCGGGGCCTCGTGCTCGACCCCGCCCTCCCAGTCCGGGTCGGCACGCAGTGCCTCGGCCATCCGCTCGACGGCGCGCCGGTGGTCGTCGGCGAAGGCGGCCGAGCGGGAGAGCTGGCGCAGTACGAAGGCGAGGCCGATCCGGTGGTCCGGGTCGGGGTTGAGCTCGATCAGCGCCCGCCAGGCGTCGGCGGCCTCCTCCAGTTCCGCGTCGGTGGCGTCGGGGCGGCTGAGCTGGCCGGCCCGGTTGCCGAGGGCGGCCTCCAGGAAGTGCCGGGCGGTCGGGTCGCCGGGGACCAGGTCCAGGCTCTTCTCCAGCAGGGCGAGGGCGCGGGGGTAGTCCTTGTCCTCGTTGTTGATCTTGCGTGCCCACTGGGCGTAGGTGGCGCCGAGGTCGCCCCGCACCTCGGGGTCTTCGGGGGCCAACGCCAGTGCCCTCTCCAGGAGTTCGGCGGCTCCGGCCTGGTCGTCCAGGCTGTTCTTGAGCAACGCGCGGGCGGCCCGGACGCCGGACTCGGCGGCGATCGCGGCGGCGTCGGCGGGCAGCCGGGCGCCGGGGACGGACCGCGCGCGGGTGAGGCTGTCCAGCGCCTCGCTCCAGTCCTGGTTGCGGTGGTGCTCGCGGGCCTGGCTGACCAGGGACTCGCCGAGCAGTGCCTGCCAGTCCTCGCCTCGCCGCTGTTCGGGCACCGCGTCCAGGGCGGCGACGGCGGCGGCCTGCCTGCCCTGGAGCTGCAGGTAGCGCTGCGCGCCGAGCTCCCCGAACAGGCCGAGGGCGCGGGTGGGCGCGGGCGCGTCGGGGCCGGCGGGCCGCTGCCAGGGCCGGACGGCCTGCTCGAACGCCTCGTCCCAGCCTGCGAGTTCGGGATCGGCGCGGAGCAGCCGCTCCAGGGCGGGGCCGAGCGCGAGGCGGCGGGCCGGGCGGCCGGGCAGGGCGATCCGGACGTCCTCCTGGGCGAGGGCGTCCGCGCAGTACGCCTCCATGCCGAGGCGCAACGTCCAGGCGGTGACCTCGTCGCCGCCGCGCCCGGCGGCCCGGTCCAGGGCGCGCAGGTCCTCGCGGAGGCGGTCGAGCAGGCCGGTGCGGGCGGCGGCGAGCCGCTGGGGTTCGGCGGTGCGGCCGGTGGTCCTGGCGGACTCGGCCCACAACTCGGGCTGGTGGAGGGCGGCGACCAGGCAGCCGAGCGTCCAGGCCCAGAGCTCCTCGACCGGCTCCTGGTCGGGGATGCCGGCGGCGAGCCGGTAGCCGGCCAGCCCGAGCGCGTGCAGCAGCCGGGGGTGGGCCGGGTCCTCGCGCAGCAGTTCCCGGTAGGCCTCCCAGGCCTCCCGGTGGCGGCCGTCGAGGGCGGCCTGGTGCGCCTCGTGCTCGGCGAGCAGGACGAGTGCGCCCGCCGCCTGCGGGTGTTCGGGGGCGAGCCGGAGCGCCTGGCGCAGGTCGACGGCGGCCGCGCCCGGCCGGTCGGCCGCGAGGGCGGCGCCGGCCCGGCGGACCAGGACGGCCGCGCGGGCCGTCGTGGCGTCCTCGGGCAGACCGGCCAGGGCTTCGTCCGGTCGGCCGAGTTCGGCGCGCAGCAGGGCGAGGTCGAGCCGGACGGGTGCGGCGACCGTGCCGTCGCCGAGCGCCTCGGCCCAGCGGGCGAGCACGGGTTCGGCCTGTTCGGGGGTGCCGGCTCGGCGGGCGCAGTCGAGGACGGCGCGCAGGGCGGGGGCGGTGCAGCGCACGCAGCGGGGCGAGGCGGCATCGCGCGGGGTGTGCTGGTGGTCGGTGCAGGCCTCGCGGCCGCAGCCGCCGCAGGTGTCGGCGGCGGGGCGGTCGCAAAGCGCGCAGTCGCCGGTCGGCGCCCGGCCGGCCGCTGCGCCCGAGGCCAGGAAGTGCCGGTACCAGTCCAGTGCGGCGGCCCAGTTGCCGGCCCGTTCGGCGAGCAGGGCGCGCAGCCGGGCGATCGCCGGGTCGCCGGCCGGGTCGGGCGGGCCGAGCAGGGCGATCGTCCGGGCCGGACGGCCCGCCAGCAGGGCGACGGCGGCCAGGTGGTAGCGGTCGCGCAGGCCGCTGGCTGCGTCGAGCAGCGCGGTGACCGGCTCCGGGGTGCCCTCGGCCAGGGCGAGCGCGGCGCGCAGCCGGGCCTGGCGGTGGGTGAGGGCGCCGGGCAGGGAATCGGCGAGGGCGAGCGCGGCGGCGGCGCGGCCGCGTGGTTCGGCCCGGTCGCGGCCGGTGACCAGCAGGTGGGCGGCCTCGCGTAGGGCGGCTTCGCGCAGCGCGGCCCGGTAGCCGGGGGCGGCGGGGTGCTCGGCGGCGGCCTGCTGCCAGAGTTCGCGGGCGGCCGTAGGGTCGGTGGCCAGCCGGGTGCGGGCGAGCCGGTCGCGGGCCAGGGCGCGGCGGGGGTGGAGGTCCTCGTCGTCGAGTCGCTCCCAGCGGGCGAGGGCGCCGGCCTGGTCGTCGGTGCGGGCGAGGGCGAGGCCGTGGTGGAAGGCGGCGATGGCGCTCCAGCGGCTGCCCGGTTCGGTGTCGGCCTCGGCGCGCAGGATCGGCTCGGCCGGTCCGGCCTGACCGGCGGCGAGCAGGGCGGCGCCGAGCCGGACCCGGGCGGGGCGCCAGTCGGGGGCCGTGCCGAGGCCGGCCCGGTAGTCGGCGGCGGCCTCGGCGGGGCGGTCGGCCCGCTCGTGCACCAGGGCGAGGCCGAACCGGGCGGGGGCGAAGTCCGGTCGGAGGGTCAGGGCGGCGGTGAACTCCTCCCGGGCCTGCTCGTCGGCGCCGAGCAGCAGGGCGAGCCGGCCGAGGGCGTAGCGGGGGCGGGGGTCGGTCGGGCTCTCCACGGCGGCGGCCGCGAGGTCGCCCCAGGCCCGCTGGGTGTTGCCGGCCCGCTGCCTGGCGAGGCCGCGGAAGAGCAGTGCGTCGGTGCGCAGGGCCTGGCCGCGCCCCCACGGGGAGGGCTCGCCGGGGCCGAAGTGCAGCGCCTCGTCGAAGGCGGCGACGGCGGGCCCGTCCTGGTGCCGGGCGTACAGCTGTACGCCCCAGCGGAACCAGAGTTCGCCGCTGCCGCCGGGGGCCGCTTCGGCGACCAGGCCCTCGGCCTCGACGGCCCGGCCGGTGGCGGTCAGCAGGGCGGCGCGGGCGAGCACCGGCCAGTCCCGGCCCGGCAGGGCGGCGAGGGCGCGGGCGGTGGCGTCCTCGCGCTGCTCGACGGCGCCCTCCCGGCAGCGGCGCTGCAGCCAGTCCAGGGCGCGGGCGGCGGCCTCGGCCTCCTCGCCGGGCTCGGCGCCGGCGGCGGTGGCCTGGAGGAAGGCGAGCAGCGGGCCGAGGTCGCCGTCGGGGGCCCGCATCCGTTCCTCGGCGAGGCTGCGCAGGCTCCACCGGGGCAGCTGCCGGGCCGGGTCGGCGAGCAGCGGGTAGGCCTCGCGGTGCAGGGCGAGGGTGGCCTGCTGGTCGCCGGTGGGGATGGTGGCCTCGGCCTGGCCGAGCAGGGCGAGGCCGCGCTGCGGGCGCAACTCCTCGGGCGCGTCGGCGAGTCGGCGGGCCAGCCGGGCGTAGCGACGGCGGGCCTGGGCGGGCCGGCCGGCGGCGAGCCGTTCGGCGGCCGCGGCCAGGGCCTTCGCCACCGCCGCGGCGTCCGTGGCCCGTCGGCGCCGGGCCAGGACGACGGCGGCCGCACCGGCCAGTGCCACCACGACCAGCAGCACCGCTAACAGCGCCATGCACCGTCCCCCTGGTTCGAGTACCGTCCACCCTGATGATCAACTGCCCTGGGGTGGTCGTGTTTTGACGTCGTGTCGCGATGTTGCTCGAGTGCCATCAGAATAGGCCCTCGATCGGACGGACGAACAGGAAGGAGCACTATCCTGGGCATCACATCACCAGTGGGACGAGAGCACAGCAACAGCTCAACAGCAGCGCGCCAACAGCGCGTCCACAGCGGTCGGCAGCAGTCAGTAGCGTCGGGGGTCGGGTGTCGCAGTCGCGTTGGGTGCCCGGGCTCCGGTTCGGGCCGGAGTTCGACCCGGAGCAGTACGAGCTCCTGGAGTTCCACCACCGGGGCGGCGAGGCCGAGGTGTGGCGGGCGGTTCGCACCGGCCACAACGGGCGCAAGGAACTGGTCGCCGCGAAGATCATGCTGGAGCGCGACCCGACCGAGGTGCGGCGCTGGCTCGGCCGCTGGGACGACGTCTCGCACAACGCGCACCGACTGGGCGTCACCGACCTGGTGGTGCCCAGCTTCCTGCTCGGCCCCTCCCCGCACCGGCCCGGCAGCCCGCCCGGCGCCGCGCTGCTCGGCTACCAGATCTCGCCCTGGGTCGAGGGCGTGCCGCTGCACACCTGGGCGCGCGGCCGGCACGGCGGCCCGTCGGCGGTCGCCGAGGTGCTGGCCCGGCTCTGCCGGATCGTCGACGAGCTGCACCGCAAGCGCTGGGTGCACCGCGACATCTCCCCCGCCAACGTCCTGGTGGACGGCCAGGGGCAGGTCAAGCTGATCGACCTGACCTTCCTCGCCCCGCTGGACCACGCCCTGACCGTCGCGGTGTTCACCCCCGGGCACGTCCCGCCGGAGGCCGAGCAGGTCGGCGGCTTCCCGACCACCGCCAAGGACCTGTTCGCGGTCGGCACCCTCGCCCGAACCCTGCTGTTGCCCGACCACGGCCGCCTCGACCACCGGCTGGCCGCCGAGCAGGCCCGCGCCGAGTTCCTCGCGGCGGGCTACGGCGAGGAGTTGGCGCGCTGGGCCTGCGAACCGCTGGCCCGCGACCCGGACCGCCGCCCCTCCCCGCTCGGCCCGTGGGCCGCCCGGGGCCGTGAACTGCTGCGCGCCCACCGGCCGGTGGCCCGCACCGCGGGCCTGGCCGTGCTGCCCGACCCGGACGGGCGGCCGCTGGTGGCCACCGGCGGCGCCGACGGCACCGCGCTGGCCGGCCCCGGCGCCCTCGGCCGACGGCTTCCGGCGGGGCAGGGACCGTCCGCCGTACGGGAGTTGGCGGCCGGCTGGGCCGGGCAGCCGGGCGAGCTGGTGGTCTGCGCGGAGGACCGCGGCGGCACCCTGTGGGTCGGTACGGCGGCGGGCTGGTGGGAGGCGGCGCGCGGGGTCAACGGGCTGGCGGGCGGGGTCGGTTCGGGCGGGTGGGGTGGTCCGGGCGGCTCGGGCGGCTCGTTCGGCTCCGGCGGTTCGTTCGGCTCAGCCGGCTCGGCCGGGGAGATGACGGTCTGGACGGCGGCCGGCGGCGCGCTGCGCTCCTACCGCTGGGCCCCCGGCCGCACCCTCACCGGCCAGGAACACCCCGGCTGCCCGGCCGACCGGGTGCTCGCCGCCACCGAGGAGCGGCCCGGCTCCTGGCTGCTGCTGGTCGAGCACCGCGAGCGGGTGCTGAGCTGGCGGCCCGGCACCGCGCAGCCGCCCGTCCCGGTGGGCCCGGCCGGCCCGCTGCACGCCGGAGCGCTGGCCCGTACCTCCGCCGGACCGCAGGCCGCCACGCTGCGGCCGGACGGCTCGGTCCAGCTGCACACCCTCGGCAGGGCCGGGGCGGGAACGGAGATCGGCGACGGTGAGCCCTCGCTCGGGATCGCCATGGTGGGCCACCGCGGCGGCCCGACCGTCGCGCTGGCCGGCGCGGGCGGCGTACGGCTGCGGCTGCCGGCCGGCGGCGCCTCGCGCCGACCGCGCTGGTGGCGGCCCACGCTGCGCCCGGCGACCCGCGTCGCGCTGGCCATGGGCGAGGACTGGCGGCTGTGCCTGGCGGCGGTGGTGGAGGGCGAGTTGCAGGTGTGGCAGGAGGACGCGGCGTACCGCTGGCAGGCGGTGGAGCTGCCGGAGGAGCGTTAGGGCCTTGCTCCTGGTTCCTTGCCGGGTCGGCCCTGCGCCGGCCAGCCCTGCGCCGGGTCGGTCCTGCGCCGGGTCAGCCCTCCGCCGGGCAGCCGTGGAGCAGTTCGGCGAAGGCCGCTGCGGCGGCGTCCCGCGGGAGGATCCGCTGCGCCCGGACGCCGTCCGGCGTGCTGATCACGTAGTGCTCGGCGTGGTACGAGAAGTCGTCCCAGGGCTCCCAGCGGTGGGCGCGCAGCAGGGTCCGGCCGCAGCGGGTGCAGCCGATCCACGGCACCAGCACCAGGTCGGCCAGCTCCGGCTCGCTCCAGCCCGTCACCACCTCGACCTCGTCGCGCTCGCCGTCCAGCAGCCGCACCGGGGCGGGCGCGCCGTCGCCCGGGCAGCGCAGGAGGCCGGGGGTGAGCCGCTCGCGCTCTCCCCACTCCTCGGCGAGCACGGAGATCTGGGCGCGGTCCGTGCCGCTGATCGGGATCTGGCGGGCCAGCAGGCCCTCGACCAGCAGAGCGAGCCCGCTCTCCTGCTCCCCGATCGCCCAGCAGTCCTTGACCTCCCGGGCGGCGTCGTCCGGCAGGAGGTCGGCGATCCGGGCCCAGAGCACGGTGTCTTCGTCCATGGGTCGGACTCTAGCTCCCGGCGGGTCGGCGCTGGTCGGCAAGGGGTCCCTCCCTGGCGGAGGGTCCTCGTGCGGGCGTCGTCCGCGACAGGGCCGGAGCAGCGCCGAGGCCCCGGAACCCTGGCGGGGTTCCGGGGCCTCGACCCGGCGGTGGAGAGTGGCTCGGATGTTCGGGCCCGCTGAGCTGTTCGGGCCCGCTGAGCGCCCTCACCCCGACGGCTCAGCGGAAGCGGCGCAGCCGCAGGCTGTTGCCGACCACGAAGACCGAGGAGAAGGCCATCGCCGCCCCGGCGATCATCGGGTTGAGCAGTCCGGCCGCGGCCAGCGGCAGGGCGGCGACGTTGTAGCCGAAGGCCCAGAACAGGTTGCTCTTGATGGTGCCCAGGGTCTTGCGGGAGAGCCGGATGGCGTCCGCCGCGGCCAGCAGGTCGCCGCGGACCAGGGTGAGGTCGCCGGCCTCGATGGCGGCGTCGGTGCCGGTGCCCATCGCCAGGCCCAGGTCGGCCTGGGCGAGCGCGGCCGCGTCGTTGACGCCGTCGCCGACCATCGCCACGACCCGACCCTCGGCCTGCAGCCGCTTGACGGTGTCGACCTTGTCCTGCGGCATGACCTCGGCGATCACGTGCTCCGGCGCGATGCCGACCTCGGCCGCCACGGCCTCGGCGACCAGCCGGTTGTCGCCGGTGAGCAGCACCGGGGTCAGGCCCAGTGCGCGCAGCTTGCGGACGGCCTCGGCGCTGGTCGGCTTGACCGCGTCGGCGACCTCCAGCACGGCCCGGGCCTCGCCGTCCCAGCCGACCGCGATCGCGGTGCGGCCGGCCGCCTCGGCGGTGCGCTTGGCCTCGGCCAGCGCCTCGGGCAGCTGCTGCGACCACTCGCTGAGCAGGGCCTCCCGGCCGGCCACCACGGCGTGGCCGGCCACCACGCCCTGGACGCCCAGGCCCGGGACGTTCTCGAAGCCCTCGACGGCGGGCAGCTCGCCGGCCTTGGCGGCGGCGCCGGCGATCGCCCGGGCGATCGGGTGCTCGGAGGCGTGCTCCAGGGCCCCGGCCAGGCGCAGCGCCTCGGCCTGGTCCACGCCCTCGGCGGTGTGCACCGCGAGCAGGGTCATCTGGCCGGTGGTGACGGTGCCGGTCTTGTCCAGGACGATGGTGTCGACCTTGCGGGTGGACTCCAGGACCTCCGGGCCCTTGATCAGGACGCCGAGCTGGGCGCCGCGGCCGGTGCCGACGAGCAGGGCGGTCGGGGTGGCCAGGCCGAGGGCGCACGGGCAGGCGATGATCAGCACGGCGACGGCGGCCGTGAAGGCGGCGGTCCATCCCTCGCCGGTGCCCAGCCAGTAGCCGAGGGTCGCCACCGCGAGGGTGATCACGATCGGTACGAAGACCGCGGAGATCCGGTCCGCGAGGCGCTGGGCGGCGGCCTTGCCGTTCTGCGCGTCCTCGACCAGCTTGGCCATCCGGGACAGCTGGGTGTCCGCGCCGACCCGGGTGGCCTCGACCACCAGCCGGCCGCCCGCGTTGACGGTGGCGCCGGTGACGCCGTCCCCGACCCCGACCTCGACCGGGACGGACTCGCCGGTCAGCATCGAGGCGTCCACCGCCGAGGCGCCCTCGACCACCGTGCCGTCGGTGGCGATCTTCTCGCCGGGGCGGACCACGAAGCGGTCGCCCACGGCGAGGTCCGCGATCGGGATGCGCACCTCGGTGCCTGCCCCTCGCCCACCACCACCCTTGTCCGAGGACGCTTCGCGTCCGCCCCCCTCGTTGCGCAGCACCGTCACGTCCTTGGCGCCCAGTTCCAGCAGGGCCTTGAGCGCGGCCCCTGCGGTGCGCTTGGAGCGCGCCTCGAAGTAGCGGCCGGCCAGGATGAAGGCGGTGACGCCGGCCGCCGCCTCCAGGTAGATGTTGGACGAGCCGTCGGTGCGGGCGATGGTGAACTCGAAGCCGTGCCGCATGCCCGGCATCCCGGCGTCGCCGAGGAACAGCGCCCACAGCGACCAGAGGAACGCGGCGAGGGTGCCGAGCGAGACCAGGGTGTCCATCGTCGCGGCGCCGTGCCGGGCATTGGTGAACGCGGCCCGGTGGAACGGCCAGGCGGCGTAGGTGACGACCGGCGCGGCGAGGGTCAGCGAGAGCCACTGCCAGTTGTCGAACTGCAGGGCCGGCACCATCGCCATCGCGATCACCGGCACCGCGAGCGCCACCGCGGTGAACAGCCGCTGGCGCAGCGGGGCCAGTTCGTCGGCGGGCTCGGCCTGCCCGGTGCCGCCCGCGCCCTCGGCGGCCGGGGGCTTGGGCAGCGCGGCGGTGTAGCCGGTGGCCTCGACGGTGGCGATCAGGTCGGCGACCTCGACTCCGCCCTCGAAGGAGACCTTCGCCTTCTCGGTGGCGTAGTTGACGCTGGCGGTGACCCCGTCCATCCGGTTGAGCTTCTTCTCGATGCGGGCCGCGCAGGAGGCGCACGTCATTCCGCCGATCGAGAGTTCCACCTCCGCGGAGGCGGGTGCCTGCGTAGTCATCGTCGCTCCTCGTGACGTCGTCGTGCGGTACGTTCGGCGGCCGGGCCGTCATACCCGGATGGGGTATCGGGCGGCGCCGGGTTCATTTATACCCCCGAGGGGTATCAGCCGCAAGGCTTGGCCATACCCCTGGCAGGTATTTTTCGGACCCCCGACCCGGTTGACTTGATACCCCTATGGGGTATTCACTCGTGGGCATCGAGCCGAAGGGCGCGCCCGCCGAGATCGCCGGAGCCTCGCAGGCCATCGCCCGGCTCATGCGGGCCCGAGCCCGCCCCACCACTCCGTACGCCCATCCGATCCGCACGTCCTTCCGAGGGGAACCCCGCCATGAACACCGCCCTGCGCATCACCGCCTTCACGGGCGGACTCGCCGCCGCCTTCGGCCTCGCCCTCGGGGTCGGCCACGCCACCGGCAGCGGCCCCGCGCCCAAGCCCGCCGCGGCACACGCGGGGCACGGGGGACACGAGGAGAAGGCGGACGGCGGCGGCACCGAGCACCTGCCCGGCGGGCTGCAGGTCTCCGAACGCGGCTACACGCTCAGCGTCGACAACCCCTTCGTGACCGCCGGCTCCCCCACCGACCTGCGCTTTCGCATCCTCGGCACGGATGGCAAGCCCGTCACCGCCTACCAGCCACAGCACGAGAAGGAACTGCACCTGATCGTCGCCCCGCGCGACCTGTCCACCTTCCAGCACCTGCACCCGACGCTGACCGCCGACGGCACCTGGAGCGCCCCCACCGCCGTCCCCGCCGCCGGCGAGTACCGGGTCTTCGCGGACTTCACCCCGGCCGGGGCCAGTGAGGGCCTCACCCTCGGCGCCGACCTGCACGCCGCGGGCGACCTGCGCCCCGCCCCGCTACCGGAGACCGGCCGGACCGTCACCGTCGACGGCTACACCGTCTCCCTGGGCGGCGACCTCACCCCCGGGCGCAGCGGCCGGCTCACCCTCGGCGTCAGCAAGGACGGCAGGCCGGTCACCGACCTCCAGCCCTACCTCGGCGCGTACGGCCACCTCGTCGCCCTGCGCGCCGGCGACCTCGCCTACCTCCACGTCCACCCGGACACCAGCGCCCCGGGCCCGGAGATCGGCTTCACCACCACCGCCCCCAGCACCGGCGACTACCGGCTCTTCCTGGACTTCAAGCACCAGGACACCGTCCACACGGCGGCCTTCACCCTGACCACCACCGCCGCCGCCACCGAGCACGCCGAGGAGGCGGGCGCCCACCAGCACTGACCGCCCCGCCACACAGAGATGTGCCGGGCGATCCCACCACGGATCGCCCGGCACTCCGGTGTTCCCACGCGTGTAGGGTCCCGGCGTGCACAGCACCCTGACCGACCTCGCCCGCTGCCTCTACGGCAACGAGTACGGCCCCACCGCCGCCTGCGAACTCGCCGGGTCGGCGCCGTGCCGGCGGCGACGCCGCCGACCGAGCCCCGGTGAGGCACGAAGCCGGGTGCGGCACCCGAACCTCGCCGTCACACTTGAAGCTGTCGACGGAGCGGGAACGGCGCCTCCCCGTCGCGCGGGGACTGCGCCGGACCGTCCCGGCACGATCCGTACACGGCGATGAGGTGAAGGCGATGCCCCTTGAAGGCGAGTACGAGCCCAGTACGGCACAGTGGGTACGCGAACAGGTCGAGCTGTACGAGAGTTCGGGCGGCACCCAGGGCACGACGCTGGGGGAGACGGGCCTGCCGGTCGTCATCGTCACGATGCTCGGCGCGCAGAGCGGCAAGATCCGCAAGATTCCGCTGATGCGCGTGGAACACGAGGGCCGGTACGCGGCGGTGGCCTCGAAGGGCGGCTTCCCGCAGAACCCGTCCTGGTACTTCAACCTCAAGGCCGACCCGCGGGTGGAGCTCCAGGACGGCCACGACCGCCGGGCCATGACGGCGCGTGAGCTCGCCGGGGACGAGCGGGCCCAGTGGTGGCAGCGCGCGGTCGCCGCGTATCCGCCGTACGCCGAGTACCAGGAGAAGACCCAGCGCGTGATCCCGGTCTTCGTGCTCGAACCCAGCTAGCGGCAGGTGCCGGGCGGTCCATGCGGGATCGCCCGGCACCTCCGCTCGTCCGGAGTCGTCCAGCGTGAGAAGTCGGCCTGGCCGACTTCTCACGCGGTCAGCGGCGCCCCGGGCAGCCGGGCCCGGCGGTGCTCCGGGCCGGGTCGGCGGCAGCGGCGGCCGCGACGGCGGTGGCCAGGCAGGCGAGCAGGCAACGGGTGACGGGGTGGCGTACGGCGCGCAGCAGGGCGGGCGTGGCTTCGCGGGGCGTCATCGGGGGGCTCCTTCTGGTGTGGGGCACGGCCGACGGGGCCGCGTCGGTTGACCCGACCCCCGGTGGAGCGAGTGCGCGGCCTCACAGGGCCGTCGCGGACCGCGCCTCGCGGGCCCCGCCCTCGGGGCGCGGGGTGCGCAGGGTGGCCACCGCGAGCAGGCCGCCGACCACCGCGATCGCCGCGGAGCCGATGAAGGCGGCGGAGAAGCCCGAGGTCAGGCTCTGGACGGTGGCGTCCGGGGTGCGGGCGCCGGCCAGTGCGGTCATCGCGGCCGGGCCGAGCGCCGAACCGACCTGGTAGCCGGCATCGACGACCCCAACGAGGACCAGTCAGAACATACCCCAGGGGGGTAAGAGTCAGTCAACGGACGCCGGCAAGGGATTCTGGAGTGATGGGGGTAGGGGGTATCCGTCGGGACGCCGGGGGGATCCGTTCACCCAACCCGTCCGCCCCGGCGCCGGCCCCCTCCCACCCGGCGGCTACCGTGACCGGCATGCCCACCGACCCGCACAGCCGCCTGCTCGCCGCCCGCGCCACCAGCCCCTCGTACCCCGAGGTGGGCGCCACCCTGAACGGGGGCGGGAGACTGCCGGACGGCTACGCCCACCTGCGGCGGCGGGTCCACCTCGGGCACGGGCGGGAGGTTCTTGAGCGGGCCGGGAGGTACGTGCTCGGCTGGGGTAGCCAGCTGGGCACCGGCTTCGCGGTGTTCCCGGCCGGCCCCGCCCGGGACGGCGAAACGGTACTGCTGCGGCTGAACCTGCCGGGGATCCGGCGGCCGCGGCTGGTGATCCCGTGCCGGGTGGTGTGGACGGTGGACGAGCCGGACCGGATCGGGTACGGGTACGGAACCCTCCCGGGGCACCCGGAGTGCGGGGAGGAGGCGTTCCTGGTGTCGATGGACGCCGCCGGCGAGGTGTGGTTCGAGGTCACCGCGTTCTCCCGGCTGTCCGCCTGGTACGCCCGGTTGGGCCGCCCGGTGGCCCTGCTCTGCCAGCACCTGGCGATCGAGCGCTACCTCGCCGCGGTGGCCGCGCACGTCCGCTGAGTCCGCCGCTCGGGCGGCGTCAGCCGCGCCGCTCGGGCGTCAGCCGAGGAAGGACAGCCGGACGGTCCGGCGCGGGTTGTCCCCGTTGGTGTCGACCAGCACCACCGACTGCCAGACGCCGAGCGCCAGTTGGCCGCCGAGCACCGGCAGGGTGGCGTGCGGGGCGACCAGCCCGGGCACCACGTGGTCCCGGCCGTGCCCCGGGCTGCCGTGCCGGTGGCGCCAGCGGTCGTCGGCCGGGAGCAGGTCGCGCAGGACGGCGAGGAAGTCGTCGTCGCTGCCGGATCCGGTCTCCAACACCGCGATCCCCGCGGTGGCGTGCGGGACGAAGATGTTGAGCAGGCCGTCGCGCCCGACGGCCCGTTCGTCGAGGAACGCGGCGCAGCGGTCGGTGATGTCGAGCGCGACCTCGCGGGCGCCGGTGGTGATCTCGAAGGTGCTGCTCTGGAAGGTGGTCGTCGGGTACGGGCCGGGCTGGGTGGAGTGGTTGTTGTCCGCCATGGCGCCATCCTGTCCCAGGTCAGCGGACCGGGCGTACTCCCTCGCCGTCTCGCCGTGCCGGAGGGGCGAACTCGCGTAGGGTGAAAGGTTCAGACCACAGCACCCCGGTCGCCGGGGGGACTCACCCGGGCACGGCCAGGGCGGGGTCCGGACAGGGCCAGGGCACGCCCCGGGCACACCGAAGACCCGGCGGACCGAATGGTCCACCGGGTCGGTTGCCGACCGGGCGGCGGGGAGGGACCCGTACCGCCGGCCGGACCAGGCTCTAGCCGCGCCCGCCGAAGAGGCTCCGGCGCAGCCGACGCAGCGGCGTCAGCAGCGAGATCCTGGTGTGGCGACGGCGGATCGTCGGGGCCTCGGCGCCGCGCGGCGTGAGTTCCCTTATCAGCCCGAGCGCCTCGGCGGTGTCCACCGCCGGGAGTGCGGGCGCGCCGAGCACGGCCAGGTGTCGGTCGATCCGGCGGCCGGTCGTGCCGACACCGCACTGGATCGCCGGCACACGGGGCCGAGTCCGCACTTGCATGTGTTCCATCAGTTTTCCCACCCCTACGAGGCGCCAGGGCCGTGAGGCGAAGACTATCCGTGACGGACGGCCTTCGCGCAACCGTCCTTGGTGTTGTGCCACCGTACCGTGCGGCGTCAACTGACGAAGCACCAGGGGCCACCCGGCCGATCACGACTAGGCATCAATGATGGTGCACGACCAGCCGCCCGTCACCAGGGACGGCCGATCCGGCTGCGGCGACGCCGCGCACGACCCCCGCCCGGCGCCGCCCCTCGGCCCACACCTCCACCCGCGTCTCCGTATTAGGGGACAGCCGCCACATCGACAAAGCGATCACCGAGGCGCCCGCCGAGCGGCGCGGGGCCCGCCCGGCGGGCGGTCATCGGCCCATGACCGTCCGACTTCAGGAAGTGAACACATTCGAGGGATTGACTCCCGTCAAACCTCCAAGCAGTATTCTGATGCACGCGCCGGTGCCCGCACCGCACTCAAGCGCGTGTTCGAGTGGTGAAGAACTCCGGCTCCCGCGAGCCACTGCCCGGCCGCCTCGACGCTGCGGCGGCCAGGCTCGCGCGGTGCCCGGACCGGCGGTCGGCCGTAGAGGGTCGGCCGGACCGCCACCTGACTGCCGGTGCCGCCCCGCACGGGGCCCGGCACCGGCGGTTCCGGGTCCACCACGGACGCCCGCCCCCGGACACCAGCCACGGACACCCGCCACGACCGCTGGTTCCCACCGCGCCCGCACCGGCCTCCAGGGCCCCACAGCGCCCACACCGGCCGTCCGCGCAGGTCGCACCCGGTGGATCGGTACACTCGGCCAGCGTGTCCCTCCTCCTCAGCATCGTGCTCCCGGTCCACGGCGTGGAGCGGTACCTCCCGCGCTGCCTCGACTCGATCCTCGGCGACACCCCCGCCGCCGAGACCCGTTTCGAGGTGATCGCGGTCGACGACCTCTCCCCCGACGGCTCCGGCGCGATCCTGGACGCCTACGCGGCCCGCGACAGCCGCCTGCGGGTCCTGCACCTCACCGAGAACCAGGGCCTCGGCGGCGCCCGCACCGCCGCCCTGCCGCAGGCCCGCGGCGAGTACGTCTGGTTCGTGGACAGCGACGACTGGGTGCCCGAGGGGACGGTCGGCGCCCTCCTGGACGAGCTGACGCAGGAGAGCCGCCGGGACACCCCCGCCGACGTGCTGATCACCGACTTCACCCACGTCTACCCGGACGGCGGGACCGAGCCCAACCCCTGGCGCCACGTGCTGACCGGCTCCCCGCTGGTCGAGGGCTGCACCCTGGCCGAGCACCCGGCACTGTTCCAGACCGTGATGTCGGTGTGGAACAAGCTGTTCCGCCGCGCGTTCCTGGACGGCCTCGGCGTCTCCTTCGGCCGCGGCTACTACGAGGACATCTCGGTCACCTACCCGGCGCTGCTGGCCGCCGAGCGGCTGCGCTACGTCGACCGCCCCTGCTACTTCTACCGGCGCGGCCGGGACGGCGCGATCACCGCCACCGCCTCCCCCAAGCACGCCGACGTGTTCGCCCAGTACGACGCGATCTTCGCCTTCCTGGACCGCCCGGACCGTCCCGGCCGGCCCGTCCCGGACTCGCTGCGCACCCTGGTCTTCGACCGGACCGTCCGCCAGGCGCTGAACGTCTACGACACCCCCGGGCTGGTCCCCACCGACCTGCGCAAGGACTTCTTCCAGCGGATCGCCCGGCACTTCGACCGCCACCGCCCGGCCGACTACCGCTTCCCCGGCGGGGTGCGCGGCGTGCAGTACCGGCTGGCCGCCCGCGGCGCCCGGATCGCCTACGCCGAACTGCGCCGCACCGGCCGGCTGCCGCGCGAACTCAAGCGCGGGGCGAGGGCGGTGGCGCCCGCGGTGAAGAAGGGGATGCGCAGCAGCGCCCGGTTCACCGCGTACAACGCGTTCCGCCGACTGCCGCTGGACGAGAACCTCGCGGTCTACGCCGCGTACTGGCACCGGGGTTACGCGTGCAGCCCGGCGGCGATCTACGAGAAGGCGAAGGAACTCGCGCCGCGGATCCGGGGCGTGTGGGTGGTGGAGAACCGCGCCCAGGCCGCCACGCTGCCGCCCGGGGTGCCGTACGTGATCGTCAACACCCCCGCCTACCTCAAGGCGATGGCGACCGCCAAGTACTTCGTCAACAACGTCAACTTCCCCCGCACCATGACGAAGCGGCGGGGCACGGTGCACGTCCAGACCCAGCACGGCACCCCGCTCAAGGCGATGGGCATGGACCTGCGCGACCACCCGGCGGCGGCCGAGGGAATGGACTTCGAGGCGCTCCAGGAGGCCGTCGACCGCTGGGACTTCCTGGTCTCCCCCAACCCGCACACCAGCGGGCACTTCGCCCGCGCCTTCCCCGGCCGGTACGAGATGCTGGACACCGGCTACCCGCGCAACGACCGGCTGGCGAACGCCACTTCGGACGAGGTCCGGGCGATGCGCGAACTGCTCGGACTGCGGCCGGGCACCCGAACGGTGCTGTACGCGCCGACCCACCGCGGCAGCAAGGGCGGCTACGTACCGCTGCTGGACGTGGCGGAGCTGGCCCGGCGGCTGGGCCCGGACTTCACGCTGCTGGTGCGCACCCACTACTTCCACACCGGTGGTCCGGGCGACCTGGCGGAGGCCGGGGCGGAGTCGGCGCGGATCGTGGACGTCTCGGCGCACCCCACCGTCGAGGACCTCTACCTCGCGGCGGACGTGCTGGTGACGGACTACTCGTCGATGATGTTCGACTACGCGGTGCTGGACCGGCCGGTGGTGATCTTCGCCCCGGACTGGGAGGAGTACCAGCGGGAGCGCGGCGTCTACTTCGACCTGTTCGCGGAGCCGCCGGGCGCGGTCACGGTGGACGCGGACGGACTGGCGCGGGCGCTGCTGGCGGGCGACCCGGAGGCGGCCGCGCGGGCGCGGTTCCGGGAGAGGTTCTGCGTCTGGGACGACGGCGGGGCCGCGGAGCGGGTGGTGCGCCGGGTGTTCCCGGTGGAGAAGTAGCGGTTCGCGGTGGAGGGGCAGCCGTTCGCGGCGGAGGGGCAGCGGCTCGCGGCGGAGGAGCTGTAGGCCCACGCGAGGACGGGCCTCCGGACGGGGCCGGTGCCGCCGGTACGGCGACCGGCCCCGTCGGCGCGGGCTCAGCGCCGGCGGGCGGCCAGGAACTCCTCGAAGGTCAGGACACCGTCGTGGTTGGTGTCCATGCTGTGGATCAGCGCCTCGGCCATCGAGAGGGTGACGTCGTGGTCGCCCATCTCGTTGGCGGCCAGGGCGTACTCGGCCGCCGTGATCTTGCCGTCGCCGTCCTTGTCGAAGCGGTCGAAAAAGGCCTTGATCGCCTCGGTGGTCTCCATCGTGCCCTCCTGGGTACTGCGCGGTGTTGCTCTGTTCGGACGGCCGTACCCTACCCGGCCGTGGTGCGCGCCACGGTCGCCGGGAGTGGACGCGCGCGGGGGTGGGTGTCGTAGTCTGCGGATCTGATTGCAGGCCCGGGCTCCTCCCGGGCGGTCGTTCGTTCTGGGAGGGAATCGTGCTCGACCTCGTCACCAAGTTGGTGCTGAAACCGGTCTCACGGGGGATCTGGCGGCCGGCCATCGAGGGAATCGAGAACGTGCCGCGCAAGGGCGGGGTGATCCTCGCCAGCAACCACC
This sequence comes from Kitasatospora sp. NPDC048286, assembly GCF_043201735.1. NCBI lineage: Bacteria > Bacillati > Actinomycetota > Actinomycetes > Kitasatosporales > Streptomycetaceae > Kitasatospora > Kitasatospora sp. NPDC048286. The sequence continues at coordinate 55,015 of NZ_JBICZE010000004.1, forward strand.
TGTCCTTCATCGACAGCGTGGTGATCCCGCTGACCGCCCCGCGCCGGGTCCACTTCCTGGCCAAGGCCGAGTACTTCACCGGCACCGGGCTCAAGGGCCGGCTCTCCAAGGGCTTCTTCGAGGCCATCGGCGCCGTGCCGGTCGAGCGCGGCACCTACCGTTCCGCCCAGGCCTCGCTGGAGTCGGCGCTGGAGATCCTGGAGGACGGCAAGGCCTTCGGCATCTACCCCGAGGGCACCCGCTCGCTGGACGGCCGCCTCTACCGGGGCAAGACGGGCGTCGCCTGGCTCGCGCTGACCGCGGGCGTGCCGGTGGTACCGGTGGCCCTGGAGGGTCCGGAGCAGATCCTGCCGGTGGGCAAGCGGGTGCCGCGGCTGAAGAAGGTGACGGTGCGCTTCGGCGAGCCGCTGCACTTCGACGAGCTGCACGGGCAGGCCCGCTCGCTGAAGGCCCGTCGGCAGGTGACCGACGAGGTGATGGCGGCGATCCAGCGGCTCTCCGGCCAGGAGGTCGCCGGGAGCTACAACGAGGTCCCGAAGGCGGCCTGACCGGCGGCCGCTCGTCGGCGGCGTCGGTCCGTCGTCGGCCTGGCCGGTCCGTCGGCGGGGTCGTCGGCCTGGCCGGTCCGTCGGCGGCGTCGGCGGTGTGGCCGGTCCGTCACACGGGCTCCGGCGCGGCCGCTTCGTGCTGCCCGGCGGGCTCCGGCGCGTCGGCCCGGCCGGCGGCCTCCGGCGCCTCCCGGCGCAGCAGCGCCGCGTACCGGCCGTCCAGCGCCACCAGCTCGTCATGGGTGCCCAGTTCGACCACCTCACCGCGGTCCAGGACGGCGATCTGGTCGGCGGCGCGGACGGTGGAGAGCCGGTGCGCGATGGTGATGGTGGTGCGGCCGGCGGCCAGGGTGTCCACGGCCTGCTGGACAGCCCGCTCGGTGCGGTTGTCGAGCGCGCTGGTGGCCTCGTCGAGGATCAGCACCGGTGGATTGCGCAGGATCGTCCGGGCGAGTGCGAGGCGCTGCTTCTCGCCGCCGGAGAAGCGGTAGCCGCGCTCGCCGACCAGGGTGTCGTAGCCGTCCGGGAGGGCGGCGATGGTGTCGTGGACCTGCGCGGCCCGGGCGGCCTCGACCAGTTCGGCGTCGTCGGCGCCGGGCTTGGCGAAGCGCAGGTTCTCGGCGACCGAGGCGTGGAAGAGGTAGGTCTCCTGGGAGACCACGCCGACCGCGCGGGACAGCGTGTCGAAGGACAGTTCGCGCACGTCCACGCCGTCCAGACTGACCTGTCCGCCGGTCACGTCGTACAGCCGCGGGACGAGGTAGCTGAGGGTGGTCTTGCCCGAGCCGGTCTCGCCGACCACGGCCAGCGAACTCCCGGCCGGGACCGTCAGGTCGACGCCGGACAGGGTCGGCCGCTCCTGCGTCGGGTCGTAGCGGAAGTCGACGTCCTTGAAGCGGACCTCGCCGCGGATGTCGGTCAGGGTGATCGGGTCGGCCGGCTCGTCGATCTCCACCGGCAGGTCGAGGTACTCGAAGATGCGCTGGAAGAGCGCGAGCGAGGTCTGCACGTCCACGCCGGTGGAGAGCAGGCTGACGGTCGGGCGGAAGAGGCCCTGCTGGAGGGTGACGAAGGCGACCAGGGTGCCGACCGAGACGATCGGCGCGCCGGCGGCGGAGGTCAGCCCGGCCGCCCAGTAGATCAGCGCGGGCATCGCGGCCATCACGATCTGGATGGTGTTCATCCGCCAGCGCCCGGCCATGCTGGCCCGCACCTCCAGGTCGGCGAGCTGGTCGGACTGCCCGGTGAACTCCCGGGCGAGCGAGTCGGAGCGGCCCATCGTGCGGCCGAGCAGGATGCCGCTGACCGAGAGCGACTCCTGGACCGCCGAGCTCATCTCGGCCAGCTGCTTCTGCCGCTCGGTGGTGATCTTCTTGCGTTCCTGGCCGACCCTGCGGCTGATCCAGACGAAGAGCGGGAGCAGCAGCAACGAGACGACGGTCAGCCGCCAGTCGAGGGCGACCATGGCGACGACGGAGGCGACCACCGCGGTCAGGTTGGAGACCAGGCTGGTCGCGGTGGAGGTCACCGTGGACTGCATGCCGCCGATGTCGTTGGCGATCCGGGACTGGACCTCGCCGGTGCGGGTGCGGGTGAAGAAGGCCAGCGACTGCCGCTGGAGGTGACCGTAGACGGCCGTGCGCAGGTCGTGCATCACGCGCTGGCCGACGGTGGTGGAGATCAGCGTCTGGAGGACGTTGAAGACGCTGTTCACCACGGCGGTGAGGATCATCCCGAGCGCGAGCAGGCTGAGCAGCCCGGTGCGGCCCTGCGGGATCGCGGTGTCCAGGACGGCCCGCAGCAGGAACGGCGACACGACCGAGACCACGGCGGACGCCGCGACCAGCAGCCCGACCACGGCCAGGCGGCCCCGGTACGGGCGGAAGAGGGCGAGGATGCGGCGCCACTGCGCGGGCGGGCGGGGCTCGCCCTCGGCGCGCTCGGGCGGGGTCCAGTCGATGGCGGTGGGCCTCAAGGACGGGCCTCCCTGGGTGGGGCGGTCGGGCGGACGGGCGGGCTGGGGTCGACATAGCGAGGATAGCTCATAGTTAGACAAGCTAATAGTGAGGGCGACTCTATTCCTCGCCCCTCACCCCTCGGCCATCGACCCTCGGCCATCGACCCCCAGTGCTCGCTCCCGCCCCCTGGGAGGGCCTCGCCGACCCGCGCCGACCGCGCCCGACCGCGCCCGACCGCCCCGATCGTCAGTTCGTCCGGTAGGTGCGCGCCGCCTTCGAGGAGAGCCCACCGAGCTTCCCGGAGGGCAGCACCCGGGCGATGGCCACGGCCATCTTGTACCGCTTGCCCGGCACCGACACGGACCGGCCGCGCGCCAGGTCGCGCATCGCCTCGTCCACCACCCGCTCGGCCGAGAGCCAGGACCAGGACGGGATGTTGCCCGTTCCCATACCGGCCCGCTGGTGGAACTCGGTCCGGGTGAAGCCCGGGCACAGCGCCATCATCCGCACACCCGTACCGCCGAGGTCGCGCATCACACCCTGAGTGAAACTCACCACCCAGGCCTTGCTGGCGCCGTAGGTGCCGCGCGGCAGGAACGCCGCCACCGAGGCGACGTTGACGATCGCTCCGCGGCCGCGCTCCCGCATGCCGGGCAGGGCGGCCGTGGTCAGCCGCAGGATCGCCTCGATGTGCACCTTCAGCATGGCCAGCTCGTCCTGGAGCGGGACCGTCCCGAAGGCGCCCTTGTTGCCGAAGCCCGCATTGTTGACCAGGAGGTCCACCGGGCGGGCGGAGTCGGCGAGCCGGGCCTCCACGGCGCCGATGCCCTCGTCGGTCGCGAGGTCGGCGGTCAGCACCTCCGTCTCGATGCCGTACCTGCCGTGCAGGTCGGCGGCTGCGTGCTCCAGGCGCTCGGTGTCCCGGGCCACCAGGACGAGCCGGTAGCCGCTGCGGGCGAGCCGGCGGGCGAAGGCGGCTCCGATGCCGGCGGTAGCGCCGGTGATCAAGGCTGTGGTCATGCCCCGACCGTACCGACTCGCCGCACCCGAGCACACACCCAGGGCGATCCCACCTGCTCGGTGACCTCCGGATGCAGGTCCCCGGAGGTGCTCGTACTGTCGTACGGGGGCATCGTCCGACCGGGCGGTGAAATCCAGTTGAGGAGGCAGATCTGATGCTTACTCAGTTCCGGACCGAAACGGCTTCGACGTCACACAGCGCGGCGCTGGAGGCCGAGACACTCGCGAGCCTGATGGTGGAGGACGAGGCCGTCGTGTCCGACGCGCCCACGTATCTGCCCGAGGCCGCCGGCGCGGTGCTGCTGGCCGCGCTCCTGCTCCTCTCCCCGAAGGGCCCGAAGGAGAAGCCGACCCGGTAGGACGGCTTCTCCCCCGTCGGGCCACCCGCCCGTGACCACTCCCTCCTGAAGGGGGACCCGATCACCATGCCAACCGCCGAGACCCCTCTCCGTGACGAGTTCGCCGCGGCGGTCGAGCGGGTGGCGGACCGGACCCTCGCCGTCCTCCGGGACGGCGGGGGCACGGCCGCACTCGCGGACCCCGACAGCCTGGTACCCCGCCCCCTGCTGGCCGCGGTACGGGTGCTCGGCGCGGACCTGTTCGCGCCGCAGCTGCTCACCGGCGCGGAACCCGACGGCACCGCCGCCGCCCTGCTGTCCGAGGCACGCGTGGCCTTCCCCGCGCCCGCCCCCTCCTCCGCGGAGGCCGCGCTGGTGATCGGGTGGCAGGACTGGGCGGCCGGCCGGCTGCTCGCCCGCGCACCGTACGGGGCGGACGTGACACCGCCCGCACCACTGTCCGGCCCGGAGACCGTCGGCTGGCAGGCGTGGTCGAAGCGGATGGCCCAACTGTCCTCGCTGGCACTGCCGACACTGGACGGCCCGATCCACGACGCCGCCCGCACCCACACCCTGGACCTCGCCCGCGGCACCGTCCGCTGCATGCTCCGGCGCGACCCCACCACCGCCGTCCGGCTCGCCCGGTGGCTCGCCTGGGCGCGGGCCGACGGCCGGCCGCTCCGACTGGAACTCGAACCCGTCCTGGACCGGATCCGCTTCTCCGGCGACGGAACCGCCCGGTCGGCGCTCGAACTCGCCATCGCCCAGCGCCTGTTGAACGGACTGAGCGGCCCTGGCGACCCTGACGGCTCCGACGGCTCCGACGGCTCCGACGGCCCGACTGGCTCCACTGGTTCGAACGGAGCGACGAGATGACGACCGACACCGAGGTGCTCGCCACCGCCCAACAGCTCGGCTCCCGGTCACTGGCCTGGTTGCACGACGGCTACCAGCGCGGCTACAGCCGGCTGGAGGAGAGCACCATCGTCGACCTGGCCGACCCGGAAGACGTCTACAAGCCGCTCTGCGAGGCCGCTCTGGCGTCCTCCCTGGTCCTGCGCGACGGCGTCACCGGCCCTCACGACGCCAACCTCGCAAAGGAATTGCTCGAAGCCGCGTGGTCCCAGCTGGGCGAGGGAGACCTGCTGCTCGAACGGCAGCTGCGTCACGTCACCCTCGTCGACCCGCTGGAGACGTACGGCCACTTCGCCCGGTCCGGATACCGCCACGCCGCCATGGAGGAACTGCTCACCTCGATCGGCCGGCTCCGGGCCGTGCACGCCGTCGAGATCCAGGGCAGCCGCCACCTCGCCCTCGCCAACGCCCGGCGGATCGCGGGCCTCGAACCCCAGCCGGACTGGCCCAGGCTGGCCCGGAACACCTGGCTCGGCGCCCTCGCCGAGCCCTGGACCATCGCCTGGGTGATCGCCTACCAGGTCACCCACACCGTCTTCCACCTCACCGACTGGGGCGCCCGGCCCGAGTGCCTGCCCGAGCCGATGCGCGACTACCTGCGCGACTGGCTGCCGGTCTGGCTCGACATCTGGCTGGAGATCGAACAGTGGGACCTGGCCGGCGAACTGCTCATCGTGGACTCGTGCATCGGCGAGCCCGTCACCGGCCGGACCGGCTGGGAGGCGCTGGCCGCGGCCCAGGAGGCGAACGGGATGATCAGGTGCGAGGGCTCCGCACCCGACAACGACGACCCGGAGGAGGACTTCCGCCAGCACTGCCACACCGCGGTGGTCGGGGTGGTGGCCGCCACCGTCACGCTCTCCCGGGCGCTCGGCGGCACACCGGTGGGCCCTTGAACGGGTCCAGGCATCGGGGTTCGACGTGAGCGGCGTGGACGCCGCGGTCACGGCGGCGGTCCGGGCGGCCCGGCCCCACGCCACCGCCGTGACGGTCGCCCTGGCCGTCCGGGACCAGGCCGACGTGCGCTGCTTCGGACGGGTCGGGAGGGGCCCGGCCGCCGCGCCCTGCACGCCCGACACCGTCTTCGAACTCGGCTCCGTCAGCAAGACGTTCACCGCACTGCTGCTCGCGGAGATGGCCGCACGCGGCGAACTCGCCCTGGACGACCCGGTCGAGGCCCGGCTGCCGCACCGCTGGCGCGCGGCGAAGGTCCGGTCGACCGAACCCATCCGACTCCTGCACCTGGCCACCCACACCTCGGGCCTGCCCGGCCTCCCCCCGGGACTGCTCGCGAAGGCCGTTCCGGCCTGGTTCAGCAACCCGTACGAGACGTACGGCGACGAGCAGTTGAGGGACAGTCTGTCCCGAACCACCGTACGGGGCACGCCCGGCAGCCGGTACGGGTACTCCAACTACGGTGTCGGGCTGCTCGGACGGGTACTCGCCGAGACGGGCGGACTGCCGTACGGGGAACTGCTCGCCGAACGGGTCTGCCGCCCCCTGGGCCTGCGGTCCACGACCTGCGCCCCGGACCTGCCGGGCCGGGCGACCGGCTACCGGCGCGGGCGGGCCCTCCCACCCTGGTACATCCCCGGACTACCGGGAGCCGGCGCCGTCCGGGCCGACGGGGCCGACCTGCTGCGCTACCTCCGGGCCCACCTGGACGGCGGACCTGCGACGGGCCCGGCCCGCGGACTGGTGAGGAACCCGGGCGGCGGACCGACCACGGGCCCGGGCTCCGGACCCGCGACGGACCCGGACGGCGGACTGCGGGCCGCACTGCGGGACGTCCAGCGGCTGCGGTTGCGACTGCCGCACTCGACCGACCGGATCGGCCTGGTGTGGATGCACCGCCGCTCGGGCGACCGGGACCTCTACTTCCACAGCGGCGGCACCCGGGGCTTCACCGCCTTCGTGGGGTTCTCACCCGACGGCCAGGCGGCCGTCGCCGCGGTGGCCAACACCGCCCCGGCACTGGACGGCCGGTTCGTCCAGGCCGGGTACGAGGTACTGCGGGCCGCCAGCCGGGCCTGAGGGCGCCGGTGCCGGTCCCGCCCGCACCCTGTCAGGAGCGGCCGAACCAACGGCGCTTGGCCCGGGGCCGGGGCGCGACACCGTTCGCCGGGACCGCCGACGGGTCGTCGTACTCGCGGGAGATCACCTCGACCCGGCCCGACTCGGCGTCATGGCGCACCGTGTCCAGACCCTGGCGGTCCAGTCGGGCGATGGCGTCGGCGTGGGTGGTGGTGTTCAGGGCGATCATCCCGACGTCCGGGCGCGTCGGGGTCAGCTTCACCTCCTCGTCGAGCAGGACCCGCACCAGGCGGTCGGCGGAGGCCGAGGGCAGATCCTCGTCCACGGCGACGTGCAGCACCAGGTGTTCCTCACCGGTGGCCTGGAACCGGCTCTGCGCGACCCACACCGAGCGGACGGCGGGGAACTCGCGGATCCGCCGTACCAACGCGTCGCGCAGGGCGACCGCCACCGGGTCGGTGGACCACGCGAGCCTCATCTCCGCCCCGGGGCCGTACGCCGCCCAGTCCCGCAGCACCTGCTCGGCAAAGATCGCCTGCCCGTGCCCGGAGCGGACCCCGAGCACGGCGACGCCGGTCTTCTCCAGGATGTCCCGCAGCCGAGCCGCGTCGCAGTGCACCATCCCCGCGGCCTCCGCCAGCAGCCGCATGCCGAGCGCCGCGTCGGTGAACCCGAGCAGCGTGGGCGGTTGCTCGGGGTCGGGAAGGAACATGACCGATCCGGTGTCGGTGACGGGGACGAACACCCCGCCCTCGAACAGCGCGGCCAGCACCGCCTCGGGCGCCGGCTCGTGCCCGTCCGCGCGACGGTCGAGAAGCTCGGCGAGACGTACGTTCGCATCGTTGATCACGCGCGCAGCGTAGCGCCCGGACGGCCGCCGCCTGCCCGGCGACGACCTACGCCCGGGACGACCACGGCCGGGGACGACTACGGCCCGGGAGGGGACGGTTCCGGCTCAGACGGCGACGGCCTTGGCCCGGTCGGCGGCGATGTTCACGGCGAGGCCGGCGAGGACGGTGCCCATCGCGTAGCGCTGGATCCGCAGCCAGCCGGGGCGACGGTTGAGGAAAGCCGCGATGCTGCCCGCGCTCACCGCGATCAGGCCGTTGACGGTGATCGCGATCGCGATCTGGGTCAGGCCCAACAGCAGGCTCTGCACGGCGACGTGACCGCGCTCCGGGGCCACGAACTGGGGCAGCAGCGAGATGTACATGATGGCGATCTTGGGGTTGAGCAGGCAGGTCAGGAAGCCCATCGCGAACAGCCGGCGCGGCGGGTCCGGCGACAGCTGCTGCGGGGCGAAGACCGCCGTGCCGCCCGGCTTGACCGCCTTCCAGGCCAGCCAGAGCAGGTATCCGGCACCGGCCAGCTTGATCGCGGTGTAGAGGACGGGCACCACCGAGAACACCGCGGCCACCCCAGCCGTCACAGCGACCAGGTAGACCAGGAAACCGGCCCCGACCCCGAGCAGCGAGATCAGCCCGGCACGGCGGCCCTGCGCGATCGAACGCGACACCAGGTAGATCATGTTGGGCCCGGGCGACAGCACCATGCCCAGGGCAACGGCGGCGATCCCGAGCACGGCCCGGCCGTCCACGGCGGTTGTCAACGCGTCCATGCGAGGAGGCTAGGCCGGGCAATCGGCTCGATGCAATGATGACTTTGCACTCGGTGCAATGCGAGCCGCTGGAGGGCCGACCCCGATGGACGACTACCGCCTGCTCGCCGACCGGATCGCCGCCGAGATCGCGGACGGGCGGCTGCGGCCCGGCCAACAGCTGCCGACCCAGCGCGCGTTCGCCCGCAGCCGGGGCATCGCCGACTCGACGGCCGGGCGCGTCTACCGGGAGCTGGCCCGGCGCGGACTGACCGTCGGGGAGGTCGGTCGCGGCACCTTCGTCCGGGCCGGGCGCGCACCGGACGGCGCCCGGGTCGCGCTCGCGGAGCCGTCCGCCACCCCCGTGGACCTGGAGCTCAACTACCCCTCCGTCCCCGGGCAGAACGAGCTGCTGACGGCCGGACTGGCGCCGCTGCTGCGGCCGGACGCGCTGGGCGAGGCGCTGCGGCCGGTCGGCGCGGCGGGAACGGGCGCGGCCCGGCGGGCGTTCGCGGGACTGCTCTCGGTCGACGCCTGCGATTCCTGCGATTCCTGTGGCTCCTGCGGCTCCTGGCACGTCGACGCGGCGGACCTGCTGTTCGCCGGCAACGGGCGGCAGGCCATCGCCGGGGCGCTGTCCGCCCTGGTGCCGCCCGGGCAGCGGCTGGGCGTGGAGGAACTGACGTACCCGGTGGTCAAGGCGGTGGCGGAACGGCTGGGCATCGTGCTGGTGCCGCTGGCCGTGGACGAGCACGGGCTGCTGCCGGACGCCGTCGCGGCCGCCCATCGGACCACCGGTCCGCTGCGCGCGGTGTACGTCCAGCCGCGCCTGCAGAACCCGCTCGGCGTGAGCCTGCCGCGGGAACGGGCAGTGGCGCTCGTGGCCGTGTTGCGGCGGCTCGACCTACCGGTGGTCGAGGACGCCGTCTGGTCCTTCCTCCGGCCGGGGTCGGCGCCGCTGGCCGCGCTCGCGCCGGAGCGCACGGTGCTCGTGGACAGCCTCTCCAAGCGGCTCGCCCCGGGACTGACCACCGGGTTCGCGGTCGTTCCCGCGGCGCTGCGCGAGCGGGTGGCGGGGGCGCTGCGCTCGGGCGGGTGGGCACCGAGCGGCTTCGCGCTGGAGGCGGCCGTGCGCTGGATCGGGGACGGCACGCTGGCCTCGGTGGAGGCAGCGAAGCGGGCCGACGCGACGGCCCGGCAGCTGCTGGCGCGCGAGATGCTGACGGGGCAGCGGCTGCGGTCCGACCCGGGCTCGTACTACCTGTGGTGGGAACTGCCGCCGGGCCTGCGGGCGGAGGCCTTCGTCGCGGAGGCGGCGCGGGCCGGGGTGTCGGTCACACCGGCGGCGGCCTTCGCCGTCGATCCCCGGCGCTCGCCCTCCGCCGTCCGGGTCGGACTCGCCTCACCGCCGTTGCCGGTGCTGGCGCGGGCGCTGGAGACGCTGGCGGGGATCGCGGCGGGGCGCGGCGAACGAGCTAGGGGAGACGGATGACAGATGACAGCTGACAGATTTCGAAATCTGTCAGCTGTCATCCGTCTGCTGTCATCCGTTCGCTGTCATCTGTCTGCTGTCATCTGTTCGCAGCCAGCCGTCAGCCGCCCGACCTGCTGCGGCTCCCCCGGGCCTCCGTGTCCGCCGCGCCTCCGGCACCGACGGCGCGCAGGCGGCTCGCGGCGGTGGCGGCGAGCTGGGGAGCGAGCCGGGCCACGTCCCGGGAGCCGACCACCGCGATCATGGTCGGCAGCAGCCAGCGGACCGACTGCATCCCGCGCAGCCAGGCCTGCGCGTAGACGTGGGCGGACCGGCGGGCGATCCCGGCGACGATCCGCTCCACCGCGGGTTCCAGCGGGTACGTCTTGTTCGCCGGCCACGGCAGCCGGGATCGCATCTGCCTCAGCACGGCGTCCTGGTCGGCCCCGCGGACCATGTCGGTGTCGGTCCAACTCAGGTACCCGACACCGACCTTGATCCCCTGGTACGCCACCTCGGCACGGATCGAGTGGGCGAAGGCCTCCACCCCGGACTTGCTGGCGCAGTAGGCGCTCATCAGCGGCGCGGGGGTCAGCGCGGCGAGCGAGGCGATCTGGAGCAGGTACCCGCGGCTCTCGGCGAGCGCCGGCAGGAAGGCCCGCGCGGTGGCCACGCTGCCGAGCAGGTTCACCTCGATGACCCGGCTGAACGCCTTGTGGTCGCTGTCGGCGAGCGGCCCACCGATGGCGATCCCGGCGTTGGCGACGACGGTGTCGATCCGCCCGTAGTGCTCCTTGATCCGGCGGGCGGTGTCCTCCAGCGCCTCGAGGTCGGTGACGTCCACCTCCCAGCTGGTGGCGGACGGGCCGCACCGCTCGGCGACGTCCTTCAGCTCCTCCGGCTCCAGCCCGAGCAGGGCCACCTTGGCCCCGCGCCGGGCGAGCTTGCGGGCCAGCGACGCGCCGACGCCGCGCGCGGCCCCGGTGACGACGACGACCTGCGTGGACAGCGGCGGGATGGCGTTCATGCGACGGAGGTCCTCTCGGCGACGGAGTCGGGAACGGTGCCGACGGGCTCGGCACCAGCGACGGCACCAGCGACGGAAGCGGCGGCGGGAGCGGCGGCCAGGTACGCCGAGGCCATCCGGTGGATCTCGGCGGCGACCTCGTCCGGGCGCTCCAGCGGCGACATGTGGCCGACCCCGGGGAGCAGCAACAGCCCCTGTGGGTCCTGGAGTTCGGCGACGATCCGGTGGGCGTGCACCGGCGGGGTCAGACGGTCGGCGGTGCCGACCACCACCGCCGTGGGCGCGGCGAGCCGGGCGAGCCCGGTGTGGATGTCCAGCCGGTCCAGCACCGCGGCCCAGTTGGCGCGGACGGCGGTCGGGCAGGCGTGCACGATCCGGGCCGTCGCCTCGACCTGGCCGGCGGGCGAACCGGGCCCCATGGTCGCGTACTTGAGCGCCACCCGGCTGAGCGGCGAGACCGGCCCGAGCGGCATCCGGGAGCGCAGCAGCTGCCGGTGCAGGAGGCGCCGCAGTCCCGGGGAGCGTACGGCCGGTGGCAGGACGGTGAGTTCGGCCACCAGGTCGCCGGGACCGGTGGAGATCAGGACGGCCGCGGCGGTGCGCTCGGCGACGTCGGGTCGGCCACCGGCGGCCATGATGGTCATCCCGCCCATGCTGTGTCCGGCCAGCACGGCCCGCTCGCCCGCCGGAACGGTCCGCACGAGCACGGCGGAGAGGTCCTCGGCCAGTGCCCGGGTCGAGTAGCGGGCCCGGCTCGGCGGGATCTCGCTGTGCCCGTGGCCGCGCTGGTCGTAGGCCACCACCCGGTAGCGGTCGGCCAGTCGGCGGATCACCGGGGCCCAGAAGGCGGTCGAGCAGGTCCAGCCGTGCGCGAGCACCACGGTGGGCGCGCCGGGCCGGCCGTGCACCTCGGCGTGCAGCCGGATGCCGTCCGCCGACCGGATGCTCAACTCCTCCGCCGGAACCGGTGGTTCGTACCCCTCGGGGAGGTGGACGCCACTCACGCGGGGACCTCCTGGCCGGCGGTGCGGGCGGCGGTCGGCGCGGCGCGCATGATCAGTTCGTACTCACCGAGGTCGACCTTGCGGGTGGCCCGGCGGAACGAGGTGGTGGATCCGGGCCAGAGCACGGTGTTCTTGCCGCTCGGGTCGAGGTACCAGCTGAGGCAGCCGCCGGTGGTCCACACGGTGCGGTCCATCCGGTGCTGGAGTTCGAGGTTCCACTGCCGCTGGGCGCGCGCGGTGGGCTGCATCGCGGCGGCTCCGATCGAGCCGAGCGTGGTCAACGCGTCGATCATGTAGTTCAGTTGGGACTCGATCATCAGGATCATCGAGCTGTTGCCGAGGCCGGTGTTGGGCCCGATGACGAAGAAGAGGTTCGGGAAGCCGTTCACGGTCGAGCCGCGCAGCGCCTCCATGCCGTCCTTCCACTCCTCCGCCAGGCTGGTGCCGTTGGCACCGAACACCCGGGCGCCGATGGGCATGTCGGTGACGTGGAAGCCGGTGCCGAAGACGATGGCGTCCACCTCGTGCTCGCTGCCGTCGGCCGCGACGAGGGTGGAGCCGCGCAGTTCGCGCAGGCCGGAGGAGACGACCTCGGTGTTGGCCGCCGCGAGCGCCGGGTAGTAGGTGTTGCTGAGCAGGATGCGCTTGCAGCCGATCCGGTAGTCCGGGGTCAGCTTGGCGCGCAGCGCCGGGTCGGGGACACCCTGGGCGATGTGGCGTTCGGCGAGCCGCTGGACCAGGCGCAGCAGTCCGGGGCGGCGCACGAAGGCGTCCACCTGGATCTCGCGGAGCGCGAAGAGTGTGCCGCGGCGGATTTTGGTGGTGACCGGCAGGCGGCCGTGCAGCCACCTCTCCAGCTGGGTGATCTCGCGGTCGCGGCGCGGCAGCACCCAGGCCGGTGTGCGCTGGAAGACCGTCAGCTTGCCGACCTTGGGCTGGATCGACGGGATGATCTGGGCGGCGGAGGCGCCGGTGCCGACCATCGCGACGCGCTTGCCGGTGAGATCGAAGTCGTGGTCCCAGCGGGAGGAGTGGAACACCTTGCCGGGGAAGCCGCTGAGCCCGGGCAGGTCGGGGATCTGCGGGTCGGCGAGCGGTCCGGCGGCGGAGACGATGGCGTCGGCGGTCCACTGGCCGGCCGAGGTGGTGATCCGCCAGTGGGTCCGCTCGCTCTCCCAGCGGGCTTCCAGCACTTCGGTGTTGAAGCGGAGGTGGGGTCGGAGGCCGAAGACGGTGGCGACCTTCTCCAGGTAGGCGCGGATGTCCGGCTGGCCGGAGAAGCTGCGCGGCCAGTCGGGGTTGGGCGCGAAGGAGAAGGAGTAGAGGTGCGAGGGCACGTCGCAGGCGCAGCCGGGGTAGCTGTTGTCGCGCCAGGTGCCGCCGACGGAGTCCGCGCGCTCCAGGACCACGAAGTCGGTGATCCCGGCGCGGCGCAGTCGGACCGCGGCGCCGAGGCCGCCGAAGCCGGAGCCGATCACCGCCACCCGGACGTGCGGGACGGACTCCTGCGCAGCGGTGGTGTCGGTCGCTGCGGACGCGCCGGAGCTGGGGCGCTTGCTGCTGGATGCCATGCGGCAACCTCCTGAGGGTGGGACGGTGATCGTCGCGCTCTCCCGGGGGTCTGCGGCCCCGGAACCTCCCGGGGGCTCGCCTCCCGGGACCCTGCCAATCGCGCCAGTAATCACTGGCATGATTGGCAGGGTAGTCCTTGCTGACACCGGATGGAAGAAGCACGACGGCTCCGGTTCGGGGATCCTTCCGAGCCGACGGTCCTATGCTGATCGCCGTGGACAAGGTCAGAGCTGCTGCGGGCGACAGAAAACGCGAGTACCGGGTGGAGGAACTGGCCGAGGCCGCCGGCATCACCACCCGCACCCTGCGCTTCTACCGCGAGCGCAAACTGCTTCAGCCGCCCCGCAAGGAGGGCCGCATCGCCTGGTACGGCGAGGAGCACCTGGCCCGGCTGCGGATGATCGGCGAACTGCTCGAACGCGGCCACACCCTGGGCGGCATCGCCGAGCTGATCGGCGCCGGGGAGAGCGGGCGGGACGTCGCCGGGCTGATCGGGCTGGAGGCGGCGATCGTCGCACCGTGGTCCGACGAGACGCCGGTGCGGCTGGACTGGGAGGAGCTGAAGGCGGCCTTCGGCGACCAGCTCACCGAGGAGAACACCGCCGAGTCGATCGCCCAGGGCTACATCACCGTCGAGGAGGACGGCATCACCCACGTCAGCCGCCGGCTGATGGACGCCACCACCGAGTTGGTGGCGGAGGGGGTGCCGCTCTCGGCGGTACTGGAGGCGAGCCGCCGCACCCGGGAGCACGTGGACGCCATCGCCGAGATCTTCATCGAGGTGGTCACCGAACACCTGCTCAGCGCGCTCGCCACCGACACCCCGCTGCCGCGCGGCGAGGCGGCCAGGCTCACCGAGCGCATCCTGCGGGTCCGGCCGCTGGCACGGACCGTCGCGGACGCCCAGTTCACCCTCGCGATGGACCGGCGGGTCCACGTCGAGTACGCCGAACTCCTGCGCCAGCGACGGGAGAACGGCTCCGAGGCGTAACCGGGCCACTGTCCGGGCAGGGATTCCGGCGCCCCGCCCGTACGTTGGAGGTGCCGCCGATGCCCCGACCGCTCAGCCGCCGCGCCGCTCTCGGCCTCGCCGCCGGGATCGCCCCCGGGCTCGTGCTCGCCGCGTGCGGGGCCGGCTCCACGGCCTCGAGCTCCGGCTCGTCCGGATCTTCCGGCACGGACGGGACCGGCGGCACTGGCGGGGCCGGCGACACTGGCGGCACTGGCGGGACCCGGACGGTCCGGCACGCGCGCGGCGAGAGCACCGTACCGGCGCGGGCGAGCCGGGTGGTGGCCCTGGACAGCGACGCGCTGGACTCGGTGGTCACCCTCGGGCTCGACCCGGTCGGCGCCACCACCGTCGCGGCGGGTGCCGCCTTCCCCGCCTACCTGCCGGCCGAGCGGCTGGCCGGTACGAAGCCCGTCGGGGCCATCGGCCAGCCCAGCCTGGAGACGATCGCCGCACTGCGGCCGGACCTCATCCTGAGCAACCAGGTCCGCGACGACAAGCGGTACGACGAACTGTCGAAGATCGCGCCGACGGTGCTCACCCGGACCACCGGGCCGACCTGGAAGGAGAACGTCCGGCTGCACGCCCAGGCACTGGGCCGGACGGCCGAGGCCGACGCGGCGGACGCGGCGTACCGGGTGAAGCTCCGGGACCTGGTCACCGCGCTCGGCGGGCCGGCCAGGGCGGCGGCCACCCGGGTCGAGATGGCCCGCTTCCTGGCGGGCGCGCCGACCAGGCTCTACCTGAACGACACCTTCACCGGCTCCCTGTTCAAGGACCTCGGGCTCGGCCGGCCCGCCAACCAGGACAAGACCGGCTTCTCGCTGGAGATCAGCCCCGAGCAGGTGGACCAGGCCGCGGCGGACGTCATCTTCTACTCCGCGTACGGGGACGAGGCCAAGTCCGACCAGGGGAAGATCACCGGAGGGGCACTCTGGAAGAACCTGGACGCCGTGAGGAGCGGGCGGGTGTTCCGGGTGGACGACAGTTTGTGGATGCTCGGCATCGGCTACACCGGGGCCGGGCTGATCCTGGACGAGATCCGCAAGGATCTGGTGCCGACGGTCGGGTGACGGGCGCCGGGTGCCGGGCGACGGATTTCAGATGTCAGCCGACAGATGACAGCTGACAGCTTTCATCATCTGTCAGCTGAACTCCGTCATCCGTCACCGACCGCCCGCCGGCGCCAGCCTCCCGGTGCACGCGAGGAAGGCCACGAACCCGCCGAGGACGATCCAGCCGGGCCAGCCCGCCAACGACATGGTGAGCGGGTCCAGCTCGGCGCCGGGGTCCGCGAACTCCTGGACCATCGACACGCTCATGCTGCTCGCGAAGGCGTGTGCCACCACCGCCGGGACGACCGACCCCGAGCGCAGCCTCAGCCAGGTGAAGACCGGCACGACGAGCACACAGCTCACCGTCAGCGCGGGCACCGCCAGGTACCAGGGCCGTCCCGGGTACTGGCCACCCATCAGCAGCGTCGGCAGGTGCCAGAGCGCGAAGGCCGTCCCGGTGAGCAGGTACGCCCGCACCAGCGCCCCCGTACCGCCGCCGCCTCCGCCTCCGCCACCACTACCGTCACCGCGTAGCAGCAGCCGGGGGAAGAGGAAGCCCTGCCAGCCGATCTCCTCACCGAAGAACAGCGGCAGCGACAGCACCATCCCGATCAACCCCCGGACCGCCCACGCTCCGACCCGCCCCGGGTCCAGCGAGCCGAAACCGGCGAAGGGGTAGCTGCCCGCCAGGGCGCCGAGCACCAGCGCCGCGGCCGTCAGCCCGCTGAGCACCCCGAGCGGCAGCAGGCAGGCCCGGACCGCGCGCCACCGCGGCCGGGGCAGGCGCAGCGCGAGCGCCTCCCGCACTCCGCCGCCGCGCTCGACGAAGCGGACCGCGAGCAGCGCCGCCAGTGCCGGGGCCAGCATGGCGGCCCCGATGCAGAGTTGCTCCAGGGCGCCGGTCTCCTCCCGGGCGTCGGCCCGCCGGTACCCGTCGGCGAGCAGCGGCGCCATCGCCGCCCACATCCCGGCGTAGGCGAGCACCAGGTAGACCAGCAGACCGCGCCGCCGGACGGCGCTCGTCGGGGTTCGCGTCAGTAGCGTCATGTCGGGGACGCTACGGACCCTGGACCCACTACCGGAACCGAGTGCACTGCCACCCCAGGTAGTTGTCCACTACCACCGCGATGGTCGAGTTTTCTGGGTGTACGGGAGCCCGTTAGAGGTGCTACTTCGCGCCCCGCGCTCCGGCGCCCGCCACCTGTCGTGCCGCGAGTCACCACGAAAGCTGCACGAGAAGGAAAATTGACGTATCGTCAGGCGTCACACAGCGGAAGCGACGGTGGTCCGCTCACCGTCGCCCCCGCCGTACTCCCCCGCCGGCCGGCACCCACGGCCCGGCGGGGCCTCGACACTGTCCCGGGCCGGGCCTGATCGGTTCAGGCCCGGGCCTTGACCTCGGTCCGGATCAGTTGACGTTGACCGCCGTCCACGTGGCGGCGACCGCGTTGTACTCCGCACTGCCCGAGCCGTACAGGTCGGCCGCCGCGCTGAGGGTGCCCGCACGGGCACCCGCGTAGTCGGTGGTGGAGGTGAAGTACGTGGTCAGCGCCCGGTACCAGATCTGCGCGGCCTTGTCCCGACCGATGCCCGCGAGCGTGGAGTTGTCGTACGTCGGGCTGTTGTAGCTGAACCCGTTGATCGTCTTCGCGCCGCTGCCCTCGGACAGCAGGTAGAAGAAGTGGTTCGCCACCCCGGACGAGTAGTGCACGTCCAGGTTGCCGACGTTCGCGTCCCAGTAGTCCGCCGAGCCGCCGTCCTTGCTCGGCTGGTCCATGTAGCGCAGCGGGCTGCCGTCGCCGCGCAGGTTGATCAGCTCGCCGATCCAGTAGTTCGGCGGGTTGGAGGGCAGGTTGGCGTACCACTCGACCATCGTGCCCATGATGTCCGAGGTGGCCTCGTTGAGGCCGCCGGACTCGCCCGCGTAGTTGAGGTTGGCGGTGGCCGCGGTGACGCCGTGGCTCATCTCGTGTCCGGCCACGTCGATCTCGGTGAGCGGTGCGGTGTCGTTGCTGCCGTCGCCGTACGACATGCAGAAGCAGCTGTCGTCCCAGAAGGCGTTGACGTAGTTGGAGCCGTAGTGCACCCGGCTCAGGGCGCCGACGCCGTCGTTGCGGATGCCGCTGCGGCCGAAGGTGCTCTTGTAGAAGTCCCAGGTGGTGGCGGCGCCGAACTGGGCGTCCACGGCGGCGGATTCGCGGTTGTTGACGGTTCCGTCGCCGAAGCTGTTGCTGGTGTTGGCGAACAGCGAGCCGGTTCCGTCGGTGCCGTTGTTGAGGTCGCTGGTGGACTGGCCGCCACGGCTGTCGTCCTTCAGCTGGTACTCCGAGCCGCTCTGGGCGGTGGTCAGCGGGACCTGGCCGACGAAGACGCCGTTGCCGGTGCCGGCCGCGGTCTGGACGGTCTCGTGGCTGGCGAGGGTGCGGCCGTCGGTGGCATCGGTGACCAGGATCTGACGACTCGGGGTGCCGTCGGCGCGCAGGCCCTCGACGGTGGTGCGGTACGCCAGGCGGGGGTTGCCGTCGGTGGCCCAGACCACCAGCTCGGCCCGGCCGGCCTGGTGGACCTCGGTGAGCGGCGACTCGTCGGCGTCGATGGTCACCCCGACGGTGGCCCTGACCGCCGCGGTGACCTGCGTGACGGCCTGGTCGGCGGAGAGCTTCGGGGTCAGGTTCGGCAGCGCGATCCGTGCCGCGACCGCCTTGTCGACCGACTTCACCGAGCCGTCGGCCTTCTGGTGCACGACGAGGTCGCCGCCGATCACCGGCAGGCCGGCGTAGGTGCGCTCGAAGCGCAGGTGGCGGGTGCCGTCCTTGTCCAGCACGGCGTCCTTGGCGACCAGTTGCTCCTTGTCGCCGAGCTTGAGCGCCTTGGCCAGCGGGCCGGCCTGACCGGCCGCCAGCTTGAGCACGGTCGCGTGCTGCTGGGCGGCCTGGGCCTGCAGCGAGGGGGTGGGAGCGGCCTGGGCGGCGGTGCTCACCTGGATCACACCGGTCAACAGGGCCGTGGCCGAGAGTACGGCGACGGCCGCGAGCTTACGCTTCACGTACGAGTCCTTCCGGGAAACCGCGTCTGGGCGCGGTCGCACCGCGTCCCGGGGGGCCGGGTCGGCACCTGTGGGGCGGGACGGGCACTGACGTGCGGGAGCCCCGTGCAGTCGAGCGGCTCGCCACCGAGGGGTGGGGGTGGGGCTACCGCTGGGGGATGACCAGAAGCATGACAATCCAGCAGATGAATTGACAGGTCTGGCTCAGCGATTGGCCAGGTCCCGCCATTGGGTAAAGGGCGTCCAATCGACGGGCATAACGGGGCGATTCACCACATCCCGCCGCGGGTCTCGGCCCGCGCGCGGGCCGACCGCCTGCACCTACGGGCGCTCACCCGCCGAGCACGGGTCGGACCGGCCGGGGCGACCTGCAGTCGATCGACTTTTACAAGTGTGTAGAAGACTCCATACGGTCCCTTGACGCACGGGTGGCGAGCTTCCGCCACCCGAACCCCCTTGCCCGCCTGAGGGGTTCCTGCTAACAACGCGCGTCGGCCTGGGCCAGTGCTACTGGAGCCGCCACTCCTGGGCGGTGTTTCCAGGGGTGCAGGCGACCATGGTGACCGCGCTGCCGGGGCCGTTGTTGGTCATGCAGCTCTGGTTCTGGTAGTCGCCGAGCGTGTACGAGCCGGCCGAACTCCCCGTGCGGACCGTCCAGTTGGTGAGGAAGCTGAACCCGCTGTTCAGGACGACCTTCCCGTCCATCGTCTGGACCATCAGCGGGCCGCCGTTGTTGCAGGCGTTGAAGAGGATCCACGAGCCGGGGTTGGTCGAACGCACCCAGCCGTACTGCGCGTGACCTCCGACCACGATCGGGTTGTCGCCGTTCAGGTTGTCGTCGCGCATGCCGATCGCGCGGCCGTCCTTCACGCTGACGATGGTGCTCCAGCTGTTGCCGCCGCAGGAGGCGGGCCGGCTCGGGCTCTGCGGGGCGCCGGTGGCGCCGCCACCGGTGGTCTGGGCCGGGGGCTGCGGGTTCTGGTTGGCGGGCGGATTGGCCGGGTTGCCGCCGCCGGGCTGGTTCGCCTGACCGGCCGACGCCCCGCCCGCGGCCGTCCCCGCACCGCCGGCCCGGTTGCCGCCGGAGCCACCCGGGCCGCCGCTGCCACCCTGACCGGCGGCCGGGACCTGGGCGGCCGGGAGCTGCGGCTGGCCCTGGGCGACGCCGGGCACCGGCTGGTCGGGCCCCGGGGTGGCCGCCGGGGTGTCGGTCGGTGCCGGGGCGGCGGGCGCGGTCGTGGTCGCGGGCGCGGTCGCCGGCGTGGCGCCGCCCGGGTTCGCGGGGGCGGTGACCACCACGGTCGGCTGCGCGCCTGGCGGCAG
The DNA here is from genome assembly GCF_043201735.1 of Kitasatospora sp. NPDC048286. NCBI lineage: Bacteria > Bacillati > Actinomycetota > Actinomycetes > Kitasatosporales > Streptomycetaceae > Kitasatospora > Kitasatospora sp. NPDC048286. The sequence continues at coordinate 74,932 of NZ_JBICZE010000004.1, forward strand.
GACGGCATCGGAGCCGCCGGCGCCGCGGTCGATCAGCAGGACGGTCGCCGTGCCCATCGAAATGACGACGGGGATGACGACGGGCACCAGCAGGGTGCGCCGCGAGCGCCGTCGGCCGGGTTCGGTGGGCGCCTGCGGCCCCACCTTCGCGACCTCGTCCGGCGCCGGGGTGCCGCCCTTCGCCAGGTCCACCGCGGCACCGCCCCCGGTCGGCTCCGCTGCCCGGTCCTTGGGTCGATCCGCCGCACGGGCACCGCCCGCAGCCCCCTCGCCCGCACCGGGCCGCAGCGGGACGGTCCCGCTGTCGGCCGCGCCGGCCTTCCCGGGCGCCTGCGCGCCTGCGGCGCCGACCTCCCCCGAGAGTGCCGCCCGGGCCGCACGGGCCGCCGACGCCATCGCGGCGGCGTCCGCGTACCGCTCCTCGGGCTTCTTGGCGAGCGCTCTGGCGACCAGTGCCCGCACCGACACCGGGAAGGTGTCCGGCAGTTGCGGCACCGGCTGGTTGACGTGCTTCAGCGCGATCTGGAGCGGCCCGTCACCGGAGTACGGCGGCCGGCCGACCAACAGTTCGTAGCAGACGACACCGATCGAGTAGAGGTCGGTGGCCGGCCCGAGGTCCGCGCCCTCGGCCTGCTCCGGGGACATGTAGAGCGCGGTGCCGATGATCGCGAACGGGGCGGTGAGCTTGGTACTGGCGAGCGCCCGGGCGATGCCGAAGTCGGTGACGGCGACCCGTCCGTCGGCGCGCACCATCAGGTTGGACGGCTTGATGTCCCGGTGCACGATCTCCCGCCGGTGCGCGGCGTGCAGCGCGTCCAGCGCGCCGGCCACCAGGTCGAGGACGCGCTCGACGCCCATCGGGCCGGTGTCCTTGAGCACCCGGTCCAGCGGACGGCCGTCGATCAGCTCCATGACGATGTAGGCGCAGCGCTCCTCGCCGTCCCCGCCGCTCTCGCCGTAGTCGTGGACGCCCACCACGCCGGGGTGGTCGACCGCGGCGACCAGCTGGGCCTCACGGCGGAAGCGCTGGGCCGAGGTCTCGTCCTCCAGCAGTTCCGAGCGCAGGATCTTGACCGCGACCCGCCGCGCCAGCACGGTGTCCTCGGCCTTCCAGACCGATCCCATCGCGCCGCCGCCGATCTTCTCGACCAGCTCGTACCGCCCACCGAGCACGGTGCCCGCGCCGCTCATACTCCTGCTCCCCCGTGTCATGACCCCGCCCCCGCGGGTCGTCGGCACACAGTGTGCCAGAGGGTGTCGAGGGCTCAGTCGTGCAGGTTCGAACAGGAATTGAGCATCGGTTGTCAGTCGGCGAGGACGGCCCGCCGCTGGTGCCGGTGCGCGGTCACGGCCGCCCCGGCCCGGTCGAGCGGCTCGTCCGGTTGCCGTGGGTGACAGCGCCGCCCGCGGCAGTGCCGCCCGGTACAGACCGGCCGGACGCGTATCCGGCCGGGTGTCTCCCCAGCGGGACACCGACCCGGCCGGACACCTACCCGGCCGGGTCGGTGTCCGGCCGACGGGTCGGCCGGGTCGGGAGCCGGCCTCAGGCCGGCAGGACCCGCTTCAGCAGGCCGAGCAGCGCCTCCCAGTGCCGTTCGGCGGCCACCGCGTCGTAGCGGGTGGTGTCGGCCTGGGTGTAGCCGTGCGGGGCGCCGGCGTAGACCTCGGCCCGGTAGCGGACGCCGGCGGCGGTGAGGGCCTCGGCGAGCCGGTCGATCTGCTCGGGCGGCAGCGCGGGGTCGTCGTCCGCGTGGCCGAAGTACAGCTCGGCGGTGATCCGGTCGGCGCCCAGGTGCGGGCTGTCCGGGAGGTCGGTGGCGAGGCTGCCGCCATGGAACCCGGCCGCGACGGCGATCCGGTCCGGGTGGCTGGCGGCCGTGCGCAGCGCCAGCAGGGCGCCGCGGCAGTAGCCGGTCAGGCCGACCGGGCCGTCCTGGACCAGCGGGGACTCGGCGAGCCAGCGCAGGTACGCGTCCGCGTCGCGGGCGGTCGCCTCCGGGGTGAGCGTGTCGAGCAACGGGACGAGCCGGCCGAAGAGTTCGTCGGCCTGGTCCAGGTCTATGAGTTCCGGCAGTTCGACGACCGGCGAGCGGCCGTTGCGGTAGTAGGCGTTGGGGACGAGCACGGTGTACCCGGCGTCGGCCAGCCGGTCGGCCATGGCCTCCAGGTGCGGCCGGAGCCCGAAGGCGTCCATGTAGAGGATGACGCCGGGGTGGGCCCGACCGTCGTCGGGGTGGGTGAGGTAGGCGTCGGCGGTGCCGTCCGCCGTCGGGATGTCCACGAGGGTTCCGCGCACGGGCATGGTGAGGGGCGCTCCTTCCGGTTCGTCCGGCAGCGTATCCGGTGGGCCCGTGGCCCGCCCATGCGCTTTTCGCCACAGCGCGGCCTCGCCCTCACGGCGCGGCCCCCACACGCAGCGTGGCCTCGCGCCCCGGCGCAACCACGATGCACGGCCACGACGTGCCCGGGGAACGCCGGGGCCCCGCGGGGGCGTTGAGCGGGCATGGGGTGGATCGTGGGTGTGACGGCGGTGGTCGCGGCGGTGCTGGGGCTGGTCCTGCTGGCGGCGTGGCAGGTCCAGGACGAGGCCTCGTCACGGCCGCGTCAGCGCGGGCCGGGGACGGGGCTGGGTGTCGGCGGGCTGGAGGAGTTGCACGCGCTGTTCAGCCCGGGCAAGCAGGTGCAGATCGAGCAGAAGCACGAGCGACTCGTGCTGCGGGACGACGCGCAGGCCGGAGCGCCGCCGCACTTCGGCGTGGACCTGGACCGGGGCGTGGCGGTGCTGCCCGACGGCGCCGGCGGGCGGACCCCTGGGGAGAAGGGGGCTCAGGACTCCCAGGTGCGGGAGCAGAGCACCAACCGGTAGCCGTCCGGGTCGGCCATCGTCACGCCGTACTCCTCCCAGTACGGGTTGTGGGACTCGACGCGGGTGCCACCGGCCTCCTCCAGTCGGGCGACCAGGGCCTCGTCCACCGGGGCGCCGAGGTAGACGACGAACAGGTCCTCCACCGTCGGGGTGGGCTCCAGCGGCCGTTCCGGGTCGTGGGTCAGCTCGAAGTGCCAGCTGCCGCCGGACGGACCGACCATCAGCAGGTCGTGCTTGCCGGGCACCCGCTCGGTGCTGCGCCACTGCACGTCGAGGCCGAGGCCGCCGACGTAGAAGCGCTCGGCCGCCGCGAGGTCGCGCGAGGGGCGGGCGATCCGTACCCGCGTCGTGGAATCGATCACGCGGGTGACCGTAGCCGATGCCACTGACAGCGAACGGGCCCGTGGCCGAGCGGCACGGCTTCCCGCTGACGGAGGTCAACATCGGCGGCGGGATGGCCGTGGACTACGCGGACCCGTCCGCCCGCTTCGACTGGACGGCCTTCGGCGAGGGCCTGGCCAAGCTGCTCGACGCCCACCCCGGGCTGACGCTGCGGATCGAGCCGGGCCGGGCGCTGACCGCCTACTGCGGCTGGTACGCGACCGAGGTGCTGGACGTGAAGGCGAGCCACGGCGAGGACTTCGCGGTGGTCCGCGGCGGCACCCACCACCTGCGCACGCCCGCGACCCGGGGGCATTCCCAGCCCTTCGCGGTGCTCCCGGTGGACGCCTGGCCGCACCCGTGGCCGCGCCCGGCCGTCACCACCGGCCGTGCCACCCTGGCCGGGCAGCTCTGCACCCCGAAGGACGTCCTCGCCCGCGCCGCCGAGGGAGCCGACGGGCTGCGGGCGGGCGACCGCGTGCTGTTCGCGATGGCGGGCGCGTACGCCTGGAACATCTCGCACCACGAGTTCCTGATGCACCCTCGCCCTGGCTTCCACCACCTGGACGGCGACGGGCCGGGCGCGGTGGAGGAGTGACGGAGGAGCCGACGAAAGGGCCGCTGACGGCTGACAGCTGACAGATTTCGAAATCTGTCAGCTGTCAGCGGTCAGCCGTCGGTCATCCGCTGTGATCTGTCAGCTGTTGTCCGTCGGCCGCCGATCGCCACCCCGCCCGCCACCTGGACCGCCGCCGTCCCCTTCCGCCACTCGTGGGAGAGTGGTAGGCAGCGAAGGGAGCGCGAACGTGCTGATGGACAAGGTGGCGGAGATACTCGCCGAGGCGTCGGCCGAGGCGGTGGAACCGCGCTTCCGGGCGCTGACCGCCGGCGAGGTGATGGAGAAGGCCCCCGGCGAGATCGTGACGGTCGCCGACCGCGAGGCCGAGGCGATCATCGCCCGCCGCCTGCACGAGCTGCTCCCCGTGCCGGTGGTCGGCGAGGAGGCGGTCGCCGCCGATCCGTCGCTCGCCATGGCCCTGCACGACGAGCCCGCCGTCTGGCTGGTCGACCCGGTGGACGGCACCGCGAACTTCGTCGCCGGCAGACCCGAGTACGCCGTGATGTGCTCCCTGGTCCGTTCCGGCCGGACCGTCGCCTCCTGGATCTGGCAGCCCGCCACCGCCACCGCCTACCGCGCCGAACTGGGCTCCGGCGCCTGGCGCGACGGTGTGCGCCTGACCCGCCCCCCGGCGCCGAAGGACGTCGCGAAGCTGCGCGGCTCGGTGAAGAGCCGCTACCTCGACGCCGAGCACCGCCGCCGGCTCCAGGACAACATCGCGGCCTTCGGCGAGATCTCCCCCGGTCGGCACGCCGCAGGGATCGAGTACCCGGACGTCGTCGAGGGCCGATTCGACTTCGTCCTCTACTGGCGCACCCTCCCCTGGGACCACGCCCCCGGCTCCCTCCTGGTCACCGAGGCCGGCGGTGTCTCCGCCCGCCCGGACGGCTCCCCGTACCGCCCGGAGGCCCCCGGCTGCGAGGACGGCCTCCTGGTCGCCGCCGACCCCGAGACCTGGGAACTCACCCGCTCGATCCTGCTGGACGGCTGACCCCGCGGCCGCGCCCGCCCGGAACCGTTCCGGCCACGCCCACCTGGACCCCTTCCGGCCGCGCCCCGTTCCGGCCCCGCACCGCCGGACCCGCGTCTACCCCGCCCGCTCGCCCGCCACCTCGCGGCCGGCGCCCACCACCTCCCGCAGCAGCGCGCCGACCTCCTCCACCGTGGTGTGGGGGTTCAGCAGCGTGAGCTTCAGCCGGACCCGGCCCGGGCCGTCGCCCGGCAGTTCGGTGCGGCCGACCACCGCCCGTCCGGTGCGCAGCAGCAGGCGCCGCAGCCGTCCGTTGACCTCGTCCAGCGCCGCCTCGTCCGTCACGCCGGGCGGCCGGTACCGGAAGAGCAGGACGGTGAGCACGGGCTCGGCGTGGAGTTCGAGCGCCGGGTCGGCGCGCACCGCGTCGGCGGCGGCGCGGGCGAGGTCGTGGCAGGCGTCGACCAGCCGGCCGAGTCCGTCGCGGCCGAGGGTGCGCAGGGTGACGGCGAGCTTGAAGGCGTCGGCCCGGCGGGTGGTGCGCAGCGAGCGGCCGAGCAGGCTGGGGTACCCGGCCCGCTCGTCGTCGGCCGGGTTGAGGTACTCGGCTCGGCGGGCGAGCGAGACGTAGGTCTCGGCGCGGCGGACCAGGAAGATCCCGGCCGCGGCCGGCTGCCAGCCGAGCTTGTGCCAGTCGAGGGAGACCGAGTCGGCGCGGGCGAGGCCGTCGAGCAGCGGGGCGAGCCGGTCGGAGAGCAGCGCTCCGCCTCCGTACGCGGCGTCCACGTGCAGCCAGGCGCCGTAGCGGCGGGCGAGGTCGGCGGCGGCGTGCAGCGGGTCGACGGCTCCGGTGTCGGTGGTGCCGGCGGTGGCGACGACGGCGATCGGGGTCCGTCCGGCCCAGCCGGCCTCGGCCATCGCCCGCTCGAGTGCGTCCTCGCGCATCCGCAGCCCCCGGTCGACCGGGACGGGGATGACGGCCCGCTCGCCGAGTCCGAGCAGGGCGGCGGCGCGCTGGACGGAGAAGTGCGCGGCCTCGGAGGCGAGGACGCACGGCCGGACGCCGGCCGGGATGCCGTCCAACTCGACGATGCCGTCGAGCTTCTGGTCGCGCGCCAGCATGAGCCCCATGAGGTTGGACTCGGTGCCGCCGGAGGTGAGGACGCCGGCGGCGCGGTCCGGGTCGTAGCCGACCAGTCCGGCGATCTCGGCGAGCAGGGCGCTCTCCAGGGCGGTGGCGGCGGGGGCCTGGTCCCAGGAGTCCTGGGAGGGGTTGAGGGCGCTGACCGCGAGGTCCGCCGCGGCGGCGACGGCGAGCGGCGGGCAGTGCAGGTGCGCGGCGCAGGCCGGGTCGGCGGGGTCGGCGGCGGCGCGGGCGAGCAGCTCGGTGAGCCGGGCGAGCGCGCCGGGTCCGTCGGCGGTGGCCAGCGCGTCGTCGACGAGTGCGGAGATCTCGGCCGGGGTGCCCTTCGGCAGCGGTCCGGAGCGCTTGGCGGTGCCGCGCTCCAGGGAGTCGAGGACGGTGGCCAGCAGCGGTCCGAGTGCGCCCGGCCCGGCCGCGCCGCCCGCCAGGGCGTCCGTGGCGACGCTGTCGTCGGGGAGCCCGACGGGGCCGGGCGCGGCCCCGGTCACCGCTTCCCCCGAACCGCCGACGCTCCCGCCGGACCGCCTGCCGAACCGTGAACCACCGCGCCCGACGACCCATCGCCGGGCCCGCTCGCGGAAGCCGCCGCGATCGCCTCCGCCAGCCGCTCCAGTACCGCCGCCACCTGTTCGTCCGTGATGGTCAGCGGCGGGAGCAGCCGCAGCACCGCGTCGTGGCGTCCGCCGAGTTCGACGATCAGTCCCCGGGCCAGGCACGCCTCCCGGACCCGCACCGCCAGCGCCGGGTCGGCCGGCCGGGCGCCGCACGCGTCGGGCTCGGCCGCCGGGTCGACCAGTTCGACCCCGAGCATCAGCCCCCGGCCGCGCACGTCGCCGATCACCGGCAGTTCGGCCGCGAGTTCGCGCAGCCGCGCCGCCATCCGCTCGCCGACGGCGGCGGCCCGCTCGGCCAGCCCGTTCGCCGCGACGTGGCGCAGCGTCGCGGCCCCGGCGGCCATGGCGAGGGTGTTGCCGCGGAAGGTGCCGGTGTGGGCGCCGGGCCGCCAGCCGTCGTAGTCCTCGCGGTAGACGACGACCGCGAGTGGCAGGCTGCCGCCGATGGCCTTGGAGAGGACCATGGCGTCCGGGACGATGCCGCTGTGCTCGATCGCCCACATCGCCCCGGTGCGGCCGACTCCGGTCTGCACCTCGTCGACGATCAGCGGGATGCCGCGCTCGGCGGTGATCCGGCGCATCGCGCGCAGCCACCCGTCGGGCGCGGGGACGACCCCGCCCTCGCCCTGGACGGCCTCCAGGATCATCGCGGCGGGCGCCACCACACCTCCCGACGGGTCGTCCAGCAGCCGCTCCACGTACGTCTCGGCGAGTTCGGCACCCGCCTCGCCGCCGACCCCGAACGGGCAGCGGTAGCCGTACGGGTAGGGCAGCCGGGCGACCTCGCCGCCGCTCGGCAGCGGCTCCTTGACGGCGACGTTGCCGGTGAGCGCGAGGGCGCCGGCCGTCATGCCGTGGTAGGCGCCGGTGAAGGCGAGCGCGCCGGAGCGGCCGGTGGCGGTCTGCATCAGCTTGAGGGCGGCCTCGACGGCGTCCGTCCCGGCCGGTCCGCAGAAGTGCACCCGGGCGCGGGCGGCGAACTCCGCGGGCAGGCTCTCGAACAGCGCGCTGGTGAAGTCGTCCTTCTCCGCCGTGGCGAGGTCGAGCAGGTGCAACGGGGCGCCGCTGTCGAGGGTTCGGCGGATCGCCTCCAGCACCACCGGGTGGTTGTGGCCGAGGGCGAGCGTGCCGGCGCCGGAGAGGCAGTCCAGGTAGCGCCGTCCGTCGGCGCCCTCGACGGTCATGCCGTGGGCGCGGACCGGGACGATCGGGAAGGAGCGGGCGTAGGTTCTGGCGGCGGACTCGCGGACGCGCTGACGGCGCAGGATGGCTTCACCGGCGGCCGGGGTTCCGGAGGTGGCCTGGACGGGTACGGCAGCGAGCGACACGAGAAACCCCCAGGGGAAGTTAGGTAAGCCTAACTTTACTGGCCTTGACCTGGCGGAATGCCCCCGGGGCCCCAGAACCACCCGCGCGAGTGAACCTCCCCCGGTTCCCCCAACGAGCGCCGCGCGGAAAGGTCACGCCCGGGCCCCGACGCCCCCTCCGACCGACGGTCCGGGTCCGGATACGGCCCCGTGCCAGAGCCCGGGCTCGGACTCGGGCTCGGGCTCGGACTCGGGGCCGGACTCGGGGCCGGGCTCGGGCTCGGTGAACCGTCAGGCCCGGCTCTTCCACCGGTAGCAGAGTTCCGGCCGCCCGACACTGCCGTACTGCGGCTCCCGCACCGCGCACCCGGTCTCCACCAGGTGCTCCAGGTAGCGCCGCGCGGTGATCCGCGAGACCCCGGCGGCGGCGCCGGCGGCCGCGGCCGAGAGCCCGGTGGCCGCTTCGCGCAGGACCGAGGCGACGGAGTCCAGGGTGGGCGCGCTCAGCCCCTTGGGCAGGGTGGTGCGCTCCGGTGTGCGGAGCAGCGCGAGCGCCTGGTCGACCTCCTCCTGACCGGTCGCCTCACCGGTGCGCCCGAGGCTGTCGCGGTAGCGGGCGTAGCGCTCCAGACGGTCGTGCAGGGCGGCCGCGCTGAACGGTTTCAGCAGGTACTGCACGACGCCCGCGGAGACGGCCTGCCGGACCATGGCGAGGTCACGGGCCGAGGTCACCGCGATGACGTCGGTGCTGTGACCGGCCGCGCGCAGGGTGCGGCAGAGCTGGAGCCCGTGGCCGTCCGGCAGGTAGAGGTCGAGCAGGGTGAGGTCGACGGGCGTCCCGGCCGCGCGGGCCCGGTCCAGGAAGCGCAGCGCGTCGGCGCAGCTGTGGACCGTCCCCGCGGCGTGGAAGCCGGGCTCGCGCCGCACGTACAGGGTGTGCGCCGCGGCGGCCACCGGGTCGTCCTCGACCACCAGGACGGAGATCTCCTTCCCGGCGGGGGCGCCGATCGCGGTGTCGGCCGTGCTGTCGGCGGCGCCACTCATGCCAGGGCCCCTTCCTGCTCCCGACCGGCGGACCGGTCGGCCTGGTCGGCCCGGTCCGCGGACTCCTCCGGTTCGCCCGCCGATCCTCCCGGCTCCCCTGGCCCACCCGGCCGGCCGGCCAGCGGCAGCCGCACCGTGAGCACCGCGCCGCGCTCCCGTCCGACCTCGACGGTGCCGCCGTTGCGCCGGGCGGTCTGGGCGACCAGTGCCAGCCCGAGCCCGTGCCCACGGCCGTCCTGCTTGGTGCTCCAGCCGCGCCGGAACACGTCCTCGACCGCGCCCGGGTCGATCCCCGCGCCGGTGTCGGCGACTCGCAGCAGCAGGCACTCGCCGGGCGCCCCCGCGTCCCCGTCGTCGCCCCGGCCGTCGCTCCCGCGATCCCGACCGACGCCGTCCCGACCGCCGCAGTCCCGAACGCCACCGTCCGGAACGCCGCAGTCCCGGCCGTCGGCGATCCGCGCCGTGACGGTGACCTCCGGCGGGACGGGGCTCTCGGCCGCTCCGGCGATCGCAGCGTCCACGGCGTTGTCGATGAGGTTGCCGAGCACGGTGATCAGGTCTCGTGCGGAGAGCCCGGGCGGCAGCACCCCGTCGTCGATTCGGCTGTCCTCGGTGAGGGTCAACTCCACGCCCCGTTCGGCGGCTTGGGCCGCCTTGCCGAGCAGCAGCGCGGCCAGCACCGGCTCGCTCACCGCCGCGACCACCCGGTCGGTGAGCTGCTGGGCGAGTTCGAGCTCGGCGGTCGCGAACTCCACCGCCTGCTCGTGGCGGCCCAGTTCGATCAGCGAGACCACGGCGTGCAGCCGGTTGGCGGCCTCGTGCGCCTGCGCGCCGAGCGCCTCAGTGAAGCCGCGCACCGAGTCCAACTCTCCGCTGAGCGCCTGGAGTTCGGTGTGGTCCCGGAGGGTGACCACCCGGCCGAGGCCGGTGCCGGCGCCGATGGTGGAGGTGTTCAGCACGACGACTCTCTCGGCCGTCAGGTGCACCTCGTCCCGGACCGGCTCCTTCCCCAGCACGGCCGCGACCAGCGCCTCCGGCAGGCCCAGCTCCACCACCGGACGTCCCTCCAAGTCACCCGCCAGTCCGAGCAGTTCACGGGCGGCGTCGTTGCACAGCACCACCCGGTGCGAGCGGTCGACCAGGACCAGCCCCTCGCGCACCGCGTGCAGGGTGGCCTGGTGGTACTCGTAGAGGTGGCTCAGCTCGTCCGGTCCCATCCCGTGGGTGTGCCGCCGCAGCCGGGAGTTGGCGAGGTAGGTGCCGACGCCACCGAGCGCGAGCGCGGCCACCGCCACCCCGACCAGGGCGAGCAGCGGACCGCTCAGCTGCGCGGAGATCGACTCCACCGTGAGGCCAGCGCTGACCAGCGCGACCACCCGGTGCCGGTCGTCCCAGACCGGGGTGACCACCCGGACGGACGGGCCGAGCGTTCCGGTGTACGTCTCGCTGCGGGTCTGCCCGGCGAGCGCCCAGTCGATGTGCCCGAGGTAGGTCCGGCCGATCTGCTCGGGCAGCGGGTGGGTCCAGCGCACGCCGTCGGTGTCCATGACGGTGATGAAGGAGACCCCGGTGTCGGCCCGCACCTGCTCGACGTACGGCTGGAGCACCGCGGTCGGGTCCGGGCCATCGACGGCCGCACGGACGGACGGCGAGTCCGCGACGGCGTGCGCGACCGCGGTCACCTGGCGGCGCGCGGCGTCCTCGGTGCGGCCGGCGGTGAAGAGGTACGCGAGCACCGCGCCGCCGGCGACCACGGCGGCGACGATCACCACCTGGACGACGAACAGCTGCCCGGCCAGGCTGCGGACCAGCCGCCGGGGCCCGCGGCCCGTCGACCGGTGCGAATGGCGGCGCGGGGCGGTGGGGGCGGTGCGCTCGGACATGCCTGCCAGTGTGCACCACACTCCCGGACGACCCCAGGGCGCGGCGACGGGCGGCCGCAGCCCACCCGCGCCCGCCCGGCCCGCACCGTTCGCCGCCCGCACCGTTCACGGCCGGGACCTCCGGGCCACCCGTACCGTTCATGAACTCTATGAACGCAAACGTGACCTCCGTCACCTCCGGGCCCATAGTCAGAGCGGCCCATCCCCCGGGGCCACCAGGACTGCACGGCAAGGGAGCCGCAGATGTCGATCACCGGAGCCGCCACGGCGGCGGGACCCAGACGCAAGGACCGGACCCACTACCTCTACATCGCCGTGATCGCCGCGGTGGCCGCGGGTGTGGCGGTCGGCCTGGCCGCCCCCGGTTTCGCCGTGGAGCTGAAGCCGGTCGGTACGGGCTTCGTCAACCTGATCAAGATGATGATCAGCCCGGTAATCTTCTGCACCATCGTCCTGGGCATCGGCTCGGTGACCAAGGCCGCCAAGGTCGGCAAGGTCGGCGGCCTCGCCATCGGCTACTTCCTCGCCATGTCGACCGTCGCGCTGGGCATCGGCATGGTCGTCGGCAACCTGCTCGAGCCCGGCGGCGGCCTGCACCTGACCGCCGCGCTCGCCAAGTCCGGCCACGCCCAGGCGGCCGCCGGCGGCGCCCAGTCGACCACCGACTTCCTGCTCGGGATGATCCCCGAGACCCTGTTCTCGGCCCTCACCCAGGGCAAGGTGCTCCAGACCCTGTTGGTCGCCCTGCTCGCCGGCTTCGCCCTCCAGGCGATGGGCACGGCCGGCGCGCCGGTCCTGCGCGGGATCGAGCACCTGCAGCGACTGGTCTTCCGGATCATGTCGATGATCATGTGGGTCGCGCCGATCGGCGCCTTCGGCGCCATGGCCGCCGTGGTGGGAGCCACCGGCACCGCCGCGCTGAAGAGCCTGGCCGTCATCATGATCGGCTTCTACGTCACCTGCGCGCTGTTCGTCGTCGTGGTGCTGGGCACGCTGCTGCGCCTGGTCGCCGGGGTCAACGTGTTCTCGCTGCTGAAGTACCTCGGCCGCGAGTTCCTGCTGATCCTCTCCACCTCCTCCTCCGAGAGCGCGCTGCCCCGCCTGATCGCCAAGATGGAGCACCTGGGCGTCAGCCGCCCGGTCGTCGGCATCACCGTGCCGACCGGCTACAGCTTCAACCTCGACGGCACCGCCATCTACCTGACCATGGCCTCGATCTTCATCTCCGAGGCGATGGACAAGCCGATGTCGCTCGGCGAGCAGCTCTCGCTGCTGGTCTTCATGGTGATCGCGAGCAAGGGCGCGGCCGGGGTCACCGGGGCCGGACTGGCCACCCTCGCGGGCGGGCTGCAGTCGCACAAGCCCGCGCTGGTGGACGGGGTCGGCCTGATCGTCGGCATCGACCGCTTCATGTCGGAGGCCCGCGCCCTCACCAACTTCGCGGGCAACGCCGTCGCGACCGTCCTGATCGGGCACTGGACCGGCGAGCTCGACACCGAGCGCTCCCGGCGGGTGCTGGCCGGCGAGCTGCCGTTCGACGAGCAGACGCTGGTCGACGTCCACGGCGCGCCCGCCGGCCCGGCCACCGCGGCGGACGGCTCGGCGGCTGCCACCCCCGAGGCCGTTCCCGCCCAGGGCGCCGCTCCCGCCGGCGTCTGAGCCCGGCAGCGGCCCTCACACTCCCCCGACCCGGCGCCTCCACCAACCCCGGAAACGGCGCCGGGCCGGGGGTTTCGTCTTCCCCGGACCGGGGGTTTCGTCTTTCCCGGGCCGGGGGTTTCGTCTTTCCCGGGCCGGGGCCTCGTCGCTCCCGGGCCGGTCGGTCAGCCCGGACGGGCCTCCCGACTCGCTCGTCACAGCTCCTGCGAGCCGCTGACCACCCAGGCCACCCCGCTGGCCGGGTCCTCCAGCGCGACGTGCAGATGGTGCAGCCCGGCCGACGGCTCCTGCCAGGTGAAGCAGCGCATCCGGACCACCAGCGCGTTCACCTCGGCGCGGTCCACTCCGCGCGTCCCGGCCGTCCCGGCTGCCCTTTCCCGAGTGCCCACCCCGTCCGTCCTGTCCGCACCGTCCATCGCAGCCATCGCGGCCAGCGCCCGCCACAGCGCCAGCCGCCCGTGCGCGCAGCCCTGCTCCCGCCCCACGGCGGCGGCCCGCACCAGCGCCGGATAGGCGAGCGGGAACGGCAGGTACCCGCCGACCACCCGACGGTCGCGAGCGAGCAGGGCGGCCGCCGCCGGGGCCGGACCGCGGACGCAGGCCGTCGCCGCCCACGGCACCAGTGCCCCCAGCCCGGCCAGCGCCCGGGCGACCCGCGGCCCGTCCGGGCGTCCGGCCGACTCCGCCGCCGGTGGCAGTTCCACCTCACCCAGGCCCTCCCGGCTGGCGGGCAGGGTCAGCAGCGCGCTGCGCGCACCCCCGCCGGGCAGGTACTCGCGCACCCGGGCCGCCTCGTCCCAGCCCGACGCCTCCCACGGCTCCAGGCGCAACGGCACGCCCTCGGGGTCGGGCTCGGGCCCGTACGGCCCGGAGCCGCACGGCTCGGACCCGTGCGACTCGGACCGGTACGGCTCGGACCCGTGCGAGAGGTCCTCGCCGAGCAGTGCCCGGGTGTGCGCGACCAGCCGTCGCACCGGGGCCGGGCCCAGCAGCGGGGCCAGCCGCGACCAGGAGTGCCTGGTCGCCAGCACCTCCCAGAGCGGGCCGGCGTCGTGGTCGGCCACCCCGGCCGCCGTCCCCGCGCCGCCGTCCCCGTCGAACAGCCGGACGGCCAGCTCGGGCGGCGCCGCATAGGCGATCAGGTGGCCGAGCGGTGCCGTCAGCACGGCCGCGGCCTCCTCACCGGCCTCGACCACGGCGGCCGCCCGGCCCTGCCGGTAGGAGGCGAGCAACTCGGGCCAGCGGCCGTCCTCGGCCAGTGCGCGCAGGCGGCCGTCCTCGTGCGTGGTCACGATTCGCAGGGTACGGGCCAGGGCGCCGCATCAGTTTGACTTGCCGTCAGCCCGGTGCGTCGGAGCGGCGATCGCACACCCGTCCCGGCCACCTCGGCCGCGCTCGCGTCCGCGCCCGCGGGTGCGTTCCCGGTCGCCCTGCCGGTCGCGTTCCCGGTCACGTTCCTGCTGGAGGATCGCGCGCAGCCGGCCGTGGGCGCGGCGCCGGGTGACGGCGAGCGTGCTGCGGTGCAGCCCGAGCAGTTCGGCGGCCTCGTCGATGCTGTAGCCGTCGAGGTCCACCAGCACCACCGCGCGGGCCTGCTTGACGGTCAGGAAGCCCAACAGGCGCAGCACCTCCCAGCGCGCCTGCGACTCGGCCATCCCGCCGACCCAGGAGTCGGCGGCGCTCCGGTCCCGCTCGCCGACGTCGCCCGCCTCCGGAACCTCGGGCATCGGCACCCGCCGGCGCTCCCGGCGCCACTGGTCGCGCAGGATGTTCACCATCGTGGTGAACGCGTAGGCGTACGGCTGCGGATGACCGAGGAAGCGCTCCGGCCGGCGGGCGATCCGGAGGTACGCGTCGTGGACGACGTCTCCCGCTCCGACCGGGCCGCCGGCGAGGGAGGCCGCCGCCTGCTGGAGCCTGGGCAGCAGATCCGTGAACACCCGGTTGAACTCTGCCGATTGACCACTGCTCCCGCCCGGAGCGCAGTCCGCTTCCCGTCCGCCGCCCGCATTCCGACCACTGCAATCCGCCATGCCGCTCTCCCCGGAAATCGGCACCCCGAGCACCAGGCCGGCCCTGGCGACGGAGCACCGTAGGCCAACCGGATGACTTGTGACACAGGTCACATCATAGTTCGTCGTTTCACTGTGCGCAGTCAATCGTGTGCAACATGTCACCGACCGCGCGGGAGGCGGGAGTTCACCTCCCGGCGGACATCCGGGCGGGCGGGGCGCCCCGCCCGACGAGAACCCCTCAGCAAGGAGAACCACCGTGCGAGGCTGCATCGCCAGGAAGTTCGCCATGTTCGGACTGGCGGCCACGGCCGCCCTCGGCGCACTCGGGACCACCACCCTGCCGGCCGCCGCGGCGACGGTCCGGATCCAGACCACGACCCCCGACGCCATCCCGGCCTGGAACACCGTCGCGACCGACACCTACCGCTGCGTCATCACCGGCAACTACGGCTGGCGCTGGGAGGGCCGCTGCAACGTCTATTCCGGACGACTGCGCACCATCACGTACTGCGCCGACGGCTCGTACAGCACCGGCCTGTGGATCGGCGCACGACCGGAGCCCTGGGCGGTCTGGGGCAACTGCCCCGGGTCCACCTGGACGCGGGTCGTGTTCCAGTGGCACAGCTGAACCGCTGACACCCTCGGCGGCACGGCCGGAGCGCCCCCGACCGAACGCGGACGACCGATCGACCGACCGACGACGATCGACGGCGGACGATCGACAGCGGACAGACGACGGATAACAGATGACAGCTGACAGATTTCGAAATCTGTCAGCTGTCATCTGTTATCCGTCCGCCGCACACTGTCCGCCCGTCGGTGCCTCGGCCCGCCCGCCCGCCTCAGCCCACCGGTGAGGCGTCCGCGAGCAGCCTGGCGGCGTGCACCCGGCCCGCGTGCTCGACCAGGTTGACCAACACCTCCTTGCCCGAGGCCCGGTGGCGCGCGTCGCACAGCAGCACGGGTGTGCCCGCGTCCAGGTCCAGTGCGCGGGCGACCTCCTCCGGACCGAACTCCCGTGTCCCGGCGAAACGGTTCACCGCGACCACGAAGGGAATTCCCCGGTGTTCGAAGAAGTCGACGGCCGGGAAGCAGTCCGTCAGCCGGCGGGTGTCGGCGAGCACCACCGCACCGAGCGCCCCCTGGGCCAGCTCGTCCCAGAGGAACCAGAACCGGTCCTGCCCCGGGGTGCCGAACAGGTAGACCGCCAGCCCCTCGCGGATGGTGATCCGGCCGAAGTCCATCGCGACCGTGGTGGTGGACTTCCGCTCCACGCCGTCCAGGTCGTCCACCTCGCGCCCGGCCTCGGTCAGCCGTTCCTCGGTGCGCAGCGGCCGGATCTCACTGACCGCGCCGACCAGTGTCGTCTTCCCCACCCCGAATCCCCCCGCCACCAGGATCTTGAGCGCGAGCACCGTGCCGTCGGGATCCTCGGCGTCGAACGGATCCGGTCCGTCGTACGGCGCGGACGGCGCGGACGGGGCGGACGGGTGGTCAGAGTGCGCGGAGTCCACGGATGACCTCCTGGAGGATGCGCTCGTCGGGGAGCAGGGCGGGCGGGACGGGGCGGCGGACCCGGATGAGCCCGGCCGCCAGCAGGTCGCCGAGCAGCACCCGCACGACGCCCACCGGCAGGTCGAGGTCGGCGGCCAGCTCGGCCACGGACAGCGGGGTCCCCCGGCACAGCGCGAGGATCCGCGCCTGTTCAGGTCCGACCGGCGGCTCGGGCGCGTCCGGCATGAGCACCGGGTCGGGCAACTCGGTGACCACCACGGCGATCAGGTCGAACTGCTGCTCCCCGGCCCCGGTGCGCCCCCGGGTCATCGCGTACGGGCGGACCACCGGCCCGGCGTCGTCGTCGTACCAGCGGGCCCGGTGGGCGGCGGCGAGCGGATTGCGGGGGTGCCCGTCGGGTTCGGCCCTCGGATGCTCCGGATGTCGCCCCCGGTACGGGCGGGGCACCGGACTCACCGGCCGCCCACCGCCCGGGGCGGGGCGCTCAGGTGCTCGCCGACCCGGCGGACCAGTCTGGCCATCTCGTAGGCGATCAGGCCGAGGTCGGCCCGGGCGGTGGCGAACACGGCGAGGCAGGTGCCCTCCCCGGCCGCCGCGACCAGCAGGTAGCCGCCCTCCAACTCGACCATGGTCTGGCGGACTTCGCCCGCGCCGAAGTGTCGGCCGGCGCCCTTGGCCAGGCTGTGGAAGCCGGAGGCGACGGCCGCCAGATGCTCCCCGTCCTCGCGGGCCAGGCCGGCCGAGGTGCCCATGGCCAGGCCGTCGGCGGAGAGCATCACGGCGAAGCGGAGTTCGGGGGCGCGCTGGACCAGCTCGTCGAGGAGCCAGTTCAGCTCCCCCGCGCGGTGGGTGGTGGCGATCACGGACGCTCTCCTTCGGGTCGGGACGGGTGTCGGGGGTGGCGTGCCCGCGGCGGCTGCGGAGGGTCGGCGGGTTGCCCGTCCGGCCGGCCCTCCGGGTACAGGCCGCGCGCCCATCCGTTCTGGAAGGCGGACATCGCCGCCCGCGCCTCCTCGGGGCTGCGGGCCGCGGCGCCGAGGCCGTCGCCGGCTCCGGGATCGGCCGAGGAGGCGGCAGCCGTACGGCGGCCGCGCGCGGTCGGGCGGGCCGGGGCCTCGCGCAGCTGCGGCGCGAGGCTCGCCTGGCGGGTCCGGCGCGGCAGCTCGGCGGGGCCCGGGTCGGCTGGGTGACCGTCCGGTACGTGGCCGCTCGCAGGTCGAGCCTCCGGTCGCCGGGCTTCCGGTCGGTGATCGTCGAGTCGGTGATCGTCCGGCCGGTGGCCGCCCGGTCGGTGGCGCTCCGATCGCTGGCCGCCCGGTCGTTGGCCGCCCGGGCGCCGGTCCTCCGGCCTGGCGTCACCCGCGCCGCCGGGCCCGGGTACCGGTTCGGCCTGGGGTTCCGTACGGTACGGCTCCGCGCCGTACGGCTGCGGCGGTCCGGACTGCGGACGGGCGGTCGCACCCGCACCCCCGCCCGCAGCCGGACCGGCCACCCGGGCGCCGTCGGCCCGGAAGGGGGTGCGGCGCACCGGCCCGGGGTCACTGCCCCGGACGCCGAACGCCAGCAGAGCCCCACCCTCCGGCGGTGGCCCACCCACCGCCGGAAACCCGTCGCCGGTCCTGCCCTGCAGGTGCTCCCGGCGCCTCGGACCGCCGCTCGGGCCGCCGCTCGACGCGTTGCCCATGGCGCTGCCCGGATCGCCCGTCGCCCCCTCCCCGCGGGCGTGCACCGCCGTGAACTCCCGTTCCGGGAGACCGGCCTGTGCCCACTCGGCAGGCAGCGGCCCCACCGGCGCCTCCCCGGCCGCCGCACCGCCCGACGCCGCCGCGGACGGCAGGGGCGCCACCGGCTCGACGTCGTGTCGCACGTCCTCCGCCTCCATCGCCTCCGCCGCCGCCTCGTCGGCCAGCAGCGTGGTCGGCAGCAGGACCACCGCGGTGGTACCGCCGTACGCGGAGGTCACCAGCGAGACCTTGACGTCCTGCCGCCGGGCGAGCCGGCTGACCACGAACAGTCCGAGCCGGTCGCTGTCGAAGAGGTCGCTCTGCTCGGCGGCGGCGATCCGGCGGTTGGCCGAGGCCAGCACCTCCGGGCCCATGCCGAGGCCGCGGTCCTCGATCTCCAACGCGAAGCCGTTGCCGACCCGTTCGCCCCGGATGTGCACCCGGGTGTGCGGCGGGGAGAACCCGGTGGCGTTCTCGACCAGTTCGGCCACCAGGTGGGTGAGGTCGGCGACGGCGTGGCCGACCACGGCGGCGCGCGGCAGCGGGTGGACCTCGACCCGGGCGTACTCCTCGACCTCCGAGACGGCCGCGCGCACCACGTCCACCAGCGGGACGGGTCGGCGCCAGCCACGGCCGGGAGCGGCCCCGGAGAGGATGATCAGGCCCTCGGCGTGGCGGCGCATCCGGGTGGTGAGGTGGTCCAGCCGGAACAGGTCGGCCAGCTCGGACGGGTCGTCGGTGCGGCGCTCCATCGCGTCCAGCAAGGTGAGTTGGCGGTGCACCAGGACCTGGCTGCGGCGCGCGAGGTTGACGAACACCCCGGAGACGCCGGAGAGCACCTCGGCCCGCTCGACCGCCGCCGTGACGGCCGCCCGCTGGACGGTGCCCAGCGCCCGGTGCACCTGGCCGATCTCGTCGTCCCGCCCCACCGGCCGGGGCGCCTCGGCCTCGATGTCCACCTCCTCCCCCGCGCGCAACTTCCGCATGGTCGCCGGGAGTTTGCGCCCCGCCAGCTCAAGTGCCGAATTGCGCAGGCCGATCAGCTCGGTGACCAGCCCCCGACCGATCTGCACCGAGATCACCAGCGAGGCCACCACGCCGACCAGGCCGAGCAGCACGGCCATCCCGGCCGGGGTGAACAGGCCCAGGGCGTAAGGGTCCTGGCGCTCGGCGGCGACCCGTCCGGCCCGGTCCTCGACGGTCCGCAGGGCGCCGGCCACGTTGCCCGCGACCATCGCCCAGCGGTCGGCCGGCACCGCGGCGACCGCGGTCCGCCCGTCGGCGGCCGTCCGCACCCTGTCCTCGTACCCGGCCAGCTCGCGGTGGTCCTGGCCACCGGTGACGGCGAGCAGCGACTCCCGGTCGGCGGGGCGCAGGTCTGCGGCGGCACCCCGCTCGAACTCCCGCCGGGCGAAGGCCGCGCCGGAGAACTCCCGCAGTTGGTCGTCACCGAGCCCGCCGGACAACTGGGCGGCGCGCAGCAGCGCGTCCTCGCGGGCGAGCAGCTCACGGGAGCGGGCCAGCTCCAGCAGCACCCGGGCGTCGGCGGCCACCTGGCGGTCCTGGAAGGGCGCGACGGCGCCGGCGGCGGCGAGCGCCCGGTCCACCGCCTCGCCGTACGCGGCGTACGCCTCGGGCCAGCCGACGCTCCTGGCCAGGACCCGGTCGCGCAGGACGGGCAGGGCTGCGAGCGAGCTGCCGAGGGCGTCCAGCCTGGCCGCCGCCTCGCCGCCCAGGCCCTGGGCGTCGGCGCGGTTGTAGCCCCGGTCGGGGCGGTGGGCGTCCGGGAACAGCGGGGTGAGCGCCCGGTCGGTGGCCGCCGCCGCCTCGCGCAGGGCGCTCTCCCGGACGGCGGTGGGGGCTGTCGCCGGGGCCGCCAGCAGCTGACCGACGGCGGTGCGTTCCGCCTGCAGCCCCGCGACCGTCTCGGCGACGGGGGCGAGCAGCGTGCGCTGGGCGTCGCGCTGGCGCATCAGGCCCCAGACGCCCTGGGCGGTGGTGACGGTGGCGAACCCCCACAGCGCGATGACGGAGACGACCGGGACCATCAGCAGCGCGATGATCCGGGCGCGGACGCTCCGGGGGCGCAGCCCGCGCAGCCACGGGCCGGGGCGCGGCGGACGGGCGGGCGGCCCGGCATGGGCACCCCGGCGGGTACCGGGGGCGGTACCGCGGTCTTCTCGCATGGGTGAGGAGCCTTTCGGGCGGGGAGAGCGGGAACGCGGGAAAGCGGAGGGCGTGCGGCTCATGCGGCATGGAGGACGCGCCGCGGCGGATGCGCGGCTCAGGCGGCGCGCTGCCCGGCCCCCGCCTCGGCCGGGGCCGGCCCGTGCGGGGCCGGCCCGTGCGGGGCGGGCCCGGGGTGCGGGGGCTCGCCGGGGTACTCGCCGATGGACGGCTCGCCGGCCGCCCGATAGCCGGCCCGCTCCTGGGCGGTCGGCGAGAGCGCCACGAAGGCGGAGGCGAGGAAGAGGAAGGAGCCGAGGCCGACGGCGAGCGGGAAGACGAACTCCATCGGGCTGACTCCGCCGAGTTCCGTGCGGGTCGGCTCCAGCCGGACGTGGACGGCGGCCATGCCGGTGTAGTGCATGCAGCTGACGGCGAGGCCCATGGCCATCGCGGCGGCCGCGGCCGCGTACACGTTGCGGATGGTGACGGCGGACCAGAGCGCGGCGGTGGCGGCACCGACGGCGACCAGTACGGAGAGCGCGACCGTTCCGGGGTCGTAGTGCAGTCCGCCGTGCATCCGGAGGGCGGCCATGCCCAGGTAGTGCATCGCGGCCACGCCGAGGCCGGTGGTGACGCCGCCGGAGAGCAGGGACAGGCCGCGGTGCCGGCCGTAGCAGACCACGGTCAGGCCGAGGCCGGTGACCAGCACCGCGACCACGAGGCTGAGGAGGGTCAGCGGCACGTTGTAGCGCAGCTCGGTGCCGTCGACGGTGAAGCCGAACATGGCGACGAAGTGCATGGTCCAGATGCCGGAGCCGATCGCGGCGGCGGCCGTGACCAGCCAGTTCCGCCGGGCCGGGCCGCTCGCGGTGAGGCCGCGCAGCGTGCAGCGCAGCCCGAGGGCGGCGCCGGCGCAGGCCATCAGGTACGAGAGGGCGGGGGTCAGCCAGCCGAGGCTGAGATTGTTGAGGGTGCCCATGGGACCTCCGGTCGACCGGTCGGGCCCGGGGGCGGTACGCGGTGCGCCCGGGCTCCCCTGGCCGGGCGGACTGCACGCGAATGGCATATGCCAGCCGCATGTGCGCTTCCGGTCCGGGGTGCGTGGGACGCTACCGAGAGGCCGGAATCGGTCAGACAAAGATCTGAAAAGCTGCCCGTGGCACACGGGTGGTGTGTTCGAATGGCCCGGTCGTGTACCCAGCGGACGGTCGACGAGCGCGCGGCGGACGACGTACGGACGACAGCGGACAACCGACAGCGGACAGATGACAGAGTTTGAAATCTGTCATCTGTCCGCTGACCCCCGTCGACTGTCACCTGTCAGCTGTCGCCCGCCAACCGCAAGCCGCCCGTCAGGCGCCCGTCAGCCGCCCGGCGTCACCCGGATCCGCATCGGGCTCGCCGCCCGCAGCGTGATCCCCTGCGCCAGCGCCACCCGCCGGTCCACCGCCTCCAGCTCGAAGTCCCGCAGCAGCACTCCCAGGGCCAGCACGGCCTCCAGCATCGAGAAGTGCTGACCGATGCAGGCCCGCGGCCCACCGCCGAACGGGAACCAGGCGTACCGGTGCCGCGCCCGCTCCGCCTCCGGCAGGAAGCGGTCCGGGTCGAACCGCTCCGGCTCCTCCCAGTGGTCCGGGTGCCGGTGGGTGACCAGCGGCGCGACGACCACCTGCGCCCCCGCCGGGATCACGTACCCGTCGATGACGGTCTCCTCGACCGCCCGCCGCCCGCCCAGGGCCGCCGACGGGTAGAGGCGCATCGCCTCCTTCAACACCCGGGTGATGTACGGCAGCGCGTCCAGGTCCGCCGCCGTCGGCGCCCGCCCGGCCAGGACGGTCCGCGCCTCCTCCCGGGCGAGCCGCCGCTGTTCGGGGTGGATCGCCAGCAGGTGCAGCGCGAAGGCCAGCGCGGTGGCCGTGGTCTCGTGCCCGGCGAGCAGGAACACCAGGACCTGGTCGCGGAGTTCGGCCGGGTCGAGCCGCGCGCCGTCGTCGTCGCGGGCCCGCCCGAGCAGGGTGAGCAGGTCGTCCGCGTCCTCGTCGTCGCCGCGCGCGGCCCGTTCGGCGATGATCCGGTCGCAGACCCCGTACAGCGCCCGCTGGGCCTCGGTGCCGCGCCGGTTGGCCGGGGTCGGCCAGGTGCGCGGAAGGCGGACCGGGGCGTAGCCGCGCTCCTTCACGTACTCGCCGAGCACCGGGAAGCTGTGGTGCACCACCGCGATCGCCTCCTCCACGTCGGCGCCGAAGAGGATGCGCGCGACCGCCCGCAGCGCGAACCGGGACGTCTCCTCCGCCGCGTCCACCACCCCGTCGGGCGCCGCCCGCCAGCGCTCGACGAGCGACTGCGCCTCCTGCGCCAGCGCGTCCGCGTAGCCGTCCACCCGGCGCCGTGTGAACAGCGGTTGTATCATGCGCCGTTGACGCTGGTAGTCGGCGTCCTGGCTGGTCAGCAGCCCGTTGCCGACGCTGGTGCGCAGCTCGTCGTAGAAGGAGCTCTCCTTGCGGAAGTTGGCCGCGTCGCCGGCCAGCACCTGGCGGACGCCCTCCGGCGAGAACACCCCGTAGAAGTCGGCCCGCAGCCCGGGCGGCCCGGCCTGGAAGCGCACCACGTCGCCGTGTTCGCGGTGGGCCGCGAGGTAGCTGCGCAGCGGGCGACGGGTGAGGTCGAACAGCGATCCGACCAGACGGTTCCCGGACGGTACGGGTATCGCGGAGGTGGGGGCGGGCACGAGCCCGGGGGCGCGCACGGGGATGACGTCGGTGGCCATCGGCACTCCTTCTGTACAGGGATGCGCCCGCCGTCTCTCCCGACGGGCAGTCAGCACCGAGAGGAGCCGCGCCCGGACCCGCCCGACCGGGCTGATCCGCCCGGTCGGATCCGGACCCGTCTCACTCGTATTCGGTGCCCCCCTTGCGGGTCAGGTAAGCGTCACTGACCACTTTGGCGATCGCCCGCCCGCCGAGCACCGGGCTCCACCGCTCGGTGACCGGCCGCACCACCACGCCCTCGCGCAGGTGCAGTTGACGTCCGGAAACGGTCTCCTTGCCCCGGGCGAACCCGAGCACGGTTTCCGGGTCGAACGGCCCGCGCCACAGCTCCGGAGCCAACGGCAGCTCCCCGGGCAGGAGTTCGACCGCCGACAGCCAGTTCAGCTGTCCGTCGATCAGGGCCGACACGTCGAAGGCCGCGTAGCCGGGGCGCTCGGTGCGCGCCGAGGCGCCGTAGCCCAGGTCCTGCACCCCCTCACCGAAGACCTCGCCGAAGATGCCGACCCGCTCGGCCCCGAGGCGCTCGGCCAGCCGCGCCGCCACCTCCGGGATGCCGTACGCCCGCACCGCCCGCCAGTACAGGTTGCGCTCGTCCTCGGCCAGCGCCAGCCCCTGCGCGCCGATGCCCTTGGAGGACACCTGCACCTCGCCGGTGGCGGCGAAGTACGTGACCAGGCAGCAACTGCCGTGCAGCTTCTCGGTCAGCACCACGGGCTCGCCCGGCGCGAAGGCGTCGGGGTAGCGCTTGAGGTTCTCGATGTCCACCCAGGGCAGCAGGTCCGGCGCGCTGACCACGTCGCCGCTCATCGACGTCGGCACCGGCGGCTGCCACTTGACGATCCCGAGCAGCTCGGCGAAGTCCTCGCCGCGCTCGGCCGCGGCGGCCAGGTCGGAGCCGGCCAGCGCGGCGGGCCGGCAGACGATGCCCTGGGACAGCTCGCCGCGCAGCCGTACCGCCTTCACCCGGTTCGCCCGGCTGCCGGCCAGCTTGCCGGTCAGCCCCAGCTCGTCGATCAACCCCTCGGGGAGGACGGCCTGTTCGGGGATGTAGACGGCGTGGTCCCCGGTCCGGTACGCACCCTTCGCGACCACCGCGCGGTAGAGGCCGACCTGGGCGAGTTCCAGGGCATCGGCGTTCGGGTGCTCCAGGATGACCAGCTTCTCGGCGGTGACGTGCAGCGTGGACACGGACGGACTCCTCCCCTTGGTTCGGCCGCGGCGGCGCCTCCGACCGACCCCGGCCGCGTGTACGGACGACGACCACTGTGACCGCCCGGCCGTCCACGGCGCGACACAATTTCCGCGCGCCCCTTCCGGCGCACGCACGCCGGGCACGCACGCCGGGTACGCACGATCCCGGACGCGCCGTTCCACGGCAGTCCGAGGGCCGCCACCCGGCTGTCACCGGCCGCCACCCGCCGCCATCGGCCTCCGCCGTGCGAACCGACAGGGGGTTCATCGCTCGCATCTGCGGCACTATGATCGCCGTAATGGCCGCACCTGCGATCAGGACTCCGCGCCCCTTCCGGCGCGCACCCTGGAGGGGAAGCACCGATGAGCACCCGCACGCCGACCACCCGCAGACTCGCCGTCGCCACCGCCGCGGCCCTCGCCCTCGGCCTCGGGGTCACCGCCTGCGGCAGCGGCGGCGGCACGTCCTCCGGTTCCACGGCCTCGTCGAGCACCTCCCCGAACTCCGCCGCGGACGCGGGCGGCGCGGGCGGCGGCGTCCCGAAGGCCTCCGGCACCGTCACGGTCTTCGCCGCCGCCTCGCTCAAGGAGACCTTCACCGAGCTCGGCCGGAAGTTCGAGGCCGCCAACCCGGGCAGCAAGGTCACCTTCAACTTCGGCGGCAGCTCCAGCCTCGCCACCAGCATCAACTCCGGTGCCCCGGCTGACGTTTTCGCCGCCGCCAGCCCCGCCACCATGAAGACCGTGAGCGACGCGGGCGGTGCGAGCGGACAGCCCACGACCTTCGTGAGGAACACCCTCACCATCGCCGTCCCCAAGGGCAACCCCAAGCACGTCGCGGGCCTCAAGGACCTCACCGCCTCCGGCGTGAAGGTCGCCCTGTGCGCGAAGGAGGTGCCGTGCGGCGCCGCCGCCCAGACCGCGCTCAAGGCCGCCGGTGTCGACCTCACCCCGGTCACCCTGGAGCAGGACGTCAAGGGCGCGCTCACCAAGGTCGAACTCGGCGAGGTCGACGCGTCCCTGGTGTACCGGACCGACGTGCAGGCCGATGCTGCGAAGATCGACGGCGTGGACTTCCCCGAGGCCGACAAGGCCGTGAACGACTACCCGATCGCCGCGCTCGCCAAGGCGCCGAACAAGAACGGCGCCGCCGCCTTCGTCGCGTACGTCCGGTCGCCCGAGGCCAGGCAGGTGCTGACCGCGGCGGGCTTCCAGGCCCCGTGAACGAACGCACCGCCGGCTCCGGGGCGAACAACCGCCGGGGCCGGGACCAGCAGGCCCGCACCGTCGGCGGCGGCCCGGCAGGACCCGCGCAGGCCCTGCCGGGCGGCCACCCGCGAGGCCGCCGCCCCCGAAGCCGTCCGCGGAGCCGTCCGCGAAGCCGCCCCCACAACCGCCGCCCGCGCACGCAGCGCGTCCCGGTCGCACTGCTGCTCCCGGCTCTGCTCGGACTGGCCTTCCTGACCCTGCCGCTGGTCGGCCTGCTGATCCGGGCGCCCTGGAGCAGCCTGTCCGAGCAGCTCACCAGCGCCGCGGTCTGGGAGGCGCTGCGCCTGTCGTTGATCAGCGCGACCGCGGCCACCGCGGTGTCGCTGGTCCTCGGCGTCCCGCTGGCCTGGCTGCTCGCCCGCACCGAGTTGCCCGGCCGGCGGGTGATCCGGGCGCTGGTCACCCTGCCGCTGGTGCTGCCGCCGGTGGTCGGGGGCGTGGCACTGCTGCTGGTGCTCGGGCGGCGCGGCATCGTCGGCTCCTGGCTGGACTCGGCCTTCGGCATCACCCTGCCGTTCACCACCACCGGGGTCGTGATCGCCGAGGCGTTCGTGGCGATGCCGTTCCTGGTGATCAGCGTCGAGGGCGCGCTGCGGGCCGCCGATCCCCGCTACGAGGAGGCCGCCGCGACCCTGGGCGCCTCCCGACTGACCGCGTTCCGGCGGGTCACCCTGCCGCTGATCGCCCCGGGGATCGCCGCCGGGGCCGTCCTCGCCTGGGCCCGGGCGCTCGGCGAGTTCGGCGCGACGATCACCTTCGCGGGCAACTTCCCGGGCCGCACCCAGACCATGCCGCTGGCCGTCTACCTGGCCATGGAGTCCGACCCCCAGGCGGCGATCGCGCTGTCCCTGGTGCTGCTGGTGGTCTCCGTGGCCGTCCTGGTCGGCCTGCGCGACCGCTGGCTGTCGACGCCGTGACCCCGCCCAGACCGGAGACACCGGAGACACCGCCCGCACCGGAGACAGCGACCACACCGGAACACTTCGAACGCCCTGGACACTTCCAACGCCCTGGACACTCCGGACACCTGGACGCCGCACCGATGAGCACCGCCAGCCGCCCCGGCCCCGCCCTGGACGCCCGTCTGAGGGTCGAGCGCCCCGGGTTCACCCTCGACCTCGACCTCACCGCCGCCCCCGGCGAGGTGGTGGCACTGCTCGGCCCCAACGGCGCCGGCAAGTCCACCGCCCTGCGCGCCCTCGCCGGACTGCTCCCGCTCACCGGCGGCCACCTGCGCCTGGACGGTCACGTCCTGGAGGACCCGGCGCAACGCGCGCACACCCCCGCCGAGGAGCGGCCGGTCGGCGTGGTCTTCCAGGACTACCTGCTGTTCCCGCACCTCAGCGCGCTCGACAACGTCGCCTTCGGCCCGCGCTGCCAGGGCCGCCCCAAGCGCGAGGCGCGGGCCGAGGCGGCGGCCTGGCTGGAGCGGATGGGCCTGGCCGACCACGCCTCGGTCCGCCCCGGCCGGCTCTCCGGCGGCCAGGCCCAGCGGGTGGCGCTCGCCCGCGCCCTCGCCGTACGCCCCCGGCTGCTCCTGCTGGACGAGCCGCTGGCCGCCCTGGACGCCCGCACCCGGCTCGACGTACGGTCCCAGCTGCGGCGCCACCTGGCCGAGTTCGAGGCGGTGGCGGTGCTGGTGACGCACGACCCGCTGGACGCCATGGTGCTGGCCGACCGGCTCGTGGTGATCGAGGACGGGCGGGAGGTGCAGTCCGGCAGCCCGGCGGAGGTCGCCCGGCGTCCGCGCACCGACTACATCGCCCGGCTGGTCGGCCTGAACCTGTACCAGGGCCGGGCCGACGGCACCCGGGTCACGCTCCCGGACGGCACGGTCCTGGCCACCACCGAGGAGCTGGACGGCCCGGCCTTCGTGGCCTTCCCGCCCTCCGCCGTGACGCTGTACCGGGAGCGCCCGCAGGCCAGCGCCCGCAACCTGTGGAAGGCCGAGGTCACCGGGCTGGACCTGCACGGCGACCAGGTCCGCGCCGAACTCGCCGGCGACCTGCCGCTGGCCGCCGACCTCACCCCGGCCGCCGTCGCGGAGCTGGAGCTGGCGCCCGGCGTCGCGGTCTGGGCCTCGGTCAAGGCGACCCAGACCCACGCCTACCCGGCCTGACAGCCCACCGCCGGAACGGCTCCGGCAGGGCCGCTCCGACGGGACCGCTTCGACGGGCCGCCCCGACGGGATCGAGCCGGCGGGCCGCTCCGACGGGATCGTTCCGGCAGCGTCACTCCGCCGGTTCGACGAACCCCGACTCGTACGCCGCGATCACCGCCTGGGTGCGGTCCCGCGCGCCCAGCTTCGCCAGCACGCTGCTGACGTGCGTCTTCACCGTCTGTACGCCGAGGAACAGCTGCTCGGCGATCTCCCCGTTGCTGAGGCCACGCGCGACCAGCCGCAGCACCTCCGCCTCGCGCTCGGTCAGCGCCGCCCGCTCCATGGCCGCCCGGGCGGTCGGGTTGCCGTGCCCGGCCGCCAACCGGCGGATCGCGGCCGGGAACAGCAGCGACTCGCCCGCCGCCACCAGCCGCACCGCCTGGGCGATCTCGGCCGGGCGGGTGCGCTTGAGCAGGAAGCCGTCGGCGCCCGCGCGCAGCGCCTGGTAGACGTAGTCGTCGTTCTCGAAGGTGGTCACGACCAGGATCCTCGGAGGACGCTCCCCCGGTGCGCCGGGGTGCAGCAGTTCGCGGGTGGCTGCCAGGCCGTCCAGCACCGGCATCCGGACGTCCATCAGCACCACGTGCGGGCGCAGCGCGCGGGCGAGGGCGACCGCTTCGGCACCGTCGGACGCCTCGCCGACCACCCGCAGGTCCCCCTGCGCCTCCAGGACGGCCCGCAGGCCGGCCCGGACCAGTTCCTCGTCGTCGGCGAGCAGGATGTCCGTCATCCCGGCGGCTCCTCCGGCCGCACCCCGGGTCACAAGATCGTTCGTCACGAGCCCAAGCGTAGGGGCAGCCGGACGGTCAGCACCCATCCCCCGTTCCCCTCCTGCGCCTCGGCCGCCCCCGGCCCCGTCCCCTGCACCATCCCCGCCCCCGGCCCCGGCACCGGTCCCGGTGCCACTTCCCGCGCTGGTCCCGCCGTCGCCTCTCCGCCGAGCAGGGTGGCACGCTCGCGGATGCCGCGCAGTCCCTTGCCACCCTTGCGCGTTGCGCCCCTGCCCGCGCCGTAGGCCGTCGGCCGATCCGCCCCGGCCGGTGAACGACCGTTTCCGGGTGGCCGGTTGGCGCAACACAGCTCCAACTGGCCGTCCCGTACGGCGATCCGGATGTCGATCGGCTCGCCGGGAGCGTACTTGAGCGCATTGGTGACTCCCTCCTGGACGATCCGGTACGACTCGCGGGAGAGCACTCCGGGCAGGGTGCCGGAAGGCACCTCGATCCGCGCCTCCACCGGGCTGCCGGCCGCCCGGGCGGTGTCGAACAGCGCGGGCAGCTGGTCGATCCCGGGCTGTTCGGTGGCCGCGCCGTTCGCTCCGGCCGGGGTCTCGCGCAGCAGCACGAGGGTGCGTTCGAGGTCCTCCATGGCCTGTCGGCCGGTCTCCTCGATGACTTCGAGTGCCTTGGCGACGAAGGCCGGATCCCCGACCTCGCGCGCCGCTCCCGCCTGAAGGACCGTCACCGTCAGGGCGTGGCCGATCGAGTCGTGCAGCTCCCGGGCCAGCCGGTTGCGCTCCAGCAGCCGTTCGGCGCGCAGTTCCGCCTCGACCAGGCGCTCCGCCGGTGACGGGCCCAACAGTCTGACTGCCATGGCGAGTTGGAGGCGGCCTGCGTACACCAGGAACCAGCCGAGGCCGAGTGCCGCCAACGGCGTGAACGGGAGGTACCAGAGGGCGTCCGGACCGGTCAGCCGCTCGAAGGCCCCGGCGATCCCGAAGACCACCGGGAACCCGACCGCCGAACCGAGCGCGACCCGCCCGATCAGCCAGCCGGCCGTGCGCCGCCGGTCGACCCAGGAGCGGGAGGGCTCGGTGGCGATGTCCTCCTCGCGGTCGGGCACCAGCAGCAGCCGGGCCTGCACCCCCTCGGCCCGGCGCGCCGCCGGGATGAGCGCGGCGAGCGCGAGCAGCACGACGTCCGTCGAGATGCTCGCCATCAGGATCTCGCCGACATCCTTGTGGTACGTCCCCGGATAGACCATCAGCACGACGCCCGCGAAGATCCACCCGACCAGCAGGTGCAGCAGTCGTGCGTACGTGGTGCCGGCCACCAGGGGCGCGACGAGCCTCGGCACCGCGCTTCCCGGCGCAGTGCTCCCGGACACCGCGCTCTTCAGCGCTGCGATCTTGGACATCGGGCCATCCTGTCAGGCCGCCCCGGGCTCCCGGTTCCCGCGCCGGTCTCCGGCCGGCTCCCTCTCGGGAGGGAGGCGGCTCCCCGCCCCGGCGGGATCCGCCGCACCGGCCCGCTCCGGTCGAATGGAGCCACCGCCCGGGGCCGACCACAGCGAGCCCCGGCGGAGACCGACGACAAGGCGAGACGAGACGAGGGGAGCGGGCCGTGATCGAGATCCAGGGCCTCACCAAGGAGTACGACGGCCGGCGCGTCGTCGACGACCTGACCTTCGAGGTCCGGCCCGGTGTGGTGACCGGCTTCCTCGGCCCGAACGGCGCCGGCAAGAGCACCACCATGCGCCTGATCCTCGGCCTCGACCGGCCGACCGCCGGACACGCCCTGGTCGGCGGCCGGCCGTACGTCGAACTCCCCGACCCGCTGCGGACGGTCGGGGCGCTGCTGGACGCCCAGGCGCTGCACGGCGGCCGGACCGCGCACGGCCACCTGCGCTGGCTCGCCGCGAGCAACGGCCTGCCGGCCCGCCGGGTCGACGAGGTGCTCGGCCGGGTCGGCCTGGCGGACGCCGCCGGGCGGCGGATCCGGGGCTTCTCGCTCGGCATGCGCCAGCGCCTGGGGGTCGCCGCCGCGCTGCTCGGCGACCCGCCGGTACTGCTGCTGGACGAGCCCGTGAACGGCCTGGACCCGGAGGGCATCCGCTGGATCCGCACCCTGCTGCGCGGCTTGGCCACCGAGGGCCGGGCGGTGCTGGTCTCCTCCCACCTGATGACCGAAATGGCGCTCACCGCCGACCACTTGGTGGTGATCGGGCGCGGCCGACTGCTCGCCGACGCCGCCACCTCGGAGTTCATCGACCGCCACGGCCGGACCGGACCAGGGTCCGCGCCGTCGACCCGACCAAGCTCGCCGCCCTGCTCGGCGACCCCGGCCACGGCCTCGACGCCACCGAAGTCGGCGACGGTGCCTGGGAGGTGAGCGGCACCGAACCCGAGCGGATCGCCGCGCTCGCCGCCGCCGGCGGCGTGGTGCTGTACGAGATCGCCGTTCAACAGGACTCCCTGGAGGAGGCGTTCATGCGGATGACCGCCGACAGCGTCGAGTACCGCGCGGAGGCTGCCGCGTGAACGCGCCCACCCCTGCCGGGACTTCTGCCACCAGGGCTCCTGCCACCAACGCCCTGCGCGCCGAGTGGATCAAGCTCGCCACCCTCCGGTCGCTCTGGATCACCCCCCTGCTCGCCCTGGTGCTCACGGCGGGCGTCACCACCGCCGTCGGCGCGGCCCTCGGCGACAAGGACCACAACCTCACCGACGACCCCGGCGTCGGCATCTTCTACGGCCTCAACTTCGGCCAGGCGGCACTGACCTGCTTCGGCATCCTGCTGATCGGCCAGGAGTTCAACACCCGCATGATCGACGTGTCGTTCACCGCCGTACCGAGGCGGGGCCGTTTGTACGGCGCCAAGCTCGCGCTCGGCGCACTCGTCGGACTCGCGGTCGGCGCCGTCGGGACGGCGGGCGCCTTCGCCGGGTACGCGGCCACCGTTCCCGCCGAATGGGACGGGCCCGCCTTCGTCCGCACCGCCGTGGCCGGGGTGCTCTACCAGACGCTGCTGGTGGTGCTCTGCCTCGGGACGGCCGCCCTGCTGGGCAATCTCACCGCCGCCATGGGACTGCTGGTCCCGTCCCTCTTCCTGCTCTCACCGCTGCTCAGCGGTGTGCCCGGGGTGCGGAAGGTGGTTCAGTTCCTGCCCGACCGGGCCGGCCAGTACGCCCTGCGGTACGCCGACGACCCGGCGGTCGCCTACGGCCACTGGACCGGACTGCTGATCATGGCGCTCTGGACAGCCCTGGCGGCGTACGGCGGGCTGCGGGCACTGCGAAGCGCCAAGTGAACCCGAGCGAAAGGGACATGGGAGATCGGACATGGGAGATCAGACATGGGAGACCGGAGTTGGGAGCGGCAATGAGCACGATGACCGACGCCGTACGCGCCGAACGGGTCAAGTTCACCACCCTGCCCTCGCAGTGGGCGGCCCCGCTGGTCGCGCTCGCGCTGACCGTCGGGGTCACGGCGGCCGTCAACGCCGCCTACGGGGCGAAGGACCACACGCCCGGTGAGGACCCGGCCGGCGGGATCTTCTACGGGCTGCTGTTCGGCCACGTCGCGGTGGCCTGCCTCGGGATCCTGCTGATCGGGCAGGAGTTCAACACCCGCATGATCGGCACCTCGCTCACCGCCGTCCCCCGGCGCGGTCGGCTGTACGGCGCCAAGCTCGCGCTCGGCGCCGGGCTGGGCCTGCTGCTCGGGCTGGTGTCGACGGCGGGCTCGTTCCTGGCCGTCGGCACCACCGTCGGCCTGGACCTCTCCACCCCGGGCCTGACCCGCAGTTTCCTCGCCGGGGTGCTGTACCACCCGATGATGGTGCTGCTCTGCCTCGGGCTGACCGCGATGCTGGGCAACTTCAGCGCCGCACTCGGCCTGCTGACCCCGATGGTGTTCCTGGGCACCACCTGGTTGGCCGCCATCCCCGGCGTCCGCGAGCTGGGCCAGTTCCTGCCCGACCGGGCCGGCCTGTACGCGACCCGCACCCAACCCGAGCCGGGCGTCCACTACGGCCACTGGACCGGACTGCTGATCATGGCGCTCTGGACGGCCCTGGCGGTCTACGGCGGGCTGCGGGCGATGCAGCGCTACGAGCGGAGCTGACGACCGACGAGGAACGGCGAACGGATGACAGCTGACAGATTTCGAAATCTGTCAGCTGTCATCCGTTATCTGTTATCTGTTCGCTGCCATCTGTTCGCTGCCATCTGTTCGCCGTCAGCCCTCGGCCGACGCCACCCCGCCACTCCGTCACCGCAGTGCCGGGTGGTCCGCGATCACCGTGCAGCTGCCCGGAGCGATCTCGGTGAAGCCCGCGTCCTGGACCACCGGCAGCCCGCTGCGCACAAGGTCCTCCCACGCCTCCGCCGCGGCCGTCCGGACCGCGAGCGCGAACCCGGCCTCGGCCCACTCCTTGCGCTGTGCCTCGTCGAGCCGCCACCACGCGAGCTGGGCGGCGTGCCCGGTCTGCGCCATCGTCTTGCCCGCGCTCATCTCCAGCTCGGGGTTGAGCCACAGCACCGGCAGCCCCGGCTCGGGTGCCCCGACCTCGGCCGTCTCCTCCAGGTCCGTCCCGGACACCTGGAGCTTGGCGAGTTCCTTCGGCCAGCCGTCCAGCGGGATCGGCGGGAACACCCGCACCTCGGCCTCCCGCCCCCGCACCGTGAGGCCAGGCAGCTCACCCGCCCGACGCCACTCACCGCCCCGGGCCCGCCGGACCACCTTGCGGATCCGGGCGTCCTCCCAGGCGGCGACCCGCTCCGCCCACTCGCCGTCCGCCTCGGTCACCCGGGGGTCGGCGAGCAGGGTGAGCACCGCCCGCGCCGAGGTCTCCAGCGCGTCCGTCCGGCCCGGCGGAGTCGCCCGCTCCACCCGGACGACCAGCGGCAGCACGTACTGCGGCCGCTCGTCGCGTTCCTCGCGCGACGGGGTGTCGCCGGGCTCCGCCGCCGGGGCGGGGGCCGTGGGCAGGGACGGGGAAACCGGAGACGAAGGAGCCGGGGCCGGAGCGGCGGAAGTCGGGGCGTCGGAAGGAGAAGTCACCCGTCCAGGATGCCAGCCCCGCCCCGACCGACTCGGCCCGCCCCGTTCACCTCGACGGTTCGCCTCGACGGCGAGCCCCCCGGCACTCGCCGTCCGAACCGCCGCACCACCACACCACCGCACCGCCGCACCGCCGCACCGCCACCGCGACGCCCGGTCAGCGCCGGTAGCCGCGCTGCGGGTCCCGCTCCTCCGCGTCCTCGTACATCAGGAACCAGCCCTCCGGGTGGGTGGCCGCCAGCAGCAGCTCCGTGCGCTGCTCCGCCGCGAGCTCCGGATCGCCGTCGTCCGGCCCGTAGACGCCGAACAGCTCGTCGTGGCAGCCGTCCCAGTCGTAGTCGTACAGGTCGGCCGGGAGGTCGCCCATCATGTCCGCCACCGACTCGGGCTGCGCGCCGAGCAGGGCCCGGGCGTCCACCAGCGCCATCCGCAGCGCTATATCCTCGGCCAGGCAGCGCGGCAGCGGCCACTCGCCGAGCGCGAGGTCGTCGGCGAGGTCGTCGAAGGCCCGGGCCATCGCGCGGCGCCAGCCCCGGTGCATCCGCCAGGTGCGCTCGGGTAGCCGGGAGAAGACCGTCCAGTCCGTGTCGTCGCCGTCGGAGACCGCCTCGTCCCCGTGCTCGTCGAAGTCGTCGTACGCGGCGTCGGCCAGACCGATCAGCTGGGCGTGGAGCAGGCAGGCGGTGCGCGGGGTGAGCGTCCAGTCCGCGCCCGCGCCGCCGTCCTCCTCGTCGCCCTCCAGCGGGAACAGGTCCGCGAAGTCGGGGGTGAAGTCCTCCGTGACGCTGATCTCCAGCGTGCCGCCGAGCGCCTCGACCCCGGGGATGGCGGCCACCAGCCGGTCCGGGTGCAGCAGCGCACCGAGCGCCGCGTTGGCGTCCTCGGCCACCTCGCGCAGCAGTTCGCGGCGCTGGCCGGCCGGGTCGATGCCCTCGAAGTCCAGCTCCTCGACGGCCCTGATCGCGGCCGCGCGCAGGGCCGGCCAGTCGGTGATCCGAAGGCCCAGCACCACCGTCGCCTCGATCTCCTGCGCGCCGGAGTCCTCCGCCGCGCCCGGCCCCTGTGGATGATCGCTTCGCTCGCCCATGGGGCTAACGGTACGGCCTTTCGGGCGCCCGATCACGGGTCCGGACCAGCTTCCGGAAGCCTTCTCGGCCACCGCCCGGCCCCGCCTCGGTCACTCGGACGCACGAACTGGCAGGATGCGTCCCATGGCTGACATCAACGAGTACGGCGGCGGGCAGGGCCCGAACGCGGACGTCCTGGTCGTGACCACCAACGACATCCCCGGTTTCCGGGTCGACCACGTGATCGGCGAGGTCTTCGGGCTGACCGTCCGCAGCCGCCACCTCGGCAGCCAGATCGGTGCCGGTCTGAAGTCGCTGATCGGCGGTGAGCTGCGCGGTCTGACGAAGACCCTGGTCGAGAGCCGCAACGAGGCGATGCAGCGGCTGGTCGAGCAGACCAAGGCGCGTGGCGGCAACGCCGTCCTGATGATGCGTTTCGACGTCACCGAGGCAGCCGATGTCGGCACCGAGGTCTGCGCCTACGGCACCGCCGCGGTGATCTCCCCGGTCTCCTGACGCCCCTCCGGCCCGGTTCGGACGGTCTCCGACCCGGTTCGGACGGCCTTCGGCCCGATTCGCGGGAACACCCGCCGGTCCCCCGATGTTTCACGGGCGTGACTGTTTACGGTGCAACTAACGGTGTTCCGCAACGCGTGGACGTCCTGGTGGTGGGCGCCGGGCAGGCGGGCCTGTCCGCCGCCCACCACCTGCGCCGTCGCGGCTTCGCCCCGTACCGGACGGGCGTCGACGGCGGCTTCGTCGTCCTCGACGCCAACCCCGTACCGGGCGGTGCCTGGGCGCACCGCTCGCCGTCCCTGCGGATGGCCACCGTGCACGGCGTCCACGACCTCCCGGACGCCGAACTCCCGCAGCCGGACCCCGAGGCCCCCGCCCGCGAGGTGGTGCCGGAGTACTTCGCGGCGTACGAGGCCCGGCACGCGCTCCCGGTCGTACGCCCGGTCGTGGTGCGTGCCGTACGGGCGGAGTCCGAGCGCCCGGACTCCCGGCTGCTGGTCGAGACCGACCACGGCACCTGGTCCACCCGTGCGCTGATCAACGCCACCGGCACCTGGACCCGCCCCTTCCTCCCGCACTACCCCGGCCACTTCGCGGGCCGTCAGCTGCACTACGCCGAGTACCGCGGCCCCGAGGAGTTCACGGGCAAGCGCGTGCTGGTGGTGGGCGGCGGGGCCTCGGCGATCCAGGTGCTGTCGGAGGTGGCCGCGGTCGGCGAGACGGTCTGGGTCACCCGCTCCGAACCCGTCTACCACGACGGACCGTTCACTCCCGAGTACGGGCGCGCGGTGGTCGCCAAGGTGGAGGAACGGGTCCGGCAGGGCCTGCCGGTGCGCAGCGTGGTGAGCGTGACCGGGCTCGGCCCGTCCGTCGCCTACCGGCGCGCCGAGGAGCTGGGCGCGCTGCACCGCCGGCCGATGTTCGACCGCCTGACCGAGCACGGGGTCGCCTGGGGCGACGAGGAGCTGGCGGTGGACGCGATCGTCTGGGCGACCGGTTTCCGGCCCGAGATCGGGCACCTCGCCCCGCTCGGGCTGCGCTCCCCCGGCGGCGGCATCGCGCTCACCGGTACCCGCGCCACCGCCGACCCCCGCGTCCACCTGGTCGGTTTCGGTCCTTCCGCCAGCACCGTCGGCGCCAACCGGGCCGGGCGCGCGGCGGTCAACGACCTGGTCAGGCTCCTCGGGAACCCGGCCCTCGGTGCTCCGGCGCTCGGTGGCGCGATGACGGAGCCCGCCGCCGTCTGAGGCTCAGCGGTCGTAGTCGACGGTCACCCGGTCGGTGAGCGGGCGGGCCTGGCAGGTGAGGACGTAGCCGGCGGCCAGTTCCTTCTCCTCCAGCGCGAAGTTGCGGCGCATCTCCACCTCGCCCTCGGTGACCAGGGCGCGGCAGGTGCCGCAGACCCCGCCCTTGCAGGCGAACGGCAGGTCGGGGCGGGAGCGCTGGGCGCCGTCCAGGATCGAGCGGTCGCGCGGGAGGCAGAGCGTGCTGCCGCGGCCGTCGAGGACGACGGTGACCTCGCTCTGCGGGCCCGAGGCGCCACCGGACGAGGCGTCCGTCCGGTCCCAGTCCTCGTCGCGTTCCGGGAGCGGCTCGTCCTCGGCGTGGAACAGCTCCTGGTGCACCCGCTCGCCCGGCACGTCCAGCTCCGCGAGCAGTTCCTTGGCGCCCGCGACCATGCCGAACGGGCCGCACAGCCACCAGTGCCCGACGCTGCCGACGTCCACCAGCGCCGCCAGCAGCGCGCGAACCCGCTCCGGGTCCAGCCGGCCGCTGAGCAGTTCGGCGTCCCTGGTCTCCCGGGAGAGTACGTGGACCAGCTGGAAGCGGCCGAGGTAGCGGTCCTTCAGGTCGGCCAGCTCGTCCGCGAACATCACGGTGTCGCTGCGCCGGTTGCCGTAGAGCAGGGTGACGGTGGAGTCGCGGTCGGCGGCCAGCACGGAGGCGGCGATCGACAGCATCGGGGTGATGCCGGAGCCGGCCGCGAGCAGCACGTGGTCGGCCGGGACGCCGAGTTCGGGGGTGAAGAGGCCGGACGGCGTCAGCACCTCGACCTCCTCGCCCGGCTTCGCCTCGCGCACCAGCCAACGCGAGAACAGCCCGCCGGGCACCTCCCGGACGGCGATCCGCAGCGGCCCGCCGACGGGGGCGCAGATCGAGTACGAGCGGCGCTCGTCGGTGCCGTCCGCCAGCTTGCGCAGGGTCAGGGTCTGCCCGGGGCGGAAGGCGTACTCCTGCGCCAGTCCGTCCGGCACCGCGAAGCTCACCGCGACGGCGTCCTCGCACAGCCGCTCGACCCGGTCGATCCGCAGCCGGTGGAAGGTCGGGCGGCGGGCGGGGCGGATGCCGGTCGCCCCGGTGTCCGCCCCGGTGTCCACGCCGGTGGCGGAGGCGGAAGCCGCAGTGGCGGAGGCCGGTCTGGCGGGGGTGGAGGCCGGGCCGGCGGAGGCGGCGGCCGAACCGGCGGTATTGGCGGACGCGGCGGCGGGGGAAGCGGCGGGCATTCAGATCTCCTTGACGCGTTCGAACGGCTCGCGGCAGGCCCGGCAGCGCCAGAGCGCCTTGCAGGCGGTGGAACCGAAGCGGGACAGCTCCTCCGTCGCGGTGCCACCGCAGTGCGGGCACGGCACGGGGGGCGGGGTCGCGGTTCCGGCGCGGGTCGGGCCGAGGGTGAGCGCCACCGGACCGGCCGTGGCGACGGCGGCGGTGGGGCGCGGCGGGGCGATGCCCGCCTCGGCGAGCTTGCGGCGGCCCTCGGCGGTGATCAGGTCGGTGGACCACGGCGGGTCCAGCCGCAACCGCACCCGGACGTCCGGGTACCCGGCCGCGCGCAGCCGGCGGTCCACG
The DNA here is from genome assembly GCF_043201735.1 of Kitasatospora sp. NPDC048286. Taxonomy (NCBI): domain Bacteria; kingdom Bacillati; phylum Actinomycetota; class Actinomycetes; order Kitasatosporales; family Streptomycetaceae; genus Kitasatospora; species Kitasatospora sp. NPDC048286. The sequence goes on from NZ_JBICZE010000004.1 coordinate 112,444, forward strand.
TCGGCGGCCATCTCGGCGACGGCGGGGCAGCCCGAGTAGGTCGGGGTCAGCCAGGCGGTCACCGTGCCGTCGGCACTGCCGCTGCCGCCGTCCACCTCGACCTCGGCCAGGACACCCAGGTCGGCCAGGGTCAGCATGGGCAGCTCCGGGTCCGGGACGGCCGCGGCGACCGCCCAGGCCAGGTCCCGGGTCGTCCTGCCCGTCGGGTTCGCGGCGCCCGTCGGGTCCGCGTTACCCGGTGGGGTCACGGCACCCGTCGGGTCCGCCGCGCCCGTCGCGGTGTCGGCCGTCACCATGTCGCCCCCGGGTGGGCCCGGGCCACCACCTGGAACTCGGCGAGCAGCGGGCCGAGCGCCTCGGTGTGCACGCCGTCCCGGCCGGCCCGGCCCAGGACGGTGGCCAGCGGCGGCACGTCCGGTACGGTCAGCCCGGCCTCGGCGAGGACGGCGGCGAGCGAGCGCAGCACCGGTTCACGCAGCGTCGCAGGGTCGACGCCCGCGCGCTGCTCCACCGGGTGTGCCGTGAACAGCTCCTCCAGCAGTGGCCAGACCGCGTCCAGACCGGCCTGCATCCGCTCGGCGGAGTACGGCGTGCCATCGCCCAGGCGCAGCGTCCAGGCGGTGGCGTACTCCCGGTGGTAGGCCAGCTCCTTGACGCCCCGGGTCGCGACCGCGGCCAGTACCGGGTCGGGGTGCGTGCTCAGCGCCTCGTACAGGGCGCCGCGCGCGGTGGCGAACAGCAGCAGCCGGGCGATCGAGTACGCGAAGTCGCCGTTCGGCGTCTCCACCAGGCGGACGTTGCGGAACTCGTGCTCCTCGCGCCAGTACGCCAGGTCGTCCTCGGTCCGGCCGGTGCCGTCCGCCTGACCGGCCCGGGTGAGCAGCAGGCGGGCCTGGCCGAGCAGGTCGAGGCCCAGGTTGGCGAGCGCGACCTCCTCCTCCAGCTCGGGCGCCCGGGTGCACCACTCGATCAGCCGCTGGGCGAGGACCAGGGCGTCGTCGCCCAGCATCTGGCAGTAGGCGGCGAGGTCCGCGCCGTCCACGCCTGCGGGCAGCGCCGTGTCCACGCCGAGCAGCGGGTCGGCGAAGCCCGTCCCGTACGCCCAGCGGCCCTCGCCCTCGGGGCCGGGGGCGGCGTCGGCGAGGCTGAGGTAGACGTGGTCGTCCTGGTCGGCGCCGGTGGTGGTGTCGTTGTGCACGGTGGCTCCCCCGTCAGATGTGCGGGACATCCTCGGGGATGTCGTAGAAGGTCGGGTGGCGGTAGACCTTGTCGCCGCTGGGCTCGAAGAACGGGTCGCGCTCGTCCGGGGTGGAGGCGGTGATCGCGTCCGAGCGGACCACCCAGAGGCTCACACCCTCGTTACGGCGGGTGTACAGGTCGCGCGCGGCGAGCAGGGCCATCCGGTCGTCGGAGGCGTGCAGCGAGCCGACGTGGACGTGGTTCAGCCCGCGCCGGGGGCGCACGAACACCTCGTACAGCGGCCAGCCGGCCTTGGACCCGGCCGGGGAGCCAACCTGGGGGTCGGTCACTTTCCGTTCTCCTGTTCGGTGGCTTCGGTGGCTTCAGCGGCCTCGGGGGCTGCGGTGGTCTCGGGGGCCGCGGGGACTGCGGCGGCTTCGGCGGCGCGCTTGGCCGCGTAGGCGACGGCCGCCTCGCGCACCCAGGCACCGTCCTCGTGGGCGGCGCGGCGGCGCTCGACCCGCTGGGCGTTGCAGGGGCCCTGGCCGTGGATGACCCTGGTCAGCTCGGACCAGTCCGGCTCGCCGAAGTCCCAGCCGCCGCGCTCCTCGTTCCAGCGCAGCTCGGGGTCCGGGAGGGTGACGCCCAGGTGCTCGGCCTGCGGGACGGTCATGTCGACGAAGCGCCGGCGCAGCTCGTCGTTGCCGTGCCGCTTGATCCGCCAGGCCATCGAGCGGGCGCTGTTCGGCGAGTCGGCGTCCGAGGGGCCGAACATCATCAGCGACGGCCACCACCAGCGGTCCACCGCGTCCTGGACCATCCGGCGCTGGGCCTCGGTGCCGCGCATCAGCGTCATCAGCAGCTCGTAGCCCTGGCGCTGGTGGAAGGACTCCTCCTTGCAGATCCGCACCATCGCGCGGGCGTACGGGCCGTAGCTGCAGCGGCAGAGCGGGACCTGGTTGCAGATCGCGGCGCCGTCCACCAGCCAGCCGATCACGCCGACGTCGGCGAAGGTGAGGGTCGGGTAGTTGAAGATCGAGGAGTACTTCTGGCGGCCGGAGATCAGCTTCTCGGTGAGCTCGGCGCGGTCGACGCCGAGGGTCTCGGCGGCGGCGTAGAGGTAGAGGCCGTGACCGGCCTCGTCCTGGGCCTTGGCGAGCAGGATCGCCTTGCGGCGCAAGGACGGGGCCCGGGTCAGCCAGTTGCCCTCGGGCTGCATGCCGATGATCTCGGAGTGGGCGTGCTGGGCGATCTGGCGGATCAGGGTGGCCCGGTAGGCGTCGGGCATCCAGTCCCTGGGCTCGATCCGCTGCTCGGCGGCGACGACCGCCTCGAACCGGTCCTCCGGCGTTTGCGCGGGGACCGCCTCGGCCACCTCTGCTGTCACCACGGTCCCCTCTCGTGTCCTGCCCGGTCGGTCGGGCATCTGGGCGCCGACCAACCGACTGACCGTTCGGTCGGTACCATTCTGCGCGGCAGGACGGAGGGATGGCAAGGTGCGGAACGGATAACAGCTGACAGATTTCAGAATCTGTCAGCTGTTATCCGTCAGCTCTTCACTGTGTGCTGTTCGCTGTTTCCTTTTCGCTGCCCGGTGTTCGCTGTGAGTTGGTCGCTGTGAGTTGGTCGCTGTGAGTTGGTCGCTGTTCCCTGTCCGCTGTCGACTGTCTGCCCGTCGTCGAGCGTCAGCGGTCGGCCGTCAGCAGCTCACCGGCGGCTCACCCCTCCGCGCGGTCGCGCAGTCGCGGCAGCGGTACGGCAAGGAGTGCCGCCAGCAGGGCGACCCGGGGGGCGATCTGGTCGAGCCGGATGTGCTCGTGCCGGGCGTGCGCTCCGGCGCCCACAGCACCGAAGCCGTCCAGGGTCGGCAGCCCGCGCGAGCCGGGCAGATTGGCATCCCCCGCCCCACCCGCCGGGGCGCCGTCCAGCTGCTGCCCGAGCACGGCGGCGAGCGAACGCACGTGCCGCAACAGTGGGTTGCCCGTCCGTTCGGGCCACGCCGGACGGCTGGACAGCACCTCCGTACGGACCCGGGCGCCCGGGCGCAGCGCGGTGAGCCGGGCGAGGTCGTCGAGCGTGCGGCGCTGCGCCTCTGCGGTGGCGAAGCGCAGCCCCAGCTCGGCCTCGGCCCGGCCCGCGACGACATTGGCGCGCGTACCACCGCTGATCCGCCCGGTGTTGAGCTCGGTACCGGGTTGGCCGGCGAGGTCGCGTACCAGCACGAGCTGGTCCACCAGTTCGTCGACCGCGGACACCCCGTCGTTGGCGTCGTTGCCGGCGTGCGCCTCGCGGCCGGTCACGGTGAGCCGCACCCGGGTGCTACCGCGCCGCGCGGTCTTCAGCCGGCCGTCGGGGTGCGACGGTTCGAGCCCCAGGACCGCGGCGGCGTCGCGCAGCTGGCGCTCGACCAGGCGCCGCCCGTCCGGACTGCCCACCTCCTCGTCGGAGACCACGACCAGGCGGACGGTGCGGTGCGGGCGCTCGCCCAGGTCCGCGAGCAGCGCCAACGCGCCCTCGAGGATGGCGAGTCCACCCTTCATGTCGACCACGCCGGGGCCGGTGAGCCGGCCGTCCTGCTCGGTCACCGGCCAGTCCGCGAGGGTGCCGACCGGCCAGACGGTGTCGTGGTGCCCGACGATCAGCAGGTGCGGCAGGGACTCGTCCCGGCCCTCCCACTCCAGTACCAGGTGGTCGCCCGCCGGTCCGGGTTCGCGGCGGGCGGTGGCACCGGTGGCACGGAACCCGGCCGCCAACTCCTCGGCCAGGGCGTCGAGTCTCGGGGCGTCACCGCTGGGGGACTCGATCCGCGCCAGGTCGGCGCAGCGGCGCCGGACGGCGCCGGCGAGGCTACGGGCACGCGTGCTGAGTGCCTGCGGCACACCGGGCAACACCGTGGTGGCGGTTGCGGTCCCCGGGGTGGCGGTGGCTGCCGGTCCTGCCGTGGGCTTCGCGGCAGCGCTCTTCGCCACCGCGGTCTTCGCGACGCCGGCTTTGGTGAGGGCGGATTTCATGAGGGCGGTATTCGTGAGGGCCGACGTGGCGGCCGTGGTCTTGGCGACTGCCGCCTTGGCGGCGGCCGTCTTCGTGGTAGCGGACGCGGCGGCGGCCTGGCCCGAGGCGGCCGGCACCGTGGTGGCCGGAGCCGGAGCGGCAGTTGCCGTGCAGGCGGCAGCAGCAGCACCGGTGGCGGTGGTGGCAGTGGTGGCGGTGGCGCGGGCCTCGCCGTCGGTGGCGGCTGGGACGGTGACAGGTGACGGGGCGGGTTCCCCGGCGGCGCCCGGCACGGCGTGCGACCCGATGGTCTGGGAACTCAACGCTCGCCTCCGCGGCCGCCGCCGGTATACAGCGGCCGTACCGGCCGACCGCTTCCGCCCGGGCACCAGGCCCGGCCGGACTGCACCGACCGAACGGGATGATGGGCGGCCCACCGGAGCGGCCCGACTGGCCCAAGTACGGTGGTACGGCAGGGCGGCGTGCTTGGCATGATGTGTCCTCCTCGCTCGATCCGGGGACCCCGGTCCGCCCGGAGCCCCCGTGGACGGCGGCCTCCTGACAGCGGGCGCAGTGGCCGGACCGCCGCAGGGAAGCCGAGATGTGAGCCTAGAAGAACCGTTCGGTTTCCTGCGAGGTGGCCCTGCTCCCAGCGTGCCGGTACCGGGCCCCGCTTCGGAGGCCGCCCGTCCGCGATCGGCGCGGGCGCTCGGCGCGCGGGCCTGGATCGGCGCGCGGGCGCGGTCGCCGGATCGCGCCCATCTCCACCATGGACCCGCCGCCCGAGTTCGGCAGCGCAAACGGCCAAGGCACGGCATTTCCACGCCGGATGGGTGACATCGGCTCAGCACGCGGTACGAACCGGGGGCACGCGACGGCTCAGGGAAGCCCGCTTCGAGTCCCGCTCTGACTCCGGAGGAACGTCCGGGGAACGCACGCGTGAACACCGGACGATGCCGTGCCCCGATGTGCCCCATCGAGCCTCGACGTGCCTCGGTTGCTACCCCGGGCACGACAGGTCGGCAGCCGGGCACGGCGGGACGGCGGCCGAGCAGGGCGGGACGGCTGGACGGCGCGCCCTTGGGACGGCGACTCGCTCAGCCACCGTCGCCCACCAGCCCGGCGTCGCGCGCGAGCAAGGCCGCCTGGACCCGGTTGCCGACTCCGAGCCCGGTCAGGATCCGGCTGACGTGCGCCTTGACGGTGCTCTCACGCATCCCGAGCACGCCGGCGATCTCCGCATTGGAGAGCCCGTCGGCGAGTTCGCGCAGTACCTCGGTCTCCCGCGGGGTGAGCCCGGCGACCCGACTGCGGGCCGTCACCGACCGGGGCGCCCCGACCCGGTGGTAGCGGTCGATCAGCCGTCGTGCGGCCGCCGGGTGCAGCATCCCCTGACCGCCGGCGACGACGTGCACGGCCCGGGCGATCTCCGCGGGCGGGGTGTCCTTCAGCAGGAACCCGTCCGCCCCGGCCGCGAGCGCCTGGTACACGTACTCGTCCAGGTCGAAGGTGGTGAGGGCGATGACCCGCGGGCCGTCCGGGAGTTCGCGCAGCCGCCGGGTGGCGGCGATCCCGTCGAGCCTGGGCATCCGGATGTCCATCAGCGCGACGTCGATCCGCCGGCTGCCGGCGAGTTCGACGGCCTGCAGCCCGTCGGCGGCCTCGGCGACCACGGTGAGTGCCGGGTCCTGGGCCAGCAGGTCGACCAGGCCTAGGCGGACCAGCGCGTCGTCGTCCACCACCATCGTTCGGATCATGCGAGGTCCTTCGGCTGAGGCTTCGCGTCCTGCTCTGACCGTTCTGACCGTTCTGATTGCCCTGATCCCTCGGACTGCTCCGAGCGCGGTGACGCGCGCCCCGGGTGGGGCCGCGCGGCCCCCGGTGGTGAAGCCGGACCGTCGCCACGGGTGGGCCCCGGGTCGGGCGCCGTCCGCGGCGGGCGGTCCGGCGCGGGTAACCGGGCGGAGAGCCGGAAGCCGCCGCCTCCGTCCGGGCCGGCGTCGAGATGGCCGCCGAGTGCGCCGACCCGTTCGGACAGCCCCACCAGTCCGTACCCGCCACCGGTGCGGGGCTCGTCCGGCGGCGCCTCGCCCGGGCCGTTGCGGACCTCGACCGTCGTCGCCGGAGCCCCGTAGCCGACCCGGACGGTGACGGGTGCGGCGTGGGCGTACTTGCGGGCGTTGGTCAACGCCTCCTGGACCAGCCTGTGCACAGCCAGCCGGTGGGTGGTCGGGACGGTCTCCGGGTCTCCGGAGAGGGCGAGTTCGACCCGCTGGCCGGCCTGGGTCGCCTCGCCGACGAGCTCGGTGAGGTCGCACAGGGCGGGCGCCGGGACACGCCCGCCCCCGGCGGGCACGGACGGCTCGACTCCCGTGGCGGACGGGGCAGGTGGGTGGTCGGCCCGCAGCGCGCCCAGGACGTCGCGCAGGTCGTCGAGCGAACGGGCGGCGGTGGTGCGCAGCAGTTCGAGGCGGTGGGTGAGCCGGTCGGGGTCGGCGGCGACGGTGCCGGCTCTGGCCTGATCGCGCAGCACCCCGGCGTGCAGCACCAGGAGGCTGAGCCGGTGGGCCAGCACGTCGTGCATCTCCCGCGCGATCCGGGCGCGTTCGGCGGCCCGGGCCTGTTCGGCGCGCAGCTCGCGCTCGCGGCGCAGCGCGTCGACCTGTTCGTGCAGGGTGCGGATCAGCACCCGTCTGCCGTGCAGCCACAGGCCGACCGCCAGGATGGCGGCCTGGACCAGGAGTTGGGACCCGGTGGCACCGACCCAGCCGAGCAGCGAATCCGCGCGCGTCGCACCGGCCACCGCGATGACCGCGCCACCCGCCATCGCGGGGCCCGTCCGGCCGAGGTAGGCGAGGTGGAAGACGCTGAACAGCCCGGGGAAGGCCCGGTTGAACAGCCCGCCGACGAGCACCGGCAGCACGGCCGAGGCCACCGGGTGGCGGCGGGCGAGGAAGAGCGAGAGCGAGGCGAGCGCGGCCACGGCCGTGCGCGGCAGGCGCAGCGGATCGTCGGAGTGCGTCCACTGGACCAGGGCCTCCTCGATGGCCAGGCCGAGCACGCCGATCAGCAGCAACGTGTCGATCCCGGCCCGGTGGTCCGGCTCGTACCAGCCGAGCACACTCCTGCGCATGCCCTTCCTCCTTTCCTCGCTTCGCGCTCCGAATGCCTTCCGTGAGGCCGGCGTTCGGCACTTCGGGCTCGATGCTAGGGGCGCTGCGCCGCGCAGCGCCTCTGTCTTCCGGCTACCCGCACCCTCGACTTTCGTCGGGGGTCGGCGCCGCTGACCGGCCGATTCGCGGCGGCTGCGCCCTGCCTAGCGTCGACGGCATGACCGAAGACCGGCTCCGCCACCGCCCCGACTCCCCTTCCCTCCGCCACAGTTCGCCCGTCGGCGGGGACCACCTGCTGTTCCTCGCCGAGGCCCTGCGCACCTTCCACGACACCGGCGCGCTGGCCCCGAGCGGCCCCGAGCTGGTGAACGCGCTGGTGGTACCGGTCACCAGCCGCCCGAACCGTCCGATCTCGGTGCTGGAGGTGGGTGCCGGTACGGGCGTGGTCACCCGCCGACTGGCCCAAGTGCTGCGTCCGGGCGACCGGTTGCACGTCGTCGAGGCCAACCCGCGGTTCGCCGACCGGTTGCGGGAGGATCCGGTCCTGGCCGCCCGGCACCCCGGGGTCGGGCTGCGGCTGTCGGCCTGCCGGGTCGAGGAGCTGCCGGAGTGCCGGCCGTCGGCGCCGGACGGGGCGCGGCCGGAGGAGGGTTCGCAGCGGTACGACGTGATCGTGTCCGGACTGCCGTTCACCAACTTCGAGCCCGCTCGGGTGCGGGACATCCTCGACCTCTACCTTCGGCTGCTGGTGCCCGGAGGAGAGCTGACGTACTTCGGGTACCTCGGCACGACGACGGCGCGCACTCTGACCTCGGGCCCCCGCCAGGGCGCCCGCCACCGGGCGGTGGTGCGGCTGCTGCGCCGGTTCGAGGCGGAGCACGGCCTGGGCCGGCGCACGGTGTGGCGCAACGTGCCGCCGGCCCGCGCCCACCTGCTGCGGTCGCCGGGCGGGCGCGAGACCTGGGCACCGGCGACGGACGCGACGGGCCCGGGCGCGACGGACCGGGACACGGCGAGGCCGAAGCACCCGGTGGGCGGCGAGGAGGTTGGGCGTCGCCCGATTCCGAACAAATGACAATCGACAGATTTCAACTTTCAGATAACAGACGACAGCGAACAGATTTTGAAATCTGTTCGCTGTCGTGCCATAGTGGCACCCGGGTCACCCTGCCCCCGCCTCCCCGGCACCGCAGCCGCCCCCTGGAGCCCCCGTGTCCTCTCACACCCGCCCCGCCCAGCGCCCCCTCGGCACCACCGGGCCGGTCACCTCGGCCCTCGGCCTCGGGTGCATGGGCATGTCCGACCTGTACGGCCCGGCCGACGAGGCCGAGAGCATCGCCACCATCCACGCCGCCCTCGACGCCGGGATCACCCTCCTCGACACCGGCGACTTCTACGGCATGGGCCACAACGAGCTGCTGATCCACGAGGCACTGCGCGGCCGCGACCGCGAGAGCGTGCAGATCAGCGTGAAGTTCGGCGCCCAGCGCACGCCCGACGGCCAGTGGCTCGGGTACGACGCCAGCCCCGCCGCCACCAAGACCGCGCTCGCCTACACCCTGCGCCGCCTGCGCACCGACCACGTCGACGTCTACCGCCCGGCCCGGCTGGACCCGAGCGTCCCGATCGAGGAGACCGTCGGCGCCATCGCCGACCTGGTGCAGGCCGGCCACGTCCGTCACATCGGGCTCTCCGAGGTCGGTGCCGACACCCTGCGCCGGGCCGCCGCCGTCCACCCGATCAGCGACCTCCAGATCGAGTACTCACTGCTGTCCCGCTCGATCGAGGCCGCCGTCCTCCCCACCGCCCGCGAGCTCGGCATCGGCGTCACCGCGTACGGCGTGCTCTCCCGCGGCCTGCTCGGCGGCCACTGGGACCGGGAACGCGCCCTCAGCGGCACCGACTTCCGCAGCCACAGCCCGCGCTTCCAGGGCGAGAACCTGGCCCACAACCTGGCGCTGGTCGAGGCCCTGCGCGAGATCGCCGCCGCCCGGGGCGCGACCGTCGCCCAGGTCGCCATCGCCTGGGTGGCCTCGCGCGGGCAGGACGTCGTCCCGCTGGTCGGCGCCCGCCGCCGGGACCGCCTGACCGAGGCCCTCGGCGCACTCGACGTCACGCTGACCGAGGCCGACCTCGCCGCCATCGAGGCCGCCGTACCCGCCGGCTCCGCCGCCGGCGACCGGTACGGCGCCGCGCAGATGGCCCACCTGGACAGCGAACGCTGACCGCACCACCCAGCCCCACACCCCGACCACCCCGAGCACCCCGACCGCCACACCCGACCGCACGATCCCAAGGACGGACCTCCCCGTGACCACGGACACCACACTCACCGCCGAGCAGATCCTGATCGCAGCGGAGGACGTCCTGCGGCGCTTCGGCCCGGCCAAGGCCACCGTCGTGGACGTCGCCCGCAACCTCGGCGTCAGCCACAGCAGCGTCTACCGCCACTTCCCCAGCAAGGCCGCGCTGCGCGAGGCCGTCACCCAGCGCTGGCTGGACCAGGCGCACTTCGACCTGGCGGCCATCTCCAACGAGGGCGGCCCCGCCGCCGCGCGGCTGCACCGCTGGCTGAAGACGCTGTTCGCGGCCAAGCGGAAGAAGGCGCTGGACGACCCGGAGCTGTTCGCCACCTACATGGTGCTGGTCGAGGAGAACAGCGGCCTGGTGGACGCCCACATCGACACCCTGGTCGACCAGATCGCGCAGATCGTCCAGGAGGGCACGGAGGGCAAGGAGTTCAAGCTCGCCCACATCCGGAACACCGCCCGCGCCGTCTTCGACGCCACCGGCCCGTTCCACGACCCGGCCTATGCGGCCACCTGGTCCACCCCGGGGATCGACGACCGGTTCGAAGCCGTCTGGCGGCTCGTTCTCGGTGGCCTGAAGGCGAAGTGACGGTACGTCGGTGATCGGGGCGCCGGCCAGCGGGGGAAAACCGCTGGCCGGCACCCCGCCCGTCGGCCAGACTGCCGCACACGGTTGATCTCACCTGGAGGATGACATGTGTGCGGCCCGCCCGGTCCTGGACAGCCTGGAGGGACTCGCCCTCGGCGACGCCTTCGGCGACCGGTGGTTCTCGGTGCCACTGGACGAGGCGCCCGCCGCGCTGGCCGCCCGGCTGGTCAGGCCGGCGCCCTGGCACTGGACCGACGACACCGCCATGGCGCTCGTGCTGGTCCGCCACCTGCTCGACGGGGGCGAGGTCCGACCGGACGCGCTCGCCCGGGAGTTCGCCGCCGAGTACGCCCGCGCGTACGGGCGCAAGTACGGCCCTTCGATGCACCGGGTGCTGCGCGGGATCGGCGCCGGCGGGGACTGGCGCACCATCACCGCGGGCCAGTTCGAGGGCCAGGGCTCCTACGGGAACGGCGCCGCGATGCGGGTCGCACCGCTGGGGGCCTGGTTCGCCGAGGACCTCGACCTGGTGGCCCGGCAGGCCGAACGGCAGGCGCTCACCACCCACTTCCACCCGGAGGCGGTCGCCGGTGCGGTGGCGGTCGCACTCACCGCGGCGCTGGCGGTCCGGAGCCGGGGCGAAGACCCGCCCGCCCGGGCCGAGTTGCTGACCGAGGTCGCCGGACGGCTGCCGGACACCGACGTCCGTTCCGGACTGCGGATCGCCGCCCGGCTGCCCGAGCACACCAGTGTCCGGCACGCCGCCAACGTGCTCGGCTCGGGGACGCTGATCTCCGCCCCGGACACAGTTCCGTTCGCCCTCTGGTCCGCGGCCGGGCACCTGGACTCGCTGCCCGAGACCGTCTGGCACACCCTGGAGGGCTGGGGTGACAAGGACACCACCTGCGCCATCGCCGCCGGCGTGACCGCCGCCAGGACCGGGCTCGCGGGCGTGCCGCCCGAGTGGCTCACCGCGCGCGAGCAACTCCCGGGCTGGGTCGGCGAGGTGTCCCTGACCACCGACCGGTCACCGGGTGCGGCGGCCGGCGACCGGAACACCCGCTGACCGGAACACCTGGAAAGCCGGGCCCCGCTTCGGTGCCCGGCGGTCAGCGCCGGGAGACGAAGCGAAACACCCGGTAGGCGAGGAGCAGGACCATCGCGCCACCGATCGCCGACACCCAGGTCGTGACGTCGAGGATGCTCAGTCTCACCGTCCCGTGCATCCAGTGCGAGACGATCCAGGTGCCGATGTAGGAGCCGGTGATGCCGATCAGGGTACTGCCGATCAGGCCGCGCTCACCCCTCGACATCGCCATCCTGGCCACGGTCCCCGACACCAGGCCCAGCACGATCCACGCCATCCAGCTCATCCGCCGCCCCTTGCGTCATCGGTGTGACGACCCCGCCGAGCCCCCTGGGTCCGACCGGAAGGACGTACGAGGGCCCCGTGCCGTTCCAGCGTACGGAAGGACCGGTACGAACCGGCCACCCGTGTGCCGGGGCCGAGGCCGAACTGCGTCGTCAGCGGCGTGAGTTGCCGAACAGCAGCCGGTAGGCGATCAGCAGCACCAGCGCGCCGCCGATCGCCGACACCCAGGTCGCCGCGTCGAAGAAGTGCGCGGTGACCGAGCGGTGCAGGAAGTGCGACGCGATCCAGCCGCCGACGAAGGACCCGGCGATGCCAATCAGGGTGGTCACGATCAGGCCGCCCGGGTCCTTCCCCGGCAGCAGCAGCTTGGCCAGCCCACCCGCCAGCAGGCCCAGCACGATCCACGCGACGATGCTCATCCGCGTTCTCCTCCCGTCCGAGGCGCGACGGGCCCCGTCCCGTCCGCTCTGCCAGCAAGGACGCCACCGCCCGTCGCCCGGTTCCGACACCTGCGGAGCCGCGGTCGAAGCAGCCGACCAGCCGGGCCACGCCGCACCCGGCCGTGCCATGCAACGCCGCACCTGGCCGTACCGTGCCGTGCTGGAACCGAACCGCCCGCGCGCGGCACCCTTCCGGCGGGCCGCCCGCGCCGAAATACTGCGGCCATGCGCGTCCTGATCGCCACCGCCGGCTCCCGGGGCGACGTGGCGCCCTTCACCGGACTCGGCGTCCGCCTGCGGGCCGCCGGGCATCAGGTGGCCTCGCCACGCACGGCACCTTCGCCGAGTCGGTGCGGGCCGCCGGGCTGGAGTTCCGTCCCCTGCCCGTCGACCCGCGCGCCGAACTCGCCTCCGCCGCGGGCCGTCGCCTGCTGCGGGCCGGCAGCGGACCGGGGGCCGTCCTGCGGCTCCTGCGGCTCGGCAGGAGGGTCATGCCCGCCCTCGGCGACGGCATCGCCGACGCCACCGCCCTCGGCACCGACCTCCTGCTGACCACCAGCACCACCAGCGCGTTCGGCCAGGTGGCCGCCGAGGCGGCCGGCATCCCCAGCATCGGGCTGTACCTCCAACCCCTCGCCCCCACCCGTGAGTTCGCTCCCGGCGTCACCGGCACCCGATCGCTCGGCCGGTCCGGCAACCTGCTGGCGGGGCACACCGTCCAGGCCACGACCGACCAGCTGTTCGCCCCGGCCGTCCGCGGACTGCGCAGGCGACTCGGCCTGCCGCCGCTCGGCGTCGCCCGGGCCCGTCGCGACCACCCCGTCCTGCACGGCTTCTCGCCGCTGCTGGTGCCCCGACCCACCGACTGGCACCCCCGGCTGGACGTCGCGGGCTACTGGTGGCCGGCCGACCGGCCGTACTGGCAGCCCCCGGCCCGACTGCTCGACTTCCTCGCCGCCGGACCGCCACCGGTCTTCGTCGGCTTCGGCGGCCTGGTGGTCCCGGACGCCGAGCGGCTCACCTCGGCCGTCCTCGCCGCCGCCCGGTCCGCCGCCCGGTCCGCCCGGGTGCGCCTCCTCCTCCAGTCGGGCTGGAGCGAGCTGGCCGCCGAGGACTCGGACTCCGCCCTGACCATCGGCGACACCCCGCACGACTGGCTCTTCCCGCGCACCGCCGCCGTGGTCCACCACGCGGGCGCCGGCACCACGGCCGCCGCCCTCCGCTCCGGGACGCCCACCGTGCCCGTGCCAGCCCAACTCGACGCGCCGTTCTGGTCCGCCCGGCTGGCCCGGCTCGGGGTCTCCCCCGGCCCCGTCCCCCTGCGCGCCCTCGCCCCCGCCCGCCTCGCCACCTCCCTGCGCCTCGCCCTCGACGACTCCCGCTACCGCGCCCGCGCCCAAGCCGTCGCTGCCGCCCTGGCCGCCAGGGACGGCGCGGCCAAGGTCCTGACCGCCGTCGAACGGATGGCGACAACGACCGGGCGACGAGTGGCAGCCGACAACGGGCGGCGGACAGCGGACAGATTTCAAAATCTGTCCGCTGTCCGCAGCCACCCGTCATCTGTCAGCCGCCACCCGTCATCCGCCTTCCGTCATCCGTCATCCCTCAGCGCCCCCACTCCACTCCCTCGAGACGCCCCTCTCCCGAACACCCCGGTCAGCCCCAGGTACACCACGGCCGCCGCCGTCAGCCCGACGGCCCAGCCGTAGTCGGCGAGCGGCTTGAGGACGGGGATCAGACCGTCGGCCGGAAAGGGGCCCTGCTCCGCGCCGTCGGCGTCGAGGGCGGAGTACGAGCCGCCGACGGCCAGCACCCCGCCCACCAGCAGCGCCGCGACGGCCCGCCAGTTCCAGCCGGCCGCGTACCAGTAGGCCCCGCCCGGCCGGTACAGCTCGGCGAGCCGGAGGCGGGTGCGGCGAAGCGCCCAGTAGTCGGCGATCAGCACTCCGCCGACCGTGCCGAGCAGGCCGCCGACCACGCCCAGCCAGGTGAAGATGTACACGTGGGGGTCGGAGATCAGCCGCCACGGGAAGATCGCGATCCCGACCACTCCCGTGATCAGCGCCCCGGTCCGGAAGGTGACGAGGCGAGGCAGCAGGTTGGCCAGGTCGTAGGCGGGCGAGACGACGTTGGCGGCGATGTTCACCGACAGCGTCGCGACCAGCACGGTCAGCAGCGCGAACAGGATGCCGATCGGGTTCTCCATCTTGGCGGCCAGCTGGATCGGGTCCCACACCGGCACCCCGTAGACCGCCTCGGAGCCCGAGGTGACCAGCACGGACAGGAAGGCGAACAGCGTCATCGTGGTCGGCAGGCCGAGTGCCTGCCCGCGGATCTGGGCCCGCTGACTGCCGCCGAAGCGGGTGAAGTCGGGAATGTTCAGCGAGAGGGTGGACCAGAACCCGATCATGCCCATCAGAGCCGGGAAGAAGACCTTCCAGAAACCGCCGCCCCACCCCAGCCTGGACGGCTGGTCCAGCAGCGGCCCGAGCCCGCCCGCCTTGACGGTGATCCACGCCAGCAGCGCGAGCGCGCCGACGATGACGAACGGCGCCGCCCAGTTCTCGAACCGCCGCAGCGCCTCCATCCCCCGCGCGATGACGGCCATCTCGATCAACCAGAACAGCAGGAACGAGAGCCACTGCGTCCACGGGTAGCCGCCGAACTCACCGGCCGTGCGCCAGGATTCACCGAACAGCTTGCCCGCCAGCAGGAAGACGCCCTCGCCGCCGATCCAGGTCTGGATGCCGAACCAGGCACAGGCCACCGCCGCCCGCAGCAGGGCGGGCAGGTTGGCGCCGCGCAGCCCGAAGGCGGCGCGGGCGAACACCGGGAACGGGATGCCGTACTTCGTTCCGGCGTGGCCGGTGAGCAGCATCGGTATGAGCACGAGGACGTTGGCGAGCGCGATGGTCAGCACCGCCTGCTTCCAGTCCATGCCGAGCGTGACGAGGCCCGAAGCCAGCGTCCAGGACGGGATGTTGTGGGCCATGCCGACCCAGAGCGCGAGGAAGTTGTACGTGGTCCAGGTGCGCCGCGCCACCGGGACCGGCCGCAGGTCGTCGCTGGTGAAGCCGTTGGGGGGCAGTTCCCCGGCGGCCGGGTCGAGTTCGACCCGGCCGTCGGGGTGGTGCCACTGTCTTCCACCACTGGTCGCGGTGTCGGGCATGGGCAACTCCCGTCCGCCGCGGGCGAGTCCGCGGCTGGGCTCAGGTGGAGGTCACAGGCGGATTCGCGGGCAGGTTCACCAGCCGGTTCGGGGTCGGCACCACAGCAGGTCGACACCGCAGCGGGTCGGCGCCGCAGCGGGTCGGCACCGCAGCCGGAGGGGCATCACGCGGAACATCACAGGCAGAACATCACGAACAGGGCGTCACAGGTGCGGGATGACGTCCGTCCCGTACGCGTCGATGGTCGCCTCGATGGCGTCGTGCATGGCGTAGACGGCGAACTGGTCGACGCCGAGCGAGCGGAGCTCCGCCAGCCGGGCCCGCTGCGCCTCCACCGGGCCGATCAGGCAGAAGCGGTCCACGATCTCGTCGGGGACGAAGGCCGTGTCGGGGTTCCCGGCCCGCCCGTGGTGGCTGTAGTCGTAGCCTTGGCGGCCCTTGATGTAGTCGGTGAGCGCCTCCGGCACCAGGTCGGAGTGCTCGCCGTAGTGGCTGACCAGGTCGGCCACGTGGTTGCCGACCATGCCGCCGAACCAGCGGCACTGCTCCCGGGCGTGAGCGAGCGCCTCGGGCGAGTCGTCCGCGGTGACGTAGGCGGGGGCGGCTACGCAGACGGTGATCGAGTCCGGGTCCCGGCCGGCCTCGACGGCGGCGGCCCGTACCGCCTTCACCATGAACTCGGTGAGGTAGGGGTCGGCCAACTGCAGGATGAACCCGTCCGCCTGACGTCCAGTCAGATTCAGAGCCTTCGGCCCGTACGCCCCCATCCAGATCGGCAGGGAGGCACCGGCACCGACCCACGGCAGGTGCATCTCGGTGCCGTCCACCTCGGCGGTGCGCCCCTCGGCCAACTCCTTGATGGCGTGCATGGCTTCGGAGAGCCGGGCGAGGGTGGCGGGGCGTCGCCCGGCGACCCGCATGGCGGAGTCGCCGCGGCCGATGCCGCAGACGGTCCGGTTTCCGTACATGTCGTTGAGCGTGGCGAACATGGAGGCGGTCACCTCCCAGGTGCGGGTGGAGGGGTTGGTGACCATCGGGCCCACGACCATCCGCTCGGTCTCCGCGAGGATCCGGCTGTGGATGACGAAGGGCTCCTGCCACAGCACGCAGGAGTCGAAGGTCCAGCCGTGGCTGAAACCGGCCCGCTCGGCGCGGATCATCCGGTCGATGAGCAGCCGGGCGGGCGGGTCGGTCTGAAGGACGAGGCCGATGTCCATGAGGGGCTCCAGGTAAGGGTTTCGACCGCCGCCGCCCGGTCGCCGGTCGGGTCGGAGCTACGAGCGCACGGGCGGCGGCGGGTGGACGTTCAGAGCAGGAGAGGCGGGCGGACGTTCAGGACGGGAGGGACGAGAGGGACGAGAGGGGCGGGAAGCGGAGGGGCTGTCAGAGCAGGTACTGGCAGGTGTCCCGGCGCAGGAAGGTGCCGTGGCCGGCCCGGCCGAGCCAGTGGCCGTCGTCCAGCACGACGGTGCCGCGCGACATCACCGTCCGCGCCCGGCCGGTGAGTCGGCGACCCTCGTAGGCCGAGTAGTCCACGTTCATGTGGTGGGTCGCGGCGGAGACGGTCTGCACCGCGGTGGGGTCGTAGACCACCAGGTCGGCGTCGGCGCCCGGGGCGATGGTGCCCTTGCGCGGGTGCAGGCCGAACATCCGGGCCGGGGTGGTGCAGGCGATCTCGACCCAGCGACGCCGGCTGATGTGCCCGTCCAGCACGGCCTGGTGGAGCAGGTCCATCCGGTTCTCGACGCCCGGCAGGCCGTTGGGGATCTTCGAGAAGTCGCCCCGGCCCAGCTCCTTCTGTCCGACGAAGCAGAACGGGCAGTGGTCGGTGGAGACCACCTGGAGGTCGTTGGTGCGCAGTCCGCGCCAGAGCGCGTCCTGGTGCTCGCGCGGCCTGAGCGGCGTGCTGCACACGTACTTGGCGCCCTCGAAGCCGTCGGCCCCCTCCTCGGCGAGGTTGTCGGTGGAGAGGAAGAGGTACTGGGGGCAGGTCTCGCCGAAGACGTTGAGGCCTTCGTCCCGGGCCCGGGCGAGTTCGGCGAGCGCGGCGGCGGCGGAGACGTGCACCACGTAGAGCGGGCTTCCGGCCACCTGGGCGAGCCTGATCGCCCGGTGGGTGGCCTCGGCCTCCAGCAGTTCGCGGCGGACCTCGCCGTGGTGGCGGGGGGCGGTCCTCCCGGCGGCGAGTGCCTGTTCGACCAGGACGTCGATGGCGATGCCGTTCTCCGCGTGCATCATGATCAGCCCGCCGTTGGCGGCGCCGCGCTGCATGGCGCGCAGGATGCGGCCGTCGTCGCTGTAGAACACGCCGGGGTAGGCCATGAACAGCTTGAAGGAGGTGGACTCGCCGGAGTCCACGAGGGCGTCCATCTCCTTCAGCACCGCGTCGTTGACGTCGGAGACGATGGTGTGGAAGGCGTAGTCGATCGCGCAGTTGCCCTCGGCCTTGGCGTGCCAGGTGTCCAGGCCCTCGCGCAGCGAGCCGCCGACCGGCTGGACGGCGAAGTCCACGATGGTGGTGGTGCCGCCCCAGGCCGCGGCCCGGGTACCGGTCTCGAAGGTGTCGGAGGCCGCGGTGCCGCCGAACGGCAGTTCCATGTGGGTGTGGGCGTCGACGCCGCCCGGGATGACGTAGTGGCCGGTGGCGTCGATGACGGTGTCGGCGGTCCAGGCCTCGGCGGCGGAGCTTCCGGTGGCGGCGAGGGCGGCGATGCGCTCGCCCTCGATCAGGACGTCGGCGTGGAGTTCCTCGGTGGCGGTGATGACGAGGCCGCCGCGGACGACGGTGCGCTGCTGCGGGCCGCGGGCGGTCCGCACGTCGTTGGTGGTCATCGCGCTGCTCCTCACGCCTCGGCGAGCGGCCCGTAGGCGTCCGGGCGGCGGTCGCGGTAGAACGCCCACTGCTGGCGGACCTGTTCGATCAGGCCGAGGTCGAGGTCGCGGACGACGAGTTCCTCCTCCTTGTCGGAGGCGACGTCGCCGACGAACTGACCGCGCGGGTCCACGAAGTAGGAGGTGCCGTAGAAGTCGTTGTCGCCGTACTCCTCGGTGCCGACGCGGTTGATCGCGGCGACGAAGTACTCGTTGGCGACGGCGGCGGCGGGCTGTTCGAGCTGCCAGAGGTAGCCGGACAGGCCGCGGCTGGTGGCGGAGGGGTTGTAGACGATCTGCGCGCCGGCCAGGCCCAGGGCGCGCCAGCCCTCGGGGAAGTGGCGGTCGTAGCAGATGTACACCCCGACCTTGCCGACGGCGGTGTCGAACACCGGCCAGCCAAGGTTGCCGGGCTTGAAGTAGTACTTCTCCCAGAAGCCCTTGACCTGCGGGATGTGGTGCTTGCGGTACTTGCCGAGGTAGCTGCCGTCGGCGTCGATGACGGCGGCGGTGTTGTAGTAGACGCCGGTCTGCTCCTCCTCGTAGACCGGGACGACCATCACCAGCCCGAGTTCGCGCGCGAGGTCCCGCATCCGGCGCACGGTCGGGCCGTCGGGAACGGCCTCGGCCCAGCGGTAGTGCTCGGCCTCCTGGACCTGACAGAAGTACGGGGAGTTGAAGACCTCCTGGAAGCCGATGATCTTCGCGCCCTGGGCGGCGGCCTCGCGGGCGTACCGCTCGTGGAGTGCGATCATGCTCTCCTGATCACCGGTCCAGCGGGTCTGGACGAGCGCGGCACGGACGATCTGCGACATGGGTACCTCCGCAACTCCGCGGCCCGGCCGTGCGGTCGGGCCTGCGGTCTGAGGGTTGACGGGGCTGGTCCGACCCGCGGTTCCGCTCGGGGAACCACTGGGTCTACGTGCGTAGAAAGCGATCTGTAGACGGTAGGCCCGGCCTCGGTGGCCTGACAATACGTCGACTGAAACGCGTCTGGGGCGATCTTGTTGCGCGGACACGCGGACGGTCCCGGGTGGGATGAAAAGCTGATCTACCCCGGGAGTTGCCCTCTTACTCGTTCGAGTGAAACCAGGCACTCCTGGTGCGCAATCGGCGATGGTGGGGTAAGACCCGCGTGGACATCGTCGTGGATCACTACAAACCGTCAGTTCGCCGTGGTCTCCTACGAGTTCACGGCCCGGTCACGGGGGATCGGGCCGACGAAGCGGGGGTGTGGTGGTGAGGAATTCCGCGGCGGACACCGCGAGATCGGCGGAACCGATGGGCACGGCGCCCACGGCAGCGGGCACCCCCGCGGCACGGCCGCCCACCCTGCCCGCCTGGGCGGGCCTGCTGCTCGCCCTCGGCGCGCTGCTGCCGCTCGTCCTCGGCGGGCTGCTCTTCCACCGCCAGGCACCGCCCGTACGGGACGTCGCCCTCCAGTTGGCCGGTTCCCGCGCGGCAGCCGAGGAGGTGGTCGGCGGGCGGGTCGCGGACCACCTGGCCGCCCTGCGCGCCGACGGCTGGCTGATCGGCGGCTACGGGCTGACGCTGGCCGCCGCGGCGCTGCTGGGCGGGTACGTGCTCGGGCCGGCGCGCCGGCGGCCGCGGGCGTTCGCGGTCGGCGGCGCCGGGCTGCTCGCGGCCTGCTGCGACCTCGGCGAGGACGCGCTGCTGCGCGCGGGGCTCGACGGCCTCCACCCGGGCGCGGGCGGCTCCGACGCCCCCTTCGCCGCCGCCACCGCGCTCGCCACCGTCAAGTGGCTGCTGCTCCTGCCCGCCGGGGCGGCCGCCGCGGGGCTGTTGCTGGTGACGGCCACCCGGGCGGTGCGCGGGCTCCGGCCGTCGCGCGTGGACGCGAAGGCCTTCGGCGCCGACTCCCCTGACCGGCCGGCACTGATCCCGCCCTGGCCGATCGCCACCCGGCACGCCGCCCCGCCACCCGCCCACGCGGCGCCGGGCACCTGCGCCACACCCGACGCCCGGGAAGCACCCGTCCGGCACGCCCACTGGCGCGACGCCGCCCGGGTGCCGCCCGGCCGCGAGCCCGCCGAGCTCGGCTTCTGCGCCTCCGGCGGCGGCATCCGCTCCGCCTGCGTCACGCTCGGCGCGCTCCAGTCGCTGCGGCCCTGGCTGAAACGGGCCCGCTACCTGGTCTCCGTCTCGGGCGGCGGCTACACCGTCGGCGCGCTCCAGCTCGCACTCAGCGACTCGGCCCCCGGCAGCCCGGTGCGCTCCGTCTCGGGCCTGACGGCCGACACCGTGCTGGAGCCCGGCTCCCCCGAGGAGGACCACCTCCGCCGGCACGGCAAGTACGTCGCCGACGGCGCCGGGGAATGGCTGGTCGCCCTCGGGACACTGCTGCGCGGCCTGCTGTCCGCCCTCACCCTGCTGCTGGCCGCCGTCCTGACGCTCGGCCTCGGACTCAGCCGCTTCTACCGGGCCGTGCCGCTCACCGACATGGGCCGGCTGGCGGCGGCCGGGCTGCGCCACGCCGGGGCCGTCGCAGGGCCGTTGGAGTTCCGGGCGCCGGCGCTCGCGGCCCTCGGCGCCCTACTGGCGTCGGCGGCCGGGTGCTGGCTGCTCTGGCTGCTGGCCTTCCCGTCGCTCGGCTGGCAGGCGCTGCTGCCACGCGCGCTGCGCCGGGTCAACCTCGGCCTGCTCGGGCTGGCCGCCCTGCTGGCCGTCGGGGTGCTGGCGGTGCCGGGGCTGGCCTGGGGCGCGGTGCGGCTCCAGCAGGCCCTGGCCGCGGGGCCGCAGCTGACCGGCGCGGGGCTCGGCCTGACCTTGGCGCTCAGCTACCTGGCACTGCTGCTCGGCATACTCTGGCGCGACCGCCGGGTGCCCGGCCGGGGTGCCGGCGCACCGGGCGAGGCCGGCGCGGCGGGCAGCGGCGCGGTCCGGCCCCGCGGCGTCCGCGCCGCCAGCCTCCCCCAGACCCTCGTGGTGTGGTCCGCCCTCCTGGCGCTGACGGCGGGTGCGCTGCTGGCCCTCGGCTGGGCGGTCGCCACCGGGTACGCCTGGCCGGCCGCCGTCCAGGTGCTGCTGCCGCTGCTGCTCGTCGCGGTCGGGCTGAACCTCGACCAGACCTGGATGAGCCTGCACCCGTTCTACCGGCTGCGGCTGGCCTCGGCGTTCGCGGTCCGACGGGTCACCGAGGGCGGCCGTTCGCTGGCCCGCCCGTACCACTTCTTCCGGGAGCAGACCTGGCTGAGCCACTACGGCGCCCGGCGCCCCGACTTCCCGCAGGTGATCTTCTCGGCGGCGGCCAACCTGTCGGGCAACTCCCGTACGCCACCGGGCCGTCCGGCGGTCTCCTTCTCGCTCTCGTACGACTACGTGGGCGGTCCGGACGTCGGGTACGCGCGTACCGACCTGCTCGAGCGACGCACCCGGCCGCACATCGCCAGGGACCTCACCGTGCAGTCGGCGATGGCCGTCTCCGGCGCGGCCTTCTCCTCCGCGATGGGACGGGAATCCCGGGTCTACCAACGGCTGTTCGCGGTCACCAACGCCCGTCTCGGCACCTGGCTGCCCAACCCCGCGGTGCTCGGCCCGGACTGGTCCGGGCCGCCGGACTGGCGCCGCTCCGCGCAGCCCGCCGTCCGCCGCCTCCCGTACCAACTGCGGGAGCTGATCGGGCGGTTCCCGGCCGACGACCGCTTCCTGCTCACCACCGACGGCGGCCACTACGAGAACCTCGGGCTGGTCGAGCTGCTGCGGCACCGGGTGCGCACGGCGGTCTGCATCGACGCCAGCGGGGACGCCGGCTACGCCACCAACCTGGCCGCCGCGATCACCCTGGCCCGCGAGGAGCTGGGTGTCGCCGTCACCCTGCACGAGCCCGAGCTGCTGATCCCGGGCAGCGCCGCCGACCGGCCCGCCGAGGGCGGCGTCGCGCACGACGGCGCGAACGACGGCCCCGACGGTGGCCCGGACAGCGGTACGAACAGCGGCCCGGGCGCCGGTGCGAACGGCCGCGCGGACCACCGACCGCCGCTGCGCGGGCTGGCGGCGCAGCTGTCCGCCAGGCTCTCGGCCCGGGCGATGGTCACCGGGGACATCCACTACCCCGACCTGGGCGAGGGCCCCGGGGCCGTCCGACACGGCCGACTGATCGTCCTCCAGGCGGTGCTGACTCCCGACATGCCGTACGAGCTGCACGCCTACGCGATGGCGAACCGGGCCTTCCCGAACGACCGCACCAGCGACCAGTGGTTCGACCACCAGCAGTTCGACGCCTACCAGACGCTCGGCCGCCACTTGGGCGAACAGGCCGCACCGCTGGTCGAGCGGGCCCTGGCCGACCCCGCGCCGGGCAGCACCGCCGGGTCGCTGCCCGCGCAGCCGGCGGGTGACGCCGTGCCGGCACCGTCGGCCACTGCCCCGCCGGCACCGCGCGGCCGGGCCGAGGGGTAGCGGCCGACGGGTTGTCGACACGTGGTCGAGGGACGGTCCGCGGGTGACCGAGGGGGCCGCCCGGCACCGGCGGTGACCGGCGGCGGGCCGTCGGCTCGGCTTGACTTCGTCCGGTTCGCTCGGGAAGGATCCGGCGCATGGAATCCGGCACCACTCTGGTCTGCCGCCTGCACGTCGATCTGCGACGCCAGGCGAGTTCCATCTGTGCCTGTTGACCTTGCTCTTCCCCGCCGGTCCCGCCCTGTGACGTCTGCCAGGGCCCGTGCCGCGCGATCGCACCCGCAGTCCTGACTTCCGCCTCCGCCCCGGCGCACCCGTGCGTGGCCGGCCGCTCCGTCGGCCCGCGCCCGTCCACGGCCGCCGGACGGCGGGCGCATCCCACCGACGTTCCCCGCCGCAACCGAGGACGCCCCCCATGAGCCTGAGCCCGAGCATCAGCCCCGACGCCCGACCGGCCGCCGACCCCGGTCCCGACTCCGCCACCGCCACCGCCACCGCCACCGCCCATCGCGCCGCCCCCGGCACCGCCACCGTCCATCGCGCCGCCCCCGGCAGCGGCACCGGCACCGCGCGCCCCGCCGACAACGCAGGCACGGCTCGCAAGGCGGGCAACGCGAGCACCGCCGCCAACCCCGAGCCGCCACCGACGCCGCCCGCCGAGTCCACCCCCGCGCCGCTTACCCCCGGCACCCTGCGGACCATCGTCCGCGAGCTGGCCGAGCGGCCCGAGGAGTGGATCCACCACGTCCGCCTCTCCACCGAGGAGCGCTGGTACCGGCGGCTGGCCGCCGACGGGGACCACGAGGTGTGGCTGATCAGCTGGTTGCCCGGCCAGTCCACCGGTTTCCACGACCACGGCGGCTCGCGCGGCGCGTTCACCGTCGCCCTCGGCGAGTTGGAGGAGCTGTCCCTCGGCGGCCCGGACCAGGGCCTGCTGATCCGGAGGATCCCGGCCGGCACCGCCCGCGCCTTCGGCCCCGAGTACGTGCACGACGTGCGCAACACCGCCGCCGGCCCGGCCGTCACCCTGCACGCCTACTCGCCGCCGCTGAGCTCGATGGCGCACTACGACCTGCGGGCCGGCGGGCTCGTCCGCACCTCCGAGGAAGGACCCGAACAGTGGTGACCACGATCGACGACCTGGTGGAGCGGGCCCGGGAGGGCATCTACCGGCCGCGCGCCCGGGAGGCGTACCAGGCCCAGCTGGACGGCGCGCTGCTGGTGGACATCCGTCCGGCGGCACAGCGGGCGGCCGAGGGGGAGATCCCCGGCTCGCTGATCATCGAGCGCAACGTGCTGGAGTGGCGGCTCGACCCGACGGGCAGTCACCGGATTCCCGAGGCCTCGGGCTACGACGTCGAGGTGATCGTGGTCTGCTCCGAGGGCTACGCCTCCAGCCTGGCCGCCGCCTCCCTGCGCGAGCTGGGGCTCCATCGGGCGACCGACCTGGACGGTGGTTTCGTGGGCTGGGCGGCCAGCGGCCTGCCGACCCGTCAGGGCGGCTGAGCACGCGGGCGCACCGCGTGCCGGGGCGGTAAATCAAGGACAGGAGATGATGCAGGTCATAGTCTGATCAGAGTTTCCGCCGGTCCAAAGCTGGGCAACTACGCGGGCGGAAGTACGCCTGGGCGCTAGAAACTGCCGTCACCGAACGACCCGACCGAACGACCGAACGACCCAGGCGCCACCTCCCCGGGGCGCCCTGACGAGGAAACTCCACGTGATCAGATTCGAGGGCGCGGGAAAGCGCCACCCCGACGGCACCGTCGCCGTCGAGGGCCTGGACCTGGAGGTCCCGACCGGTCGGATAACCGTCCTGGTCGGGCCTTCCGGCTGCGGGAAGACCACCCTGCTGCGCATGGTCAACCGGATGGTCGAGCCCACCTCCGGCCGGGTCCTGCTGGACGACACGGACGTCGCGAAGCTGGAACCCGCCAAGCTGCGCCGTGGCATCGGCTACGTGATCCAGCAGGCCGGGCTCTTCCCGCACCGCAAGGTGATCGACAACATCGCCACCGTCCCCTACCTGCTCGGCTGGGACCGCAAGAAGGCCCGCGCCCGCGCCGCCGAACTGCTCGAACTGGTCGGGCTCGCACCGGAGACCGCCAAGCGGTACCCGTTCCAGCTGTCCGGCGGCCAGCAGCAGCGCGTCGGTGTGGCGCGCGCGCTGGCCGCCGACCCACCGGTGCTGCTGATGGACGAACCGTTCAGCGCGGTCGACCCGGTGGTGCGGGCCGGGCTCCAGGAGGAGCTGCTGCGGCTCCAGTCCGAGCTGCACAAGACGGTGCTGTTCGTCACCCACGACATCGAGGAGGCCGTCCGGCTCGGCGACCAGGTGGTGGTGCTCCGCGAGCACGGCCGGATCGCCCAGCTGGCCGACCCGCACACCCTGCTCACCACCCCCGCCGACGACGGCGTGGCCGCCTTCCTCGGGCGCGACCGGGGCCTGCGCGGCCTCGGCCTGCGCCCCGCGAACAGCGTCGAGCTCCGCCCCGTGGACGGAGGACTCCGGTACGGCGGCTGGGAGTTAACGCTGGACGACGAACGCCGCCCGATCGGCTGGATCGACCGCGACACCGTCACCGCCGAACTGCACCCGACTGCGGGCTTCCGCCCGGACACCGACACCCTGCGCACCGCGCTGGACGCCGCCGTCCTCTCCCCCGCCGGGGTCGCGGTCGCACTGGACGCCGACGGCCGGGTCACCGGCACGGCGAGCCGCGACGCCGTCCTCGCCGCGCTGCGGCCCGACGGCTCCGGCTCTGGCTCCGGCTCCGGCTCCGGCTCCGACTCGTCTGAGGCCGGCCCGGGCGTCCGCGTCGACAAGTCCCCGGCCGGGGCCGGAAGCCGGCCGAACGACACGGGCGGACAGCACGACGCGGCAGGCGCGGACGGAGTCGACGGTGGACGATGAACCGATCGTCCGCTGGTACTGGATCGGCGACCACCTCGGCTACCTCGGCGACCTGCTCGCCGACCACGCCGTGATCGCCCTCGTCCCCGTGCTCATCGGCCTACTGCTGGCCGTCCCGCTCGGCCTGGCCTGCGCCCGCTACCCCCGGCTGTACCAGCCGCTGTCCGCCGTGTTCAACATCGTCTACGCGCTGCCCTCGCTGGCCGTGTTCGTGGTGCTGATCCCGTACACCGGCCTCGCCACCCAGGCGACCGTGATGATCCCGCTCACCTTCTACGCCCTCGCCGTGCTGCTGCCGACCACCGTGGACGGGCTGCGCGCCGTCCCGGACCACGTCCGGCAGGCCGCCACCGCGATGGGGTACGGGCCGTGGCACCGGCTGACCTCGGTCGAGCTCCCGGCCTCCGTGCCGTACCTGATCGCCGGACTGCGGGTCGCGGCGGTGTCCAGCATCTCGCTGGCGAGCGTCGGCGCACTGGTCGGTCGCGGCGGGCTCGGGTACCTGTTCGTCGACGGCTTCCAGCGCACCTTCCCGACCCCGATCGTGGCCGGCATCGTGCTGATCGCCGTCCTGGCCCTGGCCGTCGACCTGCTGCTGGTGGCCGCCCGGCGGCTGCTCGCGCCGTGGGCCGTCCGGGAGAAGGGAGCCGGCTCGTGAACTGGCTGAACTGGCTGAGCGACTTCTTCACCGCTCCGGACCACCTCAGCGGGCCGGACTCGATCGTGCACCGGGTCGCCGAGCACCTGGTGCTCTCCGGCGAGGCCCTGCTGTTCGCGGCGCTGCTCGCCGTCCCGCTCGGACTGCTGATCGGCTACACCGGGCGCGGCGTCACCGCAGTGACCGCGCTCGCGGGCGCCGCCCGCGCCCTGCCCACCCTCGGCCTGGTGACGCTGGCGGTGCTGCTCGCCGGGGTCGGCGACACCGCCGTGCTGGTCCCGCTGGTCGCGCTCGCCGCACCGCCGCTGCTGGTGGCCGCCGTCGAGGGGGTGCGCGGCACCGATCCGGACGTCCGGGACGCCGCGCGCGGCATCGGGCTGACCCACCCCCAGGTGCTGCGGCAGGTCTGCCTGCCCTCGGCAGCGCCGACCCTGCTGGCGGGCTTCCGCACCGCGACCGTGCAGGTCATCGCGACCGCCACGGTGGCCGCCTACGTCGGCCTGGGCGGCCTCGGCCGCTACGTCATCGACGGGCTGGCGACCCGCCAGTACGCGGTGACCGTGGGCGGCGCGCTGCTGGTGGTGCTGCTCGCGGTCGCCGCCCAGCTGTTCTTCGCGCTGCTCGCCCGGTTCGCGCTCCCGCCCGGGGTGCGTGCCCAGCAGCAGCCCAACTGACCCCGTCCGCCCTCCTCTCCAACTCCGGAAGGACATCTGTCACCATGTCGACAATCAACCGAAGCCGCCGGGTCGCCGCCATCGGCGCCCTCGCCGCGCTCGCCCTCGGCGCCACCGCCTGCGGTTCCTCCGGCGGCAACCCGCTCGACGGGGGCGCGGGCGCCTCGGCCTCGGCGGGCGGCTCGGGCGGCTCCGGGTCGACCGTCGTCGTCGGCTCGGCGAACTTCCCGGAGAACGTCCTGCTCGGATCGATCTACTCGCAGGCACTCAAGGCCAAGGGCGTCAAGGTCCAGGAGAAGTTCAACATCGGCAGCCGCGAGGTGCTCTACGGGCAGTTGCAGAGCGGCAACCTGACCGTCCTGCCGGAGTACAACGGCTCGCTGCTCGCCTACCTGGACGCCAAGTCCACCGCCGTCACCACCCAGGACGTGAACGCGGCGCTCACCAAGACGCTGCCGGCCCCGCTGGGCATCCTCGACTCCTCCCCGGCCGAGGACAAGGACTCGCTCAGCGTCACCCAGGAGACGGCCGACAAGGACAACCTCAAGAGCATCGCCGACCTCGCCGCCAAGGGCGGCGAGTTCACCATAGGCGGGCCGCCGGAGTTCAAGACCCGCCGCGAGCAGCAGCTCAAGGACGTCTACGGGCTGACCTTCAAGGAGTGGAAGCCCACCGCCGACACCACCGCGAACGCGCTGAAGGACGGCAGCATCCAGGTCGGCAACGTGTTCACCACGGACCCGAAGATCGCCCAGTACAAGCTCGTCCCGCTGGCCGACCCGAAGAACATCTTCGGCGCACAGAACGTCACCCCGCTGGTCTACAAGGCGGGCGTGGACGCGACCGCGACGGCGGCGCTCAACGCCGTGTCGGCCAAGCTCGACACGGCCGGGCTGACGGCGCTAATGAAGCGCGTCTCGGTGGACAAGGAGGACCCGTCGGCCGTCGCCAAGGACTGGCTGAAGTCCAACGGCCTCGGCTGACGGCCGACGGCTGACGGACAGGGCCGGCGGGTCCGGCCTGCGACAGGCGGTCGGCAGGTCGACCGGTAGGCGGGCGCGGCCCTCGGCTGCCCCGGAGGAGCTTCCTCCGGGGCAGCCGCGCTGTCGCTCCGGAGATCACCCTCCGACCATCGGGGGACCTTCCCTTCCACGCCGCGAACATGACAGTCTGGGCGCCATGCGCACTCGTCTCCTCGCCGCCACCCTCACGGCACTCGCCGCGGTGAGCCTCGCTGCCTGCTCCAGCTCCGGATCGGGCTCAGGATCGGGCTCGGACAAGGCCACCTCCGCGGCCGGTTCCCCCACCGCCGCCGCCTCGGCCGCCGCGCCCTCCGGCGCCGCCACCACGCCTGCGGCCCCCGCGCCCGACTCGGCCGCCCCCACGGCCGACGGCGCCACCGGCGCGCCCGCCCCCGACGGCGGCACCTCGGGAGCCCCCGCACCGGCCAAGCCCGCGCCGCCCGCCGACGCCGGACTGCCCGCCAAGCCGGGCACCGACCTGACGGCCAAGCTGGTCTCCGCCCTGGACGCGATCGACCCGACGATCGTCGACGGCAAGCCGGACCAGGCCGTGGACCGGGCGCGCAACCAGTGCCAGTCGATCTACCAGTTCCCCAAGGACAAGCAGAAGTTGACCGAGCTGGCCAACCAGCGCTTCACCTCGGCCGCACACCCGCAGGGCTTCGGACCGGACACCGCCGCGAAGATCAACGAAGCGCTGCTCGCCACGCTCTGCCCGCCGGGCCGCTGATCCGGACGGCGGCCCCGCCCGCCCGTCGACCCGGGGGTCCGCATGCCCGCGGATCCCCGACACCATGAACCGCCCGGCGTCCTGAGCGCCGGGCCGCCGTGGCCGCGCCCCCTCGTCGGGCGCGCGGCCACGGCTTTCTCGTTTCCGGCGCCTCCCACCGCCATCGACATCCCCACCGCCCCGGGCGCCAGAGCGCCTCCTTCCGCCGAGCGGACCGTCCGCTGACGAACTGTTAGGTCTCTTGACAGACCAGTGGTCTAGTCCAAACATAAGCATGTCGATCCGACCGGGATGCACTGTGGGGGTGTGACCACCGGCGGCTGAGGCACTGCCCTGCCATGCTCCGCTCCACCCCCGCTCCGTACGGCGCACACGTCCGCACGCCGCCCGCGTCCGCGCGAGTCGGTGGGCCTTCGCACGCCCGAACTCCCGCACTCACGCACGCACTCCCGATGTCCGACCCGGTCCCGGGATCACGGCCGACCCCACACGGCCGACCCCTCCAGGACCGGCCGCACCTCCCCAACGTCCTGCCCCACCACGTCTGTTGGAGAATTCATGCGCCTTCGCCGAACAGTCCAGGCCGTGTTCACGGCCTGCGCCACGCTGGCCGCCTCGGCCGGCCTGGTCGCCGCCGGGACGAGCTCCGCCCAGGCCGCCACCCCGCTCCCCAGCCGGGTCTTCGCCCCCTACTTCGAGGCCTGGACCGGCCAGAGCCCGGCCCAGCTGGCCGCGCAGTCCGGCGCCAAGCACCTGACCATGGCGTTCCTCCAGACCGCCACCAAGGGCTCCTGCACGCCGTACTGGAACGGCGACTCCTCGATGCCGGTGTCCTCCGCCACCTTCGGCGCCGACATCGCGACCATCCGCGCCAACGGCGGGGACGTGATCCCGTCCTTCGGCGGCTACACCGCCGACAACACCGGCACCGAGCTGGCCGACAGCTGCACCGACGTCAACCAGATCGCGGCCGCCTTCGAGAACGTGATCACCACCTACGACGTCAGCCGGATCGACCTCGACATCGAGGACAACTCGCTGACCAACACCGCCGGGATCGACCGCCGCAACAAGGCGATCAAGATCGTGGAGGACTGGGCCGCCGCCAACGGCCGGACCATCCAGTTCTCCTACACGCTGCCCACCACCACCTCCGGGCTGGCCAGCAGCGGGCTCGCGGTGCTGAAGAACGCGGTCAGCAACAACGCGCGGATCGATGTCGTCAACATGATGACCTTCGACTACTACGACAACGCCGCCCACGACATGGCGGCCGACACCCAGACCTCCGCGCAGGGCCTCTACAACCAGCTCGCCAAGCTCTACCCGTCCAAGACCCCGGCCCAGCTGTGGGGTTCGATCGGGATCACCGAGATGATCGGTGTCGACGACTTCGGCCCGGCCGAGACCTTCACCGTGGCCAACGCCACCACCGTGTACAACTGGGCGGTCTCCAAGGGCATCAACACGCTGTCGTTCTGGGCGCTCCAGCGCGACAACGGCGGCTGCCCGGGCACGGCCGGCAGTGACTCCTGCTCCGGGATCTCCCAGAACACCTGGGACTTCACCCACATCTTCGCGCCGTTCACCAGCGGCTCGACGGTGAACAACGACTTCTCGGTGTCGGTCAGCCCGAACTCCGCCACGGTCGCGGCCGGTTCGTCCACCTCGGCGACCGTCGCGACGGCCGTGACGGCGGGCTCGACGCAGAGCGTCAACCTCACGGTCAGCGGCGCCCCGGCCGGCGTCACCGCCACCGTCACCCCCGGCAGCGTCACCGCCGGCAGCAGTGCCACGCTCAACATCAGCACCACCTCCTCGGTGGCGCCCGGGAGTTACCCGATCACCGTCACCGGCGCGGCGGCCTCCGGCAGCCACACCAGCACCTTCACCCTGAACGTCACCGGCACCCAGCCCGGCAACGACTTCTCGGTCGCGGTGAACCCGACCTCCGGTACGGTCGCGGCCGGCTCGTCCACCTCCGCCACCATCGCGACGGCGGTCACCGCGGGCTCGGCGCAGAACCTCAACCTCACGATCACCACCGTTCCGGCCGCCGGCATCAACGCCACCGTCACCCCGGGCAGCGTCACCGCCGGCAACAGCGCCACGCTCAACATCTCCACCACCGCGGCCGCGAACCCGGGCTCCTACCCGCTGACCGTCACGGCCACCGGGGCCTCCGGCAGCCACAGCGCGACCTACACGCTGACCGTCACCGGGACCGGCCCGACGACCGGACTGGTCAACGGCGACCTGGAGAGCGGCAGCCTCGCCCCGTGGACCTGCCAGAGCGGCGGCGCCGTGGTCTCCACCCCGGTCCACTCCGGCACCAAGGCGCTCCAGGCCGCGGCCACCGCCGCCCAGACCGGCGAGTGCTCGCAGACCGTCACACTGAAGCCCAACACCAGCTACACCCTGAGCGGTTGGGTGCAGGGCAACTACGCCTACGTCGGCGTCAGCGGCGGTGCCACCGCCAGCGCCTGGGCCAACTCCTCCGGCTGGACCAAGCTGTCCGTCCCCTTCACCACCGGGGCCAACGGCACCGTCACCGTGTACCTGCACGGCTGGTACGGCCAGGGCAACGTGTACGGGGACGACTTCTCCATCGCCTGAGTCCGCTTCGGGTGGCGAGAGACCACTGACGACTGACGGATGACGAACGACGGATGACAGCTGACAGATTTCAACATCTGTCAGCTGTCATCCGTTTTCCGTTCGCTGTTCGCTGTTCGCTGTTCTCTGTTCGCCGTATTCGGCTCGCCGTCAGCTGCCCGCCGTTCGCATCCGCTCCGGGCGGCACAGCGCCAGGTACGCCACCGTCGCCAGTACCCCGCACACCAGGACCACCAGCGCCAGCAGCACCGCCGACGGCCGACCGCCGAGGCTGCTCAGCGGTGCGACCACCGCGCCGCACAGGAAGTTGCCCGTCCCGAGCAGCGCCGACGCCGTGCCCGCCACCTTCGGCTCGACCAGGCCGAGCGCCTGGGCGGCGGTGTTCGGCAGCAACACCCCCAGGCTGCCCATCATCACGAACAGCGGCGGACAGAAGCCGGCCAGTCCGAAGTCCCACACCGTCGTCAGCAGCACCAGCGCCACCCCGGCGGCGACCGCCGACGCGAGGCTGCCCAGCATCAGCGTCCGCTGCGTGAATCGCGGCGCCAGGACCCGCCCGTTCAGCTGGGTCATCACCACGATCGCGAACGAGTTCAGCCCGAACAGCAGGCTGTAGGTCTGCGGCGAGACCTGGTACACGTTCTGGAGCACGGTCGACGACCCGCTGATGTAGCCGAACAGCGCCCCGAAGGCGAGGGAGCTGGTCAGCGCCAGCCCGAGGAACGGCAGGTTGCGCAGCAACCCCCCCATCGTCCGCAGGGCCGCGCCCACCCCGCCGCGGTCCCGGGTCTCCGGCGGCAGCGTCTCGCGCAGCACGCCGAACGAGACCAGGGCGAGCAGCAGCCCGAGCGCCGTGAGCACGCCGAAGGTGCCGCGCCACGAGGTGAACCGCATCAGCTGCGCCCCGATGATCGGGGCGAGGATCGGCGCCAGCCCCGATATCAGGGCGATCGAGGCGAGGAAGCGCAGCAGGGCGACGCCCTGGAAGCGGTCCCGGGAGACGGCGCGCCCGATCACCAGTCCGGCGGAGCCGGCCGCGCCCTGGACGAACCGGCCGGCGATCAGCACCGACAGGTTCGGCGCGAACACGCACACCAGGCTCGACAGGGTGTAGAGGACGAGCCCCGCGAGCAGCGGAGTGCGGCGCCCGAAGCGGTCGCTGAGCGGCCCGAAGAGCAGCTGCCCGGCGGCGACCCCGAGCATCGAGAAGGTCAGGGTGAGCTGGACGGCAGCCGGCTGGGCGACCAGGTCGTCGGCGATCGCGGGCAGGCCCGGCAGGTAGAGGTCGGTGGTGAGCGGGCCGAGCGCGGTCAGTCCGCCGAGGACCGCGATCACGGCCCAGCCGGGACGGGCCTGGCCGGTGGTGGGTGTGGTGGCGGATGCGGGGGTGGGTGTGGTGGCGGCAGCGGTCGACGTGTCGTCGGTGGGGCCGACGGTCGGGCCGGGCATGGTGCTCCTTACGGACGGGTGACGTGGGGTTCGTTCGCGCTCCGTCCTATCGCAGCCCGGTCGGGTTCCGACAGCGGGGGTGCGCACTGTTCGGCCGTCGGCGTGCGTCCCGGGCGGATCGTCCGCCAGCGCCGCGGCCCGCACACGACGGCGGCCCGCCCGCACCGGAAGGTGCGGGCGGGCCGTTGCGTTCTCCGTGCCCCGGGGTGCGACGCGCCGCCCCGGCCGCCGGCCTCGGCGCCTGGCGACGTGCTCGGCGGCCTCAGCGCCTGGCGACGTGCTCGGCGCGCAGCGCCGCCTGCATCGCCGCGCCGTCCTGCCACGCGTAGAGCTGGTTGCCGGTCAGCGCCACGTTGTAGTGCCCGCAGGTGCCGGTGGCCTTGGTCGCGACGTTCTCGGGGAACCAGCCGGCCTTGAGCGCCTCCGGCACCGGGTGCGCGCTCTTGCCCGGCAGCCCGGTGTGGCAGCCGGCGGGCAGCCGGCCCTCCGGGAGGGTGGCGAACAGCAGGCGGTCGTCACCCCTGGTGGACATCATGTACTTCACCCCGGAGGCGTTGTCGGGGAGCCAGCTCGGCATCGACCCGCGGTCGGCCTTGGCCTGGACGCCGGTCTCGTACGAGCCCTGCTGCTGGTGGTGTTCGTCGTACCAGTCGAACACCCGCGGGCCGATTGCCACGGCCGCCACGGCGACGGCCATGCCGGTGCCCGCGACTCCCATCGCGACCTTGCTCACGATGCTCTTCATGCCCGACTGTCCTCTCCGTGTCGTGACCGGTGCGGCTGTTGCCGCTCGTCTCCGCCGCCGACGGCCGCTCAGGCGGCACCGCCGGCCCGGTCGGCGTGCTCCGCCGTCCGGTGCAACCATCCTGGCCCGTCCGCACCCGTCGGATCGTCACCACCAGGTCGCGATCCTGTCTCCGACCCACGGGGTAGCGTCTCCACCTTCAGACGTACGCCCGTCGGCGGGGACCCTGAGGTCTTCGGGTTCCGGGCCCCGATCGAGCCTCGCCGAAGCCCGGGGCCGCCGCAGCCCGACCTGCTGCACCCGGGGCACCGGCGGCTGCCCGACGCGGCCGTCCGGGTCTCAGACCGACGCCGGCACCGGGCGGGCGACCGGGAACGGGCGGCCGTCGAGGGTCCAGTGCGGGTCGATCGGGCGCAGCAGCGAGGCGTACACCTGCGCGGCGACGTCCGGGTGGCGGATCTCGCCGGTGGGCGGGCCGGCCGGGATGTCGTGCCCGGCGCAGGCCACCCAGGCCGTCCGCTCCTCGGCCGTACGGCCGCCGTGGCCGCCGGCGTCCACGTGCCCGTGGTCGGTGACGACGATGACCGTCCACTGCTCCTCGGCGTAGGTCTCACGGCCGCGGACGGCGTCGAGGAGGCGGCCGAGGCGCTCGTCGGCGGTGCGCATGGCCGCGCGGTACTCGTCGCCGCAGCCCAGGAAGTGGGCGGTCTCGTCGACGGCGCCGAGGTAGACGAAGGAGGCCTCCGGGTCGGCGGTGCCGAGGACGTGGACGGCCTCCCGGGTGACCTCCTCGTCCACCGTCTCCCAGGCCTCGGGGGTGTCCTCGGCGGGGGCTATGTACGAGAGCCGGCCGGGGGCGCGGAAGAGCGGGCCGCCGGACTCGTTGATCATCAGCGGGTCCCAGCCGGCCGCGACGAAGGTGCGGCGGCGGTCGCCCCGGGCGAGGCGGGTGGCGAAGTCGGGGAACACGTCGAGGCGGTTGCCGCCCAGGTGGTTGCCCCAGACCCCGTGCTTGGTGGGCTCGACCCCGGTCACGATGGTGGCCCAGCACGGCCCGGACATGGTGGGCGTGGTGTCCGCGACGGTGACCGGCACCAGGAACCCGGCCTCGGCGACCTCCCGCAGGCGCGGCATCGGCACCTGCTCCAGGTAGTCGTGGCGGACTCCGTCGATCCCGACGACGAGCACGCGGGGGCGGGGCCACTGGGCAGCGGACATGGGCGGTTCCTTTCGGTCGTGCGACCCGGCCGCGCCCGCCGAGGGCGCCGCCGACCGCGCCATGCTTCACCGGCCGCCGTACCGGTCGGCGTCGCACCACCGAACACGGGGTGGCCACCAGGTGTCGGGAAGTCGCCATTCCGCTCTCGGCCGGTCGGCTCGCGGCCGGTCCACTCGCGGCCGGTCGGTTCGCGTCGGTTGCCGTCAGCCGGTCGGTTCGCGGTCGGCTGCCCGTCGGCCGGTCGCCGACGGCCGGACGAAGCGGCGGTCGGCCGCGTCGAGTTCGGCGGCCGGTCGGACGGCGCGCAGCACCACGTCGAGGACCCGCTCCGGGTCCTCGACGTAGCAGTGCGCGAGCCAGGGCAGGTTCGCCTCGACCACGGCCCAGTGCTCCGCCGGGTCGTACGGATCGGCGATCGGGCCGACGTCCAGGACGGCGGCGCTGGGCAGGGCGTCGGCGGCCTCGGCGTGCAGGACGGTGGTGCTGGTCCGCTGGGCCGAGGTGAGCAGGACGCGCTCCCCCGTGCCCGGGGCGTCGGCGGGCGACGTCACGGCTGCGGGCGGAACTCGTGGACGACCTCGACGCGGCCGACGATGTGGCGGTTGAACTCCTCCAACTCCTCGGCGGGCACCCAGAGTTCGAGGATCGTCCGGCCGCCCGCCCGCTGCACGGGGTAGCGGGCGAGGAAGGCGGTGTCGACCTTGAAGCGGGTGACGTAGCCGACGCCGGAGGCGGGGACGTTCCAGTCCCGGGCGATGCGGATCGCGTAGTCCTCGTTGAGGACGGGGTAGAAGATCGGCTGCTCGGGCAGGCGGGGCGGCCAGGCGCGCCAGTCGGCGGCCTCGACCAGGGCCAGCTCCTCGGGGCCGGTGGGGCGCCAGAGGGTGGTGGTCGGGGGCGGCGTCGGGGCGAACGGGCTGGTCATGGCAGGGACGGTAGCCGGGCCGTGACGGGCCCGGCCACCGGTTTTCCCGGGCCGGCGCGGGGCCGCGGGGGAAGGTCCAGGGAGAAGAGGGCGGGGGTGGAGCAGGGCCCGTCAGCGGTAGGCGGACTCGCCGGTGATGGCCTCGCCGAGGACCAGGGTGTGGATCTCGCTGGTGCCCTCGTAGGTGAGCACCGACTCCAGGTTGTTGGCGTGCCGCAGCACCGGGTACTCGGTGGTGATGCCGTTGGCCCCGAGGACGGTCCGGGCGCTGCGGGCGATCTCCAGCGCGGTGCGGACGTTGTTGAGCTTGCCGAAGCTGACGTGCGGCGGGCGGGCCGCGCCCTGCTCCTTGAGCCGGCCGATCCGCAGGGCGACCAGGTACGCCTTCTCGACCTCCAGCATCATCTCGACGAGCTTCTGCTGGGTCAGCTGGAAACCCGCGATCGGGCGGTCGAACTGGATCCGGGTCTTGGCGTAGTCCAGGGCGGCGGTGTAGCAGTCACGAGCGGCGCCGACGGTGCCCCAGAGGATGCCGTAGCGGGCCTCGTTGAGGGAGGAGAGCGGTCCGCGCAGGCCGACCACCCCGGGCAGCACGGCGTCGCCAGGCAGCACCACCTCGTCGAAGGCCAGCTCGCTGGTGACGGAGGCGCGCAGCGAGAGCTTGCCGTGCACGTCGGTGGCGGTCAGGCCGCGGGTGCCGCGCTCGACCAGGAAGCCGCGCACGCCCTCCTCGGTCTGCGCCCACACCACGGCGACGTCGGCGATGCTGCCGTTGGTGATCCACATCTTGCTGCCGGACAGCACCCAGTCGCCGCCCCCGCCGCCCTTGCGCACCGCCCGGGTGCGCATGTTGGCCGGATCCGAGCCGAAGTCCGGTTCGGTCAGGCCGAAGCAGCCGATGAGTTCGCCGGCGGCCATGCCGGGCAGCCAGCGCTGCTTCTGCTCCTCGGAACCGAAGGCGTGGATGGAGCGCATGGCCAGCGAGCCCTGGACGGAGACGAAGCTGCGCAGCCCGGAGTCGGCCGCCTCCAGTTCCATGCAGGCCACCCCGTACGCCACCGCGTCGGCGCCCGCGCAGCCGTAGCCGTCGAGGTGCATGCCGAGCACGCCCAGGGCGCCGAGCTCGGGGGCGAGTTCGCGGGCCGGGAAGACCCCGCGCTCGAACCAGTCGCCGATGTGCGGGCGGATGCGCTCCTCGGTGAACCGGCGGACGGTGTCGCGGATCAGCCGCTCCTCGTCGGAGAGCAGGTCTCCGACGGCGAGCAGGTCGGACGGGTCGATCCGGGTCGGCTTCGTCATCGAAGCTCCTTGTACTCTCGGCGGAATACCGGCGAGTATCGCGCACCCGGCCGGGCTGTGGGCGGGCGCGAACGAGTGAGGATGGCGACATGTCCGACGACGCGTACGTGGTCAGCGAGCTGACGGCCGGGGAGCTGGACGACTCGGCCGAGGAACTCGCCGCACTGCTGGTGGAGACGGTGCGCGCGGGCGCCTCGGTCGGGTTCCTCGCCCCGCTCGCGCCCGAGGAGGCCACGGCGTGGTGGCGGGCGCTCGGCCCGGACGTCGCGGCCGGGCGCCTGGTGCTGTGGACCGCGCGGGCCAGGGTCGGCGGGCGGCTCGCCGGCACGGTGCAGCTGCGGCCGGCCACCACCGCGAACGGCCGGCACCGGGGCGAGGTGGCCAAGCTGATGGTGCACCCGGCCGACCGGGGGCAGCGGCTGGCCGGGCGGCTGCTGGCAGCCCTGGAGGCGCGGGCGGTGGCGCGGGGCATCCGGCTGCTGGTGCTGGACACCGAGACCGGCAGCCCGGCCGAGCGGCTGTACGAGGCGGCCGGTTGGAGCCGGGTCGGTTCGGTGCCGGACTTCGCGGCCGACCCGACGGGTACGCTCCGGCCGACCACCATCTTCTTCAAGTCGCCGACGGACCGGGCCGCACCGACGGACCGGGCCGCGGTGACGGGCTGACGCGCTGACGGGCCGGGCGGCCGGGGCGACGGCCGGCGGGGCACGACCTATCGGGACGGAGCGGGGGCAGGACATGGCACGTTGGGCGCTGGTCGTGGAGGAGACGGTCGGCAGCGGGCACGACCGGACCTGGGGCAGCAAGCTGCTGGCCGAGGTCGAGGGCAGCCGGGAGGAGGCCGTCGAGGAGCTGAAGCAGCTCGTCCCCTCCTACACGCCGCAGCACCCGTTCAACAGCCGGCGGCGGACGCTGCTCCGCGACGGGGACACCTACCTGCTGATCTCGCAGGGGAGCATGCGCGACTACCACTGCGTGTTCAAGGTGTGGGAGCTGCTCTGGGACAGCAAGCGGCCGGAGGTCCAGGCGGAGCGCCTGACCGAGGGCGCCGGGGAGGGCCAGTGACCGGTGGCCGGTGACAAGCGGACGGACGGCGGCGGACAGGTGACGGCGGGCAGGTGACGGCGAACAGGTGACAGCCGACAGATGTCAGCTGACAGATTTCAAACTCTGTCAGCTGACATCTGTCATCCGTCCGCCGTCACCCCACCCCGCACAGCCGCAGCACCGCTGTCGTCGCCGCACCCGCGACGACCACCGCCGGGAACGGCGCCCGGCGCAGCGCGAGCACCCCCGCGACCAGCACGCCCGCCGGGCGGGCCCATCCCGCGAAGCCGTGCCCCTGGGTCAGCGCACCGGTCGCGACCAGGGCCACCAGCAGCACCGCCGCCGCGACCGCCAGCAGGTGCCGCAGTCGCTCCGAGAGGGCGAGCCGGCCGGCGAGCAACGGCCCGGCCAGCCGGTAGGCGTACGTTCCGGCCGCCAGCAGCAGGATCGCGTACAGCGGCATCATCGGACCGCCTCCTTCTTCCCGTTCACCGCGCCCACGTCGTCCGCCGCCTTCCGGTCCGCCTTCCCCGCCGCCGGCCGTCCGGCGAACAGCAGCCCGACGAGGGCGAGCAGCACCGGCAGCCCGGCCGGGACGAACGGCGTGGCCGCCACCGCGACCACCGCGCCCACCAGCGCCGCCGTACGGGTGCGGCGGTCCGCGAGCGAGGGCAGGACGAGTGCGAGCAGTACCGCGGGGAAGGCCGCGTCCAGGCCGAGCGCGTCCGTGTCGCCGATCAGCCCGCCCGCGAGCGCTCCGAGCAGCACCGAGATGTTCCAGACCACGAACAGCCCGATCCCGCAGAGCCAGTAGACGGCCCGGCGGCGACGCGGTTCGTCCTGCTGCAGGGCGAAGGCGGCGGTCTCGTCGGTGAGCAGCTGCGCGCCCAGCAGGCGTCGCCACCACGGGCCGTCGAGCACGTCGGCCACGGTGAAGCCGAAGGGCAGCAGCCGGGCGTTGAGGACCAGTCCGGTGGCGACCGCGGCGAGGGCGCCGCCGCCGGAGAGCACCACGCCGACCGCCGCGAACTGGGAGCCACCGGCGAACACCAGGACGGAGAGGGCGACGGGCACCCAGAGGGGCAGGCCGCCGGAGACGCTGATCGCGCCGAAGGAGGCGCCGACGAGGGCGTCGGCCAGACAGACCAGAGCGACGTCCCGAAGGGTGGCACGCTCCAGTGTTCGGATTAGCGAACGCATGTTCATTAGAGTGAACCGCCTCGGCGTCGTTCGTCAAGGCGAACGGGTAGACCGATCGGGCGAACGATGGTCGACTCGGCCGATCGTGGCAGCATGAACGGCGGCATCAGCCGCACCGAGAGCCGTGGAAGGGGCCAGGAGGAAGCGTGAGTGGCGAGCATGAGTGACCAGACCACCCCGGCCACGAGCCCCGGCGGGGCCGGCGGCTCCAGCGGCACTGGCAGCCCCGGCGGGCCCGGCGGACCCGGCGGTGTCGAGCTGATCGGCCAGATCGCCGCCTCGATCCGGCGCGAGCGCGAGCGCAGCGGCCTGTCGATGGCCGAGCTGGCCCGGCGCGCGGGCATCGCCAAGTCCACGCTGTCCCAGCTGGAGTCGGGCTCGGGCAACCCCAGCGTGGAGACGCTGTGGGCGCTCGGGGTCGCGCTGAACGTGCCGTTCAGCCGGCTCGTCGACCCGCCGCGCCCGGCCGTCAAGGTGATCCGGGCCGGTGAGGGCCCGGTGACCCACTCCGAGCGCGCCGACTACGCCGCCACCGTGCTCTCCTCCTGCCCGCCCAACGCCCGGCGCGACATCTACCGGATCGAGGCGCAGCCGGGCGAGACCAGGGCCTCCGACCCGCACATGCCCGGCACCGTCGAGCACGTGATGATCGGTGCCGGGCGGGCGCTGGTCGGGCCGACCGAAGCGCCGGTCGAGCTGGGCCCGGGCGACTACGTGAGCTACCCGGGCGACGCTCCGCACGTGTTCCGCGCACTGTCTCCCGACACCCTCGCGGTGATCGTCATGGAACACATCTGACGCACCGCCAATACCTGGAGTGAGTGCGAGAGGCTACTTCAACAGGCCGTCCAGGAAGGGGTTTCCGAACACCCGGTGCGGGTCGTGGCGGTCCAGCACGGCGACCGCCTCGTCCCAGCCCGGCCCACCGCCCGCCCGCAGGCTGTCGGGGATGACCCGGCCGAGCAGGTCGGGATCGGACCAGGCGGCTTCGTCGGTGTACGCCCAGCCCTTGGACCACTCGACCCGCAGGCCCGCCCTGGTGCCGTCGAAGGTGCGCAGCAGCCACTGCTCCAACTCCCGGGCGAAGCACTCCAGTCCGGGTGTGCCGGGGAAGGCCAGGACGTCCAGCCAGATCGCCGTGTCCCAGTCGGGTCGGTCGGCGCGCGGGCGCAGCGCGGACAGCAGCGGGGGCCGGGCGCCGGGGACGCCGGAGGAGGCCGGGTCGTCCAGGCCGGTGACCCGGATCTCCACCGCGCCGTTCACCGGGAACTCGCCCCGGGCCTGGTAGGTGGCGAGCAACTCCCGGTAGTGGGCGGCGAATTCGCTGACCGCCCACTGGAGGTCGGCGCGCTTGACGAGGACCGCGTAACCGTTGGCGGTGACCCGCAGGGTGGTCGGGCGGACGTACTGGAGCAGGGTGCGCGAGGGGCCCCAGAGGTCGGAGCGCAGTCCGCCCGCGAGCAGGTGGGTGAGCACCTCGCCGCTCAGCAGCCGGCGCAGCAGGTCGCCGGAGAGCAGGACGTCCGTGATGTCGCCGGTGAGCGCCACCTTCGCGACCAGGTACTGGAGTTGGCCGAACAGCGGGGCCGAGGCCCAGGCGCCGGTGACGATCTCGCCGGCGAGCCGGGCGACCGGTTCCGGAACGCTGTCCGAGAAGGGGTAGTTGTACGGGTGGTCGACGGACAGCGAGGCCAGTGGCTTCCTCGGGGTGACGGTCCAGGTCTTGAGCCACGGGTACTCGGTGTAGGCGAACCAGATCGCCTCGACCCGTCCGTCGCGTTCCACGAAGTCGGCGAGGGTGCGCGGGCCTCCCCCGGTCCCGAGGACTCCACCCAGCACGCCGCCGACGACTCCGCCGAGCACACCCCCGAGCCCACCGCCCTCGCCGCTCCCGGCTCCGCTCCCCACGCCGCTCCCGGCTCCGGCCCCGGCTCCCGTTCCGGCGACCGGGCGGGCGAAGAGCTCGCTCGCCGGGATGTCGAGCCGGCTGACGCAGCGCAGCGGTCGGTCGGCGCCGGCCCGCAGCACCACCTCGGTGAGGAAGGCGCGGCCCAGGTGCACCAGGAAGGCGGCGCTGTCGACCTCGGCGCGGTCGAAGGTGCGCAGCGTGTAGCGGTCGGTGGCCGGGTCGAGGACGACGGCGGTGAGCCGGACGACCTGGTTGCTGACCGAGCCGTAGCCGTGGCCCTGCGGCCGCACCTCCCCGGCGGCCGGGACGGCGGTGCCGTGGCCGCCGATGGCGAGCACGCCTCCGACGGTGATCTCGCCGGGGGCCGGGCAGGCGGTCAGGCCGAGGCCGCGGTCGGCCAGGTGGGCGAGCAGTGCTTCCATGGTGGCGCCGGTCTGCACCCGGACGGTGTCGGCCGAGTCGGCACTGATGGCGGTCAGGTACCGGCTGGTGTCGACGAGCAGGACCCGGGCGCTCTCCGGGGTCCCGGCGGCGACGGTGAGCGGCGCCCAGGTGTGCCGGTAGCCGGAGGCGCGCAGCCGCCAGCCGTTGGCGTGCGCCCAGTCGGCCAGCGCCGGGACCTCCTCGGGGGCGCGGGGCGCGCAGCTCCACAGCTGGTCGGTGCGGATCTCGCCGGACCAGTTCTGGAAGACCCGCTGGTAGAGCTCGGTGCCGGCGGGCAGTCCGGGCGGTACGGGCGCGGCCGCCTCGGCGCTGTCGGGTCCGACGGTGCCGCGCAGCAGCCACGCCGCGCCGCCGAGCGCCGCCGAGGCACCCAGCAGCTGCCGCCGGGTGAGGCCCTTGGGGGTGCTCGTCGGGGGCCTCACCGGTGCGCCCGTCCGGGCGTTCATCGGGATCATCCCGTCCGGTGTCGCCCCGCCGCCCGTTCCGCCCGTCGGGCCGTGTCCTGTGGTCATCCGCGTCTCCGCCCCCTCGTCCTGGTCCCCCGGGCCGAGCTGCGGCGATCCGGGTCCGGCCGGAGTCAGCCCGGCCCGGTTCGGAGCGTATGGAGGGGCGCACGGCAGTTTGAAGCTCCCGACCGGGATCTCACTCCTTCGAGTGAGATCGGCCCGATCGACCCCAGGGGACCCGTTTCACCTGCCCTGCTCCTCGCCCGGACTCGGTTGCCCGCTCGCTCGGCGGGCGCATAGGTTGATCACAATCACCCCACCCGTCCGCCGGAGGCTCCGCCATGCCCTCGTCCGCGAACTCTTCCGTGCCCGCGCGTCCCGAGCCCGCGTGTCCCCAGCCCGCGCACCCCCAGCCCGCGCGTCCCGTCCCCGGAGCGCTGACCGTCGCCGTCGCCCAGCCCGTCTGCGCCGCCGCCGGCCGTCCGGACACCGTGTCCGAGAACGTCGCCCGGCACGCCGAGGCGGTGCGCGAGGCGGGCACCCGGCTGGTGGTGTTCCCCGAGCTGTCGCTGACGGGCTACGACCTGGCCGCACCGGCCGTCGAGCCGGCGGACGCCCGGCTCGCGCCGCTGGTGGCGGCGTGCGCCGCGACCGGCGCCGTCGCCCTGGTCGGGGCGCCGGTCCTCGAGGCCGACGGGCGCGAGTCCATCGCCACGCTGGCGGTCACCGGGGAGGGCGCCGAGGTCGTCTACCGGAAGGCGCGCCTGCACGGTGCCGAGGTGGAGCGCTTCGCCCCCGGCGAGAAGCCCGTCGTCCTGGAGCTGGACGGCCTGCGGCTCGGCCTCGCCGTCTGCGCGGACGCCGCCGACCCGGCGCACGCCGAGGAGACCGCCGCGCTCGGCATCGACGCCTACGTCGCCTCCACCCTCTACGGGCCCGGCGCCGCCCAGGCCGAGCGCCGGGACGGCCACTTCCGCGACCGGGCCGCC
Organism: Kitasatospora sp. NPDC048286; assembly: GCF_043201735.1. NCBI lineage: Bacteria > Bacillati > Actinomycetota > Actinomycetes > Kitasatosporales > Streptomycetaceae > Kitasatospora > Kitasatospora sp. NPDC048286. The sequence continues at coordinate 155,183 of NZ_JBICZE010000004.1, forward strand.
GCCCACGGGGTGTGGTGCGTGCTCGCGACCTGCGCCGGGGCCACCGGCGAGTACCCGGACAGCTCGGGCGGCTCCGGTGTCTGGGCCCCGGGCGGGGGCCTCGTCGTCCAGGCCGGCACTGCCCCGGGCGAGCTGGTCCGCGCCGAGCTGCCCCGACGGTAGGCCCAGGCGGTAGGCCCGGGCGGTGGGCCCAGGCGGTAGGCCTCGGGGGCAGGCCCCTCGTCGACCTGTTCCCCGGCGGGCGCCGGGCCCGGAGCCGGGTCCCCCGAGCGGAAGAACCCGACCCGGGAGGAAATACCCGGGCCCCGCGCGCGGCTGTGGTGACCGAAGATCCGTTCCGGGCCGCTCCGGCCCGTACAGGAGGTGCAGCGCGCGATGAGTGGCGAGCAGGCGAAGCCGCAGGAGTACCGGATCGAGCACGACTCGATGGGCGAGGTCCGGGTGCCGGTCGACGCGAAGTGGCAGGCGCAGACGCAGCGGGCGGTGGAGAACTTCCCGGTGTCCGGTCAGCGGCTGGAGCGGGCGCACATCGCCGCGCTGGCCCGGATCAAGGCCGCCGCGGCCCGGGTGAACGCCCGGCTCGGGGTGCTGGACGAGGAGACGGCGGAGGCGATCGCGGGGGCCGCCGAGGAGGTCGCGGAGGGGCGCTGGGACGACCAGTTCCCGGTGGACGTGTTCCAGACCGGCTCGGGCACCTCCTCCAACATGAACACCAACGAGGTGATCGCCACCCTGGCCGGGGAGCGGCTGGGCCGGCCGGTCCACCCGAACGACCACGTCAACGCCAGCCAGTCGTCCAACGACGTCTTCCCGTCCTCGATCCACATCGCCGCGACCGCCGCCGTCACCCACGACCTGGTCCCGGCACTGGAGCACCTCGCGGAGGCGCTGGAGCGCAAGGCCACCGAGTTCGCCGGGGTGGTCAAGTCGGGCCGCACGCACCTGATGGACGCCACGCCCGTCACGCTCGGCCAGGAGTTCGGCGGCTACGCGGCGCAGGTGCGGAACGGGCGGGAGCGGCTGCTGGCCTCCCTCCCCCGGGTGGCCGAACTCCCGCTCGGCGGAACGGCGGTGGGCACCGGCATCAACACCCCGCCCGGCTTCCCGGCGGCCGTCATCGCGGAGGTCGCCCGCGCCACCAACCTGCCGCTGACCGAGGCGCGCAACCACTTCGAGGCGCAGGGCGCGCGGGACGCCCTGGTCGAGCTGAGCGGTCAACTGCGCACGGTGGCGGTCGGGTTCACGAAGATCGCGAACGACCTGCGGTGGATGGGCTCCGGTCCGCGCACCGGGCTCGGCGAGATCAACCTGCCGGACCTCCAGCCGGGTTCGTCGATCATGCCGGGCAAGGTGAACCCGGTGCTGCCCGAGGTGGTGCTGATGGTGGCCGCCCAGGTGGTGGGCAACGACGCGACGGTCACGCTGGCGGGCGCCAGCGGCAACTTCGAGCTGAACGTGATGCTCCCGGTGATCGCCCGCAACGTGCTGGAGTCGGTGCGGCTGCTCGCCAACAGCGCCCGGCTGCTGGCCGACCGGACGGTGGACGGCGTCACCGCCAACGTCGAACGGGCCCGGGAGTACGCGGAGTCCTCGCCCTCGGTGGTGACCCCGCTGAACCGCTACATCGGGTACGAGGAGGCGGCGAAGGTCGCCAAGCAGGCGCTGGCCGAGCGCAAGACGATCCGTCAGGTGGTGCTGGAGCGCGGCTACGTCGACCAGGGCAGGCTCACCGGGGAGCAGCTGGACGAGGCCCTGGACGTCCTGCGGATGACGCACCCGTAACGGGGGCCAGACCGCGCCGGTGCCCGGGCGCGCGCCGGGGCGCGGCCGACGTCCCGACAGGCGTGTGGACCCCCGTCCCGGCAGGCTTGTCGGGACGCGCGCCGGGGCGCGGCGGGCGGTTGCGCCCTCCGTGCCCCGGTCACGGGCTGTGGGGAAGATCAGCCCTTGGCACGGCCGGCCCGGCCGCGCCGCATCGATGCTCCGTTCGACGTCATGGTCGCCATCGAGATCGCCGCGAGGCCGAGCAGGAACATCACGGCGCCCGCGATGATGCAGGTCACGATGTTCTTGCCGTGCGCGACGGACCCGGAGACGACCCACGGGGAGAGGATCGTCCAGACACCGAGCGCGGCGGCCGCCCAGGCCCGCGCGTGGGTGCGTTCGTAGGCCGATCCGTAGCCGGCCATGAGGGCCGTGTAGGCCAGACCCACGATCAGGCAGGTCACGGTCAGGGTGTTGTACGCGGTGAAGCCGACGATCCACGGCGATGCCGCCAGGAAGAGACCGGCCAGGACGGCCAGGGCTTCGATGCCCTGGGCACGGGGGGTCGAAGTGACCCGCTCGTAGCGTTCGCGGAGTTCGACGATGTCCGGATGGTGCTCCATGCCCGTCGTCGGGATATGGGTTGCCACCGATACCACCTCCTGTGGTCGGAACCGGTAAGGCGCTTGCCCCGTACCCATTCTGGCCCTTATCCACCGTTTTGCACCCGATGGTCCGGAATGGTGGATAACCATCCGATCACGCCGGTGACCTGCGTCTCAACCACCCGGGCCGCCATTGCCTATGCAACTCGTTGCATAGCAGGATGCGGGCCATGGCACTGGAGCACGCGATCCTCGTCTCGCTGCTGGAGCAGCCCGGCTCCGGCTACGAGCTGGCCCGGCGCTTCGACCGCTCGATCGGACGCTTCTGGACCGCCACCCACCAGCAGATCTACCGGGTGCTGCGGCGGATGGAGGCGGACGGCTGGGTGGCCGCGCAGGAGGTCCCCCAGGACGGGCGCCCGGACAAGAAGGTCTACTCGGCGGCCGAGGCCGGACGCGCCGCACTGGCCGGCTGGCTGCGCGAGCCCGTCGAGCCGGAGAGCGTCCGGCACGAGCTCGCGGTCAAGATCCGGGCCGCCGCCTTCGACGACCCGGCCGCGCTGGTCTCCGAGGTCGAACGGCACCGCGAGAGCCACGCCGCCCTGCTCGCCCGCTACCTGCACGGCGAGCAGCGGGACTTCCCCGACACCACCGCGCTCGACGCCCGCGAGCAGCTCCAGCACGTGGTGCTGCGCGGCGGCATCGAGTACGAGCGGATGACCCTCGCCTGGCTCGACGACGTGCTCGCCACCCTGCGCCGCCTCGCCGCCGACCGGTCTGACCGACCGGCCTGACCGGCGGTCCCGACAGCCGGTCGACCGGCCCACCCCCTTTCGCACCCTCGACCTCTCACACCCTCGACCCCCGGGAGCCCCTCGATGCTCTTCAACCCGCGAAGCTACGACCCCGCACAGTTCGACGAGCCGACCCGCCGACTGCTGCGCGCGACGGTGGACTGGTTCGAGTCCCGCGGCAAGAAGGCGCTGATCGACACCTACATCGACCGCAGCTGGTACGCGGACTTCCTGGACTTCGCCGCGAAGGAGGGCCTGTTCGCGGAGTTCCTGACCCCCGCCGCGGCCGACTCCGACAAGCGCTGGGACACCGCGCGGATCGCCGAGCTCAACGAGATCCTCGGCTTCTACGGCCTCGGCTACTGGTACACCTGGCAGGTCACCATCCTGGGCCTCGGCCCGGTCTGGCAGAGCGAGAACGAGGCCGTCCGCGCCCGCGCCGCCAAGCTCCTTGCCGACGGCCACGTGATGGCCTTCGGCCTCTCCGAGCGCACCCACGGCGCCGACATCTACTCCACCGACATGGTCCTCACCCCGGACGGCGAGGGCGGCTTCACCGCGAGCGGCTCCAAGTACTACATCGGCAACGGCAACGTGGCCGGCCTGGTCTCGGTGTTCGGCCGCCGCTCGGACGTCGAGGGCCCGGAGGGCTACGTCTTCTTCGCCGCCGACAGCCGCCACGACGCGTACCACCTGGTCAAGAACGTGGTGAACGCGCAGATGTACGTCAGCGAGTTCCGCCTGGAGGACTACCCGGTGCGCGCCGAGGACGTGCTGCACACCGGCCAGGCCGCCTTCGACGCCGCGCTGAACACCGTCAACGTCGGCAAGTTCAACCTCTGCACCGCCTCGGTCGGCATCTGCGAGCACGCGATGTACGAGGCCGTCACGCACGCCCACAACCGGGTGCTGTACGGCCGGCGGGTCACCGACTTCCCGCACGTCAAGCGGGAGTTGACCGACGCGTACGTCCGCCTGGCGGCGATGAAGCTGTTCAGCGCGCGGGCCGTGGACTACTTCCGCGGCGCCTCCCCCGAGGACCGCCGCTACCTGCTGTTCAACCCGATGACCAAGATGAAGGTCACCACCGAGGGCGAGAAGGTCATCGACCTGATGTGGGACGTCATCGCGGCCAAGGGCTTCGAGGCGGACACCTACTTCGACAAGGCCGCGAAGGACATCCGCGGCCTGCCGAAGCTGGAGGGCACCGTCCACGTCAACCTGGCGCTGATCCTCAAGTTCATGGGCAACTACCTGTTCGCGCCCGCCGACTACGCCCCGGTGCCGACCCGCCTGGACGCCGCCGACGACGCCTTCCTGTTCCGGCAGGGGCCCGCCCGCGGCCTCGGCGCGATCCGGTTCCACGACTGGCGCACCGCCTACGACCGCCACGCCGAGCTGCCCAACGTCGCCCGCTTCCGCGAACAGGCCGACGGCTTCTGCGCGTTGCTGCTCGAGAACGCGCCGAGCAAGGAGCAGCAGGCGGACCTGGACTTCCTGCTGGAGATCGGCCAGCTGTTCGCGCTGATCGTCTACGGGCAGCTGGTACTGGAGCAGGCCGAGCTGACCGGCCTGGACGCGGACGTCCTGGACCGGATCTTCGACGCGCTGGTCCGCGACTTCTCCGCGCACGCCACCGAGCTGCACGGCAAGGCTTCCGCCACCGAGGAGCAGGCCGCCTGGGCTCTGGCGAACGTGCGCCGCCCGGTCGCCGACCCGGCGCGGGACGCGCGGGTGTGGGCGCGGGTGGAGGCGCTCTCCGGCGCGTACGAGATGCAGCCGTAGGGCTGCGCGGCAGGACCCCGGGGGTGCCGGTCGGCGGGCCGGCACCCCCGGTTCATCCCTCCAGGGAGAGCCGGCACCCCCGGTTCACCTCTCCGGGGAGGGCCGGCTGTCCCCGAGGCCCATGTCGCGGGCCCGGGCGACCGCCTCGGCGCGCGTCGCGACGTGCAGCTTCTCGAAGATGTGGGTGATGTGGTTGCGGACGGTCTTCTCGGCGACCACCAGCTCCCGGGCGATCCGCCGGTTGTCCAGCCCGCGCGCGACCAGGTCCAGCACCTCGGCCTCGCGGGCGGTGAGCTCGGGAAAGAGCTGTCCCGCCTCCCGCATCCTCGCCCCGGCCAGCAGGGCGGTGATCCGCCCGGCCACCTCGCCGCCGAACACCGCGCCGCCCGCCGCGACCGTCCGCACCGCGTGCAGCACCTCCTCCCGGCCCGCGCCCTTGACCAGGTAGCCGCGCGCGCCCGCCTGGAGGGCGGCGAGCAGGTTCCCGTCGTCGTCCGACATGGTCAGCATCAGCACCGGCGGCGGGGCTTCCTGGGTGGCGAGCTGCCGGACGGCCTCCAGTCCGGAGCCGTCGGGCAGCGAGAGGTCCATGATCACCACGGTCGGGCGGTGCCCGGCGACCGCCCGCGGAACGTCGGCGACCCGCTCGGCCTCGGCGACGACCGAGATGTCGTCCGCGCTCTCCAGGGCCGCCCGGAGGCCCTCCCGGAAGAGGGGGTGGTCATCGACGATCAGTACACGGACGGTCCTTTCCGTACTGGGGCCCGGAGGTTCCACTGGCTGCTCCTCATCCACGCGGGCGACACTATCAGCGGCGATAGCGTGACTTTCCGTGACATGCTCGTGAACATCTCGGCGTGTCGGCCCGCCTGCGCCAGGATCCGAGACCGGTGCCTCAGGCACCCGGGACACCGGGCCGCCGAGGCTTGGGTCCCCGGGACCGGTGTCCTGTCGACCGAGCCCGTCCAAGAGGTGGTGCCATGGCCACGGCGATCTCTCACCCGCACCGCACGCGGGCCGAGCGGCAACTGACCGCCGCGGCGGTCGTCACGGCGCTCTGCTTCATCGTCGCGACGCTGTGGATCTGCTACGTGCTCGTGCACTTGGGCGATCCGGGCGTGTCCGTCCCCCGGGACGCACTCCTCAACCTGCTCGCCATCCTTCCGGCCGCCGCCTCGGGCATGCTGCTGCACGCCCACCACCCCGGCAGCCCGCTCGGCTGGGTCTTCCTGATGTGGGCCCTGAGCTTCGTCCTGGCCCTCGCCCCGAGCGCACCGGCCTGGGTCGAGGTCACTGCCCCTGGCCTCATCGGCGCCATCCTGGTCGTCGAGGTGATCGGCTTCTCGGTCAGCTCGACGATCATCTACGCGCTACCACTGTGGCTACCGAACGGTCGACTGACGACACGACGATGGTGGTGGTACATCGCGGCCGTCTCGCTGTACACGGTTCCGGCCGCGGCTGCGCTGCTCGACCGTCCACATTCCTTCGGACGGCCGAATCCGCTGGCGGGCACCCCTCCGGCACGCTTCTTCAGCACCATCGCCGGCACCTGGGCCGACCACGACCGGCTGATCAACGACTGCCTCCTCGGGTTCGTGGCGGTCGTCCTGTTGACTCGAATGCTGCGACGTCGCAGCCGGGGCAGCGACGCGGAAGTGACTCGCAGGCGCCGGTTCCGGGTGCTGGTGATGCTCGGAACGTATTCGCTCTTCGCCGCGACCGAGGCCCTGTACGCCCGGCTGTCGAGTGTGCACTTCTGGCTCACCTATGTGCTCTACGCCGTCGCGGGTCTGGTGTGGGCCCTCGTAGGTTTCCTGGTCGTGCAGCATCACGGCTGGCGGCTCGACAGAGCGGCCCGCAATGTACTGATCGGGCTGTTGCTGGGCACAGGGGTCACCGGGCTGTTCGTGGTGGCCGCCGCCGTGCTGTCCAACTGGCTGGTCCCTGGCCACGGCGCGGCAGCCCTGGTGTTGATCGCCCTGGTGTACGCGCTCGGCGCGGCGCTGCCCCGTGCGGCGCGGGGAGCCGTCGCCCTGGTCGACCGGCTGTACTTCGGCAAGCGCGCACAGCCGTACCAGGTGCTGCGAACGCTCGCCGGGAGGTTGCGGCAGGTGGTCGATCCGGAGCACGTTCCGGAGACACTGTGCTCAACGGTCGCCGAGGAACTACGACTGCCCGGAGTCGCCCTCTCCGTCATCACCCAGTCCGGGTGCCGCACCCTGGCCACGACCGGAAGACTGGGCGGGCTCGGCCAGGACTTCCTGCTGTTCCATAACGGGATGAAGATCGGCACATTGACCGTGGGACTGCGCTCGGGCGAGCAGCGACTGGACGCCAGCGACGTCGACATCCTGCGTTCGCTCGCCGACCAGGCCTCGCCGGCAGTCGCCTCACTACGGCTCCAGGAGGACCTTCGAGCCAGCCGGGAACAGATCGTCTCCGCGCGGGAGGAGGAACGGCGGTGGCTGAGGCGGGACATCCATGACGGGCTCGGGCCCGCCCTGGCCGGACTGCGACTGCAGGTGGACAGTGCGGGCTCCGAGGCCGACGGCAGGCTCGCGGGCACACTGCACGGGGTGTCGGACGGCCTGGGGCTGGCGATCAAGGAGGTCCGCCGGATCACCGACCGGCTCGGGCCCGCGCCGGTCTGCGAGTTCGGCCTGACGCGAGCGGTACGCCGACTCGCGGAGACCTTCAGCGGGACCGGGCTGACCGTGACGGTGGAGCTGTCACCGGATCCACTACCGGACCTGCCGGGGGCACTGGAGAACACGGCGTACCGCATCACGGCAGAGGCGCTCAACAACGTGTTGCGGCATGCCCGAGCTCGGACAGCGCGGGTGACGCTGCGGGTGGACGCGGAGGAACTGACACTGATCGTGCATGACGACGGCGTGGGGTACCAGGCCGAGCAGCGTCTGCGAACGGGTGGCGGCGGAGTCGGAACGCGGTCGATGGCGGAACGGGCGGCGGAGGTCGGCGGCCGGTGCACCATCCGGTCGCTGCCGGATGACGGGGGAACCCAGGTGGCGGCAGTACTGCCGTGCTCTGCGATGACCAGGAACAGCTGAATGACGGATGACAGATGACGGATGACAGATTTTGAAATCTGTCATCCGTCATCTGTCATCCGTCTCGACGACTTGCGGGTCGCCCTGTTCTCTCAACTCTGCGGATCGGCCTGCCCCAGGCGCGTGGGCCCGCCCTCCCGCTTCGGTGCCGCTCCGGCGCCGGGGGCGCCGACGCGGCCGAGGACGGCGGTGGCCGGTCCGCGCCGACCGGCCCGCAGGCCGTACCGCTCGCCCGCCCTGGCGTAGACCAGGTCGCCGGGGATCAGCGGTACTTCACCGAGTTCGCCCAGGAAGACGGCGGCCCCGGAGAGGAGCAGCAGGAAGGTGTCGGCCGAGCGGTCCGTGTACGGGCCACAGGTGGTGCCCGGGTCGAGGCGGACGGTGCCCACGTCGACCTGGCGCCAGTCCCGGGCGGGCGCCGAGTCCGATCGCTGGGCCGGGATGGCGGCCCGGGCGGGGTTGGGGCGGACGGTGAGCACGGCGGTCGGTGTGCCGCGGACGGCGGTGAGCCGGTAGGAGGTGCCGGGCCGGTGGTGCAGGGCCTCACCCGGGGAGAGGATCCGGCCGGCCGCGAACAGCCGGCCGGAGAGCACCACGGTCACCGACTCGACGGACTCGTAAGGGAGTTGTTCGACCCGGACGCCCGGCGGCAGCGCCTCGACAGTGAGTCCGGCGCGGACGGCCGGCCGCTGCTCGGGGTCGATCAGCCGCTGGAACGCGGGCGCGGTGCGGGGAACGGCGGCGGGGACGAGTATCACGAGGGGTTCCTCCGACGAGGACTGGTGGGACCGGTCAGGGCCGGTCCCGGCGGGTGGCGCGGCGCCGGGCCAGGGCGGCCCGGGTGCCGGCGGAGTGCCGGGGTACGGCGAGGGTCAGGCAGAGCAGCTCCGCACCGAGCGGCCCGGCTTCGAGGTGCAGGGCGCGGCCGCGGCGGGCCAGCAGCAGGTCTCCTTCGGAGGCCAGGTGCTCGGGCTCGTCGGAGAGTCGGCCGACGACGACGGCGCCGCGCAGCACGTGCAGGACCGTCTCGGTGTCGGGCCGGCCCGGGAGGACGTGGTGGGCGCCCGGGCTCAGGCGCAGGTGGTCGAAGGCCTCGCAGGCGCTGGCGAGCATCGGGCTCCGGGCCAGGGAGCGGATCCGTACGCGCTCGCCGTTCGGGCCGATGAGGACCATGGCCGCGCCGGTGTCGGTGGTGACGATCACCTGGGGTCACCTCCTCGGGAGGGGAGCGGGACGGCGAGCAGGGCGTGGAAGAACTCCAGCCCGGCCGTTCCGGCGGTCAGGACGGTCCGCGAGCCGAGCGGCAGCACGACCGCGGTGCCCTCGACCAGCGGCAGGCCGGCCCCGGCGCGCTCCGGGTGGTCCGGGTGCACGGCGCTCTCGGGCAGTTCGGCGAGCCCGGAGCCGGCGGTGACGTAGATCGCGTGCTCGATGCCGTCGGCGACCAGCTCGGTGCACCAGCCCGGGTCGAGCCGTTGCAGGCCGACGCCGCGCAGCGGTCCGGCGAGCAGGCGGCCGGGGTCGACGGTGCCTCGGCGGCGCAGGTCGGTGATGACGGTGCCCGACATGACGGGCGCTCCTTCCGCTCGTGGGCGGGCTCTGCGGCCCGCCTACGCGATCCACCGTGCGCCGCCCACTGTCCCGGCCGCACGGGGGTGTCGTCCCGTCCGGCTCCCGACCTGATCCCGGACGGCTCCCGACGCGATCCCGGCCGGGATCCCGGTTCGATCCCGGGCCCGCTCCCACCCCCGGTTCCCGACCCGCTCCCGCCCTCGTTCCCGGCTCGCTCCCACCCCCGGTTCCCGGCCCGCTCCCGGTCCTCCCCCGCCAGGAGGGCCGCCCCGGTCCGGACCGGCTTCCCCCCTCGTGCGCACCCCGCAAGCCCCCTGCCCGTGACCGCCCCGAGCCGAGCGGAACGACGTACGGTGGAACCGGAGGCCGTGTCATGCACGTCACCGGAACCCACTTCACCCGCTTCGCCGACCGGACCGAGGCGGGCCGTCGGCTGGCCGCCCGCCTGGGCCACCTGGCCGGCCCCGACACCGTGGTCGTGGCGCTGCCGAGGGGCGGTGTGCCGGTGGCCGCCGAGGTCGCCGCGGCGCTCGGCGCCCCGCTGGACATCTGCGTGATCCGCAAGCTCGGCGTGCCGTACCAGCCCGAACTCGGCATGGGGGCGATCGGCGAGGACGGGGTCCGGGTGCTGAACGACCAGGTCATCCGGTTCTCGTCGGTCACGGACGGGCAGCTGGCCGAGGTGGAGCGGCGTGAGCGCGCCGAGCTGGCGCGCCGCGCCCGTCGCTACCGGGGCGACCGGCCGCCCGCCGACCTGCGCGGACGGACGGTGGTCGTGGTGGACGACGGCATCGCCACCGGGTCCACCGCCCGGGCGGCCTGCCGGATCGTCCGCGAGCGCGGCGCGGGCCGGGTGGTGCTCGCGGTGCCCGTCGCGCCCGTGGACTGGGCCGAGCGGCTCGACGAGGTCGCCGACGAGCTGGTCTGCGTCGACACGCCGTCCCCGTTCTACGCGATCGGCGAGTTCTACGCCGACTTCTCGCAGACCGAGGACGAGGAGGTGCTGCGGCTGCTGGCCGCGGCCGGTGGCGACCGGCCCGCGGCCTCCGCCGGGGTCGACCGCGAACTGCAGCTGCCCGTCGCCGGGGCCCGCCTCGCGGGCCGGCTGACCGTCCCGGCCGGAGCGCGCGGGGTCGTCCTGTTCGCGCACGGCAGCGGAAGCGGCCGGCACAGCCCGCGCAACCGGCACGTCGCCGAGTACCTGAACCGGACCGGGCTGGCCACGCTGCTGTTCGACCTGCTCACCGAGGCCGAGGAGCCCGACCGGCGGAACGTGTTCGACGTGGCGCTGCTGGGCGGCCGGCTGACGGCCGTCGCCCGGCAGCTGGGCGCGGAGCGCGACCGCGCGGGGCACGACGGTCCGCAGCACGACGGCCCGGAACGAGCCGGCGGGGAGCACGGCGCCGAACGAGCCGGCCCGGGCGCCGTCGTGCCCGAGACCCGGTCGCTGCCGCTCGGCCTGTTCGGCGCCAGCACCGGCGCCGCGGCCGCGCTGCACACCGCCGCCGAGCTGGGCCCGGCGGTGCGCGCCGTGGTCTCCCGGGGCGGTCGCCCCGACCTCGCCGGGCCCGACACGCTGGCCCGGGTCCGCGCCCCGACGCTGCTCGTCGTGGGCTCCCTGGACCCGACCGTGCTCGACCTCAACCGGCAGGCCCGCAGCCGTCTGCGCTGCGAGACCGGGCTCGCGGTGGTGCCGCACGCGAGCCACCTGTTCGAGGAGCCGGGGACGCTGGACAGGGTCGCCGAGCTGGCCGCGGACTGGTTCCTCCGGCACCTCCCGCGCCCCGTCGGCCCCGGAAGTACGTGAACGCCCCATTGCACAGACTTCGGGCATCACCCCCGGTCAGCAGCACATTTTGCGCAGCCGACAGCGGGATTTTCTGATCAGCTTGTACACATTGAGCAGTCAAAATCCGACCTGTTGCCCAAGACCCCCGACAGTAGCAAGCTCTCCGCAACCACACCGCCCACCCGTTCGCGGTGCGGTCGCGATCCAGCGGAAGCCTCGACGGCGAGGCCCGAAGTGGAGGAACGAGCGATGACCCCGCAGACCCACGCCCTTGAGCTGACCCCCGAGGAGCGCGAGGCCGGTCTTGACGCCGACCAGCTGCGCCGCCTCGTCGGCCTCGTCGAGCACGACGCCGCCGCCGACCCGTTCCCGGTGACCGCCCAGGACGCGGTCGTCTTCGTGGTCGGCAACGCCACCCAGACGGCCCAGTTCTACCAGGTCGTCTTCGGCATGGAGCTGGTCGCCTACTCCGGCCCGGAGACCGGCCGCCGGGACCGCAAGGCGTACGTGCTGCGCTCCGGCTCCTGCCGCTTCGTGATCAAGGGCGGCGTCCAGCCGGACAGCCCGCTGCTGGACCACCACCGCCGCCACGGCGACGGCGTCGTCGACCTGGCCCTGGAGGTCCCGGACGTCGACAAGTGCATCGAGCACGCCCGCGCGTCCGGTGCCACCGTCCTGGAGGAGCCGAACGACGTCTCGGACGAGAACGGCACCGTGCGCCGCGCGGCCATCGCCACCTACGGCGAGACCCGCCACACCCTGATCGACCGCTCCCGCTACCACGGCCCGTACCTGCCGGGCTACGTCGTCGCGGAGAGCAGGGTCACCCACCCGGAGGGCTCGCCCAAGCGCCTCTTCCAGGCCCTCGACCACGCCGTCGGCAACGTCGAGCTGGGCCGGATGGACGAGTGGGTGTCGTTCTACAACCGCGTCATGGGCTTCGTGAACATGGCCGAGTTCGTCGGCGACGACATCGCCACCGAGTACTCCGCGCTGATGTCCAAGGTCGTCGCCAGCGGCAACCACCGGGTGAAGTTCCCGCTCAACGAGCCGGCCATCGCCAAGAAGAAGTCCCAGATCGACGAGTACCTGGAGTTCTACACCGGCCCCGGCTGCCAGCACATGGCGCTCGCCACCAACGACATCCTCACCACCGTGGACGTGCTGCGGGCGCGCGGCGTGGAGTTCCTCAACACCCCGGACGCCTACTACGACGACCCGGAGCTGCGCGAGCGGATCGGCAAGGTCCGGGTGCCGATCGAGGAGCTGAAGAAGCGCGGCATCCTGGTCGACCGCGACGAGGACGGCTACCTGCTGCAGATCTTCACCAAGCCGATCGGCGACCGTCCCACCGTCTTCTACGAGTTCATCGAGCGGCACGGTTCGCTCGGCTTCGGCAAGGGCAACTTCAAGGCGCTCTTCGAGTCGATCGAGCGCGAGCAGGACCGCCGCGGCAACCTGTGAGCGTCTTGAGCGTCGGAGAGCTCTGACGAACGGTCGAGGAGGACCACGGAGATGGCGTACTACCGGCAGCTGGGCAGCATCCCGCCCAAGCGGCACACCCAGCACCGCACCCCCGAAGGCGGGCTCTACTACGAGGAGTTGATGGGCGAGGAGGGGTTCTCCTCGGACTCCTCGCTGCTCTACCACCGGGGCATCCCCTCGGCGGTGGTCAACGCGGTGCCCTGGGAGCTGCCGGACCAGTCCACGGTGCCCAACCACCCGCTCCTCCCCCGCCACTTCAAGCTGCACGAGCTGTTCGCGGACCAGGACTGGAAGTCCGCGGACGTCGTCGGCAGCCGCCGGCTGGTCCTCGGCAACGGCGACGTGCGGATCTCGTACGTCGCCGCCGGGGCCCCGAGCGAGCTCTACCGCAACGGGCTCGGCGACGAGTGCGTGTACGTGGAGTCCGGCTCCGGCACGGTCGAGACGGTGTTCGGCTCGATCGAGGTCGGCCAGGGCGACTACGTGATCATCCCGCGCGCCACCACCCACTGCTGGGTGCCGGCGGGCGACGAGCCGCTGCGCGCGTACTGCATCGAGGCGAACAGCCACATCACCCCGGTCAAGCGCTACCTGTCCAAGTACGGGCAGCTGCTGGAGCACGCGCCGTACTGCGAGCGGGACTTCCGCGGACCGGTCGGCCCGCTGGTCGTCGACGCCCCCGGGGACGTCGACGTGCTGGTCAAGCACCGCGGCCGGAACGGGATCGCGGGCACCCGCTACACCGTGCCGCACCACCCGTTCGACGTGGTCGGCTGGGACGGCTGCCTGTACCCGTACGCCTTCAACATCAAGGACTTCGAGCCGATCACCGGCCGGATCCACCAGCCGCCGCCGGCCCACCAGGTCTTCGAGGGCAACGGCTTCGTGATCTGCAACTTCGTTCCGCGCAAGGTGGACTACCACCCGCTGGCGATCCCGGTGCCCTACTACCACGCCAACGTGGACAGCGACGAGGTCATGTTCTACTGCGGCGGCGACTACGCGGCCCGCAAGGGCTCCGGCATCGGCCAGGGCTCGATCTCGCTGCACCCGGGCGGGCACACCCACGGGCCGCAGCCGGGGGCGTACGAGCGCAGCATCGGCGCGGAGTTCTTCGACGAGTTGGCCGTCATGGTGGACACCTTCCGCCCGCTGGAGCTCGGCGAGGGCGGCCGGGCCGGCGAGGACGCCGGCTACGCCTGGACCTGGGCCGGACGGGCGCCGGGCCGATGAGCGCGCCGGACACGGGGGGCGCGCTGCCCGAACCGGTTTCCGCACCGCTTCCCGCACCGGGCCCCGCGGCGATCCCTGAGCTGTTCCGCGGGCTGTTCGACGACGCGGCGGTGTTCCCCCCGGGGAACCTGCCGGTCGCCGAGGCGGTGCCCGCGCACCGGGCGCACCGCGCGGCCTGGTACGCCGAGGCGGTCGGGCCGTTCCTCTGCGGGGCGGGCCGGCTGGGCGAACTGGCCGCGGCGGTCGCGGATACGGCTGCCGCGGTGGGTACGCCCGCCGAGGCGGCGGGGGGCTCGGCGGGGGCGGACGACACGGCGGCGGCGGGCGACCGGCCGCTCAAGGTCGGGCTGGTGCTGCCGGGGGGCAGCGCCGAACTCGCCCCGGCGCTCGCCGCCGCCGCGTCGTTCGAGCTGGCCGGCGTCGAGCTGGCCGTCCGGGACGCCGCCGAGGCGGTGGCCGCGCTGGACCGGCTGCTGCCGCCGCACGTCCCGGCCGCCGTCGAGCTGCCGCGCGAACTCCTGCGCGGGGACGGGCTGGACGCCGTCCTGGACGCGCTGGTGGACAGCCCGTACCGGGCGAAGTTCCGCACCGGCGGGCTGGTCGCCGAGGCGTTCCCTGACGAGGACGAGTTGGCCGCCTTCCTCACCGGCTGCGCGCGGCGGGGGCTGCCGTACAAGTGCACGGCCGGGCTGCACAACGCCGTCCGGCACACCGACCCGGAGACCGGCTTCGAGCACCACGGCTTCCTGAACGTGCTGCTGGCCGCACAGGAGACCGACCAGGCCGCGGCCGCCGCGGTGCTGGCGGAACGCGACGGCGAGGTGCTGGCCAAGGCGGTGCGCGAACTGACGGAGCATCAGATCACGGTGATCCGCAACTCGTTCACCGCGTTCGGCACGTGTAGCATCGCCGAGCCCCTGGGCGACCTGGCCGCGCTCGGCCTGCTGTCCTCGCCCAGTCCACTGCACCAGGAGGACCGTTGAGCACCACCCCCAGCAGCACCGGCAGCTGGCTCGCCAGCGCCCAGGACTCGCCGTTCGGCGTGCACAACCTGCCGTACGGCGTCTTCACCGCCGCCGACCGGCCCGGGCGGCGCCGGATCGGCGTGCGCGTCGGGGACTTCGTGCTGGACGCCGGGGCGGCCGCCCGGGCGGCCGGGGCGCCGTCGGCGCTGCTGGACGCGGACTCGCTCAACCCGCTGATGGCGGCGGGGCGTCCGGTCTGGACCCGGGTGCGGGCGGACCTCACCACCTGGCTCACGGACGAGTCCTTCCGCGAGGCGCTGTCGCCGGCGCTGCTGCCGGCCGACGAGGTGGAGCTGCACCTGGCGTTCGAGGTCGCCGACTACGTCGACTTCTACGCCTCGGAGCACCACGCCACCAACCTGGGCCGGATCTTCCGCCCGGGCTCGGAGCCGCTCACCCCCAACTGGAAGCACCTGCCGATCGGCTACCACGGGCGGGCGGGCACGGTCGTGGTCTCCGGCACGCCGGTGGTACGACCGCACGGGCAGCGCAAGGCGCCCGCCGACGCCGCACCGGCCTTCGGGCCGTCGCGGCGGCTGGACATCGAGGCCGAGGTCGGCTTCGTCGTCGGCGCGCCGTCCGAGCTGGGCCGGCCGGTCGCGCTGGACGACTTCCGCGAGCACGTGTTCGGCGTCTGCCTGCTCAACGACTGGTCGGCGCGCGACATCCAGGCCTGGGAGTAC
Organism: Kitasatospora sp. NPDC048286; assembly: GCF_043201735.1. Taxonomy (NCBI): domain Bacteria; kingdom Bacillati; phylum Actinomycetota; class Actinomycetes; order Kitasatosporales; family Streptomycetaceae; genus Kitasatospora; species Kitasatospora sp. NPDC048286. The sequence continues at coordinate 170,992 of NZ_JBICZE010000004.1, forward strand.
GTGCCGCTCGGCCCGTTCCTCGGCAAGTCCTTCGCGACCTCGGTCTCGCCGTGGATCGTGCCGCTGGACGCGCTGGAGCACGCCCGGGTCACGCCGCCGGAGCGCGACGTCGAGCCGCTGCCGTACCTGGACGACCGGGACGGCGAGCCGTGGGGCCTGGACCTGGCGATGGAGGTCCGGCTGAACGGGCACCCGGTCTCCCGGCCGCCGTTCGCCACCATGTACTGGACGGCGCAGCAGCAGCTGGCCCACATGACCGTCAACGGCGCTTCGCTGCGCACCGGCGACCTGTTCGCTTCGGGGACGGTCAGCGGGCCCGATCGGGACACCCGGGGCGCGCTGATCGAGCTGACCTGGAACGGCGAGGAGCCGCTGAAGCTCCCGGACGGGACGACCCGTACGTTCCTGGAGGACGGCGACGAGGTGACCATCACCGCCACCGCGCCGGGGCCGGACGGCGCCGTGATCAGCTTCGGCGAGGTCACGGGGCGGGTCCGGGGCTGAGAGTCCGCGGGACTGCGGCCACCGGGGCACAGCTGACGGACAACGGCTGACGGATAACGGATAGCAGCTGACGACTGACAGCTGACAGATTTCATCATCTGTCAGCTGTCAGCCGTTCGCCCGTCTCCGACCGGACGGTCCGCCCTGCCCGCGGCCCGCCCGCGACCCGCCCCGCCTACAGCCGCGAGCCGCCGGTGGCGTCGACCACCCGCCCGGTCATCCACCGCGCGTCGTCCGAGGCGATGAACGCGACGATGTCCGCGATGTCCTCCGGCGCCCCGACCCGGCCGAGCGCGGCGAGCGAGGCCGCCTGGGCCCTCGCCTCCGGATCGCGCAGCCACTCCGCGTTGAGGTCGGTGTCGATGATCCCGGGCGCCACGGAGTTGACGGTGATCCCGCGCGGCCCGAGCTGCTGGGCGAGGTTGAGCGAGAAGGTGTCCAGCGCCCCCTTGGTGGCGCCGTAGGCCATGATCTCCGGCATGGCGAGCCGGGCCAGGCCGCTGGAGACGTTGATGATCCGGCCGCCGTCGCGCAGCCGCTCCAGCCCGTGCTTGACGATGAAGAACGGCGCGCGGACGTTGACCGCGAAGACCTCGTCGAACTCCTCCTCGGTCAGGCCGGCGAGGTCGGAGCTGCGCCCGATCCCGGCGTTGTTCACGATGATGTCGACGCCCCCGGCGGGCGCGTGCTCGCCGATCCGCGCGTCGAAGGCCTCCCACAGCGCGACGGCGTCGCCGCGTCGCCCGAGCGCGGCGGGCAGCGCGAAGGCCCGCCCGCCGTCCGCGCGGATGCCCGCCACCACCTCCTCCGCCGCCGCCACGTCCCGGGCGTAGCCGACGGCGACGGTGGCGCCGTCCCGCCCGAGCCGGCGGGCGATGGCCCGGCCGATCCCCCTGCTGGCACCCGTGACCAGCGCCGTCCTGCCCTGAAGCCCGTCCTGAAGCCTGTCCTCGCCCATGTCGAGCCCCCCTGCTGCCCGGAATAATTATTGAGCGACCGCTCAAAAAAGAAGCTAGCACACATTTCTTGAGTGGGTGCTCTAAAATTCGGCGCATGGCAGAGGAGCACACGGCGACAGCGGCGTCCGGAGGCGGGACGACGGGCCCCACGCCACCCCCGCGGCGCGGCCGCCCGCCGGCCTTCGACCGCGCCGAGGCGCTCGCCGCGGCCACCCGGCTGTTCTGGCAGCTCGGCTACGAGGCCACCTCGGTCAGCGACCTCACCACCGCCATGGGCATCCGCCCCGGCAGCCTCTACGCGGCCTTCGGCGACAAGCGGTCGCTGTTCGAGGAGGTGGTCCGCGAGTACGGGCACTCCCCCGTCGGCGCGTTCGCGACCGTCGCCCTCGCGGAGGAGCCCACCGCGTACGGCGCCTTCGCCCGCATCCTGCGCGAGGCCGCCGCCGTCTACGCCGACCCGTCGCATCCGGCGGGCTGCCTGGTGATCTCCGCGGCCACCAACGTCACCCCGCAGGACGCCGGCATCCAGGACCAGCTGCGCGAGCGGCGCAACGGGAACCTGCGGACCTTCGAGGAGCGGCTTCGCCGGGCACGGCAGGACGGCGAACTGCCGCCCGAGGCCGACCCGAAGGCCCTGGCCGGCTACTTCGGCGCGGTCCTCCAGGGCATGTCCCAGCAGGCCAGGGACGGCGCCACCGCCGCCGACCTGGCCCGCACCGCCGAACTCGCCCTGCGCGCCTGGCCCTGAGCCGCGACCGCGCACCCGCCCGTTCGGCCCGGTGATCAGGACTCCCCACCGCCCCCGGTACGGTGGACGCCAGGATTCCGACAGGGACCAGGTCGACATCGCCGAGGGACGGGAGCGGACCCGATGGACACAGAGGTGGCGGAGGTCCAGGCGTTCCTGGACGGCGGTGTCGGACGGCTGGTGCTGAACCGTCCACGGGCGCTCAACTCGCTGACCCACGGCATGGTCACCGCCCTGCGCGCCACCCTGGACGACTGGGCCGCGGACGACCGGATACGCGCCGTCGTGCTGACCGGCGCGGGCGAGCGCGGCCTGTGCGCGGGCGGCGACATCCGCGCGATGCACGACGACGCCAAGGCGGGCGGGGCCGGCACCCGGGCGTTCTTCCGCGACGAGTACCGGCTGAACGCGCTGATCGCCCGCTACCCGAAGCCGTACGTCGCGGTGATGGACGGCATCACCATGGGCGGGGGCGTCGGCGTGTCCGCCCACGGCGCGGTGCGGATCGTCACCGAGCGTTCCACCGTCGCGATGCCCGAGACCCGGATCGGCATCGCCCCGGACGTCGGCGGCAGTCGGCTGTTGGCCCACGCCCCGGGCGAGTTGGGCACCCACCTCGGTCTCACCGCGGCCGCGATGGGCCCGGGCGACGCCCTGCTGTGCGGATTCGCGGACCACTTCGTGCCCTCGTCGCGCATCGCGGACCTGCTGGACGCCCTGGGCCGGAGCACCGCCGCGGCGACCGGGAGCGGCACCGCCGAGGTGGCGGCCGTCGTCGCCGCGCACGCCGAGCCCGCTCCGCCCGCCGCACTGGCCGACCAGCGCGCCTGGATCGACGCCTGCTACGCGGCCGACACGGTCGAGGAGATCGTCGAACGGCTGCTGAACTCCGGTGTCCCGGAGGCGAAGGAGGCCGCGGAAGCCGTCCTGTCGAACTCCCCCACCGCCGTCAAGACCACCCTGGCCGCGCTGCGCCGCGCCCGCACGCTCCCCTCGCTGGAGGCCGTGCTCGACCAGGAGTACCGGATCTCCTGCGCCGTGCTGGAGGGCCACGACATGGTCGAGGGCATCCGGGCACAGGTGATCGACAAGGACCGCAACCCCCGCTGGCGGCCCGGCACGCTCGCCGAGGTGACGGAGGCGGACGTCGCCCGCATCCTCGCCCCGCGCGAGGGCGACGAACTGGGCCTGGCCTGACCCCGGCCCTCCGCCGCCCGCGCACCTGGAGCCCGCCGTGAACCACCGGGTCCCGCCATCGACCCCGGCCGGGGACGCCACCCGCTGTCCCGGGTACCGCTGGGCGAGCAGGTGCGCGAACTGCTGCCGGAGGGCCTGCTGAGCGACCGCCGGCAACCCGGGGAGCGGATCGTCGAGCGGTGCCTGGCGGCCGAGTTGAACGTCGGTCAGGCGCCGCTCCGCGAGGCGCTGCGCGCGCTCCAGACCCTCGGGCTGCTCGACGCCTAGCCCAACCGGGGTGTGCGGGTGCGTGGGATCGGCCCGGCCGAGCTGCGCGAGGTCTGGCAGGATGGCGGGGGCCGCAGCCGCGGGCGACGCGCTCGGTCAGGCCCGGCACGGGGTGGCCTTCCACCGCGAGATCGTGGCCGCCTCCGGCGACGGGACGCTGTTGCGGAGCCGGGAGGGCCTCGGGGTCGACGTGTGGACGGTGCCGTCGCTGCACCACGTCCGGCCGGAGCTGCACGAGAACGCCTCCGACCACCGCCCGCTGATCGAGGGCGGCGGCCCGTGTCCCGTACGGCGGGCCGCGGAGCGCCACGGCGTCCGCTTCTGACGGCACGCGCACACCCCTCCACCGACTGGTGACCGGCGTCTCGCATACCAAGACTGGCGCGAGGCGGGGCGCGTCGTAGATCGTTGGGTGGTCAGGCGCGCCCACGGGCGCCGAGCAGCGGAAATGGGAGTCGACGGCGATGACCGAGACCGAGACCTACGAGACGATCCTGGTCGAGCGCAAGGGGCGGGTGGGGCTGATCACGCTCAACCGGCCCAAGGCGCTCAACGCGCTCAACACCCGACTCATGAACGAGGTGGTCGCCGCCGCGACCGCCTTCGACCGGGACCCGGAGATCGGCTGTCTGGTGATCACCGGCTCGGAGAAGGCCTTCGCGGCCGGCGCCGACATCAAGGAGATGCAGGGCAACCGCTTCCCGGACGTCTACCTGGACGACTGGCTGGGCCCGTGGGACCGGCTCGGTGCCCTGCGCAAGCCGGTGATCGCGGCGGTGGCCGGGTTCGCGCTGGGCGGCGGTTGCGAGCTGGCGATGCTGTGCGACGTCCTGCTCGCGGCGGACACCGCGAAGTTCGGGCAGCCGGAGATCAAGCTCGGCGTGATCCCGGGCATCGGCGGCTCGCAGCGGCTGACCCGGGCGGTCGGCAAGGCGAAGGCCATGGAACTGTGCCTGACCGGCCGGATGATGGGCGCCGAGGAGGCCGAGCGGGCCGGCCTGGTCTCCCGGATCGTCCCGGCGGACCAGCTGCTGTCCGAGGCGCTGGCCACCGCCGAGACGGTCGCGGCGATGTCCGCCCCGGCGGCGATCATGATGAAGGAGAGCGTCAACCGCGCCTTCGAGACCACGCTCGCCGAGGGCGTGCGCTTCGAGCGCCGGCTCTTCCACGCGGCCTTCGCCACGGCGGACCAGAAAGAGGGCATGGCGGCCTTCGCCGAGAAGCGCCCGCCGGAGTTCCAGAACCGCTGACGACGAGGGGCGGCCGCGGGGAGCGGCCGGAGGGGCGACCGGGGAGCGCAAGGGGCGGGTGACGGACGGATGACGGATGACAGCTGACAGATTTCAGATGTTGAAATCTGTCAGCTGAACTCCGTCCGCTGACAGCTGTCGGCTGTCATCCGTCCGCCGGCCCCCGCCTTCGTCGCCGTCGCCGCGCTCAGTCCTCCTCCACCGCCACCGTGTTCAGCCGGGCCAGCCCGCTGCGGGTGGCGGCGACGACGATCTGGTCACCCGGGGCGAGCCGCCGGGTGCGGTCGGGGAAGTTCCACTGCAGCTGCCCGCCGTGGGCGAAGCGCACGGCGATCACCCGGACGCCGCCCGGGTCCTCCAGGTCGTGGCGGTTGAGCCCGATCAGCCCGCTGCCGTCCTCCACCTTCAGCTCGGCGATCAGCAGCACGTGCCGGAGCACCGACAGCGTCCCGCGCACCTCGCGTCCCATCAGCGCCGCCGCGAAGGCGGGCGCGGCCAGGTAGGACACCGACCGGGAGGCCGCGTTGTCCAGCGTCTTGTAGAAGTGGCCGGCGAAGTCGTCCTCGAACAGCCGCACCACCACCCGGATCTCGGGGTTGCCGTGGCGCGCCTCCAGGGCCGCCTCCAGGTTGGTGGCGTCGTCCCCGCTGACCGCGACCAGCGCCCGGCTGTGCTTCAGCCGGGCCCGGCGCAGCTGCTGCTCGAACGGCCCGTCGCCCATCACCACCGGGATGCCGAGCGCCCGTACGGCGGCGATGCCGCGCGCCTGGGGGTCCCGTTCCATGCAGACCACCGGCACGCCCATGTCGTGCAGTTGGGCCGCGACCCGGGTGCCGACGTTGCCGAGGCCGACGACGATCACGTGGTCCCGGGTGCCCGCCCCGGGGTTGCGCGGCTGTCCGCGCCGACCGGAGCCCAGCACCTCGACCGCGATGGCGGTGGCGACCGGCGCGAAGGTGATCCCGCAGATGGTGATCACCACCTGGGCGACCCGCTGCCAGAACCCGCCGGTGCCCGTCCCGGCGGAGATGTCGGCGAGCTGGTCCGGCTGGGCGGCGCCGGCCAGGTCGAGCAGCGCGATGTAGACGGTCCAGCCGAAGTTCCGGTTGAGGTACCAGAGCACGCCGAAGGCCAGCAGCACCGCCGCGAGGGCGGTGAGCAGCACCAGCCGCATCCGGGCGCTGGTGAAGAAGCGCATGGTGTCGAGCAGCCGCCAGCGCAGCCGTCGCATCCAGTCGATCGGCTCCCGGGGTTCGATCCGCAGCACTTGGAGCGCCGCCCGGCCGCCCGGTTCCGGCGCCGCGGCGGGGTCGTCCGTCGGGGCCGGTTCGCGCCGTACGCCACCGGGCCGGATCGGCCCGTCGCCTCCGAACTCGCTGGCGAGACGGACGAATTCGGCCGAGTCGCCCTGCTGTTCGGGCAGCAGCCGGATCCTACCGAGGTCCTGCCGATCGATCTGGTCGGCGACCACGCAGATCCGGTCGGAGGTGATGTCGTCGTCGAACGCGATGTGCAGGTAACGCCCTTCGATCTCCACCGAGTTGGGCCGGTCGAGCGCCGCGGAGGCGAAGGCCGGAGCGGCGGTGGCGGAACCGGAGAGCGCGGCACCGTTCTTGAGCAGTCGTTCGATGTTCTCACCGAGGCGCTGGTTGAACATCCGGAACACGATGCGGATGTCCGGGTTGTGGTTCTGGGCGCTGAGCGCGGCGTGGATGTTCTCCTGGTCGCTCCCTTCGACCAGGGCGAGACCGCGCGCGGTACCGATGGACACCGCGCGCAGTGCCTCCTCGGTGACGCTGGCGTACTCCACGACCGCGGCGACGCCCGCGAGTTGCTCGATCTGCGGCGCGTGGTCGCGGGTTCGGTCGGCGACCAGGACGACGACCGGGACCTCATAGTGCTCGACGAGTTCCAGGACCAGCCGGTGTGCCAGCGCGTTGCCCCCGCAGACGATGTAGTGCTGACTGATCGGCTCGACCGGAGGGGTCCCCCACCCTTCAGAAGTCATACCGACAGACAATATCTACGGAAAGTGTCCGGGGGATGACGTTCCGGCGACCGAGGCGGATCCCCCGAACGGCCGTATCCGGCGCGCGGTCCGACCGTGGCCGCGGAGAGGCTGGGGTACGTTCCCTGCCCGCCAGCCGGCCGACCCGACCCGACCTGCCCGCCCTGCGTCACCCGACCAACGTGTCACCCGACCAGCACGGTGCCCGTCACGCGTCACCCGTCGCCCGGCGTCAGCCCGAGGAGGACACCACCGTGGCCCCTCCGATCATCACCCCCGACGGCACCCCGGTCCAGGGTCCGCTCGGACTACTCGCCAAGGCCGCCTGGCAGGTCCTGCTGGTCGCCGGGCTCGTCTCCCTCGCCCTCGGGATCGTGGTCTTCGCCTGGCCCCGGGAGACGCTCCTGGTGGTGGGCGTGCTGTTCGGCGTCTACCTGCTGGTGATCGGCATCGTGCAGCTGGTCGCCGCCTTCGGCACCCACACCACCACCGCGCTACGGGTGCTGGCCTTCATCAGCGGTGCGATCTGCGTCCTGCTGGGGCTGCTCTGCTTCCGCAGCGCGGCGCAGTCGCTGCTGCTGCTCGCGCTCTGGATCGGGATCGGCTGGCTGTTCCGCGGCATCACCCAGATCGCCGCCGCGATCTCCGACCCGCTGATGCCCGCCCGCGGCTGGCAGGCCTTCGCGGGCGTGGCCAACACCCTGGCCGGCGTGCTGCTGATGGTGTGGCCCACCGGGTCGATCACCGCGCTGGCCGTACTGGCCGGGTGCTGGCTGGTGATCCTCGGCCTGATCGAGATCGTGACGGCGTTCCAGGTCCGCCACCGGGCCAAGGAGATCCCGTCGGGGGTCTGACCGCACACGCCGGTGCGCCGGGGCCGTGTCCCACGGGGGCACGGCCCCGGCGCCGGGCGGAGCGGCTCAGCGCGCGGAGCGGCTCCGGGGGCGGAGCGGTTCAGGGGGCGGAGCGGCTCCGGGGGCGGAGCGGTTCAGGGGGCGGAGCGGCTCAGGGGTGCGGGTGCGGGGCGTAGCCGATCCGGAAGGTCGCGGCCTCCAGCCGGTGCGGGTCGAGCCGGACGTCGGTGAGCCGCTCGGCGAGCGCGAACGCGGCCTCGGTGTGCAGTTTGAACTCCTGCGACTCCAGCTGGAAGCCGCAGTCGGCCAGCAGCTGGGGGATGCCCGGGGCCTCGGCATCCGAGCCGTTCCGCTGGTCGGGGAAGAGCGGCTCGAAGTGGAGGCGCTGGATGCCGTGCTCCCACCAGTGGAACTTGTCCACCGCGTTGACGTTGCGGAAGTGCGAGACCAGCCGGACGCCCGCACCGAGCCGGGCGATCACCTCGTGCAGGCAGCCGAGGTAGCCGTTCGGCTCGATGGCGACGGCCCAGCCGTCGAGTTCGGTGACGGCGACGAACAGCCGGTCGTCTTCGCCTTCACCCCCACCATCCTCCTCGCCCCCACAGTCCTCCTCGTCCTCGTCCTCGCCGTCCTCGCCGTCCTCGAAGGCGCACCAGGCCTCGATCGCCGCGTCCAGCCCGGTCACCTCCCCGCCGGGCACCGCGTCGAAGCGGTGCAGCAGTTCCTCGGCGGAGATCCCCTGGACCTCGGTGAGGCAGTAGGCCTCCCGCAGGACGGGATAGTGCTGCCCGAACCAGGTGTAGTCGGTGGCGTGTGCGGTCATGACGGCGATGCTGCCAGACGCCTCGGACAGTGTTCGCCCGCAGCCGTCAGAGCCAGACCGGCTCGTCCGTCCCCCAGCGCCCGGGCGGGCGCGACCAGTCGGCGGGAGCCCCCTCGTACCCGATCGGCGGCAGGGCGTGGCGCAGCCGCCCGAACGCGGAGTCGGTCTCGGCGAGCCACCGGGAGGGGTCGTACGGCTCGGGCGAGGCGGTGTGCGGTGCTTCCGGTTCGATGCCGTGGAGCAGCCAGGAGGCCGTGCCGGCGAGGGAGAAGCGCAGGTGGCGGCCGCCGGGGCGGCGGGTGCGCTGGTCGACGAGGGAGCGCAGGACGCCGGCGGCGATGAGGTAGCCAGTGCCGTGGTCGAGGGCCTGGGCGGGCAGCACGCCGGGACGGCCGTCGGGGTCGGGCCCGGCGGCATCGTCGACGGCCTCGTGGGCGGCCTCGTGGGCGGCCTCGTGGGCGGCGATGCCGACGCCCACCTGGACCAGGCTGTCGAAGCCACGCCGTCCCGCCCAGGGGCCGGTCCAGCCCCAGGCGCAGAGCTGGGCGAGGACCAGGTCCGGGCGGCGGGCGAACAGCGCCTCGGGGCTGAGGCCGTGGGCGTCGAGGGCGCCGGGGCGGTAGCCGGTGACGACGACGTCGGCGGTGGCGAGCAGGTCCTCGAAGACGGCGCGGTCGGCGGGCGTGGCGAGGTCGAGGCGGGTGGAGCGCTTGCCGAAGCCGGTGTCGGCGTGGGCGTCATCGGCCTCGGGCAGCCGTGGCGAGTCGACGCGCAGGACGTCGGCGCCGAGCAGGGCGAGGGTGCGGGTGGCGACCGGTCCGGCGATCACCCGGGTGAGGTCGAGGACCCGGATCCCGGCGGCGGGCCGGTCCAGCGGGGCCGTGCCGAGCGGGCGGGCCGGTACGGCCCCTGCCGTGGTCCCGACCCCGGCGGTGGCTTCGACCTCCAGATGCTCCACGAGGGGGTGCACGGTCGGGCTCCCCGGCGCGACGGCCACCGCGAGCGCTCCCGCCTCGTACGCGCGCTCCTGGATCCGCTCGGCCGGCAGCCTGCCGAGCACCTCGGCGAGCTGCTCGGGCCCGGCGTCGGCGGCGAGGCCGAGGGCGGAGAGCAGCCGGGTGCGGTGGTGCGGGTAGTTGGCGTGGGTGCGCACCCAGCCGTCGGCGGTGCGCCAGAAGCCGGAGTGCGGGGCGAAGGTGACGGGCGTGCGGCCGTCGACCGTCAGGTGCCGCTCGCTGACGAAGGCGGTGGCGACCGCCCCCTGGTCCACCCGGACGGCGGGGACGGGTGCGCCGGTGCGGTGGGCCGCGAGTTCGGCGGCGGCCAGCGAGCAGACGGCCACGGTGGTCCGGGCGAGCCGGCGCACCGGGAGACCGGAGGGCAGGACGTCCTCCGGTCCGTGGAAGGCCACCCGCGCCAACAGCTCGGGCGGTCCGCCGAGAGCCGCCCAGGCGTGGGCGGTCGGGCGGTCGACGGACCCGGTGGTTCCGGCCGCTCCGGCGGCTCCGGTCGTTCCGGCAGGTCCGGTCGTTCCGGTGGTTCCAGGCACTCCGGCGGTTCCGGTCGCTCCGGTCGCTCCGGTCTCTCCGGTCTCTCCGGTCTCTCCGGTCGCTCCGGCGGTTCCCTCTGGCAACGGACGATCAGTCATGCCGGGAATTGTGCTCCCGTTCTCAGGCGGTCGCCGTGACGCCCGCCACCAGCATCAGCAGCACCGCCGAGACCACGGTCATCCGGCGGGCCGCCCGCGGGCTGCCGCCGAAGCGGCCGCCGAGCCGCCCGCTGGCGTGCGCGACCAGCCCGTACACCACGGCGCAGGCCAGCACGTTGAGCGAGCCGAGCGCGAGCACCTGCCCGCCGACCGGCAGCGCGGCGTCCGGGTCGACGAACTGCGGCACCAGGGAGAGGTAGAGCAGCAGGCCCTTGGGGTTGAGCAGCGCGGTCAGCATGCTCTGGCGCAGCACCGTCGCGGTGGGCTGTGGCTTGGGCTCGGCCAGGGCGGAGGAGCCCCCGCCCCTGCGCAGCGCCAGCAGCATCATGACGGCCAGCACCAGCAGGTACGCGGCGCCGGTGAGGCGCAGCACGGGCAGGGCGGCCGGGACGGCGCGCAGCGCGGCGGCGAGGCCGGCGCTGGACAGCAGGGTGTGGACGGCGTACCCGGCGCAGACCCCGCCGACCGCGGTCAGCGCGGCACGGCGTCCCTGGCCGAGGCCGCGGGCGGCGATGTAGAGCCAGTCGGGGCCCGGGGTGCAGACCAGCAGGAGGTCGACTCCGAGGAAGAGGAGGAGGGCGTGGGTGTCCATGGGCGTGGGCGTGGCCTGTCGTGCTCGTCGCGGTTCGGCCCGGCGGTCGGCCGGTGCGGTCACTGAAGGTAGCCGGATCGGGCTGGCACGCGATGGCGACTTCGCGCTGGTAGGAGCGGTGTTTTGGCAGAATGTTGCGCCATGGACCGAATCGACCGCAGAATCCTCCGCGAGCTCCAGCAGGACGGGCGCCTGACCAACGCCGAGCTGGCCTCCCGGGTGGACCTCACCCCCTCCCCCTGCCTGCGCAGGGTCCGCCAGCTGGAGCAGGACGGAGTGATCCGCGGCTACCGGGCGGTGCTGGACGGCGCGGCGGTCGGGCGCGGCTTCCAGCCCTTCGTCACGATCACCATGCGTCACGAGGATCAGGTGACGGTCGCCGAGTTCGAGCGCCGGGTGGCCGAGCTGCCGGAGGTGGTGGAGGCGCACCGGCTCTTCGGCGAGCCGGACTACCTGCTGCGGATCGCGGTGGCCGACATAGCCTCGTACGAGCGCTTCATCACCGACGTGCTGTCCGGTCTGCCGGGCATCGCGCAGGTCAACTCCCACCTGACGATGAAGCAGGTGAAGGCCGACCGGGGGCTGCCGGTCGGCGGGTAGGGTGCGAACCGGGGGCCCGTGCGGCCGCACGTACGGGGCAGAGCGACGCACTGCGACATGGGGGCTGAATTGCGCGTGATCCGCCGTCTCGACCTGGGGTACATCGTCCGGCCGGCCGCCGAGGTGGGCGGCCCGGAGCCGCGCGTGGAGCCGGTGCTCGCGTACCTGGTCCGGCGCCCGGAGGGGCTGCTGCTGTTCGACACCGGGATCGGCGGCGGCGAGCCGGAGACCGAGGCGCACTACCGCCCGGTCCGCCGGCCGCTGCCGGAGGCGCTCGCCGCGGCCGGGGTCTCCGTCGCCGACATCGACCTGGTGGTCAACTGCCACCTGCACTTCGACCACTGCGGCGGGAACCCGCTGTTCGCCGGCACGCCCGTCCTGGTCCAGGCGGGCGAGCTGGCCGCCGCCCGGCGCGGCGGGTACACCATCGACGCGCTGGTCGACTTCCCCGGCGCCGAGTACCGCGAGCTCGACGGCGAGGCCGAGGTCTGGCCCGGTGTCCGGGTGCTGCCCACCCCCGGCCACACCGGGGGCCACCAGTCGCTGCTGGTCGACCGCCCGGGCAGCGGGCCGGTCCTGCTGGCCGGGCAGGCGTACGACTTCGCCTCCGAGTACGGGCAGGCGGTGCTGGCCCGGCGGGCGGCCCGCGACGGCGTGGCCGCGCCGCTGCCCGGGTACCGGGCCTGGCTCGACCGGATGGCGGAGCACGCGCCGCACCGGGTGCTGTTCGCGCACGACCACGCCGTCTGCGAGCCGACCGACTAGCGGCGGCTTCGTCCTGCCCGGGGCTCGGAACGACGTCGTGCTGCTCTGAGTTCCGAACGGCTTCGTCCTGATCGGGGCCCGGAGCGGCTTCGTCCCGCCCGCCGAACCTCAGAAGGTGAAGCGCAGCGAGCGGACCCGGTGGTCGAAGCTGGACGGGACGATCTGCGGCTCGCCGACCGACCGCACCTCGGGCAGGCGGGTGAAGAGCTCGCGGAACAGCGCCGTCATCTCCTGCCGGGCCAGGTGCGCGCCGAGGCAGTAGTGCGGGCCCCCGCCTCCGAAGCCGAGGTGGGAGTTGGGCGTGCGGGTGAGGTCGAAGGCGTCCGGCTCGGGGAACACCTCCTCGTCACGGTTGGCCGAGCCGTAGAACAGCGCGACCTTCTCGCCCGCGCGCAGCAGCGGGCCGCCGGGGCCGCCCAGCTCGTGGTCGACGGCGAGGGTCCGGTTGAACTGGATGATCGGCGTGGCGTGGCGGACGATCTCGTCCACCGCGCCTTCGAGCCGCCCGTCGAGGTCCTCGAGCAGCAGGGCGCGCTGCTCGGGATGGACGGTCAGCAGGTGCAGGCCGTGGGCCAGCGCGTTGCGGGTGGTCTCGACCCCGGCGACCAGCAGCAGGCTGAAGAAGGCGCCCAGCTCCCGACCGGTGAGCCGGCGGCCGTCCACGTCCGCCGTGACCAGCGCGGAGATCAGGTCGTCCTCCGGCCGGCGGCGGCGCCGGCGGCCGATCCGGGCGACGATGCCCTGCATCCGGGCGAGCGCCCGCAGCCCGCGCCCGGGCACCCGGAGCCGACGGCGCAGCGGGCGGGCCACACCGATGTCCTCGGAGCTGCGGTTGACCAGGTCGAGGATGACGCGGCGCTGCCGCTCCGGGATGCCCATCATGGTGCAGATCACCTGGAACGGGAGCTCGGCGGCGACCGCGGCCACGAAGTCCTCCGGCCGTTCCCGCTCGATCCGGTCGACCAGCTCGGTGCTGATCCGTCGGACGTCCTCCTCGACCCGGTCGAGCAGCCGCGGGGTGAACGCGCGCGAGACGATCCGGCGCAGCTGGGCGTGACGGGGGTCGTCCAGGTTGACCATCGAGTCGCCGAACAACAGCCGGACCCAGCGCGCCGGGACCGGGGTGGTCACGCCGGGGCCGCTGAGGAAGACGGCGGGGGTGCGGCTGGCCTCGACCACGTCGGCGTGGCGGACCAGTGCGTGGAAGCCCCGGCCGGTGGCGCGGTCGCCGAAGAACACCGGGGCGGGGCGGCTGCGCAGCTCGGCGAAGGCGGCGGCACGGGCGGGGGCGGGCAGCTGCCAGAAACGGGGGTCGGCGAGGTCGGCGCCCTCGGGCGGGGCGGAGGCCTCCTCCGGGTTCGCGGACGCGGGCGCGGCGGACGGGTCGACTGTGTCGGCGGGGGCAGCCGCGTCAGCGGCTGGCTCGGCCGCGTCGGCAGGATCCGTGGACTCGGCCTCGTCGGCGGGGGCAGCCGCGTCGGCGGGCACGGTGGACTCGGGTGAGTCGGCCTGCTCCGCGGGCTCGGCCGACTCCTTGGCTTCGACCGTCTCCGCGGCGTCGGCCGTCCCGGCGGCATCGGCCGTCCCGGCGGCTTCGGTCGTCCCGACAGGGTCGGCCGACCCGGCGGCCCCGACTGCTGCGGCCGGTTCGGCGGTCACGGCCTGCTCCCCGCGGTCCGCCGCTTCGACCGGGGCCTTCGCCTGTTCCGGGACCTTCGCCCGCTGCGGGACGGTCGGCTCCGCGGGGGCAGCGGACTCGGCACTGTCGGCAATGGGCGCCGAGGCATCCGTTGTATCCGTCGGGGTCTCCAAGACCGGACCTCCCTGCTTGCTGGACGGCATCGTTCACATACACACCGTGCTGGACTGAGCACATTAAGTGAGCATGGGGATACGTGCTGTCAAACCGTCCCGATGGTCGTACGAGCAGCTGTTCGGTTCAGCCTGCCGGGCCGACGGGCCGGGCCTGGCCGTGGTCGGGCGGAGTCGCGGACGGGGTCGCGGACGGGTCGCGGGGCGGCGGCCGGGCATGGTCTCACGGCATAGAACCAGCCATCACCGGAGGGTGCGGTACGGACCGGGCAGGGCGGGTGCGACGATGAGTGCCATCGTGATGACCGACCGGATCCGCCTGCTGCGCGCCGTGGTCTTCGCCGCGCTGTGCGTGGCGATGGCCGCCACCGCGCACGTCGCCATGGCCGGATCCGGGGTCTCGCCGACGGCACTGGCCGGCGGCTTCGGGGCGGTCCTCGGACTGACCTGGCTGCTCGCCGGGAAGCGGCGCGGGCTCGGAGTGATCAGCCTCTGGATGGTCGTGGCGCAAACCGCGCTGCACCAGCTGTTCGAACAGGCCGGGGCGATCTCCCGAGGAGGCGGCAGTCTGGGCCGGCTCGCCACCACGGACTGGGCCGCGCTTCTGCTCTGCAATCCCGACCGGGCGCCCGGCGGGCTCTCCCCGGTCGAACTGGCGCGGATGGCGGGCATCGACCCGGACGTCCCACCGGCCGCCGGCAGCCTGCGGCCGACGGCGGTGCCGCGCCACGGAGCCCCCGGGGCCACGGGCACGGACATCGACCTGCCAGGGATGGCCGGGATGCCGGGGATGCCGGGGATGCCCGACGGGCAGCACGTGATGCCCGACGGCACGTTCCACGGCGCCGGGTCGTACGGCCCGGCGCAGGATCTGGTGAGCACGCCCGCGCACGGACCGGCGCACGAAATGGCGCACGGGATGTCCCACGGCATGTCGCCGGGGATGACCGCCGCCCATGTGCTCGCCGCGCTGGCGTGTGCGCTCCTGCTCTGGCGCGGTGACGCGGCGCTGGTCCGGCTCTTCGAGCTGCTCGGCGCGCTCGGCGCTGTGGTCGCAGGGGCTCTGCTGCTCCCGCTGCTGGCGCTCTTCGCGCACCCCTTCGGCTACCGGGCTTCGGCTCCGCCGCGCCCGGCCGACGACCGGGCCCGGCCACCCCGCTCGGTGCTGCTGACGCATGCCGTGGTCCGGCGCGGGCCGCCGGCGTTCGCCCTCGCCTGCTGACGCGCCCGCCGCTCCCTCTTCCCGCTCCCGGCCGCTTCCGGTCGCCGGGGGAACTCTCGCGACGGGCAGGTCGCCCTGCCGTACGGCCGCGCCTCGTGCCGTCGTGCCGCCAGGGTGCGGGCCCGCGTCCGCCGCCGTGCCTCCCCAGGGGACCCGGCGCGCCGCGCGGCTGCCCATGGACGCCGACGGTGCCGCGCTGCGCGGCACCGCTCCCCGCCTCCCCCTCGGGACCTTCCATGCCTGACTTCCACGGCGGACCGGCTGCGGCCGGCGCCACCGTCCCGCCCTTCCCGCTCCCCCGGGCTCGCCGGCCTCGCCGACCGCGCCTACTGCTCGGCGATCTGCGGGCCGTCCGGAGCGCGACCTCCCGGCCGGTCCTCGCCCAGCCGGGCCAGCAGTCGGGCCGACCACTCGGGCGAGGGGCCGTCGCCGGTGCCCGCCCGTACCCGACCGCGCAGCCGTTCGGCCCGGTCCAGCCACTCCCGGCAGCCGGCACAGCGCGCGACGTGCTTGTCCAGCCGGATCTCCGGCAGGCCACCCGGTTCGCCGTCGAGCCGGGCGGACAGAGCCGTACGAAACTGCGCGCATCTCATAGGACCATCGTCCCGCATGGCCGTGGCGCCGGGACCAGCCACGTGGGGGGCCACCGTGGATGACGAACAGCTCACCGCCCTGGCGCTGACCGCCCGCTCCGGACGGGCGGCGGACGTCGAGGCCTTCGTCCGGGCGACCCAGCGGGACGTCTGGCGCTTCGTCGCCCACCTGACGGACGTGCAGTCCGCCGACGACCTCGCGCAGGAGACCTTCCTGCGCGCGCTACGCGGCCTGCCCGCGTTCGCGGGGCGGTCCTCGGCCCGTACGTGGCTGCTGTCGATCGCCCGGCGCACGGTGATCGACCGGTACCGGATGGCCGCCGCCCGGCCGCGTTGCGCCGCACTGCCGGACTGGCAGGAGGCGGCGGAGCGGCAGATCGGCGTGCCGACGGCCGGGTTCGAGGACGGCATCGCGCTCGGCGACCTGCTCGACCGGGTGCCCGCCCAGCGGCGGGAGGCCTTCGTGCTGACGCAGGTGGTCGGCCTGAGCTACGCCGAGGCGGCCGAGGTCGCCGGCTGTCCCGTCGGAACCGTCCGCTCCCGGGTCGCCCGGGCGCGGGAGGAACTGGTGGCGCGCCTGCGCGCCGCCGAGGCCGGGGAGCTGGCGACCGCCTGCTGAGCGGGGACCGACGGAGAACAGATGGCAGATGACAGATAACAGATGACAACTTTCGAAATCTGTTATCTGTCATCTGTTCGCTGAAAGCCGTCGGCTGTCGATCCCCCGGGAAGAAATCCCCCAAGTGTTCGGAACTGGAGCCCCCGCGCCACCGACTGCTGTACCGGACCCCGCCGCCGAGGCGGTGTCCGTTACAGCAGCACGGGAGACGGAGGGACTTCGTGACAGCACATCCAACCCCGGCCGCCCCAGCCCTGACGGATCGTCAACCACCGGTCGACCGCTGGAGCCTGGTCGTAGCCGCCGGCCTGCTGTCGTTCGTCGCGATGCTCGACATGAACGTGGTCAACCTCGCGCTCACCGACATCTCGGCCGGCCTGCACGTCTCCCCCGGGGTCGCCCAGTGGGCCGTCCTCGGGTACCAGCTCCCGCTCGTCGCCCTGCTGTTGCCCGCCGGGCGGTGGCTCGATCAGGTCGGCACCCGCTCGGCCCTGCTGTTCGCCGTCGGCTGCTTCGCCCTGTGCAGCGTGCTGGCCGCCTGCGCCCCGTGGGCCGGTTGGCTGATCGCGGCCCGGATGCTCCAAGGCGCCTTCGGGGCCGTGCTCTTCGTCCTGATGCCGGTGCTCGCCGCGACCTCCGTCCGGCCCGAGCTGCGCGGCCGGGCGATGAGCGTGCCCGCGACGCTCGGTCCCCTCGGCGCCGTCACCGGGCCGGTGGTCGGCGGTCTGCTGCTGGACCACCTGGGCTGGCGGGCGATCTTCCTGGTGAAGCTGCCGGTCTGCCTGGCCGCCGTCCTGATCGTGTGGCGCCGCGCCCCGCGTCGCGGCGGGCTGCGGCCGCCCGACCGGTCCTCGCTCGGCGACGCCGGGCTGATCGGCGCCGCCGTGGCCGCCGTCCTGCTCGGGCTCACCCTGGCCCCACAGGCGCCGGGGTGGCTGCTGCTCGCCCTGCCCGCCGTGCCGCTGGTGCTGCTCTGGCTGCGCCGCCCGGGCGGGCGGCCGGTGGCCGAGGTGCTGCGGGCCGCCGGGACCGCCGGGGTCAACGCCTCGGTACTGGCGCTCGCCGCCGGCTTCGCGGCCTGCCACTACCTGCTCGCCCAGCACCTGCGCGGCCCCCGGGGCGAGAGCGCCACCGCCACCGCGCTCACCATGCTGGCGTTCCCGCTCGGCATGGTGCTGGCCGGCCGGGTCGGCGGCCGGCTGGCCGACCGCTGGGGCGCCCGCCCGACCGCGCTCACCGGCGCCGCCGTCACGACCCTCGGCCTGGCCCTGCTCGTCCCGCTGGACGCCGGTTGGTCCGCCGCCGAGATCGCCGCGCGACTCGCCCTCGCCGGTGCCGGGATGGGCCTCAACGGCGGCCCCACCCAGGCCCTGGTGATGTCCGCCTCCCCGCCCGGGAAGCTCGCCACCGCCGGCTCCGCCGTCCAGCTCGCCCGCAGCCTCGGCTTCGCCCTCGGCCCGGCCCTCGCCACCGCCGCCGCCCTGGCCGGCGACCGCACCGTCACCGGGACCCGCGCCGGGATCGCGGTGGCCGCACTGGTCGCGGCCACCGCCGTCGCCCTGCTCGCGCTGCACCGCCGCCCCACGCCCTGACCGCCCCACGCCCCCCCCCGACCCACACCGCGGCACAGCGCCCCGAACCACCCCGCACCACCCCCGACCCGCACCGCACCGAAGGATCCCCGATGACCGAAACGATCCCCGGCCCGGCCTCCGCCGCCGACGACGTCCCGGGCTGCCCGTACGGGTACGACCGGCTCCCCTCCCCCGTCCCGCTGTACGGCCGGGCGTACAAGCGCGACCCGTACCCCCTCTACCAGCGGATGCGCGAGGCCGGGCCGGTGCACCGGGTGGAGTTCCCGAGCGGCATCCACGCCTGGCTGGTCACCGGCTACCGGGCCGCCCACGCGGCCCTCAACGACCCCCGTCTCGGCAAGAACCACGCACTGGGCAACGACAACTGGCGCCGGCTCGCGTCGATCATGCCCGAGCCGCAGCACTCCCAGCTCCAGGTCCACCTGCTCCACCAGGACCCGCCCAAGCACACCTCGATGCGCCGGCTCGTGCTGGACGCCTTCGCCCCGCGCCGGGTGGAGTCGCTGCGCCCCCGGTTCCGGGAGCTGGCCGACGCGCTGGTGGACGAGCTGCCGGAGTCCGGCGGCGTGGACCTGGTGGCCGGCTTTGCGGCCCACTACCCCTTCCGGGTGCTCGCCGAAGTCATCGGACTGCCACCAGAGTTGGCGGAGCGCTTCGACCGGGACTGGGGCAAGGTGGTCGCGCCGGTCGGCCCGCAGGACCCCGGCCGTCCGGCGTACGAGGCGCGGCTGCGCGGCCTCCAGACGTACATCGCCGACGTCGTCGCCCGCAAGCGCGCCGACTGCCGGGAGCCCGGCTGGGCGGCCCAGGAGGACCTGCTGGGCCGACTCGTCGCCGCCCATGACGCGGGCGAGTTGAGCCGCGCCGAGCTCGACTCCATGGTGTTCCAGCTGCTCGTCGCCGGGCAGGAACCGGTGACCAACCAGATCACCACCATGCTGGTCACCCTGCTGCGTCACCCCGAGCAGCTCGCCCGGCTGCGTGAGGGCGTCGACGAGCCTGGCCGGCTCGCCCGGGCGGTGGAGGAACTGCTGCGCCACGACGCCGCGTTCGAGCTCACCACCTGGCGGTTCTTCGCCGAGGACAGCGACCTGTTCGGCACCACCGTCCCGGCGGGCGACTCGGTGATCGTCTCGCTCTGCGCCGCCAACCGCGACGAGGCGCAGTTCCCCGGGCCCGACCGCCTCGACCTCGACCGCACGCCCAACGCCCACCTGGCCTTCGGCCACGGCATCCACTTCTGCCCGGGCGCCGCGCTGGCCCGGGCCGAACTCCAGATCGCCCTCGCCACCCTGCTCACCCGACTGCCCGGCCTGCGCCCGGCCGAGGCGCCCGGCGACGGTCTGGCTGACCTGACCTGGGTCCCCGCCGTCCTGGCGCGCGGGGTGAGCCGACTGCCGGTCGCCTACGACCACCGCCGCTGACCCGGACGCGTCCCGCCACCCGGCTCCACCCGCCCGGAGCCGCACCCCGCACCCCGCACCCCGCACCCCGCACCCCGCACGACCTTCCCTGGAGGACCCGCCATGCCGCCCGTCGGCACCGCCCCTGCCGTCATCACCCCCGACGCCCCCGACGGCCCCGGCACCCGCGCCGGCGCCACCGCCCTCGCCGCCCGCGTCCTCGGCCTGCTGCTGCCACACCGTCGCGCCTCGGACCCGGAGTTCGACGCCGGCCCGGAGCACTTCCCGCTCCAGCTGGCACAGTTGGCGGACTTCATCACCGCCGGCGAGCCGATCGTCCTCACCCTGCCCGGCTTCCCCTGCAAGTCGCCGAACCCGGCGAAGGTGCTCGGCCACCTGCCGGACGAGGGCGAACGGCTGTCGCTGACCTTCCTCGACGGGCTCTGCGCCGAGATCGGCCGCCTGCACGCGCCCGGCGCCCGCATCCTGATCTGCTCGGACGGGCACATCTTCGGCGATCTGATCAACGTCCCGGACGACCACATAGACGCCTACTCGGACGCCCTGACCGCGATGATCACCCACGAGGGCCTCTCCCACCTCGACACCTTCGACCTGCGGGCCGTCCTCGACGACCTCCCGTACGACGAGAAGCGCGCCCGGGTGCACGCCCAGTACGCGCCGAGCGTCGAGGAGTTGCGCGAGCAGGTGCTGACCGAGGAGGAGACCCTGCGGCTCTACCGGGGCATCACCCGCTTCCTCACCGAGGACACCATCGGCTTCACCGGCACCCGTTCCGCCCTCCAGCGGGAGTGCCGCCGCCGCGCCTACGGGGTGATCCAACGCAGCCGTGCCTGGGGCGAGTTGATCGCCGAGCACCACCCGCGCGCCGTCCGGCTCTCCATCCACCCGCAGCCGGCCGGGGCGTCCAAGTTCGGCATCCGACTGCTGGCGTCCGCCGACGCCTGGACCACCCCCTGGCACTCCGCGGTGCTCCACCGCACCGGCGGCGACCGGGAGTTGCTGCGCAACGACGAGGCCGCCCGACTCGGCCGACTGGTGCTGCGGGACGGCAGGCCGAGCCACTACGAGGGCTGCTGAGGCACGCCTCGCCGGCCCGCGCGGGCCGGGTGGTACCGGGGGCGGCCCCTGCGCTACCCGGCCCTGCCGTCGGCCCCGCCGCTCCCCATGGCCCCGCCCACGGCCCCACCCACGGCCCTGACGCGGATCCGGTCGACGGTCGGCAGGACGGTCGGCATCTCGTCCGTGACCCAGGCGTACTCCAGCGCCGACAGGGTCACGCCGCCCTCGGCCCACACCAGCAGCTCGCCGACGTATTCACCGGAGTCGTCGTGGACGGGCGCGTCGACCGGCAGGGGCACGAACGCCGGAGCGGGGTCACGCTCCAGCCCGCGCACCCGCAGGTCGACGCTCACCGACTCGGCGCCCCAGACGGCCGTCACCTCCGTCCGGTCCAGTTGGGCGCGCAGCGCCGGCGCCCCGGCGAAGTCCGCGGCCAGGAGGTGTTCCAGCACGGCCCGCTCGGAGTCGTCGAGCGGACGGGGTTCGACGGGGATGACGGCCATGGGATCATCATCGCAGGTCAGCTCGAAGCGGGTCACCCCGTCGCAGGTCACCCCGTCGCAGGTCGGCTCATCGCAGGTGGCTCATCGCAGGTCAGCGAATGGGAGCGGTGGCCGGGTCCGCCGCCGGGGCACGGTGGTCGAAGGCGATCAACGGGTCGCCGGTGAGCGGGTGTTCCACCACCGCCGCCCGTACCCCGAAGACCTCGGCCAGCAGCCCGGAGGTCAGCACCTCGCGCGGCGCCCCGGAGGCCACCAGGGCGCCGCGGTGCAGGACGTGCAGCCGGTCGCAGACCGAGGCGGCGGCGTTGAGGTCGTGCAGGGCCACCAGGGTCGTGCGGCGCTGCTCCCGGAGCAGGGCCAGCAGTTCGACCTGGTGCCTGACGTCCAGGTGGTTGGTCGGCTCGTCCAGCACCAGGACGTCCGGCTGCTGGGCGAGCGCCCGGGCCAGCAGTACCCGTTGCCTCTCGCCGCCGGACAGTTGGGCGAAGCGGCGGTCGCCGGCCTCGGCCATGCCGACCCGTTCCAGCGCCTCGGCGGTGATCCGGTGGTCCTCGGCGTCGTCCGCCGCGAAGGCCCGCTTGTAGGGCGTGCGGCCCATCGCGACCACCTCGCGGACGCTCAACTCGAAGTCCCCGCCGCGCTCCTGGGGCAGCGCCCCGATGTGCCGGGCGGACTGCGCGGGCCGCAGCTCCGCCAGGTCCCGCCCGGCCAGCAGCACCCGGCCCGCGCTGGGCCGCAGGTGCCGGTAGACGGTGCGCAGCAGGCTGGACTTGCCGCTGCCGTTGGGCCCGACCAGTCCGGCGATCTCTCCCTCCTCGGCGATCAGGTTGGCCCCGGCCAGCACCGTCCGGCCGGCCAGGGCGACGCTCAGGTCCTCGACGGCGATCCTCAACTGCGCTCCAGTCGTCGGTCCAGCAGGTAGAGCAGGGTGGGGGCGCCGAGGACGGCGGTGACCACGCCGATCGGCAGTTCCTGACCGTCCAGGGCGGTGCGGGCCACGGTGTCGACGACGACCAGCAGCAGCGCCCCGGTCAGCGCGGACAGCGGGAGCAGCCGCCGGTGGTCGCCGCCGAGCAGCAGTCGGCACACGTGCGGCACCATCAGTCCGACGAAGCCGATCGCCCCGGAGACGGCGACCAGCACCCCGGTGAGCACGCTGGTGACGACGAAGACCTCGCGGCGCAGCCGGGCGACGTCCACGCCGAGCCCGGCGGCCGTCTCGTCGCCCATCAGCATCGCGTTGAGCCCCCGGGCGCGGGCTTGGAGCAGCGCCAGTCCGAGCGCCACAGCGACGGTGGGGAGGGCGAGTTGGGCCCAGACGGCGCCGCCGAGGCTGCCCATCAGCCAGAACAGCACGCCTCTGGTCTGCTGCTCGTCGCGGGTCTGCAGGACGAGGTAGCTGGTGATGCCGCCGAGGAACTGGGCGATGCCGATGCCCGCGAGGACCAGGCGCAGCGGGGAGAAGCCGCCGCCGCGGCGGGCCATCAGCCAGACCAGTGAGAACGCGGCGAGCGCGCCGGCGAACGCCGCCAGGGAGACGGTGAGGCCGAGCGCGCTGCCGAAGGAGAGCTGGAGACCGAGGGTGGTGCCGAGGACGATGGCGGCGACCGCGCCGAGCGAGGCGCCGGAGGAGATGCCGAGCAGGTAGGGGTCGGCGAGCGGGTTGCGGACCAGGGCCTGTACGGCGGTGCCGACCAGGCCGAGTCCGGCGCCGACCACGGCGGCCAACAGGGCGCGTGGGACGCGCAGTTGCCAGACGATGAGGTCGCGGGTGCCGGGTTCGGGGGCCCGGCCGGTGAGTCGGCGGGCGACCACCGACCAGACCTCGCCGGGCGGGACGTCCACCGAGCCGAGTGAGACGGCGGCGGTCAGCGCGAGTACCAGGGCGGCGGTGAGGACGGCGGCCAGCGGCCCGGCCCGCAGGGTGCGGTCCGGGCGGGTGTCGCCGCGCTCCTTCCGGGCGGTGGCCGAAGTCACCGGCTACTGCCCGTTCTTGGCGAGGTCGGAGCTCTTGACCAGGTCCGGGTGGACGGTGGCGGCGATCCGCCGGACGGCGTCGGCGTTGCGGACCCCCGCGATGGTGGTCACCTCGGAGCCGAGCCGGACGAAGTGCCCCTCCTGGACGGCCTTCAGGCCCTGGGTCGCGGGAAAGCTCTTCAGGAAGGCCTCGGCCTCGTCGAAGGCCTTGCGGGTGGCCTCCTCGCTGCCCCGGTTGCGCACGGCCAACTGGATCCAGTCCGGGTTCTTGGCGACCACGTCCTCCCAGGAGCCGGGCTTGAAGTCGGCGTCGCAGTCGGCGAACACGTTGCGCGCCCCGGCCTGGCTGATCACGGCGTTGGCGACCTGTCGGCCGCAGACCGCCACCGGCTGCTTGGTGCCGGCGTCGAAGTCGAAGACGAAGTAGCTCGGCCGCTGTGCCTCCGGTACGGCGGCGAGCGCGGTGCGGACCTCGCCGAGTTGCTTCTCCATCCCGGCGACCAGTTCCTCCGCGCGCGCGGCGGTTCCGGTGACGGCGCCGAGCCGGCGGACATCCTCCTCGATCCCGGCGAGGTCGGTGCGCGGCGCCTTGGCGGCCTTCGGTGTCCCGGCGCAGGCGGTGGAGAGCAGGTAGACGTGCTGGATGCCGGCCGCCGCGTACTCCTCCTCGCTCGGTCCGGTGGCGCCGCCGCCCATCATCGGCATCGCGCCGAAGGTGTCCACGTAGAGGTCGGCTCCGGAACCGAGCAGCTTCTCCTTGGCTATGCCCTTGTCCCCGAGCGCCGGCACCTTGGCGCCCTGCTCGGCGAGGTCGGCGGGCAGGGTGCCCTTGCCGGGCGGGAAGCCGGTGCCGATCACCCGCTCCCCCGCGCCGAGTCGGAGCAGCAGCTCCAGGCTGGAGGCGTTGCTGGTGACGATCCTGGCGGGCGCCTTGGCGATGGTGGTCTCCTTGCCCGCGCAGTCGGCGACCTTGACGGGGAATCCACCACCGGGGGCGGGCTGGACGGTGACGGAGGCGCTCTGCCCGCCCCCGGTCCCGCTTCCGCAGGCCGTGGCGAACAGGGCGACGGCGGCCGCGATTCCGCAGACGACGCGAGGGCGCATGACAACTCTCTCCTGGTCGGTGATCGCGCTCGGCGATCGTGTTCGGTGCTTGGTGCTTGCGTGTTCGGTGCTTGGTGCTTGGTGCTTGGTGCTTGGTGCTCAGCGTTGGAACTCGGTGCTCGTGCGTGCCAGGGCCCGTGCTGCGGACCCGGACCAGGTAGTCGGACGGCCCGGGCGGCCGGTTCCCCGCGATTCGCGACCGGTCGTCGGCGGCGCGCCCCCTCGCCGGGGAGCCGGACGTAGGCTGGCCGGATGGCCGCCCCCACCACCCCGCGCGACGACCTCGACCTCCCCGTCCGGCTCGGGCCGCGCCCGCCCCGCCGGGTGGTCTCGCTGGTGCCCTCGGTGACCGAGGCGGTCGCCGCCACCGCGCCCGGGCTGCTGGTCGGCGCCACGAACTGGTGCAGCCACCCCGCCGACCTGTCCGTCACCCGGATCGGCGGCACCAAGAACCCGGACGTCCCGCGCATCCTCGCGCTCGCACCCGACCTCGTCCTCGCCAACGACGAGGAGAACCGGCGCCCCGACCTGGACGCGCTGCGGGCGGCCGGCGTCCCGGTCTGGGTCACCGACATCCGCACCCTGGACGACGCCTTCCGCTCCCTGGACCGGCTGCTGACCACCGCCTGCGGGCTGCCCCGCCCGGCCTGGCTGGACGAGGCGGAGGCGGCCTGGGCCCCCGTCGGCAGCGGCGGCACTCCTCCGGACGCCGACGGCCCGCGGGCCGTCGTGCCGATCTGGCGCCGCCCGTGGATGGTCCTCGGGAGCGACACCTTCGCCGGGGACCTGCTGCGCCGGCTGGGCCTGCGGCTCGTCCACGCCGACCACCCCGAGCGCTACCCCGCCGTCCCGCTTCCCGAACTGATCGCCTGTCGGCCGGAGTTGGTGGTCCTACCGGACGAGCCGTACCGGTTCACGGCCGAGGACGGACCGGAGGCCTTCCCGGATACACCGGCGGCACTGGTCAGCGGACGGCACCTGACCTGGTACGGGCCGTCGCTGGTGACCGCCCCGGCCGTGCTTCGGCGGGCCCTCGACCACCCGCTCGGTCCTGGTGGCACGGGCGGCGCCTAGACTCCCCGAGGCATGAAGGTTCTCATCTCCGTCGACATGGAGGGCATCTCGGGGATCGTGCATCCCACCGAGACGAATCCGGATCACTACGACTATGTACGCGGTCGCGCAATGGCGACGGCCGAGGCGAACAGCGTGATCGCCGGGGTGCTGGACGCCGACCCCGCGGCCGAGGTGTGGGTCGCCGACGCGCACGGGCCGTTCCGCAACCTGCTGCCGGAGCAACTCGACCGACGAGCCTGCCTGGTGCGTGGCAAGCCACGTCCGCTGGGCATGCTCGGTGGGCTCGACGACCGGACCGACGCGGTTCTGCTCGTCGGCTACCACGCCCGGGCCGGCTGCGGCCCGGCCGTACTGGCACACACCATGAACGACGGCATCCTCGACGTGCGCGTGACCGGGCGTTCCATGGGCGAGATCGGTCTCAACACCGCCATGGCCGGGCACCTGGGCGTACCGGTCGTCCTGCTCAGCGGCGACGACCGCGCCTGCGCCGAACTGCGTGATCTACTCCCCCTCCGCGGTCACCGTCGCGGTCAAGCAGGCCCTGGGCCAGAGCGCCGCCGTCGCCCTCCATCCCGAGGAGGCACGGGAACGGCTGCGCCGTGCGGCCGCCGAGGCCGTCACACGGCGCGCGGACGTTCCCCCGCTGGCCCTCGTCGGACCGCTCGACGTCGAGGTCGACCTCTCCGCGCCGTTCATGGTCGACCTCGCGACACTTGTGCCGGGTGTCTCACGCGCCGGCGGCGGCCGGACGGTCGCCTTCGGCGCCGCCGACTTCGGTGAGGCGTACCGGCTGGTGCTGCTGCTCGCACAGCTCGCGACCATCAAGCCCGGCTGACGGAGGGCACCGCTTCACCCCCGGAACACGACGGGGCCCGGGACGCGTGCTCGCGTCCCGGGCCCCCGGCCCTGCGGCCGTATGTCGTCAGCCGCGCGCGGCGGCGACGGCGACGCCCAGCGCCTCCTTGATCCGGGGGCCGAGGCGGGCGAAGCCCAGCTCCTTCATGGCCGCCCGCAGCAGCTCCTCGTCGCTCCGCTCGACACCGTCACCGTCCACCCACCGCACGACGGCGAGCAGTTCCTCGGCGGAGTAGGCGGTCACGGGGCGACCGGGCGTGAAGTCCGGCTTCGCGGGACGGGCCTCGGCCTCCGGCTCGGCTGCGGGAGCCTCGGCGACGACGACGGCCTCGGCCTCGACGACCGGCTCCGCCACCTCTACGGCAACAGCCTCGGGCTCGGCGACGGGCTCCTCGACAACGGTCTCGGGCTCGGTCTCAACGACGGGCTCAACCTCAGCCTCGACGGCTTCGACAGCCGCATCGGCAACCTCGGTCTCGGCCGCCGGCGCGACCTCAGCAGCGACCTCCTCGACCTCAACCGCCGGCTCCTCGACCGCAGGCTCCACCACGACGACCTCGGGCTCGACCTCGGCGACTACCTCAGCGGCCTCGGTCGCAGCCTCATCAGCCTCGACAGCCGACTCCTCGACAACGACCTCGGCCCCGGTCTCGACGACCGACTCAACCTCAGCCTCGACGGCTTCGACAGCCGCATCGGCAACCTCGACCTCGGCCGACTCCTCGGCGACAGGCTCCGCCGCTACGGCCTCAGGCTCGGTCTCGGTCTCGGCCGCCGGCGCGACCTCAGCAGCGGCCTCCTCGACCTCAACGACCGGTTCCTCGACCGCGACGGCGGGCTCGTCCACGGCGGGCTCCGCGACGACAGCCTCAGGCTCGTTCTCGACCACCGGCTCGACCGTGTCCTCGACGGCCGGCTCCTCGACCGTGACCTCGGCAGCGGTCTCCTCGACCTCTACGACCTCAACGACCTCGGCGGTCTCGGTGACCGGGGTGCCCTCCGGCTCCACCTCCGCCGCCGGCTCGTCCGCGGCCTCGGCCAGAGCGGCGGTCGCGGCGGCCACCAGGTCGTCGGCCGCCGGGGAGGGCGCGGGGAGGGAGACCACGGCGACCGGCGTCTCCTCCTCGGCCTGCGCCGCCGACGGCTCGTCATCAGCGGCACCCGCGTCCGACGCCGTCTCTGCCCCGGCCTCTACCTCGACCTCCGCCACGACGTCGGCCTCGGCAGCCTCGGTCACAGTCGCCGCAGCAGCGTCGTCGGCCGACTCCGCCACAGGCGTCACCAGGACCGGGACCTCCTCCACGAGGCCGTCCCGCTGCCCGGCGGCCAGCGCCTGCAGGGCAGCCGCCTCGGCGTCAGCCCGGGCGACCGGCTCCTCGGTCCCCGGCTCGTCGGTCCCGGACTGCTCGGCCGCAGCCTCCTCGGCACCGGTCCCACCGTCGACCTCGGCGCCGACCTCGACCTCGGCCTCGACCTTGACCTCAACCGCGGTCTCGGCCGCCGCCTCCGCGGTCTCCTCGGTACCCGGCTGCTCCTCGACCACCGTCTCCTCGACCGCAGCAGCGGCCGCCTGCTCGGCAAGCCCGTCCCGCTGCCCGCCGGCGAGCGCCTGGCGGGCCGTGTAGGCGGCCTCGGCGGCGCGGCGGTCGGCCTTGGCGGCGGCGAGTTCGGCGAGCAGGTCGGCGAGGCCGGCCTCCTCCAGCCCGGCGCGCAGGCCGCGGATGGTGGGCAGGCGGTAGAGGGTGCCCTCGTCGGCGGCGAGCCGCTCGACCAGGTCGATCAGCTCGGCGAAGGGCAGCCCGTCCAGGTCGTGGTCGGGCAGCAGGCGGGCGAGGCCGCGCAGGCCGGTGTTGATCGCCTCGAAGGCCTGGGCGGTGCGGTCGACCAGGGCGCCGTCGGCGGGCACCCGCGGGAGGGTGCCGACCGGGGCGAGCGCGGCCCAGGCGCGGCGCTCGATCTCCGCGGAGGTGAGGGCCTCGTGCAGGTCCTCCCGGCGGATGCGGCGGTCGGTGGCGAGCGCGACGGCCTGCTTGCGCAGCGAGCGGCCGCGCAGCCAGGAGAGCTTGACGCCGTTCTCGCGGCGCCAGGTGCTGTCGGCGGTGGCGGCGGCGAGGGCGCCGAGGTCGGCGTCGTACGCGGCGGGGAAGAGGGTCCCGGAGGTGCGGTGCACCCGCTGGAGCATCTCGACCAGGAGCGCGGTCTTGGCGACGGTGTCGGGCTCTTCGAGCTTGGCGTCGGCGGCGAGGGCGGCGACGGCCTCCCAGGTCTGCTGGAGGTCGCTGCCGCGCAGCTCGGCGAGGGCCGTGGAGGCGGCGCGGGCGTCCTCGGGGGTGGCGACGGTGTCGACGGCCGCGTACCAGGCGTGGGTCTCGGCGGTGAGCGTGAAGGCCCCGAGCTCCGCGTAGCGGCCGAGGTCCTCGCGGAGGTCGGGCTCCGCGGCGGCGTCCTGGGGGTCCTTGACGTCTGCGGCGTCGGCGACGTCCGCCGGGTCGGCTGCGTCGGCGTTGCGCGAGTGAAGCACTGTCATGTGAGGTCCGGTTCTGGGCGACGACGGCGGGGCTGGCGGCGAGGGGGCGGCGGACCGGGTGCGCGGGGTCGCCCCTGAGGCGGGGCAAGGGGGGCGCGCGGTCGGGCTGCCGGTTGTGGACGCCCAGAATACGGGTGCCCGTTCGAGCCTTGCACGCACCCACCGCCCGGATGGGCGGGTGTCGTATGCCATACCGCTCGCCTGGCCGCCACTCGGGCGGTCCACACGGGTGGTCCGCATGGCGATCCGTCCTTGGTCCGTCCTTGGTCCGTCCTTGCTCCGGACGGGTGTCCGTGCTGCTCACGGCTTCTCTCCGCGGGACCCGCGCCGTCCCCCGCCGGACGGCCGGGACGGCCCGGACCGGCGGCCGGACCGCTGGAACCGTTCCAGCGGCACCTCCCGGACGCCCCGGCCTCCCGCCGGGCCCCGCCGGCCGGGCGGCGGCCGGTACCCGGCGCGGCCGAGGGCCCGCAGATCGACCGGCGCGAGGTACTCGCTGAGCGCGGTTCGGTGCCACCACGCGCCGGTTTCCCGCAGTTCGCGCCAATCGGTGAACCGGTACAGGTAGAGGGTCGCCCGGACGTGGGTCGGCGGGGCATCCGGGAAGGGGTTGTGGCGCAGCAGGCGCAGGGTGGCCCGGTCGCCGGCGAGCAGGCGGGCGACGAAGGGCAGGAACCAGGGGCGGGCGTAGGCGGGCGAGATGCCGGCGAACCACATCAGCCAGTCGAGCCGCAGGTGGTAGGGCGCGAACTGGCGCGGGCGTCGGCGGACGTCACCGGGCTTGCCCTTGAAGCCGTACTCGCGCCAGACGGTGTGCGGGGTGAGCACCGCCTCGTCGGTGCCCTCGACCACCACCTCCTGGCGGAGCCGGTTGACGCTGCCGAAGGCGCCGTAGGTGTTGACGAGGTGCAGCCGGTTGAAGGAGCGGTTCATGGCCTGGCCGCGGGACAGCATGTTGCGCACCGGCCAGTAGCTGAGCACGACGACGGCGGCGGTCAGCGCGATCACCAGCGCCTCGTACCAGACCGGCGCGCCGGGGTACGCGCGGGCGTGGACGGGCAGGCCGAGGCGGGCGGGCTGCACGGCGGCGAGGGCGAGGGCGATGGTCAGCCAGTTGAGCCAGGCGAAGTTGCCGGAGGCGACCAGCCAGAGCTGGGTGGCGAGGACGGCGCAGGCCGCGTAGCTCGCGACCGGCTGCGGCAGCAGCAGGCAGACCGGTACGACGAGTTGGACGACGTGGTTGGCGGCGGCCTCGACCCGGTGCAGCGGGGCGGGCAGGTGGTGGAAGAACCAGCTGAGCGGTCCGGGCATCGGCTGGGTCTCGTGGTGGTACTGGAGGCAGGTCAGGTCACGCCAGCAGCTGTCGCCGCGCAGCTTGATCAGTCCGGCGCCGAACTCGACCCGGAAGACCAGCCATCGCATCAGCCAGAGCACCGGGGCGGGCGGGGCGGTGTCGGCGTTGCCGAGGAACGCGGCGAGGAAGCCGGCTTCGAGCAGCAGGGACTCCCAGCCGAAGGAGTACCAGGTCTGCCCGACGTTGACGATGGAGAGGTAGAGGCTCCAGAGCGCCGTCCACAGCAGGACGGACGCCCAGAGCGGGACGGCGTCGCCGAGCCCGGCCACCACGGCGGCGGCGAGGGCGGCGCCGCTCCAGGCGACGGCGGCGAAGAACCGGTCGCTGTAGTGGAGGTGGAACAGGCCGGGTGACCGTCGGAACGGGACGCGGGCGGTGAACCGGGGCACGGGCAGCATGCCGTCGGCGCCGATCAGGGCGCGGAACTGCGCGGCGGCGGCCAGGAATCCGATCAGGTAGAGGGCGGCGAGCAGGCGTTGGACGAGCAGTCGGCTCAGCCAGTAGTCGGGGGCGGCGAACCAGTCCATGCGGCCCATGCCTACCACCCGGGACCCCGGGCGCGGGGCCGGTCGGGGCGGCGGTACGGGGTCGGTTCACCCGCTCGGCCCGGACGGCGGGCCCGGCGGGCTCGGGCGGGCTCCGGCTCAGGCGGGATCAGGCGGGGTTCGGCTCGGGCGGGATCAGGCGGGGTTCGGCTCGGGCGGGATCAGGCGGGGTTCGGCTCCGACGGGCTCCCGGTGAACTCCCGGCCCCGGACGACATCATGGCGGCACCGTGGCGGCACCGTGGCGGGGTCCTCTCCACGGGGGTGAGAGGAGCCCGCCACGGTGGTGGACGGTCCGCACCGGCCGGGGTTCAGCCGGGCAGGCGGGGTCCGGCCTCGCCGGCGATGGCCGAGCGGCCGGGCACGGAGGCGCCGCTCTGCTGGAGCCGGTCGACGAGCAGGGCGGCCAGCGTGCCGAGTTCCTCCTCGGTGCGGGAGCGGGCGGTGATGTCCATGCCGACGGTGAGGACGCCGTTGATCCGGCCGGTGAGCGCGGCCCGCAGCGGGGTGCAGGTGAAGCTGAAGACCTGTGGGCCGCGCTGGGCGTCCGGGCGGGCGGACTGGATCCGGACGTCGTCGAGGACGGCGGTGCGACCGGTGTGGTAGGCCTCGACGACGGTCTGTTCGAGGCCTGCCGCGCCGAGCAGCGGGTACGCGGCGCCGATCGTCCCGTAGGCCGTCGGCGCGCCGAAGGTGTCGGCGTGCTGGGCGTTGGCGTACCGGATCTCCTGGCCCGGGCCCTCGGTGAGCATGATGGGGAACGGCGAGCCGTCGAAGGCGGCGAACATCTCCTGGCGCTGGGCGAGCAGGCTGTCGCGCAGCCGGATCTCGGAGAGCAGCGCCTCGGCGAGGTGCTGGATGTCGCGCAGCCGCTCGCGCCCCCACTGCCGGGGTTCCCGGTCGAGGACGCAGACGGTGCCGATGACGGTGTTGGTGTCGTCGACGAGCGGGGCGCCGAGGTAGGCGCGGACGCCGAGTTCGTCCACCACCGGGTTCCCGGCGAACCGGGGGTAGGCGAGGATGTCGTCGAGGGCGAGGGGGGAACGCTGGGCGACCACGTGCGGGCAGAAGCCGTGACTCAGCGGCATCTCGCGGCTGGGGAGGTCGAAGGCGATGCCACGGTCCGCCCAGGACGACCCGTCCTCGGCCGCGGCGTCGGCCGAACTTGGCGGGATGTAGAGCCCCCGGAACATCTGGCGCTCGTCGTTGATGAAGTTGACCATCGCGATGGGAGCGCGCGTGATACTGGCTGCCAGGTGGGCGAAGCGGTCGAAGGCCTCGTCCGCGGACGGGTCGTTGAGCCCAAGGCCGCGCAGCCTGCGGGTTCGCGCGGACTCCCCGGAGGCACCCGGGAACTGGCCTTGAGTGCTCATCACATCAGTCATGGCGCACATGTAACCAGACATCAGAACGGCTGGACCGCTTCGATCGGGCGTTCCTGGGCCTTGCCGATGGCTTGTCAAAACCGCACGTGAACGACAGGTCGACGGACCGTCACGGAAGCGAAGTTCGATTCCCGTCCGAGGTCCGGGCGAAACCCCTCCCGGCGGGGACGGACCGAATCCCGCCAATCCAAGATCGACTCTGGGATGCCCCGGTGCCCCATACAACAATGAGCCCTGCCGAAGACACGGACGGCGCCCGTCGCCGGGACACCGCCCCGTGACGCATGCGCCGATCGCACCGGGGCGACCGGCCGGAACTCCCGCACCCCCACCGCCCCCCGAGGGCGTCGCCGGAGCGGCATCGACGGCACGGACGGAGGCACGGCACCGCACGCATCGAGAGGACCGGAGCAATGGCGATGGACTACTTCACCGACGACCGTCACGAGGACCTTCGCGCCGAGGTCCGTGACTTCGCGGAGAAGGAGGTGCGTCCGAGGGTGACCAGGATGGAGTCCGAACGGAAGATCGAGTTCGAGCTGGCCCGGGAGATCGCCCGCCAGGGCTGGATCGGCGTGACCATCCCGCGGGAGTTCGGCGGCCTCGGCCTGGGGCACGTCGCCAAGACCGTGATCATCGAGGAGCTGGCCCGGGTCAGCGGGGCTGCGGGCTCGATCGCGCAGGCCTCCCAGCTGGGCGTGGCCAAGGTCCTCCACTACGGCTCCCAGGCCCAACGCCGCAAGTGGCTGCCGAAGTTCGCCTCCGGAGAGTGCCTGCCGACCATCGCCGTCACCGAGCCGGAGTCCGGCGGGCACGTGCTCGGGATGACCGGCACCGCGGTCCGCGACGGCGACGAGTACGTGCTCAACGGCCGCAAGTGCTTCGTCGGCAACTCCCACATCGGGGACGTGCACGGCGTGGTCCTGCGCACCGGCCGGGGCAGCCGGGGCCTGTCCGCCTTCCTGGTCGAGAGCGACCGCGTGGGGTTCCGCACCGGCTCCCCCGGGTCGCAGAGCGGGCTGCACGGCTTCAGCTTCGGCGAGATCCTCCTGGAGGACTGCCGAGTCCCGGCCGCCAACCGGCTCGGCCGGGAGGGGCAGGGCCTGGACGTCGCCTACTCCTCCTCCACCCTCTACGGGCGGATCAACCTCGCCGCCGTCGCGCTCGGCATCCACACCGCGATCGTCGAGGACACCGTCCGGTTCGCCGAGGGGCGCGTCCTGTACGGCCAGCCGATCAACCAACTTCCCAACATCATGCTCAAGTTGGGCGAGATGCAGTCCCGGCTGATGACCGCCAGACTCGCCGCCTACCACGCCTCCCACCTGCTCGACCACGGCCGCGCCTGCGACGCCGAGCTGATGAACGCCAAGCTCATCAACACCGAGTACGCGCTGGACTCCGCGCGCAACGCCATGGAGATCCACGCCGCCCGCGGACTCCAGCCCGAGTTCGGCATCGAGCGCTACCTGAGGGACGCCACCCACGTCTACCCGCCGGCCGGCACCTCCGACGTCCAGCGGCTGCGGCTCGGGCAGTTCGCCTCGGGCACGTACGGCAAGCAGTGGTCGGCGGAGCTGTCCGACCTGACCAGCTGGGCCTGGAGCGAACTCGCCGCCCAGCGGGACGCCCCGGTGGAGAAGCCGCCGGGACAGGGCGGACGGGTGCTGCCGATGCCACTCGCGGGCTGAGACCCGTCCGCCCGTCCCGCCACGAGCGGTACTTGACCTGTTCCTGACGGCCTCTCCCCGGGGGCCTCACCCGACCTCCGGGGACCGCCGCTTCGACCGGGCCGATGGCCGTGAGCTGCGGCGTCGCGTCGGCGGAGCGTCCGGCACGAGCGCCGCCACAGCGCCATCAGGCCCTCGTACCGGGCCAGTTGATGTTCATCGACGACACTCGGGCTGATAGCGTTCCGTGCCGTCGGCGGCCGCGCTGCACCCCGCCGGGCCAGTGACAGCACGTCACCGGCTCCGGCAGCCCAGGCCTCGACGCCCTGAAGCCCGGCCGCGCCGTACGGGGTCGAACCGCCGCTCGGACCCACCGGTCCGGACCGGCGTCCCGGTTCCCGCGACGCGGCCCTGCAGCAAGGAATCAGATGCCAGGCATACCGGCCCGCCGCACGGGCCACCGCGCCGGCCGGTCCGGCTCACTCCGCGGCCCGCTCCTCTCCCTCGCGCTGGTCCCCAGCCTGGGCCTCGCAGCCGCCTGGGGCTACGCCGTCTACCTGCTGCGCGACTCCGGACAGCGCACCGCGCTGCTGGCCGGCAGCGCGGCCGTCGCCGCGGTGGTGCTGATCAGCCTGTTCCGCGGCGTCCGGACCGCCTGGACGCTGTCCGCGCGGCTGTCCGACCTGCGGGCCGACACCGTCGCGCTCGCCCGGCAGGAGATCCCCGAGGTCGTCGAACGGCTGCGCGCCGGGGAGCAGGTGGCCGCCCCGACCGCCTGGGCACCCTCCCGGCGCGGCGGCGACGACCTCCAGCAGGCCTCGGAGGGCCTGGCCACCGCCCGGCAGGCCGCGGTCGCCGCCATCATCCACCAAGCCCAGGGCCGCGAGGGGACGAAGAAGGTCTTCCTCAACATCGCCCGGCGCACCCAGATCCTGATCCACCGGCAGATCAGCATGCTGGACGCGCTGGAACGCGAGCACGAGGACCCGGAACTGCTGCGCGAACTGTTCGCCGTCGACCACCTGGCCACCAGGATGCGGCGCAACGCCGAGAACCTGGTCATCCTCGGCGGCGCCCTGCCCGCCCGGCGCTGGCGGACCGCCGTGCCCGTGGTCAACGTGCTGCGCAGCGCCGTCTCGGAGACCGAGAGCTACTCCCGGGTCGTCGTCCAGGGCGTGCCGCGCGTCTCGCTCGACGGGCAGGCCGTCGCCGACGTCATCCACCTGGTCGCCGAGCTGATCGAGAACGGCACCACCTTCTCCCCGCCGTACACCCAGGTGCAGGTCTCCGCGCAGGAGGTCCCGACGGGTCTGGCCGTCGAGGTCGAGGACCGCGGGCTCGGCATGACCGAGGAGGAGCACCGGCGGCTCAACGAGTACCTGGCCGACCCTCCCGAGCTGGACGTCTCCGCGCTCGGCGACGACCTGCGGCTCGGCCTGTTCGTCGTCGCGCGCCTGGCCGCCCGGCACGACGTCCGGGTCTCCCTGCGGCCGTCCCCGTACGGCGGCACCCGGGCCGTGGTGCTGGTGCCCTCGGCGCTGCTGGAGCGGGCCGGGCAGCCGCCGCAGTCGGCCGCGGTGCCGGGGCTGCCGTCGGGGGCCCGGATCACCCGGGCTCCGGCGTCCGACGCGCGTCCGGGGGCGGGGGGCGGCAGTGCGGGCGGCGGCTTCCGGCCTGGGGCCGGGTCTGGGGCCGGTCCTGGAGCCGGGGCTGGTGTCGGTTCGGGTTCCGGTTGGGGGTCGGCTTCCGGTTCGGGGGCGGGTTCCGGGGCGGGGGCGGGGGCGGGTTCCGGGCACGACGGCCTCGGGCGGGATCCGTCGGGCGCGACGGCCGTGGGGACGGGCGGACGGCCGGACGGGGGCCAGGGGGCTCCGGGGCCCTTCGGCGCCCCGTACGCCACGGACGGCGGCGGGACCGCCGCTGTCGACGTCGTGCGTGCCGATGCGCCCGACAACGGGGGTCCGCCGGTCGGCGCCGAGATCCCCGGACTGCCCGGCGCCGTGGTCGTCCCCCGGCCCGTGCCGCCCCGCATGTACGACCTGTCGGGCGGCCCCACCGTGGGCCACGGCGCCACCGCGCCGGTGCACGGGGCGCTCCCCGCACCTTCGATCCCGCCGCGAGCCCCCGGGGAAGCCCCCGCCGTCCGGGAGTTCGAGGACCCGCGGTGACGCCCAGGCGGACCGTCGCCGCCCCGGCCCTACCGATGAGCGCGGTCCAGGTACCGCCGGGCGGGGTGGTCCGGCCGGGGCGGGCCGAGCCGTCTCTGCGGGCGGCCCGCGCCGGGCTCAGGCGTCGGCGTGGAGCGGGTGCAGGTCGGCGAGCGACTCGACCAGCGGCGCCAGTTCGGGGACCTCGGTGGCCTCGGCCAGCGTCGCCTCCAGCGCGGCGTCGTGCACCGGGCGGGCGGCCGTCAGCAGGTCGCGCCCCTCGGGCGTCAGCTCGGTGTAGATGCCGCGCCGGTCGTCCGCGCAGAGGTAGCGGCCGAGCAGGCC
This sequence comes from Kitasatospora sp. NPDC048286, assembly GCF_043201735.1. NCBI lineage: Bacteria > Bacillati > Actinomycetota > Actinomycetes > Kitasatosporales > Streptomycetaceae > Kitasatospora > Kitasatospora sp. NPDC048286. The sequence goes on from NZ_JBICZE010000004.1 coordinate 207,085, forward strand.
CCGGTCTTCCAGGCGGCTGACGAGTCGGGTGGTCGCGCTGCTGCTGAGCGCCGCCGCGCGGGCCAGCTGCTGCATCCGCATGTGCCAGCCGTCCTGGCGGGAGAGCGCCTCCAGCACCGTGTACTCGACCACCGAGAGCTTGAACTCGGCCTGGAGCGCCTTCTCCAGCGCGGTGTCGATCATGCCGTGCAGCGCGGCGAGCGTCCGCCAGCCGCGGGCCCGGATCTCGGCCGCATCGTCGCGGATTCCCATGACTCGCCTACCCTTCCGTCGCGCTGCTCGTGCCCTGTGCCCGACGAGGCCCCGTGCGCGGTGTCGTACGAGGTCTCGTTCCGCGTCTCCTCGTCTTCCTCTGACAAGTATGCCAGTTGGCGCGGAATACCATTCTGTGCAAATAGTTCGACTTATACCCCGGCCGCCTCCTCCTCGGACCAGGCCGCCGCGCACAGCGCCGTGGCCAGTTCCTCGGTGTAGGAAGCCGCCGTCAACCAGGCGGTGGCGAAGGCCTCGTGGTCGTCCGTGACGATCCGGCCGAAGACGTCGCGCTGCCGGTGGGCCGCGCCGGCCCGGAGGCCGTCGAAGAGTTCGGCGGCGGTGGCCAGCCCGGCGGCGCGCAGCAGCGCGCGGTCGGCCGCTGCCGAGGCCTCGCTCGGCGCGAGGGCGTGCCGCCCCGTGGTGACCGTCTGCTCGACCCGCCGGGCGAGCACATGCACGGGCGGGCCGTACGGCACCGGGCCCGATGCCGGGGCCGTCGGCTGGGCCGTCGATGCGTCCACCGGGTCGGCTGCCGGGTCGGCCTGGGTGGCGGAGGCCGTCGCGGGCGCGGCGAGGTCGGCGGTCTGGAGGCGTTCGAGGCCGAGGTTGACCCGGCCCGCCCGCTCCACGGGCCGGGAGAGCGGGCCGGGGTCGTCCGGGGGCGTGCCGATCGCGAGCAGGCGCAGCTCGGGACGGTCCGCGCGCTCCAGACGGCCGATCACCCGCAGCCGCAGGCCGGGCGTGGTGGCGAGCAGCGCGAGGTTCGCCCGGAAGGGGAGGTCGGGGTGCTCGTGCGCCGGGCGCAGGACGACCACCGGGCCACCCAGCGGCCCGCCCGCCGGCCCGCTCGCCGACGCCCCCGCCGTGCAGCGCGCCAGCAGCTGCGGCGTCCCGCCCGGACCGGTGGGGGCGGTGCCCAGCAGGGTGACGTCCAGGAAGAGCAGGTCGCTCCCGGCCGGGCGGCTCTCGTACGGCAACTCCTGCGCCGCGAGCGCCCGGGCCACCTGAGCGGGCACCGGTTCGGACCAGAGCCGGGCGGCCGGCTCCGCCGTCCACGCCGTGCCCGCCGCCCGGACCGCCCGGACCGAGGCGCCGGCGCCCAGCCGTCCGCCGGTGGACCTGGTCGTGCCCTGGACGGCCAGCCCGGCGCGGCTGAACTCGCGGTGGCTGAGCGCGGCGTCGCCCAGCCGGACCGTCCGGTTGCCGGCCCCGACCGCCTGCGGGGCGGCGGCCGCCGCGTCGTCATGCGGCATCACCTCGGCGATCGTGCTGAGACGCCCGTTGGCGTCCACCGCCCAGCTGACCGCGCCGGCATGGGTGGCCGTCAGCACCGGCTCGGCGAACAGGCCGTAGAGCCGCAGCCCGCCCTCCTCCCGGTAGGCCTGGCGCGCGGTGCCGCGCAGCTCGACGACCGGGGCGGCACCGGCGGCCAGGGCGGTGGTGAGGCCGAGCAGTTCGCGCAGGCCCGCCACCAGGTCGACCAGCCGGTGGTCGGGCGCGCCGGAACGCGCCGCCCGGACCCGGGTCACGACGGTGACGGCGGCCGCTGCCGGGCGGTGCAGGCCCGCCAGCCGCGCCCGGTGGGCCGCGCGCAGCAGTTCGGCCTGGGAGACGGCGCCCACCCCGCTGACCCCGGCAGCCAGCACGGCGGCCGCGGCCCGGTGGAGGTGGCGGACGGCTTCGAGCTCGACGGCGGTGAGCGGGGTGGGAGCCGGCCGGTCGGCCGACTCGGCGGCCGCCGCCGTGGGTGCCGTCGCGGTGCCGCCCCCGGGCTCGGGCGCTGCCCCGGGCTCGGTCCCGGTGTCGGCCCCGGACTCGGACCCGGGCCCGGGCGCCGGCTCGGGCTCGGCCTCGGCGAGCGGGCAGAGGGAGACCGCGGCGGCCCGGTGCACGCAGGCCGGGGCGAGCAGGCAGCCGCAGCGGACGCCGGCCTCCCCGGCGACCACCCCGCCCGGGGCGTGCAGCACGAGCACCGTCTCCTCGTCCACCTCCACCCGCCACTCGTCGCCCTCTCGGACCACCGGCCGCTCCGCCAGCTTCGCCGCCGCGCCGTCCAGCCGCTTCTGCAGCCGGGCGCTCAGCCCGGCCACCACCTCGGCGACCACCTCGGGCCGCACGCCCGGCCAGTCGCTCGTCCGTGCCGTCACACTCATCGCACCTTCTCCCCCACCCAGCGGGCCAGTTCCAGCGGGCTCAACGCCGCCACGGGCATTCCGGCCGCGACCAGTTGGCCCGCGACCGCCTTCGAGTAACGGGCCGTCCCGGTGTCGTCCAGCGCCGCGCAGCCGAGCAGGTGCACGCCGGAGTCCACCAGCGCCCGGGTCTGGGCCAGCAGCCCGCCGACCGGTCCGCCCTCCTCGAAGTCGCTGACCACCGCGATCAGCGTGCGGGACGGCACCGTCACCAGTTTCCGCGCGTAGCGCAGCCCCTTCGCGATGCTGGTGCCGCCGCCGACCCTCACCTCCAGCAGCAGGCTCAGCGGATCGTCCACCCGCTCCGTGAGGTCCAGGACCTCGGTGGAGAAGGCCACGAAGTGGGTGCTCAGCGAGGGCACCCCGGCCAGGATCGAGGCCGTCAGCGCGGCCCACACCGTGGAGGCCTCCATCGACCCGGAGACGTCCACGACCAGGATCAGCCGCCAGTCGTTGGCCTGCCGCGCCCTGGTCCGGAAGACCGGGCGCTCGGGCACGATCAGGGTGCCGCCGTCCGGCGCGGGACGGGCGGTGGCGAGGTTGGCCCGGATGGTCCGGTCCAGGTCCAGCCCGCCGCCCTGGCGGCGGGACGGGCGCGGCACGGCGATCCCGGTCAGGGCCGGGCGCAGCCTGGTGGCCAGCTCCCGGCTCAACTCGTCCACCAGGCGCCGCACCAGCGGGCGCAGCCGGGCCACCCGGGCCTCGGGCAGACCGCCCGCGTGGTCCAGCACGGTGCGCAGCAGGTCGACGGACGGGCGGACGGCGGACGGGTCGATCGCCTCCAGGACGTCGGTACGGCCCTGCGCGACGGCGGCCGCCAGCACCTCCTCCCGCACGCCGGGGCCGAACAGCGACTCCAACTCCTCGGCCCACTCCCGCACACCGGGGTACGGGGCCTCGCGGCCGCCCTTGCCACCCCGGCTGTCCACGCCCGGGCCGGAACCCTCGCCGTGGCCGCTGCCGTACAACTCGTCCAGGGCGGTGGCGAGTCGGGCGCCACGGCTGCTCAGGCCGCCGCTGCCCGGGCGGCCGAGGAGCAGCCGCCAGCGCTCGGCGGGGGCGAGGGTGCGCGGCGGGGTGGTCACGGCGGGGGGACGGGTGGCCGGCAGCTCCGTGGACGTGGCCGTGGGCGGCGGCGCGGCGACCGGGGGCTCCACGGGTGTCGGGGACAGGAGGCCGCGACGGGCGAGTGCCGCACGCGCCGCGAGGTCCGCGCGTACCCAGCCGGCGAGCACTGCGGGGACGGCCTCCTCGGGGAGAGCGGCGAGCCGGGTGCCCAGGCGCTCCTCGACCAGGGCCAGCAGTCGGTCCCGGGCGGCCGGGCTGAGGGTGTCGAACCCGCCGCGCAGTGCGGGCAGCCGGTCCAGGAAGGCCTCGTCGGGCAGCGAGGTGACCCGCTCCAGCACCGGTTCCAACGCCTGCGGCGCGGAGTCGAACAGGCCCTCCGCAGCCGTCAGCAGACCGACCAGTGCCCGCCCGAGCGCGTGGCGTGCCTCCGGCCCGGTCGCACCGTCCACCCAGGAGGCGGCCCGGCCGCCCAGGGCCTCGGCCGGCTCCTGCCCGAGCAGCACCCGCACCGCACCGGCCGCAGCCCGCACCAACGGGCTCCCCTGCTCGGCGAGTTCGGCCAGCACGTACGCCAGCCGCACCCCACCGAGCCGGTCCGCCCGCCGCACCAGTTCCACCAGCGCCCGAGCGTCCTGTGGGTCGTCCGACCCGCCCAGCCCCTCCAACTGCCGCACGGCGGCGACGGTGAGCACCTCTCCGACCGCGGCGAGCACGGGTCGCCCCGTCGGTACGGACAGCGCGCCGGGGCCGGTGCCCGGGTGAGCGTCTCCTACGGGGTTGGGACGGCCGCCGGCAGTAGTCGCGCCCGTTCCGGCAGGGGCCGGGGCGGAGCCGCGAAGAGCGGTGTCGACGCCACCTCCGGCGGCCTTCCCAGCACCGCCCGCCGGTTCGGTACCACCGGGGCCGGGCGTGCCGACCACCGCGCCGTTCCCGGCCGCGGCGCCCCCGACGACCGGGGCGTGGCCGGGCCGCTCCGCGAGGGCGGGGCCGTCAAGCGCGCCGGGCGCCGCCACCGCCCCACCATCGCCGGCGGCCTCGCCGGCCGCTTCCGTCCCTCCCACCGGGGCGCGGCCGGACTGCTCCGCGAGGGCGAGGCGGGCAGGGGCGGCAGGCGCCGAAGCCGTCCCGCCGTCTCCGGCCGCGACGGCACCGCCGTTGGCGGTGGCCACCGCCTCCCCTCCCCCCGGGGTGTAGCCCGGGAAGTGGCCCGCCGTCAGGCGGTCGACGAGTGCCAGGGCGTCGAGGAGGTCGGGGAGGGTGGCGGAGGTGGGGAGGACGGTGGTGAGCTGGGTGAGGCGGGTCTCGGCGAGGGTGGGGAGGGCGCAGGAGGCGGCGGCGGTGAGACCGTCGATGATCTCGCGCGGGGTCGGCTGGTCGGTGAGGCGGGCGCGCAGGGCGCCTTCGGCGGCCTGCGCGGGGGTGACGCCGCGGGTGCCGGCCACGGTGAGCATGGCGGCGGTGGCGGGCGTCCAGTGCAGGCGCCAGCGGGTGCCAAGAGTCTCGGTGCCACCGGCGCCGGTGGTGGCGACGGCCTCGGCGTAGGGGACCTCGCAGGCGGTGAGGCGGTGCAGGAGGACCTCTCGGCGGCGGTCGAGGTCGCTGCGCAGCGGGTCGAGGCGCAGTTCGCGCGGGCCTGGGTCGGCGGGGCCGGGGAGGCCGAGGTCGGCGAGGAGGGTCTCGACGGCCGGGCCGAGTCCGCTGCGCGGGGCGGCGGGGGTGGGACGGCCGGTGCGGGTGCCGACCAGGACCTGTTCGAGGGCGCGGGCGACGGCCCGGCCGCGGCCGAGGGGTTCGCCCTGGGCGAGGACGGTCTGCACCGCTTCGACGAGTTCGCCGCGGCCGGGGGCGGCGTGGCCGCGCAGTCGGGCGAGGTCCCCGGCCAGGCGGACGATCTCGCGGGCGTCGGCCGGGCCGCTGGGGTGGTCCTGGGTGCGCAGGGCGGCGCAGATCCGGACGGCGGTGGTGGTGAGTGCCTCGGCGAGGCGTTCCGGGTCGCCGCCGGCGTCCAGGACGGTGTGCTGCCACTCCGGGTCGCGGATGCCCGCCGGGTAGCCGGAGCGGGCGTCGAGCAGCGGGTAGGTGTACGGGATCAGGGACAGGACGTGCCCGGGGTCGTCCGGGTGCGGCGGCTCCTCGGTGGCGAGCGGGCCGTCGAGCAGGGCGGGGGCGTGGAAGGCGCCGATCACGGCGGCGACCCGGCGCCCGCCGGCCGACGCGGCCTGGATGCGGGCCCGCATCCAGGCCTCGCGGCGCAGGTCGTACGGGTCGACGCCGGGGCCGGTCTCGGCGTCGCGGCGCAGCGCCCAGCCGACCAGCAGGGCGGCGCGCCGGACGGCCTCCGGGGTGGAGCCGGGTGCGGCCGTCTCGACCAGGCGGTCCCACAGGTCCTCGTCGGAGTCCCGTCCGGTGAGGCGGTGGCGCAGCGCGTCGGCGACTCCGGGCGCGTCCGGGGTGGCGTCGGTGTGTCGCCGTTCGGCCGTGCGGGCGGCGCGGTGGGCGAGCGGGAGGTCGCAGGCGATGGCCTCCACTCCGTTGCGCCGGGCCCAGCGCAGGGCGGCGAGTTCCGGGGAGAAGTCGGCGAACGGGTAGAAGGCGGGCCCGGCCGCCTCCCCGAGCCCGGACGCGTCCCCGGCCGCGTTCCCGGCGCCGGCCCCGGCCGGGGCCGCGGCGAGGGCGACCGGGGCCTGGGTGGCCTCGTCGGCGAGCCAGTCGAGCCAGGGCTGGAACTCGGCGGGCAGCTCGACCAGGACGGCCTGCGGCCGGGCGGCGTCGAGCAGCGCGGGGACGACCGCGCTGAGGGACGGCGCGTGGTGGCGCACGCCGATCAGGTAGGGCCCGGGGCGGCCGGTGCCGGAGGCGGCCAGCCGGTCGGCCTCGGCCCGGACCTCGCGGTCCGTGTCCTCCGGGCGGTGGATCTCCGCGCTGCTCATGGGATCAGGCCTCCAGTACCGAGCGGAGGTCCCACAGGGTGCGCCAGGTGGCGGCGCCCTGTTCGGCGCGGCGGCGGACCGGGCCGTCCCAGTAGCCGAGCAGCCGGCCCGCGTCGGACGGTTCGTCCTTGCGGACGACGCCGAGGAGCTGGCCGGGCAGCCGGCCGAGCAGGTCCCCTCCGTCGGGCAGGTAGGCGGCGCTGACGCCGAGCGAGGTGGCGACGGAGACCGCCTCGGCGGTGCTCATCACGGTGGAGGGGCGTTCGACGTCCCAGCCCTCGGTGGAGCGGCCGGTGCGCAGGTCGCGGAAGGCGGTGACCAGGGCCTCCAGGACGGCGTCGTCCACCGCGTAGGCGGCGCCGGCCCGGGCCACGGCGGCGGTGGACTGGCGGCGGACCAGGTCGACCTCGGCGGCGAGGCTGCCGATCGGGCCGACCGTCTCGAAGTTGAACCGCCGCTTGAGCGCCGCGGACATCTCGCTGACGCCCTTGTCGCGCAGGTTGGCGGTGGCGATCAGGGTGAAGCCAGCCGCGGCGTGCAGCTGCCCGTCCGGGGTGCCGGCCAGCTCGGGGACGGCGATGCGCCGCTCCGAGAGCAGCGAGACCAGGGCGTCCTGCACCTCGGGCAGGCAGCGGGTGACCTCCTCGACCCGGGCGACCGCTCCGGTGGTCATCGCGGTGAGCACCGGCGAGGGGACGAGGGCCTCGCGGCTGGGCCCCTTGGCCAGCAGCAGGGCGTAGTTCCAGCCGTACTTGAGCTGGTCCTCGGTGGTGCCGGCGGTGCCCTGGACGGTGAGCGCGCTGGTGCCGCAGACGGCGGCGGCGAGCAGTTCGGAGAGCATGGACTTGGCGGTGCCGGGCTCGCCGACGAGGAGCAGGCCGCGCTCCCCGGCGAGGGTGACGACGCAGCGCTCGACCAGGGCGCGCTCGCCGACGAACTTCGGCTCGATGACCAGGCCCTTGCGCCCGGCCTTGAGCTTCTCGCCGCCGCTGCCCATCACGAAGGTGACCACGGCGCGCGGTGTCAGGTGCCAGCCGGGCGGGCGCGGGCCGCTGTCGTGGGCGGCCAGGAACTCCAGTTCGGCGGCGTACTTCTCCTCGGGCGGGACGGTCTGCCGGTCCGCGGCGGCGGGGGCGGTGGTGGTGGTCGTGCTCATCGGCGGGCCTTCCTGCGCTTGCTGGTCTGGAGCTCTTCGTAACCGGGGGTGTCGCCGTCGACGGTCCGCTGCCAGGCCCGGGTGAACAGCTCGGGGACGGGCAGGGTGACCAGCGCGGGCCGGTGGGTGGGCAGGTCGTACAGGGCGGCCTTCCAGGTCTCGGCGGGCAGCGCGGGCGACTTGGCCTCCTGCCAGCCGCCGGGCAGGAAGAGGCTGCGGCCGGCCCGGGCGCGCTTGGCCTCCAGCACCAGGCCGGTGGCGGCGAGTTCGGCGCGGGCCTTCTTCAGCCGGGCGGGCTTCCAGCCCGTCCAGCGGGCGGCGTTGCGGTCGGTCGGGTCGGGCAGGGCGAGCAGCTGGAGGTAGAGCGTGGCCGCGTCCTCGCCCAGGCCGTGGGTGCGGGACACCTCGGCGACCAGCCCGGGAACGGACAGCCGGGGGTTCTGCAGCCAGGCCGGGCCCTCGCCGCCGGCCGGCGCGGCGGAGGCGGAGGCCAGCTGCTGCGGCTCGCCGCGCAGCACGGCCTCGATGGCACGCCGCTCGACGGAGTACCAGTAGCTGTCGGAGAGCCCGTCGAGCAGTTCGAGCAGCGGGTCGTCCGGGCCGGTGAGGGCGGCCGGGCGCAGCCAGACCCGCTCGTACTTCTCGTGGTGGGGGGCCAGGATGAGCGCCGGCCCGCAGCGGACCAGGCCGTCCGGGTCGGCGCCGCCCTCGGCGGGCAGCCCGAAGTGGGTGCGCAGGACGGCGGACAGCGGGGCGCCCTTGACGGTGCTGATCAGGTGGAGGTCGAGCAGCAGCTCCGGGTCGGCCAGCCGGTCGCGCAGCGCGGTGGCGGCGGTGGGCAGCAGTGGGCGCAGCGGGCTGTCGGCGGGCAGGTGGTAGGCGAGCCAGCGCAGTGCCTCGACGGTGTCGCGCAGCGCGCCGTTGTCGGGGAGGGCGGAGGCGTCCTCGGGGACCAGCCGGGGGCCGGACCCGCCTTCCTCGGTGATCCGGTAGCCGGTGCGTCGGGTGAGCCACGGGGTGCGGGAGGAGTTGAGCACCGCCTCGACGGTGTCGATGGACACGCCCTGGACGGTGGCCAGTGCCTCCTCGGGGAGGGTGACGAGCCGTCCGAAGCGCCGGATCCACTCCTCGGCTCCGGCGGTGAGGTCGGGGCCGTCCGTCCACAGGGTCTTCGGGTCTGCGGGCAGCAGGGCGCCCCAGACCGCGGCGAGGCCGGCGTGGTCGTGGCCGCACAGCCAGGACCTGGCGGCCTTGAACTCGCCGGCCTTGAGCCCGAGTTCGGCGGGCACGGCGACGGAGCTCCAGTGCAGCAGGCCGGACGGCGGGCTGAGCAGCAGGGCGGCGCGGGCGGCGCCGATGCCGGTGAGCGCGCTGAAGGCCTCGGCCCGGGCGTGGTCTACCGGGATGGTGCGGCGCAGCGCGGCGACCCGCCAGAACTTGGCGACCCAGGCGGCGGAGACCAGTTCCTCGGTGCCGCGCTCCGCGACGGTGGTGAAGTGCGCGACGGGGCCGAACTCCCCGCTCGGGTCGTGGTCGACGGCGAGCCAGTGGACCGTGCCGTCGTTGTACTGCCGCCGGTGGCCGAGGATGACGACGGTGCGCTCGCCGTGCCGCAGCACCTCGCCCTGGCGGCGGGTGGCCTGCCGGTTGCCGGTGCCGTTCGCGGCCGCCGGGACCGGCTCGGCGAGGACGATCTCGCGCAGGGTGGCGCTGCGGTCGGCCAGCGGGCCCCTGGTCAGTTCGCCGAGCAGCAGGACCAGCGAGGAGCGGTGGGCGGGCTGGGTGAACGGCGCGGCCACCGCGTAGGCGAGGGTGTGCAGCCGGCCGAGCAGGTCCAGCCAGCCGTGGTGGGCGTCGGCGCTGCGCAGGGTGACGGTGGCGGGGGTGGTCCAGCCCTCCCCGGCGGCGGCGGGCGGGGCGGCGAGCACGGCGCTGACGGTGCGCAGGTTGTTGAGCACCGCCCACTGCTCGGACTCGCCCCAGTTGCTGCCGAGGCCGCCGATCCCGGGCAGCACGGCCCGCACGGCGTCGCGCAGTTCGTGGTCGCGGCCGTGGTCGGGCCGCCACTCGGCGTCCTTCGCCGTGCTCGGGCGCTCGGCCTCCGGCTGCGGGAGGAACCGGGCGACCTGGTCGAGCAGGTTGGCCGCGGTGCGGGCGAGCCCGGCGACGCCGGCCAGCAGCCGCGGGTGGGCGATGCCGGGCAGGGCGGCGCCGACCGCCTGGACGGGCAGGGAGCGCAGGGCCTCGCCGTTGCGGGCGAGCGGGCGGCGCACGCCCTGGACGGTGAGCCAGCGCCGCTCGTCCTCCGGGCCCGGCTCGGCGTCGACCGGCCAGGCGGCGTCGATCAGCCGGGCGGCCTGCTCGGCGGTGACGGCGCGCAGCACCTCGGAGCCCGCCTCGTCGCGCGGGCGCAGGGCGTGCCAGTGCGGGTAGGGCGGGATCAGCGGGGTGCCGGCGGCGGAGAGTTCTCCGGAGCGGCAGGGGCGCAGGTCGGTGGTGCGGTCGGCGCGGCCGGTGAGGTCGGGCAGGTTGAGCGCGAAGTGGTCGCCGGAGACGTGGCTGACCACCGGCGCGGCCGCGCCGGGCAGGCTGAGCCGGCCGACCGGGACGGCGTCCGTGCGCTGACCGGCCAGCGGCACCACGATGCGCTGCCCGTCGGCGGTGAAGGTGGTGACGGCCTTGCCGGGCTCGACCCGGGCCCAGCTGCCGAGCACGGTGCCGTCGGTGCCGAGCGGGGTCCGTTCCAGGCCGGGCTGGAGCGGCAGCAGCCAGGTGCTGCGGTGGACCAGCCGGCCGGCCGGGGCGGTGGCGGCGATCACCGGCGGTTCGGCGGTGCGCCCCAGGGTGCCGGTGGCCGGGTCGAGTTCGCGCAGGACGGCGTCGCCCTCGGAGGTGCGGCGCTGCGTCCAGTAGCCGGTGCCGTCGCCGAGGACGCGGTGTTCCTGGGGCATCCGGGTGTCGCCGGCGTGCAGCGGGCGCTCGCCGGTGGTGCGGCCGCCGCCGGGCAGTTGGAGGGACGGCGCCTGGGGATCCCGGTTGCCGTAGTAGTAGCCGGCGATGGTCTGGCCCTCGAGCTCGAACTGCTCGTCCGGGCGGCTGGACCAGTAGGCGAGCTGCTTGCCCTCGTGCCGCCAGGCGACCAGCAGCTCGCCGTCGACCAGGCGCAGCCTGGTGCGGGCGGCCGGGCCGGGCGTGCGCAGGGTGTGCTCCAGCAGGATGCCCTCCGGACCGACCACGACGGCCCGGTCGCGGCGGGAGAGGATCAGCTGCGGCCAGGCGTCCTCGATGACCAGCTCGTCCAGGCCGGCGACGCCCAGGCTGGGGACGGGGTGCTGCGGGGCGTCGGCGGCGGGCGGGTCGGCGAGCTTGCCGAGCGCCTCCTCCAGGGCGGGCCAGCCGAGTTCGTCGAGGATGCCGGCCCGGAGGGCGTCGGTGAGCAGCGTGGTGACGTCGAGGGCGGCGATCCGCTCGGCGACGGCCGGGGCGACCGTCCGGACGGCCGTGCGGTACTGGCCGATCGAGCGGACCAGGTCGGCGGCGCCGGCCAGGCCGCGGGCGGCGGACAGTTCCTCGACGCGCTCCTCGGCCCATTCGGCGAACAGCTCGTTGAGCACCGGCAGGGCGGGTGCCTGCCGCTTGACGGCCGTCTCCCAGGCGCCCGGGGTGGCGCGGCGCAGCAGCGGACGGTACCGCTGGTCGGCGGCGACGGCGGTGAGGGCGGGGCTGTCGGGGCCGCACTGCGCGACCCACTCGCGCAGGTCGAGGCCGAGGCCGGACGGCGGGTCGGCGACCGGGACGCCCGCGGCCAGCAGCTGGTCCAGCAGGTCGATCCGGATGTGGCTGCCGCGGATGCCGGTGTGGAGGTCGACCGGGACGGCGTCGGCCTTCAGCCGCTCGGCCATCCGGCCGGCCAGCGCGAGCGTGGCCGGGCAGCTGGGCCGGCTGCGCCAGCCGCGGCCGTGGTGGTTGCACCAGCGCTGGAGCCAGGCGGCGGCGGGTTCGGCGCCCTCGGGGCGGGGGCCGGTGAGCAGTTCCTCAGCGCCGGTCTCGGCGAGCAGCTCCAGCCAGGCGGTGTCGTGCGGGGCCGGGTCGGTGGAGGCCGGGTCGGGCAGCAGTTCCAGCAGGCGGGTGCGGACCGCCGCGTCTGCGCGGCCGAGTTCGACCAGCGCGCCGTGCCAGGACTTCCAGAACGCGCCGGGCGCCCGGTTGACCGCCGGGGAGTCCAGCAGTTCGGCGAGCAGCGCGTGTTCGTGCTCGGCGCGGTCCAGTCCGGCGGCCCTGATCAGGGCGCGGGCGTCCTCGGCGACCCCGGCGTACGGGGCCATGCCGGCCGCGGAGCGCTCGGTGCACAGCTGGCGGAAGCGCTGCCAGGCGGTCAGCGGGTCGAGTCGCTGGGCGAGTTCCTTGACGTACTGGCGCAGGGACTTGACGGTGAGCGCGCCGGCCAGGGCGAACTCCAGGAAGACGGCGCGCAGCCGCTCCTCGTCCACGGTGAGGCCGTGGGTGCGTTCGGCCTCGCGGGCCTTGCCGAACCAGGCGGCGGCGTAGGTCCGGTTCTCGTGGCGCAGGAAGATCCGGCCGACCTCCTCGCAGAAGGTGGGAAGGAAGTGCGGGACGGCCCGGCCGAGGCGCACGGCCAGTTCGTCGAAGCCGTCCTTGGCGGCGCCGGGCTTGGAGGCGGCCTGGCGGGCGAGCCGCTCCATCTCCTTGACCAGGGCGAGCGCGTGGTGGCCGTTGGCCGGGTCGTGGACCAGGGCCCAGGCGGGGAAGCCGAGCGCCTCCTGGCGGACCTGGCCGACCTCGGCGGGCGCGGCCTCGGGGGCCAGGCCGAGGAAGTCGAGGGCGAGGTCCTCGGCCTGCCCGAGGGAGCCGGGGACGAGCCGGACGATCCGGCGCCCGTCGAGCGCGGGGTGGGTGTAGGTGCGGGCGGTGAGGACGTCGGCGGCGCTGTCGGGGCGGCCGGCGTCGGGAAGCGTGCCGGGCGGGAGCACGGCCCCGGCGTCGAGCAGTTCCTCGGGCGTCGCGGCGGTCGGGTTCACGGTGGTGGTCATGCGGTCTCGTCCCCCTGGATCGTGCGGCCGGCGTACAGGGCGGCGGCCATCCGCATGCCCTCGGACCAGGCGACCGGTCCGACCTCGGTGAGCGGCAGGGCGCGGCCGTCGGGGCCGGCCCAGCTGAGCGCGCCGGTCTCGCACTCGTCGTACTCGTAGTAGTCGCCGACCCAGACCCGGGCCTCGACGGTGCGGCCGCCCTCGGTGACCGCCTGGACGGCGGAGCCGCCGCGGACCCGGCAGCCGAGCCGGTTGCTGCGCCCGACCAGCTCGCGCAGTTCCCGGTAGCGCCCGCCGGCGTAGGGGGTGACCTCGGTGCCGGCCGGCACCTGCGCGGGCCGGTGCCAGACCTCGCGGTAGAGCTGCTGGACGCGCTGGGAGACGCCGAGTTCGACGGCGAACTCGCGCAGCTCGTCGAGGTCCTGGAGCAGGACGGGGTGCGGTATCAGGACCTCGCCGTCGGTGAGGCGCACGGTGTCGCCGTCCAGGTCGACCAGGCCGAGGCCGCGCTCGGCGTCGGCGCCGCGCAGGAAGCCGGCGACGGAGCCGTCCGTGGCGGTGACCACGAGGTCCTTCAGGACGCCCTGCCAGGCGTCGTCCGGCCACACGGCGGTGAGCACGGCGGCGGGCACCGGCAGCGAGCGGACCATCCAGCGCTCGACGTCCTCCAGGCAGCCGCGCTCGTGCGCGGCCAGCCACTCCGCGAGCTGCTTGAGCTGGGTGACCACCGGGTCGTCACCGAGCTTCGACGGTAGGGACTTGAGGTCGCGGCCCGCCGCGTTGCGGCACACCACCCTGCCGTCCCCGTCGAGCGCGACGCGGTACCCTCCCGCGCCCGTCTCCACCCATGCCACGGCCGTACTCCTCCCACCAGGGAAACACCTGTCGATCGCCTTGCTGACCAGCGATGCGAGGAACGTAGCGAGGGGTACTGACAACGCGACGGGCGGGGTGAACGCGGGCCCTGACATGGCGAATTCAAACCACTCGAACGAGTGATCGAAGAAGCGAAGAAAGGCGGGGCCGCTGCCCCCACGCAGCCGCCCCGCCCGTCCTTCAGCCCCCCGGCCCCCGACCCCTCCACCGAGCGGCCCCTCAACCCAGCGGCGCCCGGGGCACGATCACCGGCGCACCGTCGCCCGGCGCCGCGAGCACATGGCTGTCGATGTCGTACAGCGCCCGCACCAGCGGCGCGTCCACCACCTCGCGCGGCGGCCCGCAGGCCACCACCGCGCCGTCCCGCAGCGCGACCAGCAGGTCCGCGTAGCGGGCGGCCGCCGCGAGGTCGTGCAGCACCATGACCACCGTCCGCCCGCCCGCCGCGACCCGGCGGACCAGTTCCAGCACCTCCACCGCGTGCCCGAGGTCGAGCGCGCTGGTCGGCTCGTCGAGCAGCACCACCGGGGTGTCCTGGGCGAGCACCATGGCGAGCCAGCAGCGCTGGCGCTGCCCACCGGAGAGCCGGTCGAGGCGGCGGTCGGCGAGGTCCTCGACGCCGGTGGCGCGCAGCGCCTCGGCGGTCAGCCGCTCGTCCTGCTCCGACCACTGGCGGAACAGCCCCTGGTGCGGGTGGCGGCCGTAGCGGACGAGCCCGGCGACGGTGACCGCCTCCGGGGCCTGCGGACTCTGCGGCAGCAGCGCGACCCGGTGGGCGGCCTGGCGCGGGCGCAGCCGCCACACGTCCTCGCCGCCGACCAGGACCCGTCCGCCGTCCGGCCGGTGCAGCCTCGCGACGGACCGCAGCAGGGTGGACTTCCCGCAGCCGTTCGGGCCGACCACCGCCACCACCTGCCCGGCCGGTACGGTGAGGTCGACGCCGCCGAGCACCGGGCGCCCCGGCCCGTAGCCGGCGCTGAGACCCTCGATCGTCAACTCCATGGCAGTCTCCCCCTCGCCCGGCGCGCGCTCAGTTGCCGCCCAGCGCCTTGGAGAAGTCGCCGATGACGACGTCGGCGGCGAGCGGGCCGCCCCGGGTGGACCAGACCGAACCGTCCACGGTGACGGTGTGGTTGTTCTTCACCGCGCCCAGCTCCTGGTAGGCGGGCTTGGACTGGACGTCCTTGAGCGCGGCCTTGCCGTCGTCGGTCAGGGTGGAGAGGAACAGCCAGTCCCCGTCGATCTCGCCCAGCTTCTCCAGGCTGAGCGCCGGGCTGTGCGCGTTGCCGTCCTTGTCCTGGGCGGCCGGGCGGGTCAGGCCCATGTCCAGGGCGACGCCACTGGCGAACTGCTTCTTCTCCATCCAGCTCGGGCCGGTGGGGTTCCAGCGCACGATGGAGACGGCGGCGCCCTTGTTCCTGCTGAGCTCGCCGCCCGCCTTGGCGGCCTTGGCCTCGTAGTCGCCGATCACCCTGTTGGCCTGGTCCAGCTTGTTGACGGCGTTGCCGATGCCGCGGAAGGCGAGCTTCCAGTCGTCGGTGGGCGCCATGGTGACCAGCGTGGCGGGGGTGATCTCGCGCAGCTGCTTGAGCACCTGCTCGTCCTGCATGTCGCCGGCCAGGATCAGGTCCGGCTTGGCGGCGATCACCTTGTCCATCACGGGCTGCAGCAGGTTGCCGACCACCGGGACGCCCTGCACCTTGTCCTTGAGGTACGCGGGCGGCTCGGCCAGGCCCTGGCCGTTGGTGATGCCGACCGGCTTGACGCCCAGGGCGAGCACCGCGTCCAGGTCCTCCTGGGTGAGGGTGACGATCCGCTTGGGCTCGGCGGGAACCTCGACGGCCTTGCCGGTGGCGTCCTTGACGGTCCGCTTGTCACCGCTGCCGCCCTTGCCGCCGCCGGCCGCGTCCGCCGCCGGGGAGGCTGCCGTGGACGAGCCCGAGGAGGAGGACCCGGAGGAGCCGCAGCCGGTGAGCAGGAGCGCGGCCGCCCCGGTGACGGCCAGCGCCTGGGCCGCACGGCGGCGGACGGGGCTGAGCAGGCGACGGGCGAACGGCATGGGGGCCTCCGGGGCAATGGTGGTACGGGAGTTGAGCGAGGTCCGGGCAGCTCGACGGAGCGGGGGTGCCCCACGGACGGGCTCGGTCATTAGGTTAGCCTTACCTTATGACATTGTCGCAAGTCGGCGTCCACCCGGCGCCCCCGGCGCCCCCGGCGCCCCCCGCCACCGCGCCGAAGCCCCGACGGCCCAGGCGGCCCAGGCGGCCCGGGCAGCGCACGGAGGGCCCCCGCCCCACCTGGCCGGCCGTCACGGCGGCGGTGGTGCTGCTGCTCGCCCTGACCGCGCTCTCGCTGTCGGTCGGCGCCGGCGAGGTCGGCCCCGGCCGGGTGCTGGACTACCTGCTGAACCGCGACGGTGCCCGCGCCGACGGCCGGCTCGCCCTGGTCGTCGGCGACCTCCGGCTGCCGCGCACCCTCACCGCCCTGCTGGTCGGCGCCGCGCTCGGCGTCGCCGGGGCGCAGCTGCAGTCCGTCACCCGCAACCCGCTGGCCGAGACCGGGCTGCTCGGCGTCAACGCCGGCGCCTCGCTGGGCGTCGTGCTCGGCATCGCCGTGCTCGGCGTGCAGACCTCCTTCGGCTACCTCGTCTTCGCCTTCGGCGGCGCGGTGCTCGCCAGCACCGTGGTGCTGCTGGTCGCCAGCACCCGGGGCGGCGGCTCGCCGATGCGGCTGGTGCTCGCCGGCTCCGCCGTCGCGGCGATCTTCCGCGGGCTCACCGATGTGCTGATCGTCAACTCCCCCGAGGCGTACGAGCGGTACCGGGTGTGGGTGCTCGGCTCGCTGGCCGGGGTGGAGGGCTGGACGACGCTGCGCCAGCTCGCCCCGGTGCTCGGCGCCGGGTTCCTGCTCGCCGCCCTCACCACCCGGCCGCTGACCGCACTCGCCCTCGGCGACGACCTCGCCCGCGGCCTCGGCCACCGGCCCGGCGCCATCCGGGCCGCCGTCGCCGTCGCCGTCACCCTGCTGACCGCCTCCGCGGTCGCGCTGGCCGGGCCGGTCGCCTTCCTCGGACTGCTCTCCGGCTTCCTCGCCCGCGCCGTCGCCGGCCCCCGGGTCGGGCGGCTCACCCTGCTCGCCGCGCTGTCCGGCGCCGCCGTGCTGACCGGCGCGGACGTGCTCGCCCGGGTGGTGGCCCGCCCCTTCGAGGCCCCGGTGTCGGTGATCGTCGCACTGATCGGCGCCCCGGCCCTGATCGCGATCGTCCGCTCGCGGCGCTCCGCCGCGCTGTCCATGACCGACCCCGCCGAGTCCGCGCCGCCCGCCGCCCGCCGGGGCGAAGTTGCGGCGCCCAAGCCGGACTTGGCGCTGCGGTACGGCACCTGGTCGCTGCTGCTGCCACACCGGGCCCTGCTGGCCTCGCTCGGCCTGGCCGCCGCGCTGCTGGCCGCCGTGGTGGTCTCGGCGCACGCCGGGCAGAGCGAACTCGACCTCGCCCGCACCTTCCAGGCCGTGTTCGGCCACGGCGACCGGCTGGACGTGCTGCTGGTGCAGAAGTTCCGGCTCGGCCGGATCGTCGCCGGGCTCGCCGCCGGGGCCGCCCTCGGCCTGGCCGGCTGCCTCACCCAGACCCTCGCCCGCAACCGCCTGGCCACCCCCGAACTCCTCGGCGTCAACGACGGCGCGACGGCCGCCGTGCTGATCTCCGCCGGCACCGCGGGTACCTTCGGCGCCTGGTGGGCCGGACCGCTCGGCGCGCTGGTCGCCGTCCTGGTCGTCACCCTGGCCTCCGGCGGGCTCGGCGCGCGCGGCTACCGGGTCCTGGTGGTCGGGCTCGCCATGTCCGCGCTCGCCTCGGCCGTCATCCAGGTCGCGATGGCCCGGCGCTCGCTCAACTCGGCGAGCTCGCTGTACATCTGGACCAACGGCAGCCTCAACGGGCGGGACCTCGCCGTCGCCACGCCCGCGCTGATCGGGCTGGCGGTGCTGGTGCCGACCGCGCTGGTGGTGGCCCGTCGGCTGGCGGTGCTGCGCTTCGACGACAGCGTCGCCTCCGCGCTCGGCGTCGACCCGGGCCGGGTCCGGCTCGCCTGCCTGCTGCTGTCCGTCGCGCTGGCCGGGCTGGCGGTCGGCGTCTGCGGGCCGGTCGGCTTCGTGGCACTGGCCGCGCCGGTGATCGCCGGGCGACTGGCCGGGCCCGCGCGGGTGCCGGTGCTCGGCTCCGCGCTGACCGGCGCCCTGCTCGTCGTGCTCGCGGACACGCTGGGGCGGGTGCTGTTCGCCGGGGTGGAGATCCCCGTCGGCATCGTCACCACCGTCCTCGGCGGTCCCTTCCTGCTCTGGGTGCTGCTCGGCCGCAAGGGCAGCCCCGCATGACCACTCCTGGAGGCCCCGCCGTGGAAACCCGATCCCCGCTGATCACACCCGACCCCACCGACCCGGCCTACCGCCTGGTCACCTTCACCCACCGGGGCGAGGACTGCGACGGCGTGCTCGCCCTACTGCACACCGTCACCGACAAGGACCGCCACACCGGCGACCTGACACCGCACCTGATGGAACGTCAGACGAACGGGACGTGGTCGATCACCTACCGGCTGCGCGCGGACCACCGCGCCTCCTACCAGCTGTACCCGTTCCGAGGCGAGGCCCCCGGCACCACCCGCCCCGACTGGCTGCGCGTCCTCGACCACGCCCGCCCCGACCCGCACGACCGCGAGCCCCGACTGGCCGCGCGCGACGGCCGCCACCCCTCGTCGGTGCTCAGCCTGCCCGCCGCACCCGCGCAACCGTACGTACGGCGGCGCGAGGGCGTGCCGCGCGGGCGGACGCTCGCCCGTACGGCGGCCGGTCGGCGGGTGGACGTCCACCTCCCGGCCGGGCACCGCGCGGACGGCGGGCCGTACCCGGTCGCGGTGCTGCTGGACGGCGAGATGTGGGGCGAGGCGCTGTCCGTCGGCGACACCCTCGACAACCTGACGGCGGACGGCGCCATCCCGCCCACCGTCGCCCTGCTCGTACACACCATGGGCCCTCAGCGGCCGGACGACCTGAGCTGCAACCCGGCCTTCGTCGACCTCCTCGCCGACCGCCTCCTCCCGTGGGCCGCAACCGAGTTCGGCGCGAGTACCGACCCTTCGGGCACGGTCGTCGCCGGCCAGAGCGCCGGCGGTCTCACCGCCGCCTACGCCGCCTACCGTCGCCCGGAGCGCTTCGGCAACGCGCTCTGCCAGTCCGGGTCCTTCTGGTGGCCGGACGAGACCGAGTTCGACGCCGGCAGCGAGTGGCTCACCCGCCGCTTCGCCGCCGAGGAACGGCGCCCGGCCCGCTTCTGGATCGAGGTCGGCCTCCAGGAGTGGATGCTCCTCGCCCAGAACCGCCACCTGCGCGACGTGCTGACGGCCCGCGGCTACGACCTCGCCTACCGCGAGTTCAACGGCGGCCACGACTACGCCTGCTGGCGCGGCGGGCTGGCGGACGGGCTGGCGCATCTGCTGGGGTCACCCGGGGGGATGGTTTCGGGCTGATTCGCGTACCTCCAGGCCACCGGGCGTCTAGCGTCGGAGCCCACACCGGATGACCTTGGGGGTCTGCGATGAAAGCGTCCTTGCCCACCATGCCGCCGCCGATGTCGTGGCGGTACTGCGGCAACCAGATCAAGCTGTGGCGGACCCGCGCCGGCGTCAGCCGGGAGACCCTGGCGGAGGAGGCCGGGTACACCATCGAGAGCCTGAGATCGATGGAGGCGGGACGGCGAAAGCCGTCGCAGCACATGCTGCAGGTGGCGGACGACCTGTGCGACGCGAAAGGGATTCTGGTGGCGGGAACGCAGTTCCTGAAACCGGAGAAGTATCCACAATTTGCCGAGGAGTACATTCGGAACGAGGAAGAGGCGGTGGCCATAAGCTGGTACGAGAACCAGCTCTTTCCCGGCCTGCTTCAGACAGAGGAGACGGCCAGGACCATCATCGATGGCTGTTGGCCTCCACTGGACGACGAGACCGTCGCAGCGCGGGTGGCTGCTCGCCTTGAACGTCAGCGGTTGCTGAACATCCAGACCAAGGCGTTCAACTTCGTGATCGAAGAAGCCGTCCTACATCGTCGCCTCAGCACGGAAGAAGCCCACGCGGAGCAGCTGCGACACCTCCTCACCATCGGCAAGCAACGCAACGTCGTCATCCAGATCGTTCCCTCGAAGGGTTTCCACCCCGGTCTGGAAGGACCGCTCATCCTCCTGGACTTGCCCGAACACCAGCGGATCGCCTATGAAGAGGGACAGACGGGCGGGCGGCTGCACGCGGACGCCGACAAGGTGCAGCTGCTGAGCCAACGTCATGAAAGGATCCTCCGGCAGGCTCTCACTCCGGAGAAGTCGGCCGAGTTCATCAACACGCTGGTGGAGGATCAGTGAGTCGTGAGTTGGTCTGGTTCAAGTCCAGCCACAGCGGGAGCGAGGGCGGCGCCTGCGTCGAGGTCGCCCTCACCCCGGGCACCGTCCACGTCCGGGACTCCAAGGACAAGGCCGGCCCCCAACTCGCCTTCGCTCCCGAGGTGTGGGCCGACTTCGTCGCGTTCGCCGGGAGCACTTCTCCCAAGGCCGGCTGAGGCCGCCCCCGGCCGTGTTAGCGTCCCGGGGACGGTGCGGCGGTGTCGGCCCCGGCCTGCCAAGACGACACTCTCTGGAGACCTCATGTCCGCTGCCGGTACTCCGATCGCCCGTCCGCTGGACGTGCGGTGGATCCACGGCTCTCCGTCCGCGAAGCACAACACGGACCCGGACATCCAGGTCTACGAGTACGACGAGCACACCGTCATCCTGCGGCAGAACAAGGCCGTCAACTACGAAGCGCCCTTCCTGTTCCTGCTGTTCGGGACGGAACGGGCGGTGCTGATCGACACCGGAGCGACGGCCGAGGCCGCCTACTTCCCGCTGCGTGCCACGGTCGACGAGCTGGTGGAGAAATGGCTCGCCCGCAACCCCCGACCCGGTGGCGACTATCCTCTGCTGGTCCTGCACACCCACCCGCACGGCGACCACATCGCGGGCGACGGCCAGTTCACCGACCGACCGACAACCACCCTGATCGGCGGGGAACTCGCCACGGCCTGGCCGTACTTCGGCTTCGACCGGGACGAGGAGGCGGTGGCCCTGGTCGACCTCGGCGGCGGGCGGGTGCTGAAGTGCCTGGCCACCCCGGGACACCATCAGGCGTCGGTCACCTACTACGACCCGTGGACCGGCTTCCTGCTCACCGGCGACACCGTCTACCCGGGGCGGATCTACATCAACGACTGGCCCGCCTTCGGGCGGACCGTCGAGCGGCTGGTCGCCTTCGCCGAGACCCACCCGGTGACGCACGTGCTCGGCTGCCACATCGAGATGACCCGCGAGCCGGGCGTCGACTACCCGATCCGCACCACCTACCAGCCCGAGGAGCCCCCGCTCCAGCTCACCCCCGCCCACCTGCACCGCCTCCGGGCCGCCGTCGCCGAACTCGGCGACCGGCCGCGCCGGTACCCACTGGACGACCTGATCCTCTGGCCGGTCAGCTGAGCCTCCCGCATGTCGGAGGAGCTATGAACGATGCGTTGACCTGGTTCAAGTCCAGCTATAGCAACACCGAGGGCGGCGCCTGCGTCGAGGTCGCCCTTGCCCCGGGCACCGTCCACGTCCGGGACTCCAAGGACAAGGCCGGCCCCCGACTCGCCTTCACAGCAGAGGCCTGGACCGACTTCATCGGCTTCGCCCAGGACGAGGGCCCCGAGGCCGCTCAGTCCCGGTAGGGCACCAGCCAGGTCAGGTCCTGCCTGATGAACGTCCTCGGGCAGGTAGGTGAGGCCGGGGGTGGCGGACGGAACCGGCCTCGGGCGCGGAGAGATCACCGTTCCCGCGACTGCTCGAAACGGCTTGTCGAACGATCAGACCAGGCCCCAGACTTGCCCCCATGTCGACTGAACGAACCTCCCGGTCCGTCGGAGCCGGTGTCGGGCTGGTACTCCTCCAAGCCGGCGCGGGAGCCCTGCCGCTGGCCTTCGAGGTGCCGGTGCGGGTGCTCTCGGTGGCCGCGTTCCTCGGAGTCATCGGGGTCGGGCAGCGCTGGGGCGGCCGGGAGGAGACGCCGGGCCGCACCTTCGATCTCGCCGCCCTCCTGCGGCGGCCCGCGCTGCGCGTCCTCGGCGCCGCGATGGCGCTGTGCTGGGTCGGCGGACTGGTGCTGGCCCTCGGAGGCGCCCCGACGGCCGTCGTCGGCGCGGTCGCCGGGATCGCCCCGGGGGCACTGCTGCTGGGCGCGGTGTGGTGGCTGTCCGCCCGGCCGCGGCGCGCGTCCGGGCGGACCACCGGCTGAGCGCTCAGTCCTCCGGCGGCGGGCCCGGGGCCTCGGCCGGGAGCCTGGCGGCCAACAGGGCGCCGGCGGCGACCAGGGCGGCGGTGAGCAGGAGGGCGAGGCGGTAGGGGCCGGCGCCCGTGGCGTCGCCGAGCGCGCCGAGCAGGGCGGCGGTGGCCGCGATGCCGAGCGCGCCGCCGAGGGTGCGCAGGATGGTGAACAGGCCCATCGCCCGGCCCATCGCGGGCGGCGGGACGTCGGCGAAGCCGGCGATCTGGACGGTGAGCACCGCTGTGCCCAGGATCAGGCCGACGCCGAACATCAACGCCCTGACGGCCCAGGGGTTCTCCGCGAAGCCGAGGGCGACCAGCACCGCCGCCGCCAGCAGCAGCCCGGGCAGCGCGAGGCGGCGCGGGCCGAGGCGGGGCAGCAGGCGGTCCACCACCTGCGAGGCGGCCATCAGGCCGATCGCCTCCGGGAAGACGCTCAGCCCGGCCTCCAGGGCCGAGGCGCCGCGCGCCACCTGGTAGAGCAGCGGCAGCACGAACAGTGCGCCCATCAGCCCGGCCGAGGTCAGCAGGGCGAGCCAGCTCGCCGCGCCGAACGTCCGATCGGCCAGCAGACGAATGTCCACCAGCGGTTCGGCGGTGCGCAGTTGGTGCCGTACGGCGGCGCCGAGCAGGGCCAGTCCGAGCAGCCCGCCGAGGGCCACACCCGGGGAGGTCCAGCCGTGCGCCGGGCCGAAGCCGAGGGCGTAGGTCAGCAGGCCGAGGCCGGGGGTGGCGAGCAGGAAGCCGGTGGTGTCGAAGCGGCCGGCCGGCGGTTCCTCCTCGCTACGCAGGCCGACCAGCCCGATGAGCACCGCGGCCACCCCGATCGGCACGTTGACCAGGAACAGCCAGTGCCAGGACAGGTGTTCGGTGAGGAAGCCGCCGAGCGGCGGCCCGAGGGCGGGCATCAGCGCGGTCGGGACGATCAGGATGCGGCCCAGGCCGGCCCGCTCGTGCGGGGCGAAGGCCCGGAACAGCAGGGTCATCCCGACCGGGGTGAGCAGCCCGCCGGCCACGCCCTGGACGGCCCGGGCGGCCGACAGCGCGCCCAGGCCGGGGGCCGCCGCGCAGAGCGCGGAGGCGAGGGTGAAGGCGGCGAGGGAGCCGAGGAAGATCCGCTTGACGCCGTACCGGTCGCCCAGCCAGCCGGCCACCGGCAGGCCGAGGGCGAGGCCGACCAGGAAGGCGGTCTCCACGGCGTTGGCCGCCGAGACCGGCCGTCCGAAGTCCTCGGCGATGCTGAACAGCGCCGGGTTGACGATGGTCGAGTCCAGGCCGTTCATGCACATCGCGGCCGTGTAGACGACCACCACCGCGGCGCGCCCCGCGAGCAGGGGGCGCGCCGGGGCCTGGACCGCCGGAGGGGTCACAGGGAGGTCCAGTTGACGGTGATCCACTCCAGGGCGGCCGCTCGCTCGCACGGGCCGTGGGCGATGTCCCAGCCGGCCGGGACAGCGGCGAAGGCGGGCCACAGGGAGTGCTGTCCCTCGGGGTTGACGAGCGCGAGGAACTCGCCGTCGGCGTCGAAGGGGTTGGCGGGGGCGTCACTCATCGGTGGTCTTCTCCATCGTGGGTCTTGCGCGGGTCGGCGGCGGGACGGCCGGCGGCGAGGTGGTCAGCGGCGGGACGGTCGGCGGCGAGGTGGTCGGCGATCACGCTCGCGATGTGCGCGATCGGGGCGGGCAGGGTCATGTCCTTGTGGGAGCAGGCGACATCGGTGTTGGCGATCCGGCCGGACACGTACGGCTTCCAGAGCTCGGGCACCAGGGTGTCGTCGATGGTGTCGACGGTGGCGCGGAAGAACAGCACGTCGCCGTCGAAGCGGCGGTGGTCGTAACCGCGCACCAGGTGGTTGGTGTTGAGGTAGATCCGGTTCAGCGCGGCCACGGTCGCCTCGTCCAGCCCGGCGAGCGGGCTGCCCTCGCGGCGCAACAGCTCAGTGACGGCGCCGAGTTCGAGCGGGCGGCCGTCCAGGTCCTCCGGCCCGAAGCCGCCCATGGTGAGCAGCGCCTCCAGAGCCTCGGCCTGGTCGGGGACGGGCAGTTCGCGGAAGCCCTCGGCGGGGTAGGCGTCCAGGATCGCCAGCAACTCGACGTCCTGGCCGAGCTCTTGCAGCCGTACGGCCAGTGCGTGCGCGATGATCCCGCCGGTGGACCAGCCGAGCAGCCGGTACGGACCCTCGGGCTGGACCTCGCGCAGCCGGTCGGCGTAGTGCGCGGCCAGCTCCTCCAGGGTGACGGGCAGCGGCCGGGTGGCGGTGGCCGCGCCGACACCCTGGGCCTGGAGGCCGTAGATCGGCACCTCGCCGGGCAGGTTGCGGATCAGGCCGGTGTAGCACCAGCTGAGGCCGCCGGCCGGGTGGACGGCGAACAGCGGGCGCTGCCGGCCGGGGGCGGCGGGCCGCAGCGGGAGCAGCACGTCCAGGGCGTCGGTGTCCGGCGTGCCCGCCGCGAGGGCGGCGTCCAGGGCGGCCACGGTGGACGCCTGGAACAGGGCGCCGATGCCGACCTCCAGCCCGAGCACCTCGCGGATCCGCCCGGCGAGCCGGACGACCAGCAGCGAGTGCCCGCCGAGCGCGAAGAAGTCGTCCTCGACGCCGACCGACGCCAGTCCCAGGACCTCGGCGAACAGTTCGCACAGCTGCTGCTCGCGCGGGGTGCGCGGCGGGCGGCCGGTGCCCGCGGCGGGGGCCTCGGGGGCGGGCAGGGCACGGCGGTCGAGCTTGCCGTTGGCGGTCAGCGGGAGGCGGTCGAGCAGGACGACGGCGGAGGGCACCATGTGGGCGGGCAGTGCGGCGGCGGCGTGGGCGCGCAGCTCGTCCGGCGCGCCGGTGTGCGGCGGTCCGTCCGGGGCGGCACCGGCGGCCACCGCGTAGCCGATCAGCCGCTTGTCCCCCGGCACGTCCTCCCGGACCACCACCGCGGCGTCGGCGACGGCCGGGTGGGCGGCCAACACGGCCTCGATCTCACCGAGTTCGATCCGGAAGCCACGCAGCTTGACCTGCTGGTCGGCGCGGCCGAAGTACTCCAGCACGCCGTCCGCGCGACGGCGGGCGAGGTCCCCGGAGCGGTACATCCGGGTGCCGCGCTCGCCGAACAGCTCGGCGTACGGGTCGGCGACGAAGCGGGTGGCGGTCAGTTCGGGGCGCCCCAGGTAGCCTCGGGCCAGGCCCGCCCCGGCCACGTACATCTCGCCAGTGACGCCGGGCGGGACGGGCTGGAGGTGCTGGTCGAGGACGTAGACCCGCAGGTCGGGGATGTTGACGCCGATGGTGCTGCTGCTTCCGGCGGCGGCGCTCGCCCGGTCGAGGGCGACGTACGAGACGTGCACGGTGGTCTCGGTGATGCCGTACATGTTGACCAGCGTGGGCGCGTCCTCGGCGTGCCGGTCGTACCAGTCGTCCAGCCGGGCGAGTTCGAGCGCCTCGCCGCCGAACACCACGTAGCGCAGGGCGAGTTCGCTTCCGGGGCGGTCCCGGTCGGCGGCGCTGAGCTGATAGAAGGCGGACGGCGTCTGGTTGAGCACGGTGACCCGTTCGCGGGCGAGCAGCTCCAGGAAGGCCGCCGGGTCACGGCTGACGAGGTGCGGGACGACGACCAGCCGGCCGCCGTGCAGCAGAGCGCCCCACAGCTCCCAGACCGAGAAGTCGAAGGCGTAGGAGTGGAACAGCGTCCACACGTCCTCGGTGCCGAAGCCGAACCAGTGGTCGGTGGCGCCGAACAGCCGGACCACGTTGTGGTGGGTGACGGGCACACCCTTGGGGCGGCCGGTGGAGCCGGAGGTGTAGATGACGTACCCGGTGTCCTCGGCGCGCAGCGGGCGGGTGCGCTCGTGCTGGGCCAGCGGGACGGCCGGGTACTGCTCGGACTCCGGTCCGTCGACCAGGAGTCGGCGCACCTGGTGGGCGGGCAGCCGGGGTGCGGTGGCGCGGTCGGTGAGCAGCGCGGCGGGGGCGGCGTCGGCCAGCATGTAGGCGAGCCGGTCGGCCGGGTAGTCGGGATCGAGCGGCAGGTACGCGGCGCCGGACTTGGCCACCGCCAGCAGGGCGACGACGAGTTCGAGCGAGCGCGGCAGGGCGAGCGCGACGATGGTGCCGGGGCCGATGCCCTCGGCGGCCAGCAGCCGGGCCAACCGGTCGGCGCGGGCGCCGAGTTCGGTGTAGTCGAGTTGCTCGTGCCGGTAACTGACCGCGATGGCCCGCGGGTTGGCGGCCGCTGCCGCCTCGAACAGTTCGGGCAGGGTCACGCTCGGACTCGTCGAGGCGACGGGGGTGCCGTTCCACTCGACCAGGGCGCACTGCCGCTCCTGCTCGCTGATCAGCGGCAGCCGGCCGATCGGGGTGTCGGGGGCGCTCGCGGCGGCGGTGAGCAGTCTGGTCAGGCGCTCGCCGAGGGCGGCCACGGTGGCGGTGTCGAAGAGGTCGGTGCGGTACTCCAGGAAGCCGCCGATGCCGCCGCCGGGCAGTTCGCCGGCGTTGAGGGTGAGGTCGAACTTGGCGGTGCCGCTGGGGATGGCGGCGATCTCGGCGGTGAGGCCGCCGCCCAGGGCGATTCGCTCGTCCGGGCGGCTCTGCCAGGCGAGCATCACCTGGAACAGCGGGTGGCGGGCAAGCGAGCGGGCCGGGTTGAGATCCTCGACCAGTCGGTCGAAGGGCAGGTCGGCGTGCTCGTGCGCGTCGAGCACGGCGGCGCGGACCCGGGCCAGCAGCTCGCGGAAGGTGGGGTCGCCGGACGTGTCGGTGCGCAGCACCACCGAGTTGACGAAGTAGCCGACCAGGGCGGCGCGCTCCTCGTCCTCGCGGCCGGCCACCGGGGTGCCGACCGGGATGTCGGTCCCTGCGCCGTGCCGGGTGAGCAGGGCCGCGAGCCCGGCCTGGACGGCCATGAAGACGGTGCTGTCAGCGGCCCTGGCGAGCCCGGCCAGGGCGGTGTGCGCCTCGGCGCCGAGCACGAAGGGCACGGTGGCGCCCTGGTGGCCCGCGACGGCCGGGCGGGGGCGGTCGAGGGGCAGCTCCAGCTGGTCGGGCAGCCCGGCGAGCGCGGCGCGCCAGTGCTCCGCCTGCCGGACGGCGAGCGGGCTGGGCGCGTCGGCGGTGCCGAGCCGCTCGCGCTGCCAGACCGCGTGGTCGGCGAACTGGACGGTGAGCGCGGGGAGTCCGGGTTCGCGCCCGGCGGCCCTGGCGGTGTAGGCGGCGGCCAGGTCGCGCAGCAGCGGGGTGGTGGAGGCGCCGTCGCCGGCGATGTGGTGCAGCAGCAGGAGCAGGGTGTTCCGCTGCGGGCCGCCGGCGGACGGGGTGGGTCCGGCCGGTGCGGGGGGCCCGGCGAACAGCGTGGCGCGCAGCGGAGGTTCGGCGGACAGGTCGAAGGCGTACCGGACGACCCCGTCCAACTCGCCCGTTCCGTCGTGCAGTTCGACCGGCGAGGGTGCCAGGATGCGCTGGTACGGCGTGCCGTCCGGCTCCTCCCCGTAGACGGTGCGCAGGACTTCGTGCCGGGTGACGAGGTCGCCGAGGGCGAGGGTGAGGGCGTGCCGGTCGAGCGGGCCGGTGAGGGTGAGCGCCAGCGGGATGTTGTAGGTCGGGCTGGGGCCTTCGAGGCGGTGCAGGAACCAGAGGCCGCGCTGGGCGGGCGAGAGCGGCATCCGCTCGGTGCGCGGCACCGGAACGGGGCCGGGTCCGCGCTCGGCCTCCGCGCCCCCGCCGGACGCCTCCACGAGCAGCGCGGCGAGGCCGGCCGGGGTCGGCTGCCGGAACACGTCGGCGAACCCGACCGGGGTGGCGAAGGTGTCGCGCAGTCGGGCGGCCAGGCGCCCGGCGAGCAGCGAGTGGCCGCCGAGGTCGAAGAAGGAGGCGTCCCGGCCGGGCGCCTGCGGCAGGCCGAGGACATCGGCGAACAGCCCGCAGACCAGCTCCTCCTGGGGCGTGCCCGCAGCGGCGCCCTCGGTGACGGCGGCCGGCTCGGGCAGGGCACGGTGGTCGAGCTTGTCGTGGGCGGTGCGCGGCAGTTCGTCCAGCAGCAGGACGGCCGCCGGGACCATGTGCGCGGGCAGCCGGGCGGCGAGCGCGGCGCGTAGCCCGTCCGGGTCGGGCGTGCTGCCGCTCTCCGGGACGGCGTAGCCGAGCAGGCGCTTGCCCTGCGGACCGGGGCGGGCGATCACCACGGCCTGGGCGACGCCGGGCAGTTCGGCGAGGACGGCGGCGATCTCGCCGGGCTCGATCCGGAAGCCGCGGATCTTCACCTGGTCGTCGGCCCGGCCGAAGAACTCCAGGGAGCTGTCGGGGCGGCGGCGGGCGAGGTCGCCGGTGCGGTACATCCGGCCGCCGGGCGGGCCGAACGGGTCGGCGAGGAAACGTTCGGCGGTGAGGTCGGGGCGGCCGAGGTAGCCGCGGGCCAGGCAGGCGCCCGCCACGTACAGCTCGCCGGTGACGCCGTCGGGCGCGGGGCGCAGCGAGCCGTCCAGGACGTAGGCGCGGGAGCCGCGCACCACCCGGCCGCGCGGGGTGCCGTCCGGACCCGGGGTCCAGGCGTAGGCGTCGACGGTGGTCTCGGTCGGGCCGTAGAGGTCGACCGGGTGCAGGCCGGGGACGGCGGCCAGGCGCTGCCAGAGGGCGGGCGGGGTGGCCTCGCCGCCGACCACGAGGACGGACGGGCGGTGCCGGCCCTCGTCCAGGATGCCTTCGGCGAGCAGGACTTCGAGGTAGGAGGGGGTGAGGTCGAGGTAGTCGATGCGCTCGCGGTCGAGGTGGGCGGCGAGCGCGGCCGGGTCGCGGTAGGTGGCGTCGTCCAGCAGGTGGAGCTCGTGGCCGTGGACCATCCAGAGCACCGGATCCCAGGAGGCGTCGAAGGCGAACGAGGCGCTGTGGGCGACGCGCAGCCGGTCGCGGCCGGTGCGGCGCACGGCGGGGGCGATGTGGTCCTCGCCGAGACCGGCGTGCAGGTTGGCCAGCGAGGCGTGGGTGACCACCACGCCCTTGGGGCGGCCGGTGGATCCCGAGGTGTGCAACACGTAGGCGGGGTCGTGGAGTCGGGGTGCGGGCGGGGCTTCGGCGGGCTCGGGGCCCGTCTCCCCCGGCTGGACGGTGGGGAGGTCGGCGGGCAGGTCGAGCCCGGCGAGGGCCGCGGCGGTGCCGATGGCGCAGACCGGGCGGGCGTCGGCCAGTACGGCGGCCAGGCGCTGCGCCGGGTGGGCGAGGTCGAGGGAGACGCAGGCGCCGCCCGCCTTGAGGACGGCGAGCATCGCGACCAGGGTGTCGGTACCACGCGGCAGGGCGATCGCGACCGGTGCGCCGGCCCGGACTCCGAGGGCCGTCAGGCGGTGCGCGAGGCGGTCGGCGGCGCGGTCGAGTTGCTTGTACGTCAGGGCCGTTGAGCCGCAACGGACGGCGACGGCGCCCGGGGTGCGGGCGGCCTGGGCGGCGAACAGCTCGGGCACGGTCCGCTTGACGGGGGGCTCGGTACGGCCTTCGGTGGCGCGGCGCAGGTCGTCCGGGTCGAGCAGGTCGATCCGGGCGATCGGCGTCCGCGGGTCGGTGAGCAGGAGATCGGCGAGGGCGTCGAGGTAGCGCAGCAGGCCGTCGCGGTGAGTGGCGAGGGAGGCGGCGCCGTAGCGGACCGAGTCGGCGTCGATGACCAGGCGCAGCGCGCCGTCCGGGCCGGGTGAGACGTTCACGGCGAGATCGTCGACCGGGCCCGCGGCGAGATTGCGGACGGTGCCGGGCAGGCCCGCCAGGTCGAGGTCGCTCTCGAAGGCCTTGATGTTGACCATCGGGCCGAACAGGGCGCGACGGTCGCCGGTGCGGCCGAGGTCGCGGCGCAGTTCCTCCAGCGGGTAGCGCTGGTGGCGGCGGACGGCGCGCAGCTCTCGGACCACGGCGCGCAGCAGGGCCTCGGCGCTGTCGGCGGGGCGGACGGCGAGGCGCAGCGGGAGCACGTTGGCGGTGGCGACGGGGGTGCGCAGGGCGGCCGGGCCGCGGCGGTTGGCGAGCGGCAGGCCGAGGACGACGTCCTGGGTGCCGGTCAGGCGGTGCAGGTAGCCGGCGGTGGCGGCGAGGAGCAGCTCGGCCCAGGTGGCACGGACAGCGTCGGCGGCGCGCTCCAGGCGCTCGCGGGTGCCGGGGGGCAGGTCGGCGGTGAGGCGGATCGTTTCGGCGGGGGCGTTGTCGGCGCTGGTGTTGTCGGTGGCGGCTTCGGGGGTGCCGGGGAGGGTGGCCGGGGTGTCGGCGTCGGCCATCCGGGCGGACCAGTGGGCGCGGTCGGCCTCGTACTCCGCGCTCTCCCGGTAGGCGGCCTCCTCGGCGGCGGTCTCGGCGAGTCCGGCGAAGGGGTTCGGAGCGGGTTCGACTCCGGTGGTGCAGGCCGCGTAGAGAGCGGCGACCCGCTCACCGAGGAGAGTCAACGCGTAGGCGTCGACGGCGAGGTGGTGGATGCGGCGGTACCAGAGCCGACGGCCCTCGGCGAGCCGGATGAGCGCGTGGGTGAACAGCGGGCCCTCGGCGAGGTCGGCCGGTCGGGCGAGGTCGGCGCGCATCCAGGTCTCGGCCTCGGCGGCCGGGTCGGCGGCCGCCCGCAGGTCGAGGCGGTGCAGCGGCCAGCGTCGGCCGGGACGCAGCCGCTGGCGGGGCGTGCCGTCCGGACCGGTCACGACGACGGCGCTCAGCGCCTGCGCCTCCTCCACCGCCTGCCGCAGCGCCTGTTCGAACCGGTCCTCGTCGAGCGGGCCGGTGATCTCGACGGCGTCGCCGGTGTTGTAGACCGGGCTCCCGGGGTCGAGGGCCTGGGCGTACCAGATGGCCGACTGGGCGGCGAGCAGCGGGACGTCGGCGGTCTGGCGGTCGGCGATCTGGGTTTCGACGGCAGGCATGGGGTGGAGAGCTCCTCGGGGATCCGGAACGCCTTACTTAGGTTAGCCTAATCTAACTTCATATGATCTGGTCAACGGCCCCGCAGGGCCGGGCCCCTGACAACCCGGAGACGCCACCCATGCCCCCGACCGAGCCGCCGACCGCACCCTCGACTGACCTCTCGACCGGCCTTCTCGCCGAGGCCAAGCAGGCCGTGCGCGACCGCGTCCACGCCCACCGGTCCGAACTGCTCGCGCTCAGCCGCCGCATCCACTCCCACCCCGAGACCGCCTTCGAGGAGCACCTGGCGGCCGCATGGTGCTCCGAACTGCTGCGCGCGCACGGCTACTCGGTCACCGCGCCCGCCCACGGCCTGGCCACCGCGTTCGACGCACGCCTCGGCTGCGGGCCGGTCACCGTCGCGCTGGTCTGCGAGTACGACGCGCTGCCCGACCTCGGCCACGCCTGCGGGCACAACCTGATCGCCGCCGCCGGCCTCGGCGCGGCACTCGGGCTCGCACCGTTCGCGGACCGACTCGGGCTCACCGTCCGGGTGATCGGCGCACCGGCCGAGGAACGCGGAGCCGGAAAGGCGCTGCTGCTGGAGGCCGGGGCGTTCGACGGCGTGGACGCGGCCATGATGGTCCACCCGTGCCCCGTCGAGGTCGCCGACTTCCGGTCCTTCGCGCTCGGCACGCTGTCCGTCCGCTACACCGGGCGCGCCGCCCACCCGAGCCTCGACCCCCATCGGGGACGCAACGCCGCCGACGCGCTCACCGTCGCCCAGGTCGCGATCGGGCTGCTGCGCCAGCAACTCCCGCCGCAGTGGCGGGTGCACGGCATCACCACGGCGGCCGGGACGGCGCCGAACCTGATCCCGGACAGCGCGAGCGCCGAGTACGAGATCCGCGCCTCGGCGGCCGAGGACCTCGCCGAACTGCGCTCCCGGGTCGAGGACTGCTTCCGGGCCGGGGCGCTCGCCGCCGGCTGCGAGGTGGAGCTGACCCGGCCCGAGCCGGACTACCTGGACATGCGCTCCGACCCCCGGCTGCTGGCGCTGTGGCGGGCCAACGCGGCGGCGCTCGGCCGGCCGGAGCCGGTCGAGAGCGGGCCGTTCGCCTGCACGGACATGGGGAACGTGTCGCACGCGGTGCCGTCGATCCATCCGGTGCTGGACATCACCGGCGGCGCCTGCGCCCCGCACGAGGCGGCGTTCGCCGAGGCGGCGCTGGGTGCGGAGGCGGAGCGGGCGGTGCTGGACGGCGCGGTGGGGATGGCATGGACGGCGGCGGACCTGGCAGTGCGGGCGGCGGCGGTCGAGCCGCGCTGACAGACGGGTGACAGCCGACGACTTTCAGCGAACAGATGACGAAATCTGTTCGCTGAAATCTGTTCGCTGAAAGTCGTCACCCGTCCTCACCCGCCCAGCAGCGCTCCCGGCGCCACCCGCACCGCCGTGACCCCCAGCTCCCGCACCAGCGCCCCGACCTCGCCCTCCTGCCCCGGGTCGACGAGCACCACGGCGGCGCCCGTCCGCAGCGGCCACAGGTACTCCCAGAGCGGCAGGCCCAACTGCAGCACCCGGTCGCCCGGCCCGAGCGGGTGGGCCGCCTGGAGGTCCCGCACCCGGCGGTCCGCCTCGGCATGGGTGAGCCGGACGGCGGTCGGGCGCCCGCCCAAACCGTAACCAACGCAGAGCAGGTGCTGCGGGGTCAGCGCCCGGGGCGGGTCGGTGGGCAGCTCGTGGTCCGTCTCCAGCCCGGTCACCGCCCCCGCGACCCCCTCCCCCAGCACACAGACCGGCACGTTCTCCGCGAGCAGCCGTTCCCGCCGCCCGGGCGCGTCCGTCGGGTCCAGCGGCAGGTACGCCGCGCCCGACTTCGCCACCGCCAGCAGCGCCGTGAGCAGCTCCGCCGGGCGGGAGAACCCCGCCAGGCCGACCACCGCGCCCGGGCGGGCCCCGCGGGCGGCCAGGGCGCGCGCCAGCCGGTTGGCCGAGGCGTTCAACTCCCGGTAGCTGACGGTCTCCCCGTCCGCGAGCACCAGCGCCGGCGCATCCGGCGTCCGGGCCGCCTGCGCCTCGACCGGCCCCACCACGGTGGTCGCCGGGTACCTCACCGTACGGCGGGGCAGCGGAGGCAGCTCGGACACCGTGGGCGGCACGGCTCCACGGACCACGGCCCCACGGGCCACGTCCCGGACCACGTCCCGGACCGCCTCGTCCACCCCCGCCGCCATCACGCCGCGCCCAGCAGCTCGACCCAGGCCTCGATCGCCGGGCGTTCCGCGAGCCGGACGAACGCCACGTCGGCGCCTTCCTGCTGCCAGCGCGCGGCGAGCGTCATCAGCCGGATGGAGTCCAGCCCCCAGTCGACCAGGTTCTCGTCCAGCGGGATCTCCGCCGGGTCCTCGCCAAGCAGGTCGGCGACCTCGGCCCGGATCCGCTCCACCGTGAAGCCCATGCCTGTCACTTTCCGCCCACCCCTTCGAGCTCCGAAGTCCCGTACTCACCCTCGGTGTTCGAGGCGGCCGACTCCGTGGCCGGCTCCGCCACCGACCCCGCGGCCGACCCCGCGGCCGACCCCAGCGCCCCGAGCACGGCCCCCGCCGTGGTGACCATCCCGCAGCGCCCGGCCACCCAGGTCAGCGCGCCGCGGTGCTCCGCCGGGCCGAAGTCGGCGACGGCGTCGGCCACCACGAAGGCCTGGACGTCCCGCATCCAGGCGTCGCAGGCGGTGGCCTGCACCCCGATGTGCGCGTACACGCCGGTGATCACCAGCTGGTCCCGCCCCTGCTCGCGCAGCAGCTGCTCCAACTCGGTGCGCACGAAGGCGCTGTACTTCCACTTGGTGAGCACGGTGTCGCCAGGTGCCGCGGCGACGGCCCCGGCGATCGCGGTGGCCCGCGGGTCGTCCGGGATGCCCGGGCCCCAGAAGTCCTGCTGCAGCCCGCGCTCGGCCGGGCTCTGCCCGCCGAGCTGCGCCGAGTACACGACGGGGACGCCGGCGGCGCGCGCCGCCTCGGCCAACGACGCGACGTTGCCGAGGAGTTCGGGCACCGGAGCGGCCTCCGCGGCGAAGGCGTCCAGGAAGTGGTTCTGCAGGTCGTGCACCAGCAGGACGGCGCGCGCCGGGTCCACGGTCCAGGCGACCCGGTTGGCGGGCAGTTCCTCGGCGGCGGGCATGGGATAGGAGGGAATGCGTGGCAGGCCCACGGTGGTGTTCCTTAACTGGACGGAAGGCGGGATGGCGTGTGGGGAGGGAGACAGCGGGCGGCCGGCGGGTGGTCAGCGGCCGGTCACCGAGGCCGCGATCGCGGCGCGCAGGTCCTTCTTGCTGACCTTCCCGATCCCGGTGGCCGGGAAGGCCTCGACGAACTCGACCCGGTCCGGCACCTTGAACTCGGCGAGCCCGCGCTCGCGCACGAACCGCTTCAACTCCACGCTCCTCGGTGGCTGTTCACGGTGCTCGGCGTGCAGCACCACGTATGCGCAGGTGCGCTCGCCCAGGTACGGGTCGGGCATCGACACCACCGCGGCGTCGTGCACCGCGGGGTGCGCGAGCAGGTGGTTCTCGATCTCCTCGGCGGCGACCTTCTCGCCGCCCCGGTTGATCTGGTCCTTGGCCCGCCCCTCGACCACCAGGTGGCCGGTCGGGGTGCGCCGGACCAGGTCCCCGGTGCGGTAGAAGCCGTCCGAGGTGAAGGAGACGGCATTGTGCCCGGGCGCGTTCCAGTAGCCGCGGATGGTGTACGGGCCGCGCGTGAGCAGGTGGCCGGTGACGCCGTCGGGCAGGTCGCGGTCCTGGTCGTCGACCACCCTGACCTCGTCGTCGGGCGAGATCGGCCGGCCCTGGGTGGTGGTGATCAGCTCCTCCGAGTCGTCCAGCCGGGTGTAGTTGACCAGTCCCTCGGCCATCCCGAACACCTGCTGGAGCGTGCAGCCCAGCACCGGCCGCACCCGCCGGGCCGCCTCCTCGCTGAACTTGGCGCCACCGACCAGCAGCACCTCCAGGCTCTCGTACCCGGTGGCGCCGCGCTCGGCGGCGTCCAGCCAGAGCAGCGCGAGCGGCGGCACCAGCCCGGTGATGGTCACGCCCTCGCGCTCGATCAGCGGGAAGGCCGTCTCCGGTCCGGGCTGCGGGCAGAGCACCACCCGGCCGCCGGCGTACAGCGTGCCGAGCGAACCCGGCGAGCTGAGCGGGAAGTTGTGGGCGGCGGGCAGCACGCACAGGTACACGCTGTCCTGGTCCTGCCCGCACAGCTCGACCGAGCCGCGCAGCGAGTAGATGTAGTCGTCGTGGGTGCGCGGGATCAGCTTCGGCACGCCGGTACTGCCGCCGGAGAGCTGGAGGAACGCGACGTCCCCGGGTTCGGGCTCCCCGCCGGAGATCGTCGGGTCACAGGCCGTCGGGCCGCAGGCCTCCCCGTCGCGGGCCTCCGGGCCGGGCGGGTCGCAGGGCACGTCCACGAGCCGAACGTGCTCCCCCGGGTCATCGCCGGCCACCAGCACCAGCCGCAGCGCGGGGTTCTCCGCCCGTACCCGGCCGGCGAGTTCGCGGTAGTCGAAGCCGCCATCGACGGCCGGCACCACGTACGCGGCCGCCTCGGCGAAGGAGCAGAAGTACCCGATCTCGGCGTACCGGTGGGCGGGCAGCGCGAAGACCGGCAGCGCGCCGATCCGGAACAGCGCGAAGACGACCTCGAAGAACTCGGCGACGTTGGGCAGTTGGACCACCACGCGGTCGCCGGAACCGATGCCCCGGGCGCGCAGTCCGGCGGCCATCCGGTCGGCCCGGCGGTCGAGTTCGGCGTACGTCCAGCGTCGCTCCGTCGCCGCCACCGCGTGGCCGCCCGGGTCGACGACGGCGGTCCGCTCACCGTGCGCGGCGGCGCGCTCACGCAGCATCCGGCCGAAGGTCTCGCCGCGCCAGTGCCCGGCGGCCCGGTAGCGCTCGGCGAACTCGGCGGGGTACGGGGTGAACCCGTCCAGCGGCGTCACCGGGCCACCCCCGCGGCGTCCAGGAAGGTGCGGAACTTGGCGCTGGTCTCGGCGAGTTCGGCCTCCGGCCGGGACTGCTCGACCACGCCGGCGCCGGCGTACACCCGCAGCGTCCGCTCCTCCGCCTCGGCGCAGCGGATGGTAACCACCCACTCGCCGTCACCGGTCGCGTCCTCCCAGCCGACCATGCCGGTGTAGAGGCCGCGGTCGAAGGGCTCGACCTCGCCGATCACCCGGCGTGCCACGTCCGTCGGCGTGCCGCAGACCGCCGGGGTGGGGTGCAGCGCGCAGGCCAGCTCCAGGGCGGAGACCGCGGGGTCGGCCAGCTCGCCTCGGATGGTGGTGGCCAGGTGCCACATCGCCGCCGTCCGTACCAGGGTGGGCCGTTCGGGCACCTCCAGGGTGCGACAGTACGGCGCCAGCGCCTCGCGGATGGCGTCCACCACGACGGCGTGCTCGTGCAGGTCCTTGGGCGACTCCAGCAGCGCGGCGGCGCGCCGGACGTCCTCGCCGAGGTCCTCGCCGCGCGGCACCGAGCCGGCCAGCG
Organism: Kitasatospora sp. NPDC048286; assembly: GCF_043201735.1. Lineage (NCBI taxonomy): Bacteria > Bacillati > Actinomycetota > Actinomycetes > Kitasatosporales > Streptomycetaceae > Kitasatospora > Kitasatospora sp. NPDC048286. The sequence continues at coordinate 243,372 of NZ_JBICZE010000004.1, forward strand.
GGTTGGCCAGCACGGCCGTTCCCCGCCGGGAGAGCAGGAGTTCAGGGCTGGCGCCGATCAGGGTGCGGCCGCCGCCGGACGGGACGGCGAAGGTGTAACCGCCGGGGTCGCGCCGGGCCAGCCGTTGCAGGACGGCGGGCAGGTCGAGCGGCTCGGCGGCGCTCAGCTCCAGCGTGCGGGCCAGCACCACCTTGCTCAACTCCCCGCCGCGCAGCCGCTCGACGGCCGCCGCGACGCCCGCGCCGTACGCCTCCGGCGCGGGCACCGGGTGGATCCGCCAGTCGATCCGCTCGGCCGGCGGCGCGGGCAGGTCGATCAGCGGGTCGTCGCACAGCGCCCCGGCGGTACGGACCCGGGCGGGGACGGCGAGTTCGACCCGGCTGTCCCGGTCGAACGCCACCGCGCCGACCACCAGCGGCCGTTCGACCCCGGCCCGACCCGCCTCGGCCAGCGTCTCGGTGACCCTCACCGGCAGCGGCCGCCCGTCCTGCGGAACCCGGGCGTGCACGCCGGAGCCGAGCAGGGTGCGGGTCGGCGAGGCGAAGAACGCCTCGTCGGAGCCGGCCCGGTACTGGCCGAGCAGTCCGCTGGCCGCGCCGATGACGGCGTGGTCCGGGCCCGCGGCGAGGGCGGTCGCCGGGGCGTCGAGCCCGGCGGGTATCGGCCCGGCAGGGGCGTGGTGCACCGTGGTCACGGCGGATTCTCCAGTCTGGGACGGTTCTTCGGAAGGCAGGAGGAGGGCCGGCGGCGTGCCGCTCAGGCGCGCAGGCTCAGGCGCGCAGCGTCAGTCGCACGGACTCAGGCGCGCAGGGTCGCGCCGCCGTCGACGTACAGGTCGTGCATGGTGATGTGCCGCGCCCGGTCGGAGGCGAGGAACACCACCGCGTCGGCGATGTCGGCGGGCGCGGCGATCCGCCCGAGCGGAATGCCGACCCGCCAGGCTCCCAAGTCGCCGTCGATGACCCGGCGTTCGGCCGCCTCGGCGTCCTCGCCCCACAGCGCGCGCTGCATCTCGGTGTCGGTCGAGCCCGGCGACACCACGTTGCACCGCACCCCTGAGCGGGCGAGTTCCAGCCCCAGGCAGCGGGTGAACATGGTGGCCGCCGCCTTGGACGCCGCGTAGGCGGCCATCCCGGCCCGCGGCACCCCGGCGGCGTTGGACCCGACGGTCACGATAGCCCCGCGCCCGCGGGCCGCCATCCGCCGGCCGACCGCGCGGCTCGCGTGGAAAACCCCGGTGGTGTTGACGGCGAAGGTGTCCACCCAGTCCCCGTCGGCGAGTTCGATGACCGGGGCGGTGCGCAGGATGCCTGCGACGTTCACCAGCGTGCCGATCGGCCCGAGTTGGCCCTCGATCGACTCCACGGTCCCGTCCACCGCCCGGGCGGCGGAGACGTCCAGCACATACGGGCGCGCGGACGGCACCTCGGCCACCAGGGCCTCGAGCCCTTCGGGGTTGCGGTCCACCGCCGCGACGACGGCCCCCTCGGCCACCAGCGCCCGCACCACGGCCGCGCCGATGCCCTGCCCGGCCCCGGTGACCATCGCGACGGCACCGGCGAATTCGGACTGTTGCTGCACAGGACATCCCTCCGACCAGCAAGATTAGGCAAGCCTAACCTAACACAACAGTTCGCCCGCGCCGAGCGCCTGTGTGAACGTCAACTCGCCCCGGAGACCCCACGGTGGACGCCCCGCGCCGGAACCGCCCCCGGACACGCGCCCGGACCTACTCCCGGACACGCCGAGGCCGCCCGACCCCGGACGGGTCGGGCGGCCTCGGTGTCCTACGGCAGGCGGCTCGCGAAGATCAGGTCGTAGCCGTCGTGACCCTCGCCGTCCAGGTGCTCCGCCCGACACAGGCCCGCGCGCAGGGCGACACGTCGGGAGGCGAGGTTCTCCGGCCGGACGCGGGCGATCAGCGGGAGATCGGGGACGTGGGCGGCCGCCCAGCCGGCGACGGCGGTGGCGGCCTCGGTGGCGAGGCCCCGACCCCAGGCGGCGGGAGCGAAGCGGTAGAAGAGGTTGAGGATCGGCAGGCCCGCCAGCTCCATCGGCTTGATGCCGCAGAAGCCCAGCACGGCCGGTGAGTTGTGTGTTCGGACGGTCCAGTAGCCGTAGCCGTGGTGCTCCCAGACGGCGTTCCAGCGGCCGTACCGTTCCTCGGCCTCGGCCCGGGTGGCGAGCGCGTCCGAGGGGTTGTGGACGCAGGTGGCCGGGTCGCGGTGGACGGCGAGGATGGCGTCGATGTCGCCCTCGACGGGGCGCAGCAGGGAGAGCCGGCTGGTCGTCAGCTCCTCGCGTCCGCCCAGGGCGGGCACCCTAGCGCGGGACGGCGGGGGTCGTCGAAGCCTTCGCGGGGCCCGAAGGAGCCGTTGCGGGAGGCGTGGAGGCGGGAGCCGTGGCGGGCGGAGCCGTCGAGCCCCCGGCAGCGGCAGCGGCCCCGGCACCGGGTGCCGGGGAGAGGCCGGTGCAGCCACGCAGGCCGTCGCGGCGCTTGAGGGCGGCCTCGGCGGTGGCGCCGGTGACCGGCTCCGGGATGCCCTTGTCGTCGATGGTGGCCGGGGTGAAGGCCTCGCCCGTCACCTTGCCGTCGGCGGTGAGGGTGAGGGTGGTGACGCCGGTCTCGTTGGAGTTGGCGTAGTTGGAGGTGCCGTACCAGAGGAAGTTGCCGAAGCCGTACCCGATGTAGGTGTTGCCGAGCATGCCCGAGCCGACCATGGTGTGCGCGTGGGTGCCGACCACGGCGGTCGCGCCGGCGGCGGCGAGCTTCTTGGCGATGGTGGTCTGCGGTCCGGTCGGGCAGGCCTTGCCCTCGTCGCCCCAGTGCAGGTAGACGAGCACCACCGGGGCCTGCTGCTTGGCCGTCTCCACCGCCTTGACCAGTGCCGGGACGTCCAGCGCCGAGGCGATGCCCGGCTTGTTGGCGCCGGCCCGCCACTTCTGGTTGGTGATGTCCTCGACCTGGCTGGCGGCGACCACGGCGACCTTCACCCCGCGCACGGTGGTGACGTACGGGGCGTACGCCTCCTTGGCGTTGCGCCCGACACCGACCACGGGGATCGGCGAGGAGTCCTTGGCGGCGAGGGTGTCGGTGAGGCCGTCGGCGCCGAAGTCCACGGCGTGGTTGTTGGCCATCGAGACGACGTCGACGCCCGAGTCCTTGAGCACCGACAGGGCCTTGGGCGAGGTGCGGAAGGTGTACGTCTTCGGCTCCGGGGCGCCGCGCCCGGTGATCGCGGTCTCCAGGTTGAGGACGGACAGGTCGGCGTCGGCGAGGGTGCGGGAGATCGGGCCGAGTGCCTGCTCGGGCGCCTGGACCGCCAGCCGGGCCTCGGTGCGGCCCTCGAAGTGGACGTCCCCGGCGAAGGCGACGGTGATGGTGCCGTCGGGTCGGGGCGGGGCGCTCTTGCCCGGGGCCGTGCCGGAGGGCGAGCCGTCCGGTGCGGACGCGGTGGGCGGGGCGGGGGCGGCGGAGGCCGGGGCCGGGTCGGGGTCGTCCGGCCCACAGGCGGCGACGGCGGTCATTCCGACGAACAGCGCGACGGCGGCCGCGGCACGGCGCATGAGTGGATCCCCCCGAGGATGATGCAAGAGCGGTCAGCCTACGCCACCGAATCACCATCACTCGGACCCGAGCCCGCAACATTCCGGCCACAAAGTATTCCGCCGACCCCGGGCCGGGCGTCGACAGTGCACTCCTGGACCACGCCGTCGGCCCACCCGTCCCTCTCGTCCCAATCGCCCCACCCGACCCGGCCACCGCGTCCCTGGCGCGCGGGCGGGCGGGGCGCGCAGCGTGGTGTACGGGGGCAGTGTGGTGTACGGGGGCATTGTGGTGTACGGGGACCGGCGCGGTGTGCGGGGAGCGGGTCCCGCGCCGAAGGCCGGGAGGTGTGACGTGATGGACAGCAATCGACTCTCCCCCACGGGCGGCGGTCGGCCCTCCGCCGCGGACGGTGGCCGGCCCTCCCCCACTCGGGAGCACCGGATCGTGGTCGGGATCGACGGCTCCGCGCCGTCGAAGGCGGCCCTGCGCTGGGCGGTCGGCCAGGCCGTACTGACCGGGGCGACGGTGCACGCCGTGGCGGCCTGGGAGTACCCCTCGCTGTACGGGTGGTTCGCACCGATGGTGGACGACGGGTTCGAACGGGCCGCCGGCCGCACGCTGAGTGCCGAGATCAACGAGATCCTCGGGCCGGACCGCCCGGTGGAGGTCCGGGAGAGCCTGGTGCTGGGCCACGCCGCCGGCGTGCTGCTGGAGGCGGCCGGCGGGGCCGACCTGCTGGTGCTGGGCAGCAGCGGCCGGAGCGCCTTCGCCCGGACGCTGCTCGGCTCGGTGTCCACCCGCTGCGCGGTGCACGGGGCCTGCCCGGTGGTGATCGTCCGTGCCGACGGGACGGCCGTCGCCCCACCGCAGGGCATGGCCGTGGCCGGCGGTGCCGAACAGGGGGCGCCCGGCCGCGTGCGCACCAAGGACTGGCAGCTCAGCCTGCACGTGGTCGAGGACGAGGACACCACCCGGGTCCACGCCGTACTGGACGCCGACGGCAACGTGCTGCACAGCGACGCCCGCTCCCGCCGCAACCCGCGCGACGTCCCGGCCCCGGAGGTCGGCGACGAGTTCGCGGTCGGCCGCGCCCTGGTGGACCTCGGCCACCAGCTGCTGCGCGCAGGCGTTCACGGCGCCACCGGGCCCACCGAGGAGTGAGCACCCGTCCTCAGGTGGGTGCCGGGCGGTGGAGTGCGCGCCGACCGGTCGGGTGCGCCATGCTGGCACCGCCGGAGCAGCAGCGAACCGCCGTACCATCACGGCGCTGAACCGCTGAACCGCTGGACCACCGCACCGCGCCACCGCCGTACCGCTGAACCGTTCCTCCTGCGATCCGACCGGAAGAGCCGCACCCCGCCATGGACACCACCCCGGCCGCCAACCCACCCGCCAACACCCCACCCGTCGGCACCCCGCCCACTGAGGCCCCGCCCACCGAGACCCGGGCCCCGGACTTCACCGTCGGCGAGCGCGCCCGGGGCCGCGCGCTGCGCCGCGCCCAGTTGCCGTGGGCACTCGGCGGGCGGCTGGCGGGCCTGGCGCTGACCCTGCTGCTCGGCCTCACCCCGGCCGGCGCGGCCCTGGTGACCACCACCGGCGGCTGGTTCGGCGGCTCCCGGACGGCCGGCGTGCTGGCCGGAGCGGCGGCCCTGGTGCTGCTCGGCCAGGCGCTGCAACTGCCGTTCGGCGCCGGGGCGAGGACCGTCCGGACCCGGTACGGGCTGGTGACCCAGGGCTGGGCCGGCTGGGCCCTCGACGCCGTGCGCGGCCTCGCGCTCACCCTCGTCCTCGTCCTCCCGCTCGCGCTCGGGCTGTTCGCGCTGACCGCCTGGTCACCGCAGCGCTGGTGGCTGCCGGCGGCGGGCGTGGCGGCGCTGCTGACGGCCGCGCTCTCCTTCCTCCACCCGCTGCTGATCGAGCCGGTGTTCAACCGCTTCTCCCCGATGCCTCCGGGGGAGCTGCGCGCCGCGCTGCTGGCGCTGGCCGAGCGGGACGGCGTCCGGGTGCGGGACGTCCTGGTGGCGGACGCCTCCCGCCGCACCACCGCACTCAACGCGTACGTCTCCGGGTTCGGGGCGACCCGCCGGATCGTCGCGTACGACACGCTGCTGACCACCGCCGAGCCGCGCGAGGTGGAACTGGTGGTCGCGCACGAGCTGGGGCACGTCAAGCACCGGGACGTGCCGGTGGGCACCGCGCTGGGCGCGGTCGGCGCGGCCGTCGCGGTGGTCGTCCTCGGCCTGCTCGCCGCTTGGCGGCCGCTGCTGGACGCCGCCGGGGCGACGGACGCGGCGGACCCGCGGGCGCTGCCGCTGCTGGCGGCGCTCGCGGCGCTGCTGGGCGCGCTGTCGGGGCCGCTACAGTGCACGGTGAGCCGCCGGATCGAGGCCAAGGCGGACCGGCACGCGCTCGAACTGACCGGGGACGTGGAGCAGTTCGTGGCGATGCAGCGCAGACTGGCCGTGGCGAACGTCTCCGATGTCGACCCGCCGAGGGCGCTTGAGCTACTGTTCGCCACTCACCCGAGTGCGACCAGCCGGATCGCCGCCGCCCGCGCCTGGCAGGCCGCACCGGAGCAGCGGGCGCCGGAGCGACGCGCCACGCCGGGCAAATCTGTTGTATAGTGCAACAAATATCGAGGAGGTAGGAACGCCGTGCCCGGCCGCCAGTCGTCCATCGAGACCATCCAGCGCGAGCTGACCGCCTTCGCCCGCCGCGCCCGGCACAAGGCCTCCCAACTGCACCCCGACCTCTCCCTGGTCACCTACAGCATCCTCGACCTGATCACCGAGCGCGGCGGCTGCCGGGCCGCCGACGTGGCCGCGTACTTCATGCTCGACAAGTCCACCGTCAGCCGTCAGGTCACCGCCCTGGAGAAGCTCGGCCTGCTGGCCCGCGAGACCGACCCGGACGACCAGCGCGGCCAGATCCTGCGCGCCACCGAGGCCGGGCTCACCCTGCTGCGGGACGCCAACGAACAGCGCCGGCTCTCCTTCACGGCGCGCTTCACCGACTGGTCCGACGACGACGTCGCCCGCTTCGCCGACTACCTGGCCCGCTACGGCCAGGAGGGCTGACCGACCCGTCGACCGGCGGGCCCGGCCCCTCCGGGGTGCGCCGTGCCACCTCCACGGTGTACAGAGGAGGAGTGCCCCTCCGGCAGCGTCCCGATGCGCCGCACCCGCCGCCCGCGCCGCATCCCCCCGACCGCCGCCGCGCCTGGCGGCCCGACCGCCGGGCGCTGACGGCGCTGACGCTCGCGCTGATCGTGCTGATCACCGTAGTCGACATCCTCTCCCCGCCGGACATCCACCTCGGCCCGCTGCTGATCGTCGCCCCCGCCATCACCGCCTCCTTCGCCGGCCCCCGGGCCACCGCCACGGTCGCCGCGATCGCCTTCGCCGCGCTGACCGTCATCGGCGCCGTCCGCGAAAGCCTGACCAGCACGAACATCGAGACCCAGCTCAGTGCGCAACTGATCGTCTCGGCGCTGATCATCGGCCTGCGGGTACTGCGCGAACGGCACGAGCGCGAACTGGCCCGGGTGCGTTCGGTGTCCGAGGCCGCCCAGCGGGTGCTGCTGCGCCCACTGCCGGACCGGATCGGACCGCTGCACCTGGCCTCCGTCTACCTGGCCGCCGAAGCCGAGGCGCAGGTCGGCGGCGACCTGTACGCGGCCGCCCGCACCGCCACCGGCACCCGGCTGCTGGTCGGCGACGTGCGCGGCAAGGGCCTGTCCTCGCTCGGCGACGCGGCCCTGCTGCTCGGCGCCTTCCGCGCCGCCGCCCACCTGCACGCCGAGCTGCCCGACCTGGCCGCCTACCTGGACGGCAGCGTCAGCTGGGACCTCGCCCAGCTCGCCGAACAGTCCCGGCGGGACCGGCAGGAGCGACGGGAGCGGAGCGGGCGGGGCGACCGGGGCGAGCGAGGTGACCGGGGCGAGCGGCAGGGCCTGCAGGCGCTGTCCGCACTGCCGCTCCCCGCGCCCGAGGAGCCCCCCAAGGAGAGCGGCGAGGCCGGCGAGTCCTTCATCACCGCCGTCCTGCTCGACATTCCCGACGACGGCTCCCCGGTCCGCCTGATCGACTGCGGCCACCCTCCCCCGCTGCTGCTGCGCCCCGACGGCATCACCACCCTCGCCGCCCGCCACCCCGCCCCACCGCTGGGCCTCGGCGAGCTCGCACCGGTGCGGTACGAGACGGAGACCTTCCCGTTCCGGCCCGGAGACCGGCTGCTGATCTACACCGACGGCGTGATCGAGGCCCGCGACGCCCAGCGCCGCTTCTACCCACTCACCGAACGCGTCACCGCCTGGCGATCCGAGCGCCCCAGCGCCCTGCTCCACCACCTGCGCCGCGACCTGCTCGCCCATGTCGGCGGCCGACTGGACGACGACGCGGCCATGGTCGTGGTCGAGCGACTGCCGTGAGGGGCGGGCGGGCGGCTGACAGATGACAGATTTCAGCTGACAGATTTCGACATCTGTCAGCTGAAATCTGTCATCTGCAACCTGTCGGCCGCCCGCCGTCGGCGTCAACCGAACCCCAAGCTACGGCTTTTGCGGCAGTTGCGGAACGTCAGCGCGCCGCCGCAGGAGTCCAGCGCATCGGTCAGCCACCGCGCGCCCGCTCAGCCCTTCAGCTCCCAGGCGGGCAGCCGGGCGGCCCGGTCCGGGTAGGAGCTGTCCGGCCGATCATGGCCGGAGGTGCTATAGCGTGCTCCCGTGCATGAGATCTTCAGGTCACTCCCGTGGCCCTTCGAGAAGGCCGAGTTCCCTCCCCACCTCGGGGCCGTCGTTCAGTGGACAGTGGCGAACGGAGAACTTCCGGCGTTGTTCGTTGGTCACACCGAAGAGAACTCCTGGCTCATCGGCGACGGCGTGAACGACCCGAACCTCGCTGGTGCATGCGCGGCCATGTGCATCTGGGCCGCGATCGAGCACAACGCAAGCATGCGAGAGCTGGCCGACCTGCCCATCGGCTGGGCTGCCGAGCGGGACGCGCCTGGCGCTCCGTGGCACCGGTCACCGTTTCAGCTCACGGACTAGAGCTGCCCGGCGCCGGTCATCTGCCGAGCGGCCTGGAAGAACGCCTGGGCGCCGTGGCGCGGGTGGGTGAGGGAGGTGCCCAGGCCGATCCGGGTCTCGGTGGCGGGCCGGCGTCGGTGGCGAGGTGGGTCGGCCCGGGTGCAGCAGCCGGCGAGCAGCGCGAGGGTCGGCAGGAGGGCGGCGGAGCGGGGGTGCGGGGGTGCGGGGGTGCGGCAGCGTGTCGACGGCATCCGGTCAGCTGCAGCCGGGGATCGGGTTGGCGGTGGCGCTGCCCGCCTGGGTGAGCAGACCGCACAGGGTCGAGCGGGACACCTTCCAGGTGCCGTTGTCGAGGACGGACTGGCCGGTCGCGCTCGGCTCCACCGCGCTGCCCTGGAGCGAGAGCGAGTACGTGACGGTCGCGTGGCTCGCGTCGGTGAACGTGACGTCCTCGACCTTCGCCTGCACCTGGCCGACCTGCGGGTCCTGGGCGAAACCCTGGAGCGCCGGGAGCAGCATGTCGCCGTCCTGGAGCAGGCTGGCCTTGTCGGTGACCGACGTGCTGGGGTCGAAGAACCGCTCCCAGTTGCTGGTGATCTCCTCCTTGGCCGCGGCGGGGTCGGTGGGGGCAGTTTCGGTGGCGGTCTGCGTCGCCGGGGCGGACTCAGTGGCGGTGGCGGTGGCAGTGGCGCCCGTGGCCGCCGGGGACGTGGCTACGGAGCCGGAGCCGCCGCCACCGCCGCACCCCGCCGCCGCGCCCACGAGCAGCAGGGCGAGCAGCGCGCCCGCCGTCCGCAGAGCCCGGCCGCCGGTATCGGTGGTGCCGCTTCGCATCACGTGCATGGTCGTCTTCCCTCTCGACTGCGCCGCCCGGGCCCCGCTCTCGGTGTCCCGGACGCGTTCCAGGCCGATCCTGGACACGTCTCACGTGACACCTTGAGGCGGATCCACGGCTGAATCGCAATCCGACGGAGAAATCACCCGTAACGCTGCGGGCGTTCGCCCGTCCGGGACGGGTTCCACCGAACTCGGGTTCCACCGGGGTCGGTTCTTCCGGACCGGCCGGGAGCGGGCGCGAGTGAGCGGGAGCGGGCGAGCCGGCTGCTCGCCGCAGCCGGCGCCGTGCCGTACCGTGCCGCGCACGCTCGGCTGGTACGGGACCTCCGGTGAGCGCTTCGTCGAGCGCAGGTCCCCTGCCTGGCCTCGTCCGCCGTCCCCGGCACGGCGCTGATCGTGTCCGGGACCGTCCGGGCGCCCTGCGACCGCCGCCCTCCCCACCGGGCATCCGCACCTGACTGACGAGTGGAGCGGCTCCACGAGCTACTGGTCGAACCGGATGCCGGGCCCGCTCCGCCGGACCAGTGGCCGACTGCTCCGGACCGGCAGGATCGAAGGCAACCGGCCCTGCTGGATTACCGTTTCATGACTTCCAGATGACCTCTCCCTTCCAATCCGATGGCTACGATGGCCGCACCCATGTCGATCAGAGTCGACATAGCCGGGTAGGGGGAACTGACGGTGAACCACATCCACGTCCAGACGCATGCCCTGCGCCAGTCGGCGAACGGCCTCACCGAGGCCGCCAAGACCTTCGGGCCCGTCGGGCACTGGCTCGACGACAGCCACACGGCCGCCGACAGCATGTCGGCCTGGGACTCCGGACCGGCACTGAAGGACTGCGCCGACGTCTGGCAGGCCCATGTGAAGTCCGTCGTCGATCAACTTCACGTCTATTCGCAGCAGTTGCACGACTCGGCCCACTCCTACGACCAGGCCGACCAGGAGTACGCCCGCCGGCTCGAGTCCGCGCTCAACGACCTCGGCGGCGCGGCGACGGAGCAGCAGCCGTGACGATGACCATCGCGGCGCTCAAGGCCGCCAACAGCATCGACGTCGACGCCGCCGCCGGCTCCTGGCTCGCCCTGTCCAAGCAGGCGTGGCAGGCCGTCAACGACATCCACGCCAACGGTGTCGACCCGCTCAAGGAGAACTGGAAGGACAAGGTCGGCGAGGCCGCCGGCCGCAAACTCCAGGAGCAGGCCCAGATCCTGGAGGCCGGCGCGGACATCATGCGCGGCGTCGTCATGGTCCTCGACGGGCTGAGCGCCAGCATCACCCGGGCCAAGCTCACCCTGAACTCCGCCCTGGACATGGCCGGGCAGTACGGCCTCACCGTCGACGAGTCCACGGCCACCGTCCACGGCAGCGGCGGCGCGGCGGCCTCCAACGACAACGTCGTCCAGGAGATCGACGCGCTGCTCCAGGAGGCGCTGCGCGAGGCCGCCCAGGCCGACAGGCTGGCCTCCGCCGAGCTGCGCAAACTCGCCGGGGCGACCTGCGAGACCGATCCGCGCAAGGCCCTGGACCAGCTCCAGCGCGAAGCCTCACAGACCGAACTGTCCATGTACACCGGGGACATCCCCAGCGGACAGGACCCCCGGCTGGTCAGCGACTGGTGGAACGCGCTGACCGACAACCAGCGCAAGCAGCTGATGCTCTCCGACCCCGTGACCCTCGCCAACCTCCCCGGCATCCCCGACGACGTGAAGGTGGGCCTGCGCGGCGGGCCCAACGCCAAGTACGACCGGGTGAAGACCGTGCAGTGGGCGCTGGAGCACTGGAACGACACCACCATCGACGTCTTCGACGACAACTGCACCAACTTCGCCTCGGAGGCGCTGCGCCAGGGCGGCGTGCACGCCAAGTGGGACCAGTGGTGGGGCTGGCGCGGGGACGACACCTGGGGACGCAGCGACGACGCCGGCGGCGACTGGTTCGACCAGCGGCTCGACTACTCGAAGAGCTGGGCCGGGGCGCAGAACATGCACGACTTCATGATGCGCCACGGCGGCCAGGAGCTCACTCCGGACGAGGTGAGGCCCGGGGACATCGTCTACTACGAGGAGGACTCCGACCAGGACTCCCAGGACAAGAAGGGCGTCGTCCACCACACCGCGGTGGTGACGGCGGTGACCCCGGACGGGGACATCCGCTACACCCAGCACAGCGGCGGCCAGCAGAACGCGAGCCTGGGCGGCCGGATCGACAGCTTCCAGGAGCAGCGCGGGCACCAGAAGCTGCACTTCGTCCGCGTGAATCCGGACTGGTACTAGGCCTATGAATGAGGAACAGCGCTCTCCCCGGTGGCTGCGGGCGGGCGGCCCGCTGCTGCTCGGCTGCCTCGGGTGGGCGTTCGGCGTGCCGACGCTCCTCGCGGACGGCGACATCCACGCGCTGGTGAGCCGCTGCCAGGACAGCCCCGGCGCCCCGGCCCACGTGCTGCCGCTCGCCTGGGCGGGGCTGGTGCTCGGCATCGGCACGGTGTGCTGGGGCGGTTGGCAGCTCGTCACCGCCGTCCGGCGCAGGACGTTCCGGATCGGCCTGGGGCACGCTCTGCTGTGCGTCCTGCTGCCGGTGGCGGCGATCGGGGTGCCGTTCCAGTACGCCCTCGCGCAGACCGCCGCACACGACACCGGCACGCAGCGGAGCACCTGCTTCGGGCAGGGCCGGCTCACGGACGCCGTCGCTGCGGGCAGGACGGCTCCGGACACGGCGGCACCAGGTGCGACGGCTCCGGGCGTGGCCGCTGCGGGTGTGGTCGGTGCGGCCGCGGCGCGTCAGGCACGGCTCCCGTCCTGATCGCCACCGCGCGACTACCGGGCGGATGCGGGTACCCGAGCCCAAGCCGGCGCCCAAGCCGACGAGGACGGGCCCAGCCGTCGGCGGTCCGAGGACGCGCAGAGAGCAGAGGTCGAACATGTCGAGGCTCCTTCCCCGGGGGCCTGACGGCCCCGCTCGTGGTGCCTCAACGATGACCCCGGGCGCCCCTCCCGCACATGTGCCGATCGGCAGAGCCTGAGCAGCAACTCGCCCTCTGCCCCTGCCGATCGGCAGGGGCAGAGGGCACAAAGGCGCTGGAGGCCAGGCCCGGTCCGGCACAGTCCGCGCCCCAGCCCGAGGGCCAAGCACGTGACAGCCGCGGCGATCACCGCCGACGGCCGGCCGACGAACGGGGGACGGCAGGGCCAGGCCGACGTACGCCGAGAGTCCCGCGCCGATCAGGCCGGCCGGTCGGCCGACTGGGCACAGGGTGGTCACGGCTCTCCCGGCCCCGGGTGGGTGCCGACGGCGCGGGATCAACCCGACTCCCGTCGGGTTCCGTCGACCCGGCCAGGGCCGCCCGCCCCCGGCAGGTCCTACGGCTGGTGGACGTACGGCGTCGTCGTGCTCAGCCAGGCGAAGCCGAGGCGCTGCAGGATGGGTCGGCTCTGGTCGCTCGCGTCGACCTGGAGGTACTGGTAGCCGAGCTCGGCCGCGAGGCGGGCGCGGTGGGCAACGAGGGCGCGGTAGATGCCCCGGCCGCGCCAGTCGGGCGCGGTGCCGCCGCCCCAGAGGCCGGCGAACCCGGTGCCCGGGATCAGCTCCATCCGGGCGCCGCTGACCGGGCGGTCACCGGCCATCGCGACGACCATGCTGACCGTCTCGGTGCCGTGCCGCAGGTGGTCGAGCAGCCGCTCGCGCAGGCTGGGGCGCTCGGTGCCAAAGGCCTGTACGTGGACCTCCATCAGCAGGTCCACCCCGGCCGGGTCCGTCACCGGGAGCAGCCGGACGCCCTCGGGCAGGGCGGCCTCGGTGGGCAGGTCCGCGATCCGGGCGATCATCAGCGCCTCGTCCGGCTCCGGGGTGAAGCCGGCCGCCAGCAGCCGGGCGCCGAGGTCCGCGGGGCGGTCGTGGGAGTAGGCCTTCCACTCGAACTCCAGCCCCAGTCCGGCGAAGTGGCGCACCTGTGCGGCGATGGCCGCGTCCGCCCCGGCCTCGTCCAGGCCGGACCAGACCACGCCGTTCCAGCTGTGCTCCGGACCCACCTGCCGGACCACCGCGCCGTCGCGCTCGACACGGCAGTCCGGGTCGGGCGGCGCGTTGCGTCGGAGTCGGTCGTCGAACAGGGCGAGCACTTCGTCTTGATCCATCCGCTCACTCCAGCATGGCGCGGGAGCGCGCGCCATCGAGTTTCCGCGCCACCGGCCGCGAGCGGCGGGCGGCGGGCGGGCGGGCGGGCGGGCGGGCCAGGCAAGCCGGGCAGGCGGGCGAGCCAGGCGGGCGCTGCCCGGGGTGCGGCGGGCGGGGAGGACCACGGCGATCACGGCGCAGCCGAGTCCGGCCGGAGGGAGGGAGCGGATGCCGCGGACGGTGTCCGCGCCTCGTCGCCGTACTCGCGGTAGCCGCTGGGGCGGAGCTCGGGGGTGAGCAGCCCCTGTTCCTCGTAGCGGCGCAGGACGCGCGGGGTGACGCCGGGCGACAGGCGGCGTGACGCCGCGCGACGCCCGGGCGAACGCCGTCGACGCCGGGGTCTTCGCCACGCACGAGGCGACCCTCCGTACGCTGGGCGCCGTACGCCACGTGGGCGCCGGCCCAGGCCGGGTTGAGCGTGACAAGTCTGTGAGGAACTGTGGTCGACGGGCGGATACGGACGCGGGAAGATCCGCAGGCCGAGGACCGAACGCGGGGAGTCCGGTGATCACTCAAGGCGTGAAGATCACGACGCGCTGCAGTGACTGCGGCGGCGTGCTGACACGCGACGTCGGCCAGTTCATCGACCGCGGGCAGGTGTGGTGGGGCACGGAAGGGAGGTGCCGGAGCTGTCCCGCTGCGTGGTGCGAGCAGGACAGCGGCGGGCCGACTCCCGAGGAGGTCCGACAGGCGCTGCTGGCAGAGCACGGCCCTGCTCGACTTCGGCTTGCAGGGCCCGAGTCGAGCCTTGTCCCTGTCTTGCATGCCCTGCGGGAGATTCACGGGCTCTCACTGACACAGGCCCGGGCCATGGCCCACGAGCTGAGGACAACCGGCCTGGTGGGCACGCTGGTCGAGATGGAGCTTGTGGCCGCTGGGCTCCGATGTCGCTCGGTCGCAGCAGTCGTCGAGCCGGCGGCCGACTGACGGTCAGCGCCCCGGCCGGAGCGGCTCGACGAGAAGACCAGGGATCCGCACCGGGGCGGCCCGCAGGCGCGCTTGTTGTGGCCGGGGCGCTCCGCCGGCAGCCGATCGGCGCGGCGCCCGGGGGTCACTGCGCCAGGTAGCCGCCGTCCACCGGCAGCACGACCCCGGTGACGAAGGAGGCGTCGTCCGAGGCGAGGAAGAGGACGGCCGCGGCGACCTCGGCCGGGACGCCGAGCCGGCCCATCGGGTGCAGCTTCTCGATCGCCCCGAGGTACTCGGGTCCGCCGGGCTCGTCGTACAGCCGGGCGACCCGCTCAGTGGTGATGGTGCCGGGGGCAACGGCGTTGACCCGGATGCCGCGGTCGGCCCACTCGACGGCGAGGTGTTTGGTGAGGCCGGAGGCGACGAACTTGGCGGGCCCGTACACCGCTTGGCCGCGCTGGCCGGCCTCGCCGGAGATGGAGGACAGGCAGACGATCGAGCCGCCGGGCCGTTCCTGCGCCGTCATCGCCTCGATCGCGTACTTGCAGGTGAGGAACATGCCGCGGCCGTCCACCGCCATGACGTGGTCCCAGTCCTCGGCGGTGGCCTCGGTGATCTCCATCAGCGGGATGATCCCGGCGTTGGCGACCAGGACGTCCAGCCGCCCGTACCGCTCGACGGCGGCCGCCACCATCCGGCGGGCGTCCTCGTCCCGGGCCACGTCGCCGACCACCGTGCTGACGGCGCCCGGGAGTTGCTCGGCCAGCCGGTCCAGCCCGGCCGCGTCCACGTCGGTGGCGACCACCGACGCGCCCTCCCGGACGAAGCGTTCGGCGACGGCCCGTCCGATGCCGCTGGCCGCGCCCGTCACCACACAGGAGCGGCCGGCCAGCCGCCCGGCCGCGGGGCTCTCCGCGTTCACAGTCACCATGGCGCGACTCTACCCAGCGAAGGGGCGGGAGTCGGGGCCCTCCGCCCGGTGCGCCGGATCCGGCCGGTCGGCGGCTCGAATGCGGCCCGGGACACTCGGCGGCGGCACCACGCGGGGCGACGGCCACAGGGAGCACTTGCGGCGGCGACGGCGGGAACGACAACAGCGGCCGGGACCGTCGGTACGGTCCCGGCCGCCGTTCGACCGGCATGCAGCCGATGCGCGGTGAAGGCCGCGGGAGCTACACCCGCGCGTCCGTGGCCAGGGCCTCGGCCACCGGGAGGTTGGGCTGCGGGTGGGTCAGCAGGTGCACGCCCGCCGCCAGCGCGCCGCCGACCAGCGGGGCGAGCAGGAACAGCCACAGCTGCGACAGTGCCTCGCCGCCCGCGAACAGCGCCGGGCCGAGGCTGCGCGCCGGGTTGACCGAGGTGCCGGTGAGCGGGATGCCGACCAGGTGGACGACCACCAGTGCGACGCCGATCGGCAGACCGTCGAAGCCGACCGCGGCCAGCCGGTGGGTGACCGCCAGGACCACGTACACCAGCAGGAAGGTGAGGACGACCTCGGTCAGGAACGCGCCGCCGGCGTTGATGTGCACCTGGGAGCGCTCGCCCCAGCCGTTGGTGCCGAGCTTGCCGTGGGTCTCCAGCCCCGGCACCTGCTTGGCGAGCAGCAGGACGAGCGCCGCGCCCGCGATGCCGCCGAGCACCTGTGCCACCCAGTACGACACCGCCGTGCGCCCGTCTATCCGGCGGGCCAGCAGGAAGCCGAGCGTCACCGCCGGGTTGACGTGGCAGCCGGAGATCGGGCCCAGCGCGTACGCGAGCGCGAGCAGCACGAAGCCGAACGCGAGCGCGATGCCCACCGCACCGATCGCCTCCCCCGCGAGCACCGCGGCGCCCACCGCCAGCAGCACCAGCAGCAGGGTCCCGAGGAACTCGCCGATCACCGCCCGCTTGTCCGTTCCACCCATGCGCCTGGTCCTCCTGACCGTCAGGGCAGGCGGTCCGGTACCGCCCACGTCCGGCCAACCCTGGTCGACCGTTCGAGGGATCGCATGTCGGCCGAACGGCCCACCACCGTGTTCACGGCGCGTCCGCCTGCCGAATTACTCCGAACGGATGAAACCGTACGAAAATGGCGAGCCCAATGCAAAACGGAGGTAAAACGGGCAGAGGCGGACAGGACGGGCGGCGAACAGCCCTCGGAACGGTCGACAACGGTCGACGGGCCGGGCGACAGAACGGTCGACGGGCCGGCCGGAACGGCCTTCAGACCGTCAGCACGATCTTCCCGCGCAGGTGTCCGGCCTCACTGACCCGATGCGCCTGCGCCGCCTCCGCCAGCGGGAACACCTGGTGCAGCGGCAGCCGCAGGGTCCCCGCCTCGTGCAGGGCGACGGCGGCCGCGAAGGCGCGCTGGTGGTGCGACTCGACGCCCTCGACACCGCCGTTGAAACGGACGCCGTGCTCCTGCCCGCCCTCCATGTCGGCGATCGTCAGCACCCGGTCGGCGCTGCCCGTCAGCTCGACCGACAGCGGCAGCACCCCGCCCCGCCCGGCCGCGTCCAGCGCCCGGTCCACCCCGCCCGGGGCGACGGCCCGCACCCGCTCGGCCAGGCCCTCGCCGTACGCCACCGGGATCGCGCCGAGTTCCCGCAGGTGGTCATGGTTGGCCTCGCTCGCGGTGCCGATGACGGTGATCCCGCGCGCCCGGGCGAACTGGAGCAGCACCGTGCCCACCCCGCCGGCCGCGCCGTGCACCAGCAGCGTCTCGCCCGGCCGCACGCCGAGGAGGTCCAGGACCCGCTCCGAGGTCTCGGCCGCCGTCGGGAGCGCGGCGGCCTCCTCCCAGCTCAGCCCGGCGGGCTTGTGGGCCAGTACCGCCACGTCCACCAGCGCGTGTTCCGCGTAGGCGCCGCCCATCGTGCTGCCGAACACCTCGTCGCCGGGCTCGAAGCCGCTCACCTCGGCACCGACGGCCTCCACCGTGCCGGAAACCTCCACGCCCGGCACGTAGGGGAAGACCACCGGGAACAGCCCGGCCAGCTCGCCGGTGCGCAGCCTGCGGTCCACCGGGTTGACGCCCACCGCTCGGACCGCGACCCGCACCTGGCCGGGGCCCGGGGCGGGCAGTTCGATGTCAATCGGGCGCAGCACGTCCACGCCGCCGAACTCGGAGAAGGCGATCGCCTTGGTCATGGAAAATCCCTCGTTCCAGGAGAGTTGGTCTGTCTTCCGACGCCTTCCATCCTGTGACCGGAGCGGCGGGCGCCCGGCCGGTCCTTCGGACGGTTCGACCTGTCCGAACGGCCAGGCGGGACCGTCGGCGCCCGAACTAGGCTGGAGCGCATGGACGGCATGAGTGGTTCCAACGGCACCGACGGCAAGGGCCGGGTCGACGGCAACGGCCGGACCGACGGCAAGAGCCAACTCCACGGCAAGAGCCGGGCCGACGGCAGGAGCCGGACCGACGCCGAGGGCGAGGCCTGGCAGCAGCACTGGGGCCGCCCCGAAGACGCGCTGGCCCGCGCCCTCGAAGTGCTGCGCACGCCCCGGCCGGACCTCCTGCGGCAGCTGTCGGCGGTCCTGGACACCCTCGTCCCGCACGCGGCGCTCGCCCAGCTCAGCGGCGTCTGCACGTTCAGCCCCACGAACAGCTACGGCCCGCCCGAGCTGACCGGGGCCATCGGCTCGCTGGACCTGTCCCGGCTGGCCGAACGCGCGGCCGGGACGACCACGGCCGGCCGCCCCTGGCAGGGCGAGGCCGAGCTCGCCGGACAGTCCCGACCGGTGGTGGTCACGGCGACCACGCCCGGCAACGGCAACGGCGCCGTCCTGGTCCTCGTCCGGCGGGACGCCGAACCGCTCGCCGCCGGGGCGCTCGCCGTCCTGCAGCAGTTGTGGGACCTGGTGGTCGCCCACTCCGACCACCGCGCCACCGACGCCGCCCCCACCCAGGCCACCGCCTCCCGCGCCTCCGCCAACGCCCGCGCCCGCGCCATCGCCGAGTTCACCGGCACCCACAGCGCCGCGCTCACCGCGATCCTGGCACCGCTGCGCTCGGCCGACCTGGACGACGCCACGGCCCGCCGCACCGCCACCGAGCTGGCCGTCACCGCCCTGCTCGACCTGCGCCAGGGCGCCGAACTGGACCGCACCCTCAGCGAGCAGCCCGCCGACGCCGCCTTCGCCCGGCTGGTGCGCGAGCTGCGCCCGCTGCTGCGGCACACCCGGGTCCAGCTCGACATCGCGCCGCCGGCCGAGGCCGACCGGTCCGTCCCCGCCGACGCCGCGCACACCGCCCGGGACGCCGTCCGGGTGGCCGTACTGCTGATGCTGGAGCAGGAGAAACCGACCCGGCTGCACGTGAGCTGGCAGCTCACGGCGGACGGCCTGCTGCGCGCCGTGGTGCGCGGCGACGGCCTCGGCGTCCTCACCGCCGACGCCCTCACCGTCCACCGCACCGCCGACCGCATCGCCGCCCTCGGCGGACGCCACGGCGTCGAGGCCGTTCCCGGCTGGGGCACCACGGTGACCGTCGACCTCCCGCTCGCCCTGCCCGAATCCGCCCTCGCCACCGACCCGTTGGACGGCCTCCAGCCGCGCGAACGGGAGGTCCTCGACCAGCTCGCGCGGGGCCGCCGCAACCGGGACATCGCGGCGGCCCTGCACATCAGCGAGTCGACGGTGAAGTTCCACGTCGCCAACATCCTCGCCAAGCTCGACGTCTCCTCGCGCGGCGAGGCCGCCGCCCTGGCCCACAGCGCCGGACTGCCGCGCCCGCCCGTCGGGCTGCACGCGGCATCCTGAACACCCCGCCCCTCCTCGGAAAGAGACGCCATGACCGACCCCATCACCTGGGACCCGAGCACCCCCGGCATCCTGCGCCTGCCCTCCGGCCGCCTCCTTCGCGGCCGCGGCCTCAGCCGCCCCACGCCTCCCGGGCCCCAACCGACCTTCGGCCTCTACCTGTTGGACGACCGGCCGCCCCACGTCGACTGGCCGAGCCGCTGGGTCCGCTGGCCCGACTTCGGCCTCCCCGCCGACCGCGTGGACGCCGCCGACGCCTTCCGCGAGGCGTGGGAGCGCTCCGCCACCGAACGCGTCGAACTCGCCTGCGCCGGCGGCTGGGGCCGCACGGGGACCAGCCTCGCCTGCATCGCCGTCCTGGACGGCGTCCTGGCGGCGGAGGCGGTGGCGTACGTGCGGGAGCACTACGACCCGCACGCGGTCGAAACGCCGGAGCAGCGCGAGTTCGTGGAGCGGCTAGCCTAGGCAGGGTGGGGAACGATCCAGAGGTTTCGACGGTCAATGACCGGGCCGAGACCACCGTCCACGCCCGCGCCACCGACGACCCCAGCCCGGAGGTGCGCAGCCGGGCGCTGACCATGCTGGCCTGGCAGTGGCCCGACCATCCGGAGACCACGGCGATCCTCCAGAGCGCTCTCGCCGATCCCGAGGTCCGCGAGGCCGCCCGAGACGGCCTCGGCGCCGTCGCGCACCTCACCGCCAACGTCTGAGCCCACTCAGGCCGAAGCCAGGGCGCCAAGCGCGACGACGCCGGCGCGGCTGGAGCGGTAGACCGTCCCGTCGGCGGCGGCCAGCCGGATCGGGTTTCCTCCTCCGGTGTCGCCACCGGGCGGCTCCGACTGGTCCTGCCAGCGCAGTTCACCCGTCGCGAGGTCGAACGCGTACAGCTGATCGTCGCCCGCGTCGGCGTACACCCCACCGCCGTCGGCGGCGATCATGGCGGTCGGCCCGGGGCGGCTTCCGACGGGCACGTCGGCCGACCAGCGCCGGTCTCCGGTGTCCGCGTCCAGCGCGTGCAGGCGGGCCCCGCCGAACGCGAAGACCGTCCGGTCGGCCGCCGACAGTGGGCAGGTCACCCGGCCGTACTGGAAGGAGCCCCAGAGCACCGTTCCGGTCGGCCCGTCCAGTGCGGTGACGACCGTGCCGCCCAGCCCCTCGGAGGTGTGGAACAGAGCTCCACGGTGGGCGGTGAGCGGGCCGTTGACGGCGGCCTTGCGTTCCCACAGCTGCTCGCCGGTGCGCGCGTCCAGGGCGACGACCCCGGTCGACTCGCCGGCCGCGTACACGGTGCCGCCGTCGAGGGCCAGGGAGTCCGTGTAGAGCACCGGGCCCGTCCAGCGCGGCTTGCCGGTGGCCAGGTCGAAGCAGCGCACGGAACTCCCGTGCGCCGCGAACGCGCTGTCGCCGCTGACGGCGGGGCGTTGCTTCCCAGCGAAGTGGGACCAGTAGGGCGCGGCCGCTTCCCAGCGCTGCTCTCCCGACTCCGCCTCCAGGACCCGCAGGTGGGTGTCGGTGGCCACGCACACCACCCCGTCCCCGGCGGCCAGCGGCCAGCCGCCCTGCGGGTCGGCGTCGTGGGGCGTGCTGACGGAGTGGCTCCAGCGGATCTCTCCGGTGCGCGGGTCGAGGGCTCGCACGCTGCCGTCGAACCCGGAGACGTAGAGGGCCTGTTGCCGGCCGGTGGACAGCTCCAGCCGCCCGCTCGCGGCGGTCGTCTCCCAGAGCCGCGGGCCGTGGGAGTTCCTCCGGCGGACCCATTCGTTGACACCCGCAGCGGCCGCGAGGGCACCCAGGCCCGCGACGCCCATCAGCAGCTTCCGGCGGCTGACCAGGCGCCGGGCCGGCCGGGCGGGCGGCGTCGGCTCGGCCGGCGCACCGTCCGTCACGGTCTCCGGCATGTCAGTCGTGACTTCAGCCGTCACGTCAGCCGCCACGGCCTTCGGCACGTCAGCCGTCACGACCTCGCGCCCCCCGTCCGGCGCGGCATCCCGTCTCGCATCCTCGTTCACGCCAGACAGGACTTCGCACCCCGCCCCGGGGTTGTACCGGATCAGGAAGAAGATCACGAGTGGCTCCGGCCGCCGCCGCTACGTCTTCCGCAGCTCCGGCGCCGGCGCCCCGATGAGTAGCCGCCGCACCGCGTCCCAGGCCGCGCGCAGGGCGGCCGCGCAGGCCCGGGTGTCGGAGCCGAGGAGGCGCAGCCAGGCGCCGCTGTCCTGCGGCAGCACGCTCACCCCGTACAGCAGCGAGCGGTCCCGGCCGGCCACCGCCTCGTGCAGGGCGTCCGCGATCCGGCCCGCCGGGGCGAGCGGGCTGAGGACGTACAGGCTGGACATCACGTCGTGCCCGGCCAGTACCGCCGGGCCGGTGACGCCGCTGCCCCCACCCGCCGAGGGCTCCAGCCGGACGGTGTCCAGTGCCACCAACTCGCCGTCCGGACGGCGGACTTCGAGGTCGGATGCGAGCACCTGGTAGGCGTTGCGTTCGCCCCGGGCGAGGCGGCCGGCCAGGACGGTCTCGCCGGCGAGCACCGTCGCGCCCGGGTCGACGGTGAGGACGGTCCGCTGGTAGAGGCGCGAGTCGACGAAGGGGATCACCGGCTCGGGCAGGTACTCGACGTAGGCGCGCGGGCCGGCCGTCAGGTTGACCAGCTGCGTCGCGTAGTCGTGTTCCATCCGGTAGACCTTGGTGGCCGCCTGGGTGGTCAGGTGGACGGCCGTGTCGGCGCCGCAGTGCAGGTCGGTGCGGAGCCGGTCGGCTTGGAGGATGCCGCCGCCGGTGGACATCAGGAAGGTGACGGCGAGGTCGGGGCGGGCCAGGTCGAAGTACAGCGGGCGCATGATCTGCAGCGGTGACTTCTGGTAGTGGCCGGTGAGTTCGGTGCGCCCGCCGACCTTCTCGAAGGCCAGTTCCAGCAACCCGACCTTGCCGGGACGACCGACCGCGAGGGTGTCGGGCGTCCCGGCGAAGCGCCGGACCGCGTACGGGACGCGGGCCGGCTCGTAGTGCCGGGGGTCGAGCCGGGGCACTGCCGAAGCCGCCACAGCCGAGGAAACCGGAGGAGCCGAGGAAACCGAAGGAGCCACCACAGCCGCCACAGCCGGGGAAGCCGTCACGCCGGAACCGTCCGGAAGGTCTCCAGGAAGGCCGCGATGTCCTCCAGCCCTTCCCCCGTCAGGCAGTTGGTGAGCACCACCGGGCCGCCCTCGCGCACCCGGTGGGCGTCGGACTCCATCACCCCGAGGTCGGCGCGGACGTACTGGGCGATGTCGATCTTGTTGATGACCAGCAGGTCCGACTCGGTGATGCCCGGGCCGCGCTTGCGGGGCATCTTCTCGCCCTCGGCGGTGTCGAGGACGAAGAGGAAGAGGTCCACCAGCACCGGGCTGAAGGTCAGTGTGAGGTTGTCGCCGCCGGACTCGAAGAGCAGGGTGTCAACGTCGGGGAAGCGCTCCAGCATCTCGGCGCCGGCCGCGAGGTTCATCGTCGGGTCGTCCCGGACGGCGGTGTGCGGGCAGGCGCCGGTCTCCACGCCGACCACCCGCTCGGGGTCCAGCACCCCGGCCAGGGTGCGCCGCACGTGCTGGGCGTCCTCCTGGGTGTAGATGTCGTTGGTGATGACCGCCGGGCGGTGGCCTCGGGCGATCAGCACCGGGACGAGCGCCTCGATCAGCGCCGTCTTGCCGGAACCCACCGGCCCGCCGATGCCCACGCGGAGCACGTTCTCGGTCAACTCTCCTCCTCTGATGGTTCGTTGTGCTGTGTGCGGATACAGGGGGTCAACTCATGAACAGCCGGGCCTCCGCCCGCTCGTGCCGCCCGGACATGGCGTCGGCGACCGGCACGCAGCCGCCCAGGTCCGCCAGGTCCCGCTCCAGGGCGGCGGATACGACCTCCCGGATCACCGGGGAGGCCGCCCGCAGCACCACCTGGGCCTTGCGGTGGTCGGTCAGCCGGAGCCGCAGCGCCGCGCCGACGAAGCTGGTGCAGAACGCGAACAGGTCGCTGGTGACGGCCTGGTGGACCGGAACGCCGGCCGAGGCGTACGCCACCCCGGCCGCCACCGCCTGGCAGCCGGGGGCGCGCTTCTCCGCGACCAACTCGGCGTACCGCTCCAGCGGCGCGCCGCCCACCGACTCCCGGGCGATGTCCAGGAGTTGGCGTCCGGTCCGGGTGGCGGCCAGGCGCAGCTCGCGGTTGAGCCTGGTGGCGTGAAGCCGCTGGTCGGTCTCGGCGAGCAGCTCCCAGTCACCCGCCGTGGCGGCCCGGTGGGCCAGGACCAGGGCCGTGGCGTCGGACGGTCCGACGCCGTGCCGCAGCAGGTCGGCGAGCAGCTCGGGCAGGGTGTCCGGGGTGACGGCCTTGGCCTGGGCGTAGCCCTCCAGGCCGTGCGAGAGGGTGTAGAAGCCGCTGGGGAAGGCCGAGTCGGTCAGTTGGAGGCAGACCAGCAGCGCGTCCAGGCCGCCCGGCCCGTCCGGACCCTCCGAACCGCCCGGACCACCCAGACCCTCCGAACCGCCCGGAAGGCCCGGAAGGCCCGGACCGCCTTCGGCGCCGGTGCTCAAGCGAGGTAGAAGAGGTGGTTGAGCGGCAGCTCGCGGGCCGGCTCGATGGTGGCCGGCTCGCCGTCCAGGGTGACCTTGTACGTCTCCGGGTCGACCGCGATCTTCGGCAGCGCGTCGTTGCGCACCATGTGCTGCTTGCCGACCGAGCGGCACCGCCGCACCGGCAGCACCCGGCTCTCCAGGCCGAGTCGGGCCGGAACCCCGAGGTCGACGGCGGCCTGCGACATGAAGGACACCCGGGTGGCCTGCCTGGCCCGCCCGTACTGGCCGAACATCGGGCGGTAGTAGACCGGTTGCGGGGTGGGCAGCGAGGCGTTCGGGTCGCCCATCAGCGCCCAGTTGATCACGCCGCCCTTGATGACCATCTTCGGTTTCACGGCGAAGGAGTTGATCGGCCAGAGCACGATGTCGGCGAGCTTGCCGGGCTCCAGCGAGCCGATGTGGTCGGCGGTGCCGGAGGCGACGGCCGGGTTGATGGTGAGCTTGGCGAGGTAGCGCAGGACGCGGAAGTTGTCGTTGCGCTCGCTGTCGCCGGCGAGCTTGCCGCGCTGGTCCTTGCAGTGGTGGGCGGTCTGGAAGGCGCGGGTGAAGGATTCGCCGATCCGGCCCATCGCCTGCGAGTCGGAGGAGAAGATCGAGATGACGCCTTCGTCGTGCAGCACGGTTTCGGCGGCGATGGTCTCGGCGCGGACCCGGGAGTCGGCGAAGGAGACGTCCTCGGGGATGCTGTGGCTGAGGTGGTGGCAGACCATCACCATGTCCAGCAGCTCGTCCACCGAGTTGACGGTGTAGGGCAGCGTGGGGTTGGTGGAGGACGGCAGCACGTTGGGCTCGCCGGCGATCCGCATGATGTCGGGGGCGTGGCCGCCACCCGCGCCCTCGGTGTGGAAGGTGTGGATGGTGCGGCCGTCGATCGCGGACAGGGTGTCCTCGAAGTAGCCGGACTCGTTGAGGGTGTCGGTGTGGATGGCCACCTGCACGTCGTACTCGTCGGCGACGCTCAGCGCGCTGTCGATCGCGGCCGGGGTGCTGCCCCAGTCCTCGTGCACCTTGAGGCCGCACACGCCCGCCTCGACCTGCTCGCGCAGCGCGCCGGGCAGCGAGCCGTTGCCCTTGCCCAGCAGGCCGACGTTGACCGGCAGGTCCTCGACGGCCTGGTACATCCGGTGGATGTTCCACGGGCCGGGGGTGCAGGTGGTGCCGTTGGTGCCGTCGGACGGGCCGGTGCCGCCGCCGATCAGGGTGGTGATGCCGTTGCTCAGCGCCTCCTGCACCTGCTGCGGGGCGATGAAGTGGATGTGGGTGTCGATGCCGCCGGCGGTGGCGATCAGGTGCTCGCCGGAGATCACCTCCGTGCCGGGGCCGATCACCAGCCGGGGGTGCACTCCGCTCTGGGTGTGCGGGTTGCCGGCCTTGCCGACGGCGACGATGAGGCCGTCCTTGACGCCGATGTCGCCCTTGACGACGCCGAGCACCGCGTCCATGACCACCACGTTGGTGATCACCAGGTCGAGCGCGCCCTGCGCGGAGGTCGCGGCCGGGTCCTGGGCCATCCCGTCGCGGATGGCCTTGCCGCCGCCGTAGACGGCCTCGTCGCCGTAGTGGCCCTGGTTGAAGTCCTGTTCGACCTCGACCACGAGGTTGGTGTCGGCGAGGTGGAAACGGTCACCGACGGTGGGGCCGAAGAGGTCGGTGTACTGCTTGCGGGAGAGGATGGCCATCAGTGGTCGCCTTCCTGGTCGGCCGGGCCGGTCTCCGTCGAGAGGTTCCGTGGCCGGTCTTCCTTGTGGTCGAGGTTGGTGCCCTTGAAGCCGCGGGCGATGGCCCGGTCGACGGCGCGGGCCCGGGTGCCGGGGGCGGTGATGCCGCCGTCCACGAGGCCGGCGAAGCCCACCAGGCGGCGGTGGCCGCCGAACTCGGCGAGGGTGACGTCTCTGGTGTCGCCGGGCTCGAACCGGACGGCGGTGCCGGCCGGGATGTCCAGGTGCTTGCCGAAGGCGGCGTTGCGGTCGAAGTCGAGGGCGCGGTTGGCCTCGAAGAAGTGGTAGTGGGATCCGACCTGGATCGCCCGGTCGCCGGTGTTGCTGACCGTGACGGTGGCCTTGGCGCGGCCGGCGTTGATCTCCACCGGGTCGTCGCCGTACAGGTATGCGGCGCTGCCGGACATGGCTGGCCTTCCTCTCTGCCGGGTCAGTGGGGGGTGTGTGCGGGTTCGCGAGTGTCGTGGGTGTGGCCGTGCTGGTGCGCGTGCTGCCCGTGGTGCTGGTGGTGCCGCTCCCCCGGCCCGTGGCTGTGCGCGTAGCCGTGCCCGTGCTCGGCGTCTAGGCCGGCCAGGATGCCGTCCTCCCCGTGCCCGAGCAGGTGCAGCGCCGCCGCCGTCCTGGCCGCGACCACCCCGGCGACGGCGGACGGCCGCAGCAGCGGGCCGCCGTCCCGTACGCCGGGCAGGGCGGTGCGCAGGGCCGGGCCGAACGAGGCCGCAACGGCCGTCACCTCGCGGGCGCCGAGCAGTCGGCAGCGTTCGGCGCCCTCGGCCGGGTCGGGGTCGCCGCCGTCGAAGGCGACCTCGACCCAGCGGTGCCGGCCGTACTGGCGGGCGAGGCGGGCGATCCGGAACAGCTCGGCGTCCTCGAACGGGCCGGCTGCCGGGGCGGTGACCAGCACCGCGCCGTCGGGGGCGGCGCCGGCGGCGGCCCGCAGCCAGCCGATCAGGTGGTCGGCGGCGCCGAAGGGCGCGGTCAGGGCGAGCCGTCCGCGGCCCTCTCCGGCGGCGAGCCAGCGCAGTGCCCGGGCGGTGTCGGCGATCAGCCCGGGGTCGCGGCCGAGCGTCATCGGCACGACGCACACCGGTCCGTCGCCCGCCGCGGCGAGCGCCGACCGTACGGCCTCGGTGAGCGGACGGCCTGCGGGGGCGGCGGCGTGTACGGCGGGTCCGGTCGCGACCAGCGTCGCGAGGGCCCGTCCGCCGTCGCTCTCGTGCCCGCCGGCCAGTACCACGGTGGCGGCCTGGGACCGGGTCATCGCTCAGGCACCCACCGGGTCGTGGCAGGAGACCAGTTTGGTCCCGTCCAGGAACGCCGCCTCGACCTGGAGCAGCGGGAGCATCTCGCGCACGCCCGGCATGACGTCCGCGTTGCTGACGACCTGCTTGCCGATCTCCATGCACTCGGCGACGGTGCGGCCGTCCCGGGCGCCCTCCATGATGGCCTCGCTGATGAGCGCGCAGGCCTCGCTGTAGTTCAGCTTGACGCCGCGGTCGCGGCGTTTGCGGGCCAGATCGGCGACGACGTAGATGTACAGCTTGTCCATCTCACGCGGCGAGAGATTCACGGGGACCACTCTTCCTTTCCGGGAATCCGATGGAATGCAACAGAGCGGGAACTGTTTTGGACCGCCTGCACTGCCTGCATTGCCTTCATTGCTGGAAGTCGGACGAAGTACGGGAACTCCGGGGGGAACCGAATGCGGAATTCAGGTCCGGCGCAGGCGCGGGACGGCCGGCACCGCCGCCAGGAACAGCATCGTGGTCAGCACGAACGGCCAGGTGAAGGCGTGGCCGCCGAAGGGCGCGGAGGCCGCGCCGAGCGCCGGGGTCAGCACGGTCGCGCCGACCGCGCCGACCAGGGCATAGGCCGCGCTCCAGCCGTCGGGCACCAGGAACACCCCACACAGCGCGAGGGCGACCAGCACACCGCTGTACCCGAGCAGCCCCCGGCCGACCGCCTCGCCGGGGGCGCCGAACACCCAGGCCGTGAGCAGCCCGGTGGCGCTTCCCGCGCAGGCCATCAGGCCCGCGAGGCGGCTCGCCGCGAACAGCCCGGCCAGGAACAGCAGGCCGACGTACCACTGCGGCATGAAGAAGATCTGACCGATGTTCGCGAAGAACCCGTGCCAGAGCTGCTCCCAGCTCAGCCCGGTCGGCCCGCCGGCCGGGACGGGCGGGGCGGCGGGTGCGCCGGCGCCGTGCCACAGTCGGCGGAAGCCGGGGGCGGCCGCCGTGACGGCCGTCGCGACCAGGCAGAACGGCGCGGTCAGCGCGGGCAGCCGCCAGGTGGCGAGCAGCGCCCCGAGCCCCGCCGTGACCACCACGGCGACGGCGGCCCCGAGGGCCGCCACCGCGACCGTCGCCGGGTGCCCGGCGCCCAGGAAGACGGCGCAACCCAGCGCCACCAGACACCCGTTGTACCCGTGCAGCCCGGCCCCGACGGCCTCCCGGTCGAGCCCCAGCCCGTACGCGACGGCGGTGGAGACGGCGCTACCGAGCAGCCCGTAGAAGCCGAACTGCCAGCCGGCGGCGAGCAGCGCGGCCACGAAGAGAAGTCCGCACACGACGGACGGCATGAAATCGACCTGCGCCACGCCGCGCAGGACCTCCGCGAGCACTCTGCCGGATATCGGACGAGCCGTCACCGGGGTGCTCTCCCCACCCTTTTGCCAATCCAT
Organism: Kitasatospora sp. NPDC048286; assembly: GCF_043201735.1. Lineage (NCBI taxonomy): Bacteria > Bacillati > Actinomycetota > Actinomycetes > Kitasatosporales > Streptomycetaceae > Kitasatospora > Kitasatospora sp. NPDC048286. The sequence continues at coordinate 271,621 of NZ_JBICZE010000004.1, forward strand.
GCTGCGCACCATTTCCGGTACGGCCGGCCTGCCTGGAAGTCGGACCCGGCGATTCCTCCGGAACCGTACTCCTACGGATTGTGAAGTCCAGGGGGAGCGGAGTGTTATGTCAAATCCACGAAGGGTGACCATCGGGCCGCTGAACTGCAACAATATGTTGAAGTCGATGCCCGTCGGGTTCGTTGCAGGGAGAAATCCTTTGCGAAGTTTTACTGACGGTTGGCATCCCGGTCGGCCTCCGCGGCACCGAGCTGCCGGGCCAGGAACCGCTCGGACGACTCCAGTTGGAGCTCCGGCAGGTCCAGGTGGCCCCCGGGGTTGGCGTGCAGCGTCTTCTCCGGGGACCCCAGCGCGCCGAACAGTGCGAGCGCCCCCTCGCGCGGGACCAGCCGGTCGTCCCACTGGAGCAGGAACTCCACCGGCACGCCGACCCGACCCGCCGCCTCCGTCTGCGACGCGTGCCCCGTCAGCCCGAACACCGCGGCGGCGATGCGCGGCTCGGCCGCCACCAGCTGGATGCCGATCACGCTCCCCAGCGACAACCCCCAGTACCCCACCGGCCCGAGGCCCTCCGCCTGCCCGTCCAGCTCACCCAGCCCGCCCGGGCCGCCCGGCGCCGCCAGGGCGGCCAGCGCGTCCAGCACCGCCACCCACTCCGGGACCGCCCGCTCCGCGAGCTCCGCCGTGTGCCGCGCCACCCACGCGCTGACCGGCCGGCCCGCCGCGATCAACTCCCCGATCTCGGTGGCGAACCGCTCGTCCTGCGCGCTGCGCGCCCGCTCCCCGTGCCCCGGCGCGTCCAGCGCCACCGCCGCGAACCCGTGCCGCCGTACACACCGGCGCGCCCGGTCCACCAGCCCCGGCCCCAGCTTGTGCTGGCCGCCGCCGTGCCCCAGCAGCACCAGCGGCCGCCCACCGAGGGGCGGCCCGTCCGGCTGCCACAGCACACCGGGCACGCCGTCGAGGGTGAACCGGCGCTCCGTCACGCCGTCCGCGCTGGATTCCGAGGTGAAGTGCACCCGGCCATCATGGCTCCCGACACACGTTCGAGTCCCGGCTTTTCACCGCTGCCACCGGAACCGCTGCCACCGGAGCCTCCGCAGCCGGAGCCTCCGCCGCTGACGGAGCGGCTACGCGCCCGGGGCGGGCTCGCCGAGGAAGGCCAGGAGGAGGGCGGTGATCTCGGCGGGGCACTCCAGGCTGGGGAGGTGGCCGGCCCAGGGGAGTTCCCGGTGGCGAGCGTCGGGGAGGAGGGCGGGGAGGGCGGCGGCGATGTCGCGGAAGTCCTGGAAGTCGTGGGCGCCGGCCACGGCCAGGGTGGGGGCGGTGATCCGGCCGAGGTCGACGTCCTCGCGGTCGGGGCCGATCGTCGCCTCCAGCTGGACGTCGAAGGCGTGGCGCTGCATCAGCCGGACCTGCGCCCGGGTCTGCTCGTCGGCCTCCGGGCCGAGCCAGGCGTCGACGTTCAGCTCGACGGCCGCGTCGAGGTCCCCGGCCTCGATCAGTTCGTCCTCACGGCCGCCGAAGGCCCGCAGGGTGTCGCTGGGCTGGTGTCCGGGCATGCCCGAGCCGAGCAGGGCCAGCCTGGTGACCGCCTCGGGGCGCAGCGCGGCCGCCGTCAGGGCGATCCGGCCGCCGTGGGAGGCGCCGACCAGGGTGGCGGTCTCGATGTCCAGGTGGTCGAGCAGGGCCAGGACGTCCCCGGTGTCGCTGTAGGGGCTCTCCGCGAGCGGTGAGTCGCCGAAGCCGCGGAAGTCGCAGCGGACCACCCGGTACCCGGCGTCGATCAGCGGCTGCCACTGCGCATCCCACATCCGCCGGTCGCACACCGATGAGTGCAGCAGCACCACGGCGGGCCCACTGCCTGCTACGTCATGAGAAATGATCATCCGGCGGATGCTAGTGCCCTCGCCCCCGGTTCCCAAGCGATTTGAAGTCGCCGCGGCCGCCGGTAAGCGCTTGCGGCGGTCCCCGGGCTCTGGACGGGTGAAGGAGGTGCTCGGAGGTGCTCATGGGAGATGTGAAGAGCGAGCGGGACGACGGGTTCCAGGCGTTCATCGTCGCGGCCTGGCCCCGCCTGGTGCGGACGGCGTACCTGCTGGCCGGCGAGCAGTACGCGGCCGAGGACCTGGTGCAGTCCGCCGCCGAGAAGGCCTGCGCGGCCTGGTCGAGGGTGCGCCGGGCCGACGATCCGTACGCCTACGTGCGGCGGATCCTGGTCAACCAGCACGCCCGCCGCTGGCGCCGCCGGGCGCCGGAGCTGCTGGTGGACGCGGTGCCGGACGCGGCGGGGACCGAGGACGGCTTCGCCCGCTCCGACCAGCGCGGGGCCCTGCTGGCCGCGCTGGCCACCCTGCCGCCGCGTCAGCGCGAGGCGGTGGTGCTGCGGCACTGGGAGGACCTGAGCGACAGCCAGACGGCGGCGGCGATGGGCTGCTCGGTGGGCGCGGTGCGCAGCCACGCCGCGAAGGGCATCGCGCGGCTGCGGCAGGTCACGGCACTGGTGGAACTCAAGGACACGACGCACATCGGAGGAACGGCATGAGGCGCGGAACGGACCAGGAGCCGGGCGGGACGGGCGTGGACGACGGCAGGGACGTGTGGGTCGGCCTCGGCCTGGCCGAGGCGGCAGCCGGCGCGCGGATCGGTCCGGCACCGGTGGCGGACATCGTGGCGGGCGGCCGCCGGCTGCGGCACCGCCGCCGTACGGTGGTCGGCGCGGTGGCGCTGGCCGCGGTGGTGGCGCTGACCGGTGGGGCGCTGGCACAGCTGCGCCCGGGCCCGGCGCCCGCCCACGGGGTCGGCCCGGCGGGCGTCGGCGCCGTGCTCGGACCGGCGACCGCCGCGCCCTCGACGACCGCCGCGGTGCGTGACCCGCTCACCCCGGTCCGGGTGCTGCTGGGCCAGGGCGTGACCCCGGACGGCAAGCAGTGGCAGCTGTGGGAGGCGCTGTGGCCGGAGGCCCCACGGGAGCGGGCGTTCGAGCAGGCGACGGCGGTGTGGAAGGAGCGCAGCCGCTACGACTCGGCGGCGGCCGAACCGACGGAGGAGTACGTCCGACGGTACTGGCAGCCCGACTTCGATGTCGTCGACGTCTACTTCACCGTGGACGGGGTGCGGCAGAGCCATGACTCCGAGGGCGTCCAGCCGGCCCCGGGCAAGGTCGACCCGCGCAGCCGGACCACCTTCGGCGGCGGTCTGGTCGGCCACCGGGGCAAGGGGGACACCGTGGCCCCGCTCGACGTGGTGCTGCTCTCGCTCGGCCCGGACGTCGGCCGGGTGGTGGTGACCTGGACCGACGGCACCTCCACCGAGCCGCCGCTCGTCACCGTGGCCGACTCCCCCGTCCGCGCGGTGGTGGTGGCCCGCCCGGGGGCGAAGCGGGCGAGCTCCTGGCAGTTCTTCGACAGGGACGGCAACGTGCTTCCGAACGCCGACGCCAAGTACCTGACCGAGCCCGGCTCCTGAGGACGCCCGCCCGACGCCCCTCAGCCGAGCAGCAGCTTCGCGGCCGCCGCCGCGCCGTCCGTACGGATGCCGGCGGCGAGGGCGGCGGCGCGCTCGCGGGTGGCGGGGGCGAGGCCGTGGCGCAGGGCGGCGGCGAGGGACTCGGTGGTCGGGGTCGGGCCGTCGTGGGCGGCGCCGATGCCCAGCGCCGCCACCCGCGAGGCCCAGTACGGCTGGTCCACCATCTGCGGGACCAGCACCTGGGGCACCCCCGCCCGGGCGGCCGTGGTGGTGGTGCCGGCGCCGCCGTGGTGGACGACGGCGGCGACCTTCGGGAACAGCGCCTGCTGGTTGACCTCGCCAACCGCGAAGCAGTCCCCGGCCCCGTCCACCTCGGCGAGCCGGGCCCAGCCGCGGCCGAGCAGCACCCGCCGGCCCTGGGCGCGGACGGCCTCGACGGCCGCCCGGGCGGCGCCCGCCGGGTCGCGCAGCGGCATGCTGCCGAAGCCGACGTACACCGGCGCCTCACCGGCCGCCAGGAAGGCCGACAGGTCGGCGGGCAGCGGTCGTTCGTCCGGCAGGATCCACGCGCCGGTCTGCACCGCCTCGGGCCACCCCGCCCCGGCCGGGCTCGGCCAGGGGTCGAGCAGCGGGTCGGTGGCCAGCCACGGCCGGCCGGTGAGGACGTGGTCCCGAACGTTGTCGACCGTGGGCAGCCCGACCGCCGCCCGGTGGGTGTTGACCGCCTCCCCGAACAGCGCGTTCATCGTCCCGATGTTGAGCTCCCACAGCTCCCGGCGGTCGCTCACCTCCGGCGGGTACGGCGCCATCGGGTACTCGAAGGGCCGGTGGTGCGGGGAGGGCAGCACGGTCGGCTGGAGGGCGACGTACGCGAAGCGGGCGCCCAGCCGCTCGGCCGCCGCCTGCGCGCCGGCCACCGCCGGGAACAGGCCGGTGGCCACCACCGCGCCGCCCGGCTCGGCCGCCCCGAGCACCGCCGCGTGGAACTGCTCGACCAGTCGGGCGGCACGCTCGGAGAAGCCCGAGGGCGCCGGCGGCGGCCCGCTGACCAGCGCGCGGATCGACTGCCCGGCCGGCACCACGTCCACCCCGGCCTCGGCCAGCCGCGCCGAGAACTCCTCGTCCGGCGGGGCGCACACCCGCACCGAGGCGCCCAGCTCCTTCAGCCGCAGCGCCAGCGCGGCCATCGGCTCGACGTCCCCACGCGACCCGTACGTCGACAACACCACTCGCACGTCGAACTCCCCGTTCTTTCCCCGGCTTCGTGTCCTTGAGCCGGTGATTCTGGGCCATCGCCGGGGCCTTGTGGCAAGGCCCCCCGTGCGCTATACGTTGAGAGTGGCGAGGAGTGGGGACGGCCTCCTCGGGAACGGAGCTCCACGAGAGCGAGACCTGCCAGAATCGCCCCATGCGCGCGATCATCGAGTCCATGGCCGGTCAACTCACCCGTGTGCCAGGCGTGGTGGGAGTGATGCTCGGCGGGAGCCGGGCCCGCGGCGAGGAGCGGCCGGAGTCGGACTGGGACCTCGGGGTGTACTACCGGGGCGGCCTCGACCTCGACGCGCTGCGTGAACTCGCCGGGCCGGGGGCCGAGGTGGCCGGCCCGGGCGGCTGGGGACCGTGGGTGAACGGCGGGGCGTGGCTGCGGGTCGACGCGGTCGCCGTGGACTGGATCCTGCGGGACCTCGACCGGGTCGGACGGGTGTGGGCGGACTGCCGCGAGGGCCGCTACGAGGTGGGGACGCAGGCCGGCCATCCGCTCGGCTTCTGGTCCCCCTGCTACCCGGGCGAGGTCGCCCTCGGGCAGCCACTGGCCGACCCCACCGGGGAGTTGACGCGGCTCAAGCGGCAGACCGCCGACTACCCGGAGCCGCTGCGCGAGGCCCTCACGGCGGCCACCTGGGAGGCCGGCTTCCTGCTGGACACCGCCGCGAAGAGCGCCGTCCGCGCCGACGCCCTGCACGTCTCGCTCTGTCTGTCCCGCGCCGTCGGCATCCTGGTCCAGGCCCTGTACGCCCACCACCGCCGCTGGTGCCTCAACGAAAAGGGGGCCCTGGCAGTGGCGGAGCAACTACCCGACACGCCAAGGCACTTCGGCAAGGTCGCACGCGGCCTGCTCGCCGCGCCCGGCGGGTCGGCGGCGGAACTGACGGCCACCGTCACCCGGGCCCGGGAGCTGACCCGGGAGACGGTGGCCGCGCTGGGCCGCTGAACGGGGCACCGTCCCCACCCGACGGCCCGGGCCCTGGCCGGTGAGTTCCCCGCGCTGCGGGAAACCTCAGGGCGGGGAACTGCGGTTTTCCGCAGGAGGTTCGCCGGAAACCCGCATACCGCCGCTGACCTGCGATTTCTAGCGTGGAGGGCAGAGCCGAGCGCACCGGCGCCGGCACCCCTGCCCCCTGGAGAACCGCATGCAGCACACCGTCCTCGCCATCGCCCAGCAGCCCGCCGACGGGTTCGCCGGCTGGGCGGCCGACCTGGTGGACACCATGGGCGGCCCCGGCGCCGGCCTGGCGATCGCGCTGGAGAACCTGTTCCCGCCGCTGCCCAGCGAGGTGATCCTGCCGCTGACGGGCTTCGCCGCCGGGCAGGGCGTGATCAGCCTCGCGTCCGCGCTGACCTGGACCACCCTCGGGTCGGTCGTCGGGGCCGTCGTCCTGTACTGGCTGGGCGCGTTGTTCGGCCGGGAGCGGATGCACGCGATCTGGTCCCGGCTGCCGCTGGTCAAGGCCTCCGACCTGGAGCGCACCGAGGCCTGGTTCGCCCGGCACGGGACGAAGGCTGTGCTGCTGGGCCGGATGGTGCCGATCTTCCGCAGCCTGATCTCCGTCCCGGCCGGGGTCGAGCGGATGCCGCTGCCCGCGTTCGTCATGCTGACCACGATCGGCAGCCTGGTGTGGAACAGCGTGCTGGTGATGGCCGGGTTCCTGCTCGGGGACCGCTGGGACGTGGTGGAGACGTACGTGGGCCTGCTCTCCAAGGCGGTCCTGGTGGTGGTCGTGGTGGCCGTGGCCGGGTACGTCGTGATGCGCTGGCGCGGGCGCAACAGCGCCGCCCAACACCGCCGCGCCCGGTGAGCGGGCCGACCGGCCGGAACGGCCCGAGCCACCCGGCCGATCCCGCCGGCCCCGGCGCCCCCGTAAGCTCGGACCCCGTGCAGGGGGATGGAACAGACACCACGTCATGGCCGCGCCGCGCCACCGGCTTCCTGCTCGGCTGCCCGAGCGCCGTCCTCGCCGCGCTGTACCTGCTGCTGGCCGGTGCCGTCCTCGGCCCGTTCCTGCTCTGGCCGCGCACCCGCCCGTACGCGGCGCCGGGCCTGCTGTCGGGGGTGCGCCGACTGGCCGCCCTGGAGCGGGCCCGGCGCAGCGCGTTCTTCGGCGACCGCTTCCCGCGCCACTACCGGGCGGACGAGGGCAGGCTGCTGCGCTACCTGGTGGTGCGCAGCGGCGGCGGGCTGGTCGCCGGGGTGGTGCTGGGGCTGCTGGTCTTCGGGCTGGCCCTGGCCGTGCTGCTGGTCGGCGGGGTGCTGCGCGGCTCGCTCGGCTGGGAGGAGTTGGCGACCCAGGTGCTGCTCGGCGGGGTGCTGCTCTTCCTGGCTGTGCAGGGCCTGTTCTCGCTGGCCGCGCTGGACGCCAGGAGCGCGCGGGAGTGCTTCGGGCCGTCCGAGGCCGAGCTGCTGCGCCGCCGGATCGCCGAACTCGCCGACAGCCGGGCCGCGGTGGTGCGAGCGGTGGACACCGAGCGGCGGCGGATCGAGCGGGACCTGCACGACGGCGTGCAGCAGCGGGTGGTGGCGCTGGCGATGCTGCTCGGCCGGGCGCGGCGCGGCCTGGACCGCCACCGGGACCCGGAGCGGACGGAGGCGCTGCTGCGCCAGGCGCACCGGGAGGCGCAGGAGTTGCTGACCGAGCTGCGCGAGGTGGCCTGGCGGGCGTACCCGTCGGCGCTGGACACCCTGGGGCTGGAGGAGGCACTGGGCGGGGTGGCCGAGCGCTGCGCCATCCCGCTGCGGCTGCGCTACGAGGTGGCCGGTCCGCTCCCCGAACCCGTGCGGACCGCCGCCTACTTCGTGGTGTCCGAGTGCGTCACCAACGCGGCCAAGCACTCGGCCGCCTCGGCGATCTCGGCCCGGGTCGAGGGGACCGCCACCCTGCTCACCGTACGGGTCGAGGACGACGGCCGCGGTGGCGCGGACCCGACGGGCAGCGGCCTGACCGGCCTGCGCGGGCGGGTCGCCGCGCTGGACGGTACCCTCCACGTCCACAGCCCCGCCGGGGGGCCGACCGTCATCACCGCGGAGCTGCCATGCGCGTGACCCTCGCCGAGGACTCGACCCTGCTGCGGGAGGGCCTGGTCCGACTGCTCGCCGAGGAGGGGCACGAGGTGCTGGCCGCGGTCGGCGACGCGACGGCGCTGACCGTGGCGGTGGCGGAGCAGCCGCCGGACATCGTGGTGGTGGACATCCGGATGCCGCCGACCCACACCGACGAAGGGCTGCGGGCGGCGGTGGAGATCCGCGAGCGGTGGCCGCAGGTCGGGGTCCTGGTGCTCTCCCAGCACATCGAACGCGGTTACGCGGCGCGGCTGTTGGACGCCGGCGCGGAGCGGGTCGGCTACCTGTTGAAGGACCGGGTGGCCGAGGTGGACGAGTTCCTGGACGCCCTGGTGCGGGTCGCGGCGGGCGGCGCGGTGATCGACCCGGAGGTGGTCCGCCAACTGGTGGTACGCACCACCCGCACCGACCCGCTGGCCCGGCTCACCCCGCGCGAGCGCAGCGTCCTGGAGGCGCTCGCCCAGGGCTGGACCAACGCCGCCATCGCGCAGCGGCTGCACGTCTCGCAGAGTGCGGTGGAGAAGAACCTCAACGCCGTCTTCGACAAGCTGGACCTGCCCCGCACCACCGACTACAACCGCCGCATCCTGGCCGTCCTGCACTACCTGGGCGCGTAGTCCCCCGGCGCGGCGGCTCCGTCCGGACCGAGGTCAGGGCCACCGGGGTCACCGACAGCACCCGCGACACCGACGGCACCGACGACACGGACCCAGACGGGGAACGGCCGGACGGCCGGCTCCTGCCGGTCCTCGACCTCGGCGTTCAGCCACCAGGTGTTGGTCTCCCACTCCACCGGGTGGTCGTCCGGCTCCAGTGCCAGCGGCTCCTCGGCCAGCTCGGCGATCCACGTCAACAGCATGGCGGCAGTATCTCCGGCCGGGACGGCGGCCCGGCACCAGGGGCTCGGCGCTCGGGCGCGAAGGCGCACAGCCCGGAGCCCACGGCCCGGGTCAGAGCCCGGGCCCGGGCCCGGGCCCGGGCCCGGGCTCAGGCTCAGGGCTCCTGCGGCCACGGCTCCGGGTTGAGCCATTCGGGTGAGCGACCGGCCGGCCGGCCGGACCGCCGCCGGGGGCGCCGCCCGGCCCGGCGTCCCAGCGGGTGGCCTCCCGTGCACCGAGGGTGAGCACGCGGTTCGCCAGCGGCAGCAGGGCCCGGTCGTGGGTGATCAGGAGGGTGGTGCGCCCGGCCATCAGACGGCTCAGCGCGGGGACGAGCTGCTCGATGGTGTGCGGGTCCAGGCCGCTGGTGGGTTCGTCCAGGATCACCACGGGCGTGTCGCGCAGGAAGGCCCGGGCGATGGCGACGCGCCGACTCTGCCCACCGGAGAGCTGGAAGCCGTCGGCGCCGATCACCGTGCGGTAGCCCTCCGGGAGCGCTGTGACGAACCCGTGGGCCCCGGCGATGCGGGCGGCGCGTTCGATGTCGGCGGGCGGGGCGTCCGGACGGCCGTACACGATGTTGTCGGCGATGCTCGCGTGGAACAGCGGGGCCTCCTGCGGCAGCAGCGTGACCGCTTGGCGCAGTGAGGCGAGGGTGAGGTCGCGCAGGTCCTGCCCGTCGAGGCGGACGGCGCCGGCCTGCGGGTCGAGGAAGCGGACCAGGAGCTTGGCGAGGGTCGACTTGCCACTGCCACTGGGCCCGACGACGGCCAGGGTCTCCCCGGGGAGCAGGTCGAGGTCCAGGTCGGCGAGGACCGGCGGTCCGGGGACGCCGGTGGCGCCGGGGTAGGCGGCGCGGACGCCCTCGAGGGTGATCCGGCCCTGGACCGGGCCGGTGTCCCGGGCCGTGGGGCGCTCCTGCACCGGGCTGCGGAGGTCGTGCAGCTCCAGGACGCGTTCGCCCGAGGCGCAGGCCGCGCCGGCCAGTGGAATGAGGGCGGCGAGCTGCTGGACGGGCTCGAACAGCTGGGCCATGAAGGCGGCGAAGGCGAGCAGACCGCCCAGGCTGAGGTTCCCGCGGATGACCTGCAGCGCGCCGACGCCCACCACGGCCAGCCCGGCCAGCAGCTGCAGCACCCCGAGGAAGGGCTGGTAGAGGCCGGAGACCCGGGCGGCGGCGAGTTCTGCGTCGAGCAGGGCCCGGCCCTCCCGGTGGACCCGTTCGACCTCGCGGCTCTCCTGGCCACAGGTCCGGGTCACGGTGGCGTTGCGCAGGGATTCCTCCAGTAGCGCGGTGACCCCGCCCGCGCGGCGCTGGACCCGCCGCTCCCGACGCCGGATGACGCGCCCGAACAGCGTGCTGGACAGGACGAACAGCGGGGCGGCCAGCAGCGCGGCCACGGTGAGCGGCCAGCTCAGGTAGAAGGCGGCGCCGGTGAACAGCAGCAGGCTGACGAAGGCGACGGCGCCATCGACCAGCCCGGTGGCCACCATCCGCTCGATCTCGGCGATGTCGAAGGTGAGCCGCGCCACCACGTCGCCGCGCCAGCGGGTCTCCAGGGTGTCGGGGGGCAGGGTGTGCAGGTGGGCGAGGGTGTCGGTGCGCAGCCGCAGCATGTAGCGCTCGGCGATCCAGGTGCTGGCGTAGCTGCCGGCGAAGGTGAGCACCCCGGCGGCGATGGACGCCGCGAGCATGAGGGCGGCGAGCGGCCAGAATTCGGCGAAGTTCCGTGGGACGAGGACGTTGTCGATGAGGTCCTTGAACAACCAGACCGAGACGATCTCGCCGAAGGCGCCGAGGACGAGCAGGGCCGCGCTCACCGGAAGCCAGCGCGCGTCGGGACGCACCCACGGCCAGAACCGGCGGACCAGCACCCGCAGCGGGATGACCGGCGATTCCGCCACCGGTCCGTGGTCGTCGGCCTTGAAGGCCTTCGATGTCTTGGAGGCCTTGGAGATCTTGGAGATCTTGGAGACCTTGGAGGCCACCCGGTCACCCGGGGGCGTCACATCGCGCATGGACATGACCCGTTGCTCTCGGAGACGTCGTTCCGGGATCCGGAAACGACGTTCCGGGGCGTGGACCCGTCGTTCCGGGCTGGGGACCCGTCATCCTCCGCGCGGAGGCGGCGTCGCCCCAGGTTGAGGGGCCGGCGGTCGCACCGCCGACCCCTGTGATGGTGCTAGTCGGGACTATCGGGTGCAGTCCTGGCCGAAGTCACCGTCACCACCAGTCGAAACCGAAACGACGGCGGTAACCACGACGGTCAAAACGACGACCACGGTCAAAGTCACGGCCTCGGCCGAAACCACGGCCGTAACCGCCGCCGAAACCGCCGCCGTAACCGCCGTCCCTGTCTCCTCGACGACCGAAGTAACTCATCACGGCTTCTCTCTCTCGTCGCGTCGGCGCTCCTTACGCACCCGCGACCCGCACCGACGGCGGGGTTGCGAGAACTGGAGGCCGTTGCCGGTGGTCGGACCGTTCCGGTGGCCTCTCGGCGACGCCCGGTCGGTTCGTCCCACTACTCCAGTATCCGCCCACTGAGCGTATGCGCAGCTTCTGAGTCGATCGGACCGGACGATTGTTCGGCCACCACCGGGGCCGGCGCCCCGCCCGTCACGTTCAGCAACTGCCGAAAGGTCATCGGCACGACGGTGTGCGGGTGTCCCGCGGCTGCCCAGAGCACCTCGTGGCCTTCGAGCGCCGTGTCGACCACGGTGCGCAGCCGTGCCGGGTGGCCGGTCGGCGCGACTCCGCCGATGGCCTGGCCGGTGGCCTCGCGGACCTGGGCGGCGGTGGCGCGCTCGATCGGGCCGGTGCCCAACTGGCGGGCCAGGTAAACGGTGTCCACCCGGTGGGCACCGCTGGTCATCACCAGCAATGGCGCGCCATCACAGATGAACACCAGACTGTTCGCGATGGCGCCGACGTCGCAGCCGAGCGCGGCGGCGGCCTCGGCGGCGGTGCGGGCGGAGTCGGGCAGGACACGGATCTCGCCGGGGACGCCGGCCGCCGCCAGGGCCTCGGCGACGGCCTGACTGCGTGCGGGGAGGATGGAGGTCATCGGCCCATCATGCCGTCCGCACCGGGCGGCGTCCGACGGCGCCGTCCGGCACCGCTCGCACACCCGTGGGGGGCATCGAGGAGGACCTCGCCGCGCGTTCGACGCCGCGCCGACGGGCCCGGCCGAACTCTTCCCGGCGAGGCGTCACACAGTTTTCACACCCCGGCCATCCACCGGCCGCGCGTCTCATTGACACTGCATCAAGCGAGTCGGGAGCCGCCTGCTCCGCATACATACCGTCAACGGTTGAATGACATTGTGCCCACCGCGTGCGCAAGCCCGACCCAGGCGGCGAACGGGCTTTCACTCTAATCACACGGTATGACTAATATCGCTTCGTCAAAAACCCGTGCCCCGGACGGCCCGCCCCTCACCGGCCGGCCGCCAGCCCCAAGGAGTCAGCTCTGCGCGCGCGTGCGAATCGGCGGCCCCCGACGCCGAAGGGCCCCCGCAGGCGTCCACGCCTGTCCCTGCGGACGGCGCTGCTCGTCCTGGCCGTCATCCCCAGCATCGCCCTGGTCGCCCTCTGGGCCGTGACCAGCGGTGAGACCATCGCCGACTTCCAGCGACTGGCCGACCAGGCCACCATCGCGCAGAAGGCCGGCCAGCCGTCCAACATCGTGTACTACAACCTCCAGGAGGAGCGGCGGCTCAGCGCCGAGGCACTCGCCCGTCCCGGCTCCAACGCCGACCAGCTTCGCCACCAGCGCCGGCTGACCGACGACGCCGTGCGGCAGTTCCAGACCCTCTCCGGGGCCACCGCCGACAACGCCCCCGAAGAGATCCGCACCGCCGTCGTCGAGGCCCGCCAGGCCATGGGCAAGCTGGCCGAGCAGCGTGCCGCCGTCGACCGCGCCACCACCGACCAGCAGAGCGTCTACGCCTACTACACCGACCTGATCAGCGTCGACCTGCGGCTGTTCACCGCGCTCAGCCGGGTCGACACCGGCGAGGTCACCTGGCTGTCCAAGACCCTGGTCAACTCCTTCTGGGCCAAGGAGATGCTCTCCCGCGAGGACGCCATCCTGGCCCGCGGCTGGCCCACCGGGCGGCTGTCCGCCACCGACTACCAGCAGGTCCAGCAGCTGATCGGCTCCCAGGACCACCTGCTCAACGTCCAGGTCCTGCCGTACATCCCGGACACCGAGGCGCCGGCCTGGCACGAGCTGGTCAACAGCCCGTCCTGGCAGGCCAAGGCCGCCGTCGAACAGGCGCTGCTCAAGCCCACCGCCGCCGACGCCGCCGGCACCGTCAAGCTCCCGGCGACCCAGGACCAGTGGCGCCAGGCCCTCGACGGGCTCAACCCGCCGCTGGTCAAGGCCATCGAGGACCGTACCAACGGCGTCATCGAGGTCGCCAAGGGCGCCATCATCGGCATGCTCACCCGGGTCGTGCTGACCACCGTCATCGGCCTGATCACGGTCGTCGCGGTCGTCATCGCCTCCTGGCGGCTCAGCCGCTCGCTGCGCCGCCGCATCAAGGACCTGCACACCCAGGCCGAGGAGATGCGCAGCACCCTGCCCGAGGTGGTCGACCGCCTCGGCCGCGGCGAGCAGGTGGACGTCGAGGCCGAGAGCCGCGCCGTCACCGACGGCCCGCACGGCAGCGGCACCGACGAGCTGGCCCGGCTCGGCCAGGCGCTCAACCTGGCCCGCTCCGCCGCCCTGGAGGCCGCCGTCGGCCAGGCCGAGCAGCACCGCGGCTTCGAGCGGCTGCTCCAGCGCATCGCCCGCCGCACCCAGCTGCTGATCGGCCGCCAGCTGCGCAAGCTGGACGAGCTGGAGCGCAAGCACGACGACCCGGAGGTCCTGGAGGGCCTCTTCGACCTCGACCACCTCACCGCCCGCCTGCGCCGCTACGAGGAGAACCTCGTCATCATGGCCGGCGGCCAGCCGCAGCGGCGCTGGCGCAAGCCCGTCCCGCTGCTGGACGTGCTGCGCGCCGCGCAGGGCGAGGTCCAGGACTACCGCCGGATCTCGATCGACATCGAGGGCCACCCGTGGCTCTCCGAACGGGCCGTCGGCCCGGTGGCACACGTGCTCGCCGAGCTGATGGAGAACGCCACCACCTTCTCCAAGCCGCCCACGCCGGTCGAGGTGCGCGCCGCCGTGGTCGGCCGCGGGCTGGCGATCGAGATCGAGGACCGGGGCCTCGGCATGGACCCGGAGCAGTACGACGCGGCCAACGAGCTGATGAGCCGCCCGCCGCGCACCGACGTGCTGGCCCGGGCCGACGACATCCGCCTCGGCTTCCACGTGGTCGCCCGGCTGGCCTCCCTGCACGGGCTGAGGGTCGAGTTCCGCCCGTCCGCGTTCGGCGGTACCCGGGCGGTCGTCCTCATCCCGGACGAGCTGGTCATCGAGGGCGACACCGGGCTGCCGGACGGCGCCGGCGGCACCGCCACCGAGCCGATCCCGCTGGTGCGCCGCTCGCGCCGGGCCGTGCGCTCGGCCTCCGACGAGACGCCGGCCCCGGTGCCGACCGGTCCGCCGGTCGCGCCGGTGGACTCCTTCGCGCAGGGCGACTTCGCCCCGCAGGCCGCTCCGGTGCCACTGCCTCAGCCGGAGCCGGCCCCGATGCCCCTGCCGGTGCGGGTGCCGCTGCGGCTGCCCTCGGCGGACGCCGGGGTGGGCGAGGGGTCGGAGACCACGCTCCAGGACGTTCCGGTGCCGCCGGCGCCGTTCCCGGCGGAGCAGCCCTACCAGGCGGCGCAGCCGTTCCCCACGGAGCAGCAGCCCTACCAGGCGCAGCAGCCCCACCCGGCGTACCCGGCCGGGCAGTCCTTCGGCCCGGAGCAGTCGTACGCGCCCGAACCGTCGTACGGCGCTGAACCTTCCCACGCCCCGCAGCCGTCCTACGGGGTGGAGCAGCCCGTCCCGGCCGCTCAGCCGTCCTTCCAGCCGGAGCAGCCGATCGAGCACAGCTCCCCGGCCGACCCGGCGCCCGTCCAGGACGCCCCGGCCTACCCCGACATCGCCTACGCACAGGTCACCGAGGCCGAGGCCCCGTACGCCGACGAGCAGTACCGCCCGGCCGACCACTACCGGCTGGCCGAGCGGCGGCAGCATCGCGAGTACCAGACCTCGGTGCCGTTCAGCCCGGCCGAGGGCGGCCAGCCCCCGCTGCCGCAGCGCGTCCGGCAGGCCAGCCTGGCGGCCGAGCTGCGGGTGCCCCCGCCGGACGAGCCGCAGTGGGTCGAGCGGTCCGCCGAGGACGCCACGCCCGCGGGCCCGTTCCAGCGCACCGACTGCCCGGTGCGGCGCTCGGGTGCGGCGATCGGCGCCTTCCAGCGCCAGTCCCGCGCCGCCCGGGCCCAGGACAGCGGCGAGCACCCGCTGCCCGCCGCCCCGCCGGCCCCCTCCCCCACCCCGTCCCCTTGGGCCCCTGCGGCCGCGGACTCCCGAACCACACGAACGGATGAGCAGTCATGAACCGCACGATCGCCACCCACCAGGACCTGGACTGGCTGCTGGACGGACTCGTCGACTCGGTGCCCGGGACCAGGAACGCCGTCCTGCTCTCCGACGACGGTCTCGTGGTCAGCCACTCCCGCACCATCGAGCGGGCCGACGCCGAGCGCCTGGCCGCCGTCGCCACCGGCCAGCAGAGCCTGGCCCGCGGGGTCGGGGCGCTGTTCGACGGCGGCCCGGTGCACCAGGTGATCGTCGAGCTCGCCGAGTGCTGGCTGTTCGTCATCGCCGCGGCCCAGGGCACCCACCTGGCCGTGGTCGCCTCCCAGGAGGTGGACGCCGAGGTGATGTCCGTCGCGATGCACACCCTGGTGCAGCAGGTCGGCCAGAAGCTCACCACCCCGGTCCGCCACGACGGTGCCCCCGCCGCCCCCGCCTCCTTCGACGCCTTCGCCGCCCGGACCCGGGGCTGACCCGGGTGGAACCGTACGGGAACGACGCCTGGGGGGACGGCCGCGACGGCGGCCGGCAGGCCGGCCCGCAGTCCGGCCCCACCTCCGACCCGCGGTCCGACCGGGAGGCCCGGGACGACCGCTGGCGGCGCGGCGCGGTGCCGCACTGGAGCGAGCTGGAGGAGGAAGCGGAGGACGAGTCGGGCAGCATGGTGCGCCCGTACACGATCACCCGCGGCCGGACCGCACCCGAGCGGGACGACCTCACCCTCATCACCGTGCTCACCACGGTCGAGGAGAAGGCCGAAGCGGCCCTGGCGCGGGGCAACCGCGCCGGCGCTCGCGGCCTGCAGCCCGAGCACCGGCTGATCCTCGACCTCTGCCGGCACCCGATCGCCGTCGCCGAGGTGTCGGCGGACCTGGACCTCCCGGTCTCGGTCACCAAGATCCTGCTGGGCGACCTGGTCGCCCAGGGCCTGCTGAAGGCCCGGGCGCCGCTCTCGGTGGCCCGGGCCGCCGGGGGCGTGGACCTCGGCCTGCTCACGGCCGTACGCGAAGGACTCCGGAGACTCTGAACATGGCAACACCGCACTCCGCCGTCGGCTCCCCCGCCGCCCCGGTCGCCCCGGCGGCCGTCAAGATCCTGATCGCGGGCGGCTTCGGCGTGGGCAAGACCACCCTGGTCGGCTCGGTCAGCGAGGTCACCCCGCTGCGCACCGAGGAGTACCTGACCCGGGCCAGCGTCGGCATCGACGACCTGGCCGGCATCGACCAGAAGACCACCACCACCGTCGCGCTCGACTTCGGCCGGATCACGATCAGCCCCGAGCTGGTCGTCTACCTGTTCGGCACGCCCGGCCAGGAACGCTTCTGGTTCATGTGGAACGACCTGGTCAACGGCGCCCTCGGCGGGATCGTCATCGCCGACACCCGCCGGTTGGAGACCAGCTTCGCCTCCATCGACTTCTTCGAGAGCCGGGGCATCCCGTTCGTGGTCGCGATCAACTGCTTCCACAACACCAACACCCGTACCCCCGACGAGATCCGGGCCGCGCTCGACCTCGACCCGCAGGTGCCGATGCTGCTCGGGGACGTGCGCGAACGCGCCTTCGGGCGGGACCTGCTGCTCGCCCTGGTCGACCACCTGATGGACCTCGCCGCCACGCCCGCCGGCTGAGCCGTCCCCTCTCCCCCGGCCGGACCTCCCGTGAACTTCCCTACGGAGCAACCCTCATGACCAGACCCCTGCGCGTCCTCGTCCACGGCGGCGGCATCGGCGGCCTCACCCTCGCCACCGCCCTCGCCCAGCGCGGCCACCAGGTCGACGTCGCCGAGCTGCGCGAGCAGTTGGAGGCCCTCGGCGTCGGCATCATCCAGCCGTCCAACGCCCTGCACGTGATGCGCGAGATCGGCGTCCTGGAGGACTGCCTGGCCGTCGGCTTCGAGTGGGAGATGCTGACCATCTGCGACCCGGCCGGCGCCACCCTCGCGAAGATCCCGCAGCCCCGGATGGGCGACGCCCCCTCCAACAACGGCATACCGCGCCCCGCGCTGGCCCGCGTCCTCGCCGACGCCGCCGCGAAGGCGGGCGTCACCGTCCGCTTCGGCACCACCATCGACACCCTGGCCGAGGACGCCGACGGCGTCGAGGTCACCCTCACCGACGGGCACGCCGGCCGCTACGACCTGGTCGTCGGCTTCGACGGCATCGGCTCGCCGCTGCGCCGCCGGCTGTACGGCGAGAAGTACCTCCCCGAGTACACCGGCTTCGCCAACTGGCGGGTCACGATGCCGCGTTCGCCCGAGGTTCGGGGCGTGGTGATGTCCTCCGGCAACCTGAGGGCGAAGGCGCTGCTCACCCCGATCAGCGCGGAGCGGATGTACCTGGGCTCGGTCTTCGCCGAGGCCGAGGACTTCCGCCCGGACCCGGAGCGCGCCCACGAGCAGCTGCGCGAGCGGCTGGCCGGCTTCGGCGGCCCGATCGCCGGGGCGCTGGCGCAGGTCACCGACCCGGCCGCCGTGGTCTACTCGCGGATCTCCCAGGTCACCGTCGAGGAGCCCTGGCACGTCGGCCGGATCGTGCTGGCCGGCGACGCCGCCCACGCCTCCACCCCGCACCTCGCCCAGGGCGCCGCGATGGCCGTCGAGGACGCCCTCGTCCTCGCCCTGAGCCTGGACGAGGCCGACTCCGTCCCGGCCGCCCTCGCCGCCTGGGAGGAGCGCCGCCGCCCGCGCGCGATGTGGGTCCAGGCCCTGTCGCGGGCCGTCCTCAAGCAGGAGACGGGCACCCCGACCACGCCGGAGGAGGACGAGCTGCTGAAGGTCGGCATCCCCGGCGCGGCGCACGTCCTGGTGCAGCCGTACTGACGCCTCGGGGCTCCGGGCTCCGGGCCCGGCGGGGCGCTGCGGCGCGCCGCCGGGCTCACCAGCGGCCGGCCAACTGCAGGATCCGGTACCCGAGCCACCCCGGCGGGACCAGCGCGAGGGCCAGCCCCGCGACCACCAGGTCCGCCTTCCTCGTGGCGAGTTGAGCCCGCCAGGCCATCGCCCGCTGCCGCCTCCCGTCGGCCGTCAGGGCGGTGTGGATGGTGTGCGCCAGGTGCACCGTGGGCGTCGGCGGGGAGGAGATGCCCGACCGGGCCATCCACCGCCACGCCGCCGGGCCCCGGCGCTCCTTCACCGGGAACACCCGCGGGGTCCACTGGCCGTCGAAGGTGATGACGGCTCCGATCCAGTGCCCGCCGGCGACCAGCTCCCTGGGCAGCAGCGGGGTGGGCAGGCTCTCGTTCAACTCCCCGGCCAGCTCCGGCAGGCCGCGCGGGGCCAGCAGGATCAGCTTCGCCGGCGGCTGCGTGGCCCTGGCCTCCCCGATCTCCCAGCGCAACCCCTCCCCCGGCCCGAGGCGCAGGACGATCAGCTGGGACAGGTCCATCAGCCGCCGCACGGTGCCCTGCCAGTCGTCGAGCGGCAGGTAGAACCGGGCGGCGCCCAGGAGCGGCAGGGTCTCGCCCGGCCGTCCCACCGCGATCACCGGGCCCACGGCGCCCAGCGCGGCGGCGAACTGCACCTCCCGGGTGCGCAGGCCCGCCGCCGTCCGGGCGTCCTCCCTGGCGGCGGCCTCGTCGTCGAAGCTGCGCAGGTAGAGCACGGGTCTGCGGCCGTCCCGCAGCAGCGCCTGGGCGGCCCCGCGAGCCGCGTACGGGCGGGTGCGGCGCAGGACCACGAGTCCGGCCCCCGCGGCCGCCGCACCGCCGACCAGCAGCAGGAGCGACACCCTCGGCGGGAGTCCCTCGCTCCGCTCCGACGCCGCGACGGCGAGGGCTCCGCCCCCGGACAGCACGCAGCCGGCGGCCTGGGCGATCCGGACGGCGCGCCGCCGGCTCGGCTGCGGCGTGCCGTACCGGTTGACCAGCGCGACGATCTCGGCGACCCCGGACCGGCGGCGGTGGCGCAGCCACAGGGCGGGCCCGAGCAGCGCCAGGGCGACCGCCCCACAGCACCACGCCCCCACCCTGCTCCCGCGCACCTGCTCGCCCATGCCCACGTTGACCAGCAGGTGCAGCGCCGCATAGGCCGCGGTGACCGCGACCGCCGTGATCGACCGGGCGACCACGCGGAGCCGGGACGACACGTCGATCCACCCCCTAGCCTTCGCGCAGCCCTTCGAGCGGTCCTGCGCGCAGCGCCTCGACCAACCCGGTGAGCAGCCGGTTGAGCAGCCCGTTGAGCAGGACCCTTCCATGCGATACCGCAACCGGCGGACCGTCATGCGTGTGCGACCGGTACCGGTTTCCCGGCGCACGCCCCGGGCGGGCGGTCTTGTGCCCGCGCCGGGTCGCGGTACAGGCTGGCGGCCGACCCGGCCAGTCGACGCCCTGGAGGTCCGGTGCCGTCCCTGTTCCGCATGCTCGACCTGCACGAGGCCGTGGAGCGCGAACGGCAGCACCCGGGCGGGCGGCTGTTCGTCTCCGACTACAACGGCGGGCACCCGTTCGTCGCCGACTACCTCGGCCCGCTCGCCCACACCCCGCCGTACCTGCTCGGCGACGTCACCCGCTACTCGGCGATCGACGAGGACCGCGCCCTGCGGGCCAAGATCGCCCGACTGCACAGCGCGTACGACGAGGTGGAGTACGGGCCGGAGCAGGTGATCCCGGCGGGCGGCTCCAGCAGCCTGCTCGGCACCTTCTGCACCTGGCTGCAGCTGAGCGGCGTGCGGCGCGTCCACTACCTGCCGCCCGTCTACTACAAGTTCGCCTACTTCTTCCGGAAGTTCGGCATCGAGCCGGTCCGAGTGAGCGAACTGCACGCCCGACAGGAGGGCTTCGCACCGGAGTTGCCCGAGGAGCGGACGGTGCTCCTGCTCACCGATCCGCTCTGGTACGCCGGGCAGCCGGTCCCGGCCGGGGTGATCGAGCGGATCGGCGAGTGGCAACGGGCCACCGGGTCACTGGTGTTCGTGGACGGCACCTTCCAGTACCTGCGCTGGGACGGCGGCCGCCGCGAGGAGAGCGCCGCCCTGCCGGCCGACCTCACGGTGCGGCTGGTGTGCCCCACCAAGTACCTGTCCATCCACGGCTACCGCTGCGCCCACCTGCTCGTCCCCGAGCGGCTGCGCGAGCCGCTCGCCGACCTCCACGTCAACCTGCACGGGGACGTCACGGTCGCCGACCGCCTGTTCGCCCACCGCGCCGCCGACCTGATGCTCGACGGGGAGGGCAACCGGCGGCTGGTGGAACACATCCGGGCCAACCACCGGCGGCTCCTCCGCAGCGGCGCGCTGCGGGCCCGCGCGCCGGTGGACACCGGGTACTTCCTGTTCGCCCGGGTCGCCGCCCCGGCCGCCCGGCTGCTCGCGCTCGACGAGCGGCACTTCGAACTCACCGGCCACGAGGGGTTCGTACGGATCAACCTGCTGAACGAGGCGGCGTTGGACGGGCTGACGGCTCCGGGCGGACCGGCGGCGCCGGACGAGCTGACGGCTCCGGGCGGACCGGCGGCGCCGGCCGGCTGATCTGGTCCCGGCGGTCCCACACCGCCTTGGAGATCCGGGCGAGCAGCCGGGCCGCCGGGTCGGTGCGGTCGGTGCCGTCGGCGAGCCGGCCGGTGTAGCAGACGGCGATCAGGTAGGGCGGGCAGTCGGCCGGCTGGACCAGGCCGACGCTGAGCCGGACGCCCGGGAACCAGCCGTTCTTGAAGGCGATCCGGGTGTTGGAGGGCAGGCCGGCGGCCAGGTCCACCCGGAACTCGTTGTACTCGAGGAGGGCGAGGAGTTCGGGCTCCCCGGCGAGCGAGCGCAGCAGCCGCACCAGGTCGCGGGCGCTCACCCGGTTGTGCACGCCCTGGGCGCGCGCCGCGTAGTCCTCGATGCCGCGCGGGGTGGAGCTGTGCGTGGCTCCGGCGCGGCGCCACACCTCGGTGACGGCCTGCTGGGTGGTGCGGGCCAGGCAGATGTTGGTGGCCAGGTTGGAGGAGTGGGTGATCATCCGCTCGGCGAGCAGGCGCAACGGCACGTGGGTGCCGAGCAGTTCCCAGGGCAGCGGATCGCTGTCCCAGTCCGGGTCGTTGCCGAACTCGCCGCCCACGACGGACTCGAAGCGGTTCACCACCGGCACCTCGGCGTCGAGGTTCGCCCCGCCGCGGCAGAGCGCCGCGAGCACCGCGACCTTCATCGTGCTGGCGGCGTCGTGAAGTTCGTCCGGGTTGTGGACGAACACCGGCTCCGCTCGTTCCGCCCAGGGGGCCACCACCACAGAGAGCATGGAGGAAGGGTAGGGGAGGTCAGAGCCGGACCTCGACGGTTGCGGCACACGACACGAACCCGACGCTCCCGTGCGGCGCCGCGGACGCGAACGCGTTCACCCGTTCGCGTTCCTCCGCGGCAGCCACCGGCCGGCGGTCCCGCGCGACTGCCGCACGACGACGCGGCCGTGGCGTTTGGTGCCGACCAGCTCCACGCGCAGGGTGGTCGGCACACCGGAGTCCGGCGCCCGGCGGTTCCTGACCCTGCTGAACTCCAGTGCCAGGCCGTCGGAATCGACCACGATGCCCGGCCGGGTGATCAGCGTCAGGGTCTTGCCCTCCATGTCCAGGTCGATCCGCAGGGTGTCCTGGGTGATCACCGCCTGGGTGAAGTCGAGGGTCACGTCGCACCACTCCACGGAGAGCTCCAGTCGGCGCGGCACCACCCAGCGGCCCTCCCGCCGGACCCGGCTCCACCGCTGGTCGATCCGCAGGACGTCCTTGACCTCCGCCACCACCCCGTCGGCGGAGACCGACACGGCCGGCAAGTCGGCGGTGAGCCCGGCCAGTTCGCCGAGCGTCCGGGCCGACAGCGCGACCTCCAGGCGCTCGTCCAACTCGTCCGGGGTCAGCCGGCCGTCACCCGCCGCGACCCGCAGCAGCTCGGCCACCCGGTCCCGGTCGGCGTGCGAGGCCCGCATCGCGGACTGCTGGCCTCGGCCGGCCTGCGTCCCGGCGGGCACGATCTCTCCCGGCATGGTTCCCGTCCCGAACTCGACGATGGTCTTCGCGCGTTGGGCAGCGGCGCGAACGAGAACTCACGATATATCGCGATAGGGCTTCTCGCCAGGCCCGCTCAGCGGGGCGTGCCGCGGGCGGCCCGCGGGCTCACCAGCATGCGGATGTCGTCGGCGGCCCAGAGGACGAACCGCTCGACCGGGACCACCCGGTGGCCCGGTTCGGGCCGGAAGCGGAGCCGCTTGAGCAGCACGGCCAGGAGCACCCGGGCCTCCAGGGTGGCCAGGCCCGCCCCCTCGCAGCCGCGCGGGCCCAGGCCGAACGGGATCCAGGCCAGCCGGGGACGCCCCGCCGACTCCTCGGGGGTGAAGCGTTCGGGCCGGAACCGCTCGGGCTCGGGCCAGTACGCGGGGTTCAGGTGGACGGCCAGGATCGGGAGGAGGACCACCGCCCCGGCGGGGACCAGGTACTCGCCGACGGCCAGCGGCTCGGCGGTCAGCCGGGCACCGTACGGGCCGGGCGGGTAGCGGCGCAGCGACTCGCGCAGCACCATCCCGAGGTACGGCAGCCGGGGCAGGTCGGCGTGGTCGGGCACCGGGCGCTCGCCGAGGACGCGGTCGAGCTCCTCGGTGACGCGCGCGGCCGCCTCCGGGTGGGCGGCGAGCAGGTGCAGGGTCCAGGAGACGGCGACGCCGGTGGTGTGGTGGGCGGCCAGCATCACCGTCAGGACGGTGTCGCGGATCCTCGCGGGGCTCTCGCCGGCCTCGACGAGGGCGGCGATCAGGTCGCCGCGGTCGCCGGGACCGCCCCCTTCGCCGGCGCGGTGCGCCGCGACCACCCGGTCGACCGTCTCGCGCAGGAGGGCGAGCGCCCGCGCGGCGCGCTCGGCGCGCTGCTCCCGGTCCTGCCCGGCGGGCGCCCGGTAGAGGCGCTCCAACTGGTCGGCGAGAACCGCCTCGAAGGCCTCGACCACGCCGTCCGGGTCCTCGACCTCGCCGCCCAGGGCGTAGCCGCAGATCATCCGCAGGGAGGTCCTGGTGAGTTCCCGCTGGAGCTCGACGGGCCGGCCGGCGGGCAAGGCGGCCCAGCGGTCGGCGAGTTCGGCGGCCAGGGCCGTGAAGAGCTCGAAGTGCCGTTCGTGCGAGGGCCGTCCGACCAGGACGGTGAGCAGCAGCCGGCGCCACGGGCCGTGCTCGGCGGCCGGGAGCACCTGGAGGTTGTCCGCCTCGAACAGCGGGTCGAGGAAGGAGAACAGCCGCCGCGGCCGCTCGTCGAGGTGGACGACCGCCTCCAGCAGCACCGGGTCGGCGATCGACACGGCGGTCTCGGCGCCGGGCAGTCGGAACCGTACGACGGGGCCGTACTCGGCGTGCAGCCACAGCTGGTAGGTGTGCAGTCCGCCCGCCCGCGCGATGGCGCCCGCGCCGTCGTCCGCGCTGGGCTCGGGACCGGGGATCTCCATCGGACCTCCTCCTTGCGCCGTGGGGAGCACGACGGAGCGGGAAGTCGGCCGGGCCGACTTCCCACCCCTCGGGCCTGCCCCGGCGTCAGTTGACGAAGTGCGTCAGTTGACGAAGTAGCTGAACCCGACCGTCGCCGCGGACATCCCGGCGGCGATCTCGCGTGTCAGTGCTCCCTGGCAGTTCGCCGCGGAGTACACGTCGACCGTCGAGTCCGTGAGGTTCTGGACGACGACCGGCGACAGGGTCGGGTAACACCCCCGTGCCGGGTTCTGGTGGGCCACCCCGTTCACCACCAGCACCCCCGTGGCCGCCTGGGCGGGCACGGCGAGCGCGAGCACTCCGGCGGCGGCCGGCATCCCGACCGCTGCGATCCGACGACGCATGACTGTTCTCCCTTCCGAGGGCGCGCAACCGGTGACGGCGCCCTTCCGGGCCATGGATTCCCCGGCCGCCCTGTCCATGTCAGAACACCGGCCACAATCCCCCGAAGCGACGACAGCACCCGACCCCGGGAGGGTCACACCTGCCCGGGGTGCGCCTCTCCGGTTCCGGGCCCAGCTCGCCGGCTGACGCCGCTCGGCGCGTACGGCCGGTCCGGGGGCGACTCCGGCCCGGCCGTCAGCCGTGATCCGTCAGCGGTCGGCCGTCAGCCGTCAGCCGTCCAGCAGGTGCAGGGCCTGCCGCAGGTTGTGCTCGGCGATGCCGGCCATCGCCTCGCGGGCCGGGAAGTCCCCGTCGAGCAGGCGTAGCGGTCCCGCCGTCAGCGAGAGGCGCTGCGCCGGCGCGTAGAGGGCGAGCCGGTCCTCGTCCAGGCCGTCCGCCGCCAGCGGCAGGTAGTCGGCCTCGGGAAGGCGGATCCGCAGGAAGACGTGCTCCCACTCGGCGTCGAAGTACATCGTGCCCTCGACGTCGATCAGCACCGGACGGCCTTCGGCGTCCACCAGGACGTGGTCGGGCCCGAGTTCGCCGTGCACCACGCTGTACTCGGCGCGGGGCCGCACCGCCGCCGCCAGGGCCCGCAGCCGTTCCGCGAACCGGTCCCGGGCTTCCGCGATCCGGGGGTCGCGGGCCGCCGCCTCCGCGAGGTCGTGCAGCGCGCGGTCCAGCACGACGCCCTCGCAGGACGGCCCGTGCGAGGCTCCTCCTCCGTCGACGACCGCCACCTTCCCGTAGCCGGGCGCCCGGTGGCCACGCATGGCGTCCAGCGCCTCGCCGAGCCGGGCCAGCACCGAGGCGGCGGCGCGCGGGTCGCGGGCGAGCAGCTTCTCCAGGCTCTCGCCGGGGACGTCCTCGACGATCGCGAGGTCGCCCGTGCCCGGGGCGACGTCCCGGTCCCCGGCGCGCCGGACGAACCGGAGCGCCGGGACCCGGACACCGAGCGCGTCCAGCCGTGCGTGCGCGGCCTCGAACAGGTCGAGCCCGAGGCCGGGCGAGAACGGGTCGGCGAGGTCGTCGTCCCCCTCGGCCGCCGGCCAGTAGTTCTCGGCGCCGGCCCAGCGGTAGGCGATCGCCGTCGTCCCGTCGTCCATGAACAGGCGGTACACGCCCTTCTTGCTGCCGCCCGCCAGCCGTTCGACCGACTCCAGTCGCCGCCCGGCGCCCAGCGCGGCCCGCGCCGCACCCGCCAACAGGTCCCGCACCGCTGCCCGCCTCTCCCCGGCCCGGCCGCCTCGTCCGGGCCGGCCTCCTCCGGGCCGGCGCGCCCTGTCGCCGACCGCCCGACTACCCACTGCCTACTGTCGGATGTGGCGGCTCAGGTCGCCGACCAGGGTGATCCGCACCCGCCGCTCCGCGAACCGCCACCGGCCGTCCTCCCCACGCGCGAAGCGGTCGTTGTACCGGCCGGCGGCGATGGTCTGCAGCGGCAGCTCGGGCAGTGCCTGCAGCACGGTGACGTACGAGCGGGCGGCCGCCGTCCCCGCGCGCTCGTCGACCTCGACGACCACGTTGGTGATGACGTGCTGGGTCCGCGGCGTGCCGTCGGCGTGGACGACGATCATCCCGCGGAACATCGCCTCGATCGCCTCGCTCCCGCTCACCGGCTCCCCGCCGCCGACGAAGACGGCGTCGGCGAGCAGGGCGCCGAGCCCCGCGAAGTCACCGTCGTCGACGAGTTCGGCGTAGCGCGCGATCAGGGCCTCGATCGCCCGGTGACTCTGCACCGGGTCGGCAGGTGCGGGCATGCTCTCCCCCAGGGGTCGCGCGGTGTCATCTTCCCCAACCCTCGCACATCTTGATCATGCGCCGGAATATCACCGGCGGGCCGGTGCCCGGGCTGATGGCTTTCGGTCGCCCGTGACACCGTCCGAGGAGGTGAGCCCCGTGAACGCAGTACCGACAGGGGTGCTCCCCCTTGCCGTCACGGCCGGGCGGCCGACGCGACGGACGGCCCGGGCGCCCGGCGGTCACCGGCCGGCGTCCCGACCCGACGACCCCTACGCCAGCCGGGAGATCTCCGCGGCGACGGCCTCCGGTTCGGCGGCGACGGTGACGCGGGCGACACCGTCCAGGCCCGGGTGGGTGCCGACCCGGACGGAGTGCCGCGCGTTGCGCAGCAGGTCGAGGTCGTTGATGTCGTTGCCGAAGGCGTCGTAGGCGTCGATCCCCAGCGAGGTCAGCGCCTCCCACTTGTTGGTGGTGCCCGGGGCGAAGTCGATGATCGCCTCGTCGAGGTGGTGGTTGACGTTCAGTCCGAGCGCGCGGCAGGCCTCGGCGAGGCCCGGGAGGTCGGCCGCCTCGACCACCAGGAACTTGACCACGGCGGGGAGTTCGGCGAGCTCCACCCGGCGGGCGAGGCCGCCCTGGTCGACCCGGCCGCAGATCGGGTGGTCGGCCGGTCCGGTGTAGGCGTAGTCCCAGGGGCCGTCGGCGAGGTAGCCCGCCCGGAACCGCTCCACCTCGCCCAGCAGCCGGCCGAGTTCGTCGGCCTCGAACGCGCTCCGCGCCCGCACCTGGCCGTCGACGGAGACCAGGCTGCCGTTGCCGCCGATGAGCGTGGCGGTGGGGAACGCCCCGTCGAGGACGGGCAGGAGGTCGCGGACCGGCCGGGCGGAGGCGAAGACCAGCTGGTGGCCGGCCTGCTCGCAGGCGTCGAGGGCGGCGAGGATCCTGCTGTCGATCGTCCTCCCGTCGAAGCAGAGCGTGCCGTCGATGTCGAAGACCATGGTGCGGGTGTTGGAGGAGATCATCGGGTGATGCTATCCAGGCGGGTGCGTGCCCGGTCCACCACCCGTCGTCCGCCCGTGCGCTCCTACCAGTAGTCGGCCATCAGCTCGTGGTCCACCGTCATGGCGGCCCGGTCCAGCGCGGGCAGGCCCAGGTGGTCGCAGATCAGGGCGGTGAGCCGCTGTTCGCGGTCCTGGGCCCCGGAGCACTCGCCCCTGGGATCGAGCCCGGCCGTCGTGACGAGGGAGACCAGCCCCTCGGGCAGGTACTCCTCGGTGAACAGGGTGTTCTCGTAGCTGACGGAGAAGGAGAACCGGCCGTCCCGGAAGTGGTACGCCTCCGGGCCGTGGGCCTTGCCGATGCAGGGGTTGGGCACGAACACCGCCAACTCGGCGTCCTCGGGGCAGAGCCCGCGGTAGTCGACGACGCCGTAGTCGTCGCGGGCGTGGTCGAACAACGGGTGCACGATCACGCCCCAGTCGCCGGGCGCCGGGTCCCCGCCCCGGGCGAACGGCGGGCGGCGCTGGGCGATCAGCCCGTCGGCCACGGCGGCCGGGGTGGTGCCCCTGAAGTACACCAGGACGGTCTCGTCCTCGCCGTGGTGCCGTCCGCGCAGCCAGTCGATCGGGCCCCGGTGGATCCAGTCGTAGTCGGTCATGGTCGGCACCGTAACCCTCGGCTCCGACACCGCCCGTCGGGTGCGACGAGCGCGGCACCCCTCCCACCGAGGGGCGGCCCGCCGCCGGGTACCGTACGGCCGTGAACAACGCGACGCCTCCCGGGTGGTACCCGGTCCCCGGTCCGGACGGCGCCCCCGGCCACGAGCGCTGGTGGGACGGCACGGCCTGGACCAACGACGTCCGGCCGGTCCAGGGCGGCAGCTACGGCTACCCGGGCCTGGAGGCGCACTCCGGGCCCCCGGCCTACCCGGCACAGCAGCCCTACCCGGCGCACCAGGCCTACCCGGCCTACCCCGCGCAGCCGCAGTCGTACCCCGCCGTGGACCACGGCCACCCCGGCCCCGGCTACCCGCCCGTGGCCCCCGCCCCGCAGCGGGTCAAGCCGGGCGTGGTCATCGCCGTCGCGGTGGCGGTCCTGGCGGTCGGCGGCGGCGTCGCCGGGCTCGCGCTCAGCCACGGCGGTGACCCGGTGGCGGACCCGACCACCGACCCCACCGTCTCCGTCAGCCGCAGCACCGAGCCGACGACGAGCCCGAGTCCGACCCCCACCCCCGCCCCGAAGCCGTCCACGCCCAAGCCCGCCCCGGTCCTCAGGACCACCGTCGCGGACCAGCAGCACTCGATCACCCTCCCGGTGTTCGAGGGCTGGGAGGTGGCGGCGAAGGACACCCCGCAGTGGTCGGTCTACCTCGGCAGCGGCCGCTACACCTGTGCGAACGGCAAGGCCTGCATCCGCGGCCGGTTCTCGGTGGAGAAGAACACCATCCAGGGCGACACCCCCAAGGCGGCCGCCGACGCCGCCATGCCGGCCGTCGCCAAGCAGATCTTCAGCGGGATGACCTCGCAGACCGACTACGGCTCCGGCAGCCTCGCCGTGGCCGGCGTGGCCGGCTACGCCACTCGCTGGCACATCACCAACGCCGACGGCACCCAGGGGTACGTCCTGCTGGCCGCCCTTCCCGCGAAGGGCGGCGGCTACGTGGTCTTCGACGGCGGCGTGGACGACGACCCGGCCGCCCCGGACGTCTCGGTGCTGGACCAGATCCTCCTGGGCGTCAAGAAGGACGACGCCCCGACCGCCGGCACCTGACGCCGCGTTCCGGGGCCCGGCGGCCGGTCGGCTCCACGGCCGCGGGAACGCTCCGGGAGCCGCCGGGCGCGAAGAGGACCGGCTCCGACGCGTACGGCCTGGGGAGCGCGCCCGGGCCCCGTGTCCGCCGCATCCCCCGTCGAGACGAACGCCGCTTTCGGGCTACGCGGGCTGGTCGCCCGGGAGTTGCTCCGGCGTGGAGGGCATCGGGAGCACCCGCGGGCGGGCGGTGAGGCGGTCGCTGCGGCGCAGGACGAAGACCACCGGCAGGGCGATCAGGCTGGGCCCGGCGAGCAGGCCGGCCAGCCACTGGCGGCCGGCCAGGCCGACGACCACCGAGCCGACGAGCATCCCGGCCGCGAGCACGAAGCCCGCCACCAGGCCGCCGAGATAGAGCTGGTGGGCGCGCCGCTCCTTGCCCTCCTGGGCGGCGATCCGGGCGCGCTCGGTGACGTGCTCCTCCCGTATCCGGGCCGCCTCGAGCGCCGAGGCCGACGCCGCCCGGTCGCGTTCCAGCGCCGCCTGGTGGCGTTCCCTGGCGCTCTCCCTGGCGTGCTCGCGCTGGAGTTCCAGTTCGAGGTGCTCCAGGGCCACCCGCAGGTGCTCGGGCGGGAGTTGGGCCCACTGGGTGGCGATCTCCAGGGCCGTCGGGCGGCGGGTGCGGCCCTCCTCGGGGGTGGTCACCGGTCGTCACCTCGGGGCGTGGGGGCGGTTCGGTCGGGGTTGCGGGCGGCGCCGGGCGGCGGGCCGAGGCGGAGGAAGAGCCGCTCCAGGCCGTCGGTGACGGTCTGGGCGGCCACGGGGGTGAGCGGGTCGTCGGCGTAGTCGATCAGCGGCCGGTACCGGGCCCCGGAGCCGTCCCCGGCGACCACCGCGTCGTCCGCCCAGGTGAAGACGCTTCCGACGACGACGCCGACGTCGCCGTGAAGGACCGTCCCCGTGCCCGGAGTCGGCGCTCGGCCCGCCGGCGGACCCGCGGGCGCGGGGAACGCCCTGCCCGCGGGTACGGGGCCGCTCGGCAGCGCGGCGCGCATGTCTCTGCGGCGTCTGGCCCCCCACGCGCCCGGTCGGTCCGGCGCCGGCAGCGCCAACGCGGCCAGCACCGCCGCCGCCACCGCCGGGACGACCACCCACCAGCCGATCCCGGTGGCAGCGTGCAGCACCAGCGTCCCGACCCAGACCAGGACGGCCACCCCGCCGAACACCCGGCGCCTGTTCCCCACCTCGCTCCCCCTTCCGTCGGTCCGAGCCTACCCACGACGAGGGCCCCCCGGTCGGAGAACTCGACCGAGGGGCCCGTGGAATGACGGCAGGTCAGTGGCTCAGCCGTGCTGCGGCGCCGGCAGCGTGGCCGAGCCGGCGAGCAGCGGCCACTCCCGGTGGAACGGCGGCAGCGGCAGCTTGCCCTCGATGATCGGGGTGCCGAAGACCTTCAGGTGGGCGAGCAGTGAGCCGTTCAGGTCGACGCCGCCGACCAGGGACCAACTTCCCTCCACCTGCGGCGGGTTGCCGGAGGAGTCGGCGACCAGCGAGCCTTCGGCCCGGGCGCTCAGGTAGGGGGCGACACGGGTCTCCACGCCGACGGTGTCGTACAGGCCGAGGCTGATCTCGGCGCCGAGCGCGGCCCGCACGCCCGCCTTGCCGTTGAGCCGCACGTGCACCGGGGTGACCTTGGTCTCGGCGTTGGTGACCGGGGTCCAGCCCTTGCCGCCGGTGTAGTCGGCGCGCACCGCCCAGGTGCCGGTGGCGTCCTGCTCGGCCTCCAGGTGGACCTGGCCGTCGGCGCTGACCTCCAGGTAGCAGGTGAGGCCGAGGTTGACGACCACCGGCAGGCCGGCGACGGTCAGCACCGGGCTGGCCTGCAGCTTGGCGAAGGGCACCCGGACGGGCGCCGCGCCGGTGCCGCGGGCGGCGTCACCGGTGACCTTCCACTGGGCGTGGGCGCCGAGGTCGAAGCCGATCGAGGCGGTGCGCGGGCTGCCGGCCGCCGCGCCGTGGTAGGCGAAGTGGACGGCGGGGTGGAGCTGGAGCGAGCCGGACGCGTCGAGGCTCGCGCCGTCGGGCAGCGGGACGGGGGCCTTGACGTTCACCTCGAGGGTGCCGGAGGCGTCGGCCTGGATGCCGCCCGCGGTCAGGCCCGCGGTCGCCTTGAGGTCCTTGACCAGCGGGGTCACGGTGATGCCGCGCGGGTCGACGGGGACGTTGCCGTCGGCCTCGGTGCCGCCGAGGAGTTCGGCCAGGGTGGCCGGACGGGTGGTCAGGGCGAGGGTGTTGCCCGGGGCGGGGCGGACGCCGGTGACGGCGACCAGTGCGCCCTGTGGTGCGGCGGCGGTGGGCGGGCTGGCGATCAGCTGCCCGGGCTGGACGGCCGCCGTGGCCGCGGTCGGGCCGGCACCGGGCGAGGCGGAGGCGGCGGCGGAAGCCGAAGCGGAGGCGGAAGCCGGGGCCGATGGCGTGGCGGCCGGGGCCGATGGCGTGGCGGACGGCTCCGCCGCCGACAGCACCGCCGTCCCGGCCGCCGGGTCGTACGCCGTCAGTTGGAGGTTCCTGGTCGCCGCGGTGACGGCGCCGCCGTCCTTGCCCGGGCTGCCGATGGCGGCCTGCCGGTCGCCGGCGGGCGCGGCGGTGACGGGCGCCTTGCCCGTGGTCGGACGGCCGGCGGCGGGGGTGCCCGCCTTGGCGCGCGGGGTGCCGCCCGAAGGCGCCGCGGCGGCGGCCGGGCTGCCCCCGGCGGCGGTCGCGGCCGGGTCGGCGACGGTGGCGGCGGCCGGTGCGGCACCGGCCTGGGAGGAGCCGGGGCTGGTCGGCCCGCACGCGGCGGCCCCGGCGAGGACGAGGGTGAGGACGGCGGGGCCGGCGGCCCTGCCTATGGAGCTCTTGAACACGCGGCGTCATGTTACTGACGAGGAATAAGTTTGTCGAAGACAGGCCAAAAAAGCCAACCCGCTCAGGTTTAACTGCAGGTCAGTCAGGCTTCCCCAGCCGCGCCGCCGGCAGCGGCGCCCCATCGGGAACTCCACCCCCACCCCCGTCCGACAGCTCCGCGAGGTACCGCGAGCGCGCCATCGGCTCGGCCCCGAGGCTCCGCACGTGCGGCCCGTCCCACTGGGCGTCGAGCAGCCGCCCGCCCGCCGCGGCGAACCGCGCCCCGAGGTCGGCGACGGCGACCCGGGCGGCGTCCGGGCGGCGGTGGAACATCGAGTCCAGGCTCAGCACCGGGCCGACTGCGATCCCGAACACCCCGCCGATCAGCTCCTCCCCCTCCCAGACCTCCCCGCTGTGCGCCGCCCCCAGCTCGTGCAGCCGCAGCAGGACGTCCGCCAACTCCCCGGTGAGCCAGACCGGTCGGCGCCCCTCGGCGCAGCCCTCCAGCACCCGGCCGAAGGCCCGGTCCGCGCTCGTCCACCACGAGGACCGGTTGCGCAGCCGCCGCGCCAGCCGGCTCCCGAGCCGGACGCCGTCGGGGGCGATCACCGGCCGGGGGTCGGGCGACCACCAGGCCAGCGCGTACGGGTCCACCCCGCCCGGCAGCAGCGCCACCTCGCCCGCCTCGACCGCGTCCCCGTACACCGCCTCGTTGTACGCGCCGGTGTACACGTCCGCCGCCGGCAGCGGGAACAGCCCGCGCCGGTACGCCGCCAGCAGGCCCCCGGGGCCGAGCGCCCCGAGCGACCCGCCGAAGGCCACCGGGCCGTCCCCGGGCCCGCGCCGCACGTCCAGCCTCTCCAGCCCCGCCAGCGCCTCCGTCCCCGCCGACGCCTCCGTCCCCGACAGCCCCTCCGACCCTTCGAAGGGCCTCACGACGCCGCCGCCCGCAGGAAGCCCTCCCGCTCCAGCCCCGCCAGGTAGTGGTCGATCAACCCCGCCTCCACCGGCGGCAGTTCGATCCCGCTCCCGGCCAGTGCCGCGTCCGCGGCCGCCCGCTCGAACAGCGGGAACGTCGGCCGGAAGTACATCTCGCTGATCGACAGCTCCGCCCCCGGCGCCCGATCCACGAACAGCGGGACGAAGGGCGCGATCGGGTGCGTCGGGTTCCCGGCGGCGAACCGGACCAGCCGCCGCACCCAGTCCCCGTACGGCAGTCGGGCGACCCGGTGGCCGCGGGCCCGCAGCCGCTCGGCGAGGTCGGCGAGGACGCCCGGCCGCGGGGAGGTGAGGTGGTAGACCTCTCCGGCGGCGGGCGCGTGGGCGGCGATGTGGGCGACGGCGCGGGCGAAGCGGTCGGCGGGGACGAAGTCGAGCAGCAGCTGCACGTCCGGGCTGGTCCCGCTGTCGGCCAGGTAGGCGATCAGCGCGCACAGTTCGGTGCCGGTGTTCATCACCCCGCCCGCGAGGTCCCCGGTGACGTCGTTGGTGCGCAGCACGGTGACCGGCAGCCCAGCGGCGGCCGCGTTGTGCAGCAGCTGTTCGGCGACCCACTTGCTCTCGACGTAGCCGACGCCGAGCCGCTCCGGGTGGGCGAGCGGGGTCCGCTCGGTGACCTCGGCGATGCCGGCCGCGCCGAAGCCGGCCAGGACGGCGAGGGTGGAGAGGTAGTGCACCGGGATGCCCCGGCTGTGGCCGGCGAGCCGGACGACCTCGCGGGTGCCGCCGACGTTGGGCTGCCGCAACTGGTGGTACGGATAGAGGAAGTTGACCTGCCCGCCGAGGTGGTGGATCGCGTCCAGACGCCCGGCCAGCCAGTCGTACCGGCGGTCCGTCAGCCCGAGCCGCGGCCGGGCGAGGTCGCCGACCAGCGGCACCACCCGCCGGTCGGCGAGGTCGTGCCGCAGGAAGCGCTGCTGCGCCGCGCGCAGCCGTTCCAGCGCGTGTTCCTCGTCGGGTGCGCGGACCAGGCAGTGGATGCGCGCCCGGGTGGTGGCGAGCAGCGCGTCCAGCAGGTGGGCGCCGCAGAAGCCGGTGGCGCCGGTGAGCAGGATCTCGGTGGGGTCGGCGCGGGAGGGCGCCGGGTTCCAGGACTGCCGGGGGTCCTTGGTGAGCCGGGCCTCCGCGAACCAGTCGACGTCGGTGTCCCGTACGGCGCCGGCGGGGGCGTCCGTGCGCGCCGCCCGCAGCGCCCCCGCGAAGGCCCGCAGGACGGGCTCGCGCAGCAGCGCCCGGGTGAGTGCCCGCACCTGCCCGACGTCGACGCCGAACATGATCCGGGCCCGTGCCAGCATCTCCATGGCGAGCAGCGAGGTGCCGCCGAGCGCGAAGAAGTCGCCGTCCGGGCCAACGTGTTCGACGCCGATCAGCTCGGCCCACAGCTGCCCGACGGCCGCCTCGACCGCCCCGGCTCCCACCCGGTCGGGATCGGGCGCGGGGACGGGCACGGGCACGGGCACGGGGACGGGCACGGGCCCGGCCGCCTCGGCGCGCACCGGAGCGCGCGGCAACCACCCCCGGTCGATCTTCCCCGCCGCCGTGAGCGGCATCGCCTCCAGCGGCACGAACGCGGTCGGCACCAGGTACTCCGGCAGCCGCTCGGCCAGGAACGCCCGGATTCCGGCCGCCCCGCCGCTCGCCCCGGGGACGAGCGTGTAGTACGCCGTGAGCGCGCGGCCGCCGTCCGCCGCCTCGCCGCGGGCCGTGACCCCGGCCTGCCGGACGTCGGGGTGCGCGGCCAGGACGGCCTCGATCTCGGCCGGGTCCACCCGGTACCCGCGCACCTTCACCTGGTCGTCGAAGCGCCCGAGGATCTCCAGCTGCCCGTCCGCCCGCCACCGCCCGGCGTCGCCGGTGCGGTACATCCGCTCGCCGGGCAGCAGCGCGTACGGGTCGGGCAGGAAGGACTCGGCGGTGAGCCCGGCCTGCCGCCAGTAGCCCCGGGCGAGGCCCGGTCCGCCGAGGTGGATCTGCCCCTTCTCGCCGGGCCGGACGGGGTGCAGCCGGGCGTCGAGCACGTGCACCCGCACGCCGGGCAGCGGCCGTCCGATCGGCACGGGGGCGACGGGGTTGCCCGCCGGCCCGCCACGGTGCGGCGCCCCGCCGAGCAGGTCCGCCGTGACCTCGCAGAGCGTCGAGGTCACGGCAGCCTCGGTGACCCCGTACGCGTTGACCAGCCGGGCGCCCGGCAGCCGCTCCAGGCCGCGGCGGCAGTCGTCGGCGTGCACGGAGTCCCCGCCGACCACCACCAGCCGCAGTTCCCGGGGGCCGGGCCCGCCGGGCGGGAGCAGGTCGAGCAGGTGGTGCCAGTAGGCGGGGGTGAAGTCGGCGACGGCCAGGCCCAGCCCGGGCAGCCGGCCGGCCAGTTCGGTGGGGGCCCAGGTGCCGCCCGCGCTCCCACCGCCGAGCACCACCGTCGCACCCGCCAGCAGCGCGCCGAGCACCTGTTCCAGCGCGGTGTCGGCGCCCAGCGCGGCCAGGTGCAGGACGCGTTCACCGGGGCGCAGCCGGTACGCCTGGACGATCCGGTCGAGGGTGAACAGCAGTGCGCGGTGGGTGACGGGTACGCCCTTGGGGCGGCCGGTGGTCCCCGAGGTGTAGATCAGGTAGGCGAGGTCGTCGGGGACGGCGCCGTCGTCGCTCAGGAACTCCCCGACGTGCGGCAGCTCCCCCGCGTACGGCGAGTCCCCGGCGCACGGTGAGCCCCCGGGGCCGCCGCCGCGCGGGTCGGGGACCGGGGCCGGGACGGGCACCCGGTCCGTCCCCGGAAAGCCCTCGCCGTCGGCGACCACCACCCGCGCCCCGCAGTCCTCGACCAGCCGGGCCAACCGCCGCCGGGGGTGGGCCGGGTCCAGCGGCAGGAAGGCCCCGCCCGCCTTGAGCACGGCCAGCCAGGCGGTCACCAGCCCGACCCCGCGCTCCAGGCAGACCGGCACCACCTGCTCCGGACCGACCCCGCGGGCCCGCAGCGCGGCGGCCAACCGGTCGCTGCCCAGGTCGAGTTCGCGGTAGCTCAGTGTGGCGTCGTCGGCGACGACGGCGGCCGCCTCCGGGTCGTGCGCCGCCCGCGCGCGGAACAGTCCGTGCACCGTGTCCGCGAATCCGGCCGCCGCGCGCCGTACGGGGGTGCCCTCGGGGAAGCCCAGTTCGACCGGGTGCCACTCGCGCTCGACCCAGTCCCGGCAGTCGGCCCGTCCGGCCGGCCCGTGGACCTGCCACCAGCCCGCCGGTACGGTCAGGCCCCCCGGCCAGATCGCGTACTGACCGTCGTCGTTGCGGACCACGGCGTGACGACCGGAGCTCACATCCGTTCGTACGCCCTGTGCGCTGTCTGCTGCGTCGTCCACCGGCTTGACCTCGTGCTGTGGCGGCAGAATGCTTGGGAGTGCGACATTTCCGACTATACGCACTCCTGCCCCGTCGAGGACGTCCGGTCGCACCCCCACCGGACGCCTCACTGCTGCGCGAAAGCGCTCATCCGTCCCACCCGGGCCGGCGCCGCACGCCCGACCCGGCCCACCCTCACCCGAACTCCCCCGCCCGACCGGCGGGGTGATGTCGTGGAGGAGGTAGCCTCGTTGACTCGCCGGTGCCGACGCCTGATGGTCTGTTACCTGCTCTGGATGGTGCTGTTCACCGGCATCTACTACGCGAATCCGGGCCAGCGGATCATCTGGTGGACGGGCATCGGCCTCGGCGGCGTCGCCGCCATCGTGGTCGGCGTCCGCCTCAACCGGCCCGCGCACGCGCGGTTCTGGTACGTGCTGGCGCTCGCCAACCTCAGCTTCACCGTGGGCGAGGTGATCCAGGCCGTCCAGTTGGACATCCTGCACCTGCCCAACCCGTTCCCGTCCGTCGCGGACGCCTTCTACCTCGCCGAGTACGTGCTGTACGCGGTCGGCGTGTTGGGCTTCATCCGCTGGCGCACGGCCCGTCAGGACCGCGCCGGGCTGCTCGACGCGCTCATCCCCACCATCGGGCTGGCCCTGCTCGCCTGGATCTACCTGATCCTCCCGTACGCCCGGAACCCGGACCTCGACTGGTTCCAGAAGGCCGTCTCGATCGCCTACCCGCTCGGCGACGTGGTCGTGCTCGCCCTGCTGCTGCGTCTGCTGACCCCGCGCGGGGGCACCTCCCGCTCGCTGCGGCTGCTCGCCTTCGGCTCGCTCGGCCTGCTGGTCTCCGACGTGCTGTACGGGCTGATCCAGCTGCACGGCACCTGGCACATCGGCACCCCCGTCGAACTCGGCTGGGCCGCCTTCTACACCGCCTGGGGCGCGGCGGCGCTGCACCCGTCGATGGTCGAGCTGACCCGGCCGGTGCCCACCCAGCAGCCCGACCTGAGCACCGCCCGGCTGGTGCTGCTCACCCTCGCCTCGCTGATCGCCCCGGCGATCCTGATCATCGAGGCGCTGGCCGGCAACACCGGCAACGCCGGGGTGATCGGCGCCTTCTCCGCGCTGCTCTACCTGCTGGTGCTGGCCCGGCTGGCCGTGGTGGCCTCCGCCCGTCGGCAGGCCGTGGCCCGTGAGCGGGCGCTGCGCGAGGCAGGCGCCCGGCTGACCGCGGCCGTCACCGTGGAGGAGGTGGCCGACGCCGTCCAGTCCGCCGCCTCCACCCTGATGCCGGCCGAGGCCGGGCACGTCGCCCTGCTCGCGGTGACCGAGGACGGCGTGCTGCACGTCCGGCACGCCGGGAGCGGCACCGCCCGGCGGATGCCGGGGGACGCCGCGCCGTCCGACCAGGTGCTCCGGCTCGCCGCCGCCCGGGAGACCCTGCTGCTGCCGGTGGCCGCCCTGGGCCTGGCCGCCGACGATCCGCCCGGTGCCCCGAAGGCCGACGGCACCAGACCCGGTGCCGCCCGCCCCGGCGGCATGCCGTACGCCCTGGTCTGCCCGCTCACCCTGGCCGAGCGCCCCTCCGGCGATCCGCTGATCGGCGCGCTCATCGTCACCGGCACCGAGCAGGAGCTGACCAGCCTCTGGAGCTCGCTGGAGATCCTCGCCGCCCAGGCGGCCCTGGCCGTCGAGCGGGTGGTGCTGAGCCAGGAGGTCACCCGCCGCAACAGCGAGCTGTACTTCCGCACCCTGGTGCAGAACTCCAGCGACGTCATCCTGATCCTCGACGCCGACGACGGCGTGCGCTACGCCTCCCCGTCCGCCGCGACGGTGCTCGGCCATCCGAACCTGACCGGCGCCCCGCTGACCGACCTCGTGCCGCCCGAGGACAGCCGGAAGGTCGGCAAGGCGCTGGCCCGGATGCGCGAGATGCGCGAGGCGGCCGACCAGCCCCGGGGCGAGCAGCCGCGCGAGCACTGGCGACTGCTGCGCCAGGACCACACCCCGATCGAGGCCGAGGTCCGCTTCAACGACCTGCGCGCGGACCCGACCGTCGGCGCCCTGGTGCTCACCCTGCGCGACGTGACCGAGCAGCGGCAGATGGAGCGCGAGCTGACCCACCGGGCCTTCCACGACTCGCTGACCGGGCTGGCCAACCGGGTGCTGTTCCAGGACCGGGTCGGCCACGCGCTCTCCCGGGGCGAGCGCAGCGGGGCCGTCACCGGGGTGCTCTTCATCGACCTGGACGACTTCAAGGTGGTCAACGACACCCAGGGCCACGCGGTCGGCGACGAGCTGCTGGTCGCCGTCTCGCTGCGGATCTCCACCGCGCTGCGCGCCTCCGACACCGCCGCCCGGCTCGGCGGCGACGAGTTCGCGGTGCTGGTGGAGGACGCACGGCGGCCGGAGGACGTGGACACCATCGCGGACGGGGTGCTGGCGGTGTTCGCCGAGCCGTTCAGGCTCAAGTCGGGCGCGGTGCGGGTGACGGCCAGCGTCGGCGTGGCGACCACCGAGGACAGCGTGGACGCGACCGAGCTGCTCGCCCACGCCGACCTCGCGCTCTACGCCGCCAAGGCGGCCGGCCGCCGCCAGTGGCGCCACTACCGGACGGCCCTGCAGACCGGGATGGTGGAGCGGCTCGAGCTGAACGAGCACCTGGACTCGGCGATCGCGGAGTCGGCCTTCCAGCTGTACTACCAGCCGATCGTCGACCTGCGTTCGGGTGATCTGGTCGCCTTCGAGGCGCTGGTCCGCTGGCCGCACGACCGGCGCGGCATGGTGCTGCCCGACGAGTTCATCGCCCTCGCCGAGGAGAGCGGCCAGATCGTCCCGCTCGGCGCCTGGGTGCTGGAGCGCGCCGCCCAGGAGGTCGCCGCCTGGCAGGCCGCGAGCTCGGCGGTCCGGATGGCCGCCGGCCGGCCGCCGCTGCGGGTCAACGTCAACGTCTCCGCCCGGCAGTTCCGCGACGCCGGCTTCGTGGACGTGGTCCGCCGGGCGCTGGCCACCACCGGCATCGACCCGCGCACCCTCGTCCTGGAGCTCACCGAGTCCGTGCTGATGCGCCGCGACGACCGCATCCACGCCGACATGGCCACCCTGTCCGGCCTCGGCGTCGGCATCGCCATCGACGACTTCGGCACCGGCTACTCCTCGCTGTCCTACCTGCGCGAGTTCCCGATCTCCCTGCTCAAGATCGACAAGTCCTTCATCGACGGGCTCGGCCACTCGCCCCAGCAG
The DNA here is from genome assembly GCF_043201735.1 of Kitasatospora sp. NPDC048286. Taxonomy (NCBI): domain Bacteria; kingdom Bacillati; phylum Actinomycetota; class Actinomycetes; order Kitasatosporales; family Streptomycetaceae; genus Kitasatospora; species Kitasatospora sp. NPDC048286. The sequence continues at coordinate 310,553 of NZ_JBICZE010000004.1, forward strand.
TACGCCCTGGTCGAGGGCATCACCCGGATCGCCGACACCCTCGGGGTCCAGGTGATCGCCGAGGGCATCGAGACCCCCGATCAGCGCGACCTGCTCACCGCCATGGGCTGCCCGCTCGGCCAGGGGTACCTCTTCGCCCACCCCATGGACTCCCCCAGGGCCCGCGCCCTGGTCCGCGGGACCGCCCACGAACTGACCTGAGGGGCGCGGCGCGGGGCGCCGGGGGGCCGGGAACGGCCCGCCGCGGCCAGGCGGCGGGCCGTCGTCGTCGAGCACGGTCCGGAATCAGCCCAGCGGCAGCTCCAGGCGGGACTCGCTGCCGCGCGGCGAGCCGATGGTGGTGGTGCTGACGACCTGGGCCCAGGCCGCGGGCAGGTACAGCGGGTCGGCGCTGGTGACGACCAGCGCCAGCCGGTGTTCGGCCGCCACGTCGTACGAGGTGGCCTGGAGCTTCCAGCTGACGGTGGCGTCCTCGCCCGGGGTCAGCCCGGTCGCGGTGTACGGCTCGTGGGTGATGATCCGCGCGCTGCCGTCCGGCGCGATGTCGAACAGGTAGGCCACCAGGGTCGCGGTGTCCCCGGTGCTGCGCACCGTCAGCCGGACCTCCGCGGCGCCCCGGATGCGGCGGGCCGCGTCACCGCCCTGGGCCGTCAGTGCCTCCGTCGACCAGGACAGCAGCCGCGACGACTCGAACTGCTCCGGGTCGTACCGCTTGGGGTTGCCGAACCACTCCTTCTCCCCGGTCTTGAGGAGTTCACCCGCGTTGGCCTCGGTCGGGTTGCCGGCGATGAAGTCCTGCGACCACCCGGCGGTCGGCTTGTCGCTCAGCGTGCCCTCGCCGGTGAGGTTCCACGTCTCGCCGCCGGTGGTGACCTCGCTCCAGGAGGAGTACGACTCGCGGTGCGCCGGGACGGTGATCCGCCTGCCGCCGATGCCGGTGCCGGTGGTCTTGTAGGTGAACATGGACTGGTTGATCACCTGCGGCCAGGCAGGCACGTCGTTGGTGGCCCCGAGCAGGTGGTGGTCCAGCCAGTCGTAGGCCTCCTGGATCGGCACCGCCAGCCCGGGGAACGGCCAGCCGAGCGGCAGGCCCACCAGGCCGGGGCCCTCGGGGGCGCCGTGGTCGCCGATCCACAGGTTCAGGTGCTTCGGCACGGTGAGCGCGTCGAAGGTCTCGATCACCGGGCCGACCGGGAAGAGCGTCTCGTGCCAGGTGTTGGAGATGAAGGTCGGGATGCCGCGTTCGTTCGTCTTGTCGACGTAGGTCTGCGGGGAGCGCTTGGCGCCCCACTCCACCACGGCGTCGAGGTTCACGCCGTTGCGGAAGTCGGTGAGGATCCGCCGGCCCTCCTCGTCGAACTTCTCCTCCATCGCGCCGCCGGTGAAGCCGATCAGGGCCTCGACGGCCGCCAGGTGCCGGGTGCCGTTGGCGTAGAGGCTGGTGGCGAGGTTGCCCCAGGTGCTCAGGGCGACGACGGCGGCAACGCGGTTCCGCGGGTCGTGCGCGGCGACCAGCTGGCTGATCCCGGAGCCGTAGGACTCGCCGAGGAAGCCGATCTTGGTGGGGTCGAAGTACCGCTCGGCGAAGTCGATCACCTTCGAGCCGTCGGCCCAGTCCTTGTCGCCGCCGACGTCGATGTGGCCCCCGGAGGTCGACAGCCAGCCCTTGTAGCCGATCCCGCGCGGGGTGTACGCGAGGACGTGGTACCCCTTCTGCGCCAGCTTGAGGTACAGGTACAGGAAGGGCAGCCAGCCGAACGGGTTCCAGCCGGCCGGGACGATCACCGCCGGGTGGGGCTTGCCGTCGCGGAGCTTGATGGCGAGCCCCGACAGCCGGACGTCGCCGGCGACGTCGATGCCGTGGAGGTCGGTCTCGGCCTTCGCCCGCACCTCCCCGACCAACTCCGCCAGCACCGGCGGCAGCTGCACCTCCTCACCCCGCAGCGCGGCGAGCAGCGCCTCGGCCACGCCGAGGGTGGACGCGCTGGGGGTGAGGCCGTCGCCCCAGATGCCGTTGGTGGCGATGTCGGTGAGCGTGGCCTCGGTGATCGCCGGGATCGGCTCTCCGCTGATGCTGGTCATACCAACCACCCTTTCCGTGGACGGATTACTGACCGCATCCTGATCACATCCGATCGGAAGGAAACTGACTGCATGTCAGATTCACCGATACGGGTGGAGCATTGGTCCAACTCCCGACAATGACAAGAGGGTTGTAGTATTCGCGCCCCCGACTTCCGTCCAGTGACCTCGCTCAGGACCGGAGCACGAGGGGCCGGAGCTCGGCGGTGCACATCATGTAGCCGTCCGGGGTGGGCACATGGGCGAGGTAGTGGGCGAGGTCCGTGCCCAGCGAGAACACCCGCACCGGGGTGCCCGCGGCACGCGCGGACTCCACCACCCTGCGCACGCCGTCCAGGACGGCCGGGTGCCGGGTCTGGTAGGACTCCGCCACCAGGTGGTTGCCGCGGTCCGCGGCCAGGTAGAACTGCACCAGGTCCTTGACCCCGACGAACAGTTCGCTGGCCCCGGCCGCGCAGATCTCCGCCGTGGCGTGCACCGCCGCCGGCGTCTCGATGAACGCGGACAGCGGCACCTCGGCCGGCAGCTCCAGGTGTGCCCTGAGCCGGGCGAACTCCCGCGCGTCGTTGAGGAACGGGACGGAGAGCTGCACCAGGCCGGCGTCCTCGCCGAGCCGCTCGCGCAGCGAACCGAGCATGGCGTGCAGCGCGTTCCGGTAGGCGGTCGACCCCAGCAGCCAGCGGGCGCCGTGCAGACCCAGTTCGGGGTTGGGCTCGACCGCGACCGGGGCCAGCTCGGTGACGCTGGCGGCGTGGTCGGAGCGCAGGTCCAGGAGCCTCAGGACCAACCGCTGGCCGGGCAGCAGCGCCTCGACGAAGCCGCACAGCCGGTCCGCGAGGGCCCGCCCGTAGGCCTCCGCGTCGGCCGGGCCGCCCTCCAGGGCGTCGAGCGGGCTCAGCGCCGCCGCCAGGCAGAGGAACTCCTCCCGGATGAAGAAACAGTCGACCCGCTTCGCGTTCGGCCCGCAGGAGTTGATCGTCCGGATGTCCTGCATGTCCGCGATCACCGCGCAGGCCGAGCCGAGGTCGTCCAGCGAGGGGCTCCCGGCCCCGGAGCCCGGGTCGCTCCCGGCGGCGGCGCCGGACTCGACCACGATCGACTCGCTGTCGAGGTCCAGCACCGCCTCGCCGACCAGGTCGGCGAGGTCCGCCTCGTCGACCCGGAGCACCGGTATGCCCCGGCCGCGGCAGAGGGACTGCATGTGGCCGGTGAGCCCGCCCGAACCGCAGACGACGGCGGCCGCCGCCACGATCGCGTCGTACAGGCCGGCGTGGAGGGAGGGGGCGACGAGGATGGATCCGTCGAGTGGACGTCTCGTGCGATTGCAGGTACCGCGCACTTCGCTCTGAATGCCACCGGTCAGCAGGGATCCCTGAATCCGTCGCCCGTTCAACTAGTCCTCCTGTTCTCCGGCGGTCGCCATTCCCAGCTGTCGACGCAGTTGTCGTGGTGTCACGGAAACATCGGTGAGCCGTTCGACCGCGACCCGGTTGACGACCGCCCTCATCAGGCGGTCGTGCCGGGCGGCGTCCGTCGGACGGGTCGGACGGTCACCCATGGACCGAATACGGGCGTCCAGCCGGGAATCGAGTAGTTCACGCTCGATCCGACCGCGCGAGGCCATTCTCCTGGCCTCCAGTAACACAGCGTCCTCGAATCCCTCCCGGACCGCTTCCTCCAGATTGCCAAGGGCGCCGCGGCGCCGGACCAGGCCCAGGGAGACCTCCTCGGACGAAACGTCCTCCTCCGGTTCCAGCCGCTCGACCACGTGGGCGGCGACCGCGATCGAATGGTTCTTGATCGCGGCGAGGTTGAAGGTGAACGCACCCGTCCGGCCGTTGCGCACGATCTCGTCGCCCTCCCGCAGCGCGCCGACCGCGGAGACCGGCCCGGACTCCCCGCCGGAGCCCAGCAGCGCCCCCCGCCCGTCGACCTCCAGGCCGCGCCCGGTGCGCTCGTGGGGCACCGCGAGCCCGCGCCGCAGGAGGTTGCGCCACAGCGGCTGCTCGACCCTGGTGTAGTCCGACTCCCGGCCGAAGTTGGACACCACCAGGTCGGCCTCGATCGCGTGCTTCTCCTCCGCGGAGACGACCGACACCAGCAGCCGGCCCGACTCCGCCGGGACGACCGCCTCCACCCTGCCGACGACCAGCTCCACCGCCCCGTCCGTCCCGTCCGCCCGGTCCAGCGCCCGCTCGATGACCGCCATGGTGTACTCCAGCACCCCGACCCGCAGCGCGGCCAGCGCGGTGCCGAACTCGTCCAGCAAGCCGCGCAGTTCGGCGGTGGGAATGCGCTCGATGGCCTCGGGCAGGTGCGGCTCCCACGCCTTGACCACCCGCTCGGCGACCACCACCGGGGAGACCTCGGGATGCTCCCGGACGACCGTCGAGCACGCCGTGTCCCACTCGGCCCGGACCCGGTCGAGGAACTCCGCGCGGTTCCGGTACGGCTGCAACAGGGTCTTCGGACAGGGCAGGCTCAACACCCCGTGCTCGTGGCCGTCGGGGTACGTCCGGAACAGCGTCCCGGTCCTGGAGATCAGCTGGATCCTCCCGGTGTGGCCCCGGCGCAGCAGGAGGCCCGCCGAGTCGTAGGCGCTCAGGACGGAACCGACGATCGCGACGTCCGCCCCGGAGGGGAGCGAGACGAGCTTGCGGATCCCGGCCTCGGAGTACGGGTTGCGGATGAAGGACGCGTGCGTACGGACCTCGGAGGCGAAGGCCGGCTCCCGGAGTTCGAGACCGGTCGCCAGGACGACGTGGTCGGCGCGGAGCACGGTCACCGCCGGGGGCCCGTCCGGGGTCGGCCGTTCGACCGTCACGTCGACGCCGGTGGGGCCGACCTCCAGATCGACCGCGTCGCCGTCCGCCTCGACGAGCACCACCCCGGGACGGGCTTCGCGTCTCGCCTCGGCCAGCCGGTCGTCCAGGTAGTCCTGGAAGATCCGCCGGGGCGCCGGCCCCTGCTCGACGAACCGGCTCCCGGCCCAGGGCTCCGGCCAACCACCGCGGTCCGCCTCGTGGTTGGCCCAGCGGACGAAGTCCAGGACGTCCTCGCGGAACACCGACATCCGGCCGGCCTGGATGTTGAACACGTAGTCCCAGGGGTTGCCGTCCCGGTGATAGGCGACGCCCGCGGAGCGGTAGTCGGAGCGCCGCTCCAGCAGGACGACCTCCAGCGGTCTGCGTGCGAAGCAGAGCAGCCGGATCGCCGTGGCGGTGCCGGCCAGGCCCGCCCCGACTATGAGGACTCTCGGACGCGTACCAGATCGACTCATGGTCAAGCCTTCCCGTCGAGGGATGGGAACCCGGCTCCGCCGTCCCGGGCACCGGGCGCAAAGGTCTGCTGAGGAAGTGTGACGCGGAAGGAGTGCCCAGGGCCCCGGAACGGCCGAATGAGGGCCGCCCGTCCCGCCCCGGCAGCAGGGGCGCCGGGCGGGACGCCGACGGCCCACCGCCGGGCAGGCGGTGGGCCGTTGAGGGTTCGCCGGATCGATCGGCCCCGAACTCCGGGCCTGGCCGGACTACGGGTGCGCGGCGGCCCGGTCGGACTCGCTGCGCAGCACGCAGAACTCGTTCCCCTCGGGATCGGCGAGGATTGCCCAACCCGAGCCGTCGGGATTCCGGTGGTCGGCGACGAAGCCGGCGCCGAGCCCCAGCAGCCGCTCCACCTCCTGGTCGCGCGAGGTCAAGGGCCGCAGGCAGAGGTGCACCCGGTTCTTGACCGTCTTCGCCTCGGGCACCTGGTTGAAGTACAGCACCAGGCCGTCCGACAGCGGCACCTGCGTCTCCCGGTCCCCCGGCCGGCTGTCCGGATCCAGCGGCTTGCCCGTCACCCCGCTCCAGAACCGCGCCAGCCCATGGGCGTCCGCGCAGTCGATCGCCACGTTCTGCAGTACCGAAACCATGGGCGCGAGTCTTCCCGATCACCGCGCCGGACGCCACCGCCTCGCGCACGTCCTCCCGGCTCCCGGCTCCCGTCGCTCCGGCCCCGCGAGGAGCCGCGGACGGCCGGTCTGGTTGGATGCGGACATGAACAGCGCCGCCCATCCGGAGTCAGGTCTCTCGAAGAGCGTCTGGAGCGACGCCGACTTCGAGGAGATGGGCTGGCACGACGCCACCGTCCACGGCCTGTACGTGCAGCAGGGTGACGAGTTCGAGGCCCGACTCCTCCTCGACCTCGACTACGTCGTCCGCTGGGTCGACCCGGTCCGGCCCGCGAAGACCTTCTCCTTCTGGGTCGCCCCCGCGACGCTCGTCTTCGACGGGGTGTGGGACCTGGAGGGTGGTCTCGACTACAGGAAGACCGCCCCGGAGCTGGAGATCGCCGACCTGCACCGGCAGGCCCCGGACGACGGCTACCGGGATTCGTCGCACTGGCACGTCGAGGGCCACTCCTTCGACCTGCGATTCCGCGCGTCGGGCTTCCGCCAGTACTTCCGCGAGGCCCCGCGGCTCTCGCCGGGCCCGGTCCTCTCCCACGCCGAGCGCGGAGGCTGCTGCTTCACCGAGGCCGGCTTCGCCTGAGCGGGCCCGCCGACCGGGGCCGGCCCGGGCGGCCCTCAGAGCCGGTGCAGCGCCGCCTCGCAGAGCCGGCACCGCTGCTGCTCCAGCTCGGGCGGGTACCACGGCTCGCCGGGTCGGACGGGGCGGTAGTGGGCGTGCTCCATCGGGGCGGTGTCCAGTCCGCAGAGGGTGCGCGCCTGTGGGTCCTCCGGGACGTCCGGGTCCTGGCCGGCGGCGTGCACCGCGACCACGCCCGGCCCGACACCCTCGGGGCCGAGGGTCTGGTCCGGGCCCAGTTCGAAGAGGACGACGATCGAGGCCACGGTCCCACCGTGGCGGGCGGCGGCCGCCCGCGCATTTCGATCTTCACCCGGCCGGGGCCCCGGCCGCTACCTGCGGTGGCGGGAGCCGCCGGGCCCGCGACCTGTCGCAGCGGTGGCCGCGTGCCCCAGGATGACAGCGCACGCCCCGACCCGAACCCAGCAACCGACCGACCGACCGGACGAACCCGAGGAGCCGCACCATGGACATCGCACGCCGTGATCTTCTCAAGTGGGCCGCGGGAACCGGCGGTTCCGCGCTCGCCGCCGGCCTCGCCCTGCCGGGCACCGCCCGGGCCGCCGCCGGCGCCACCACCCCGCGCGGCCTGCCGACCGACAGTTGGATGAGCCGACTGGACGGCGGCCTCTCCGTGCTCGGCCTCACCGTCCCCGGCACCCACGACTCCTGCTGCCAGAACCCCGCCTACGGCACCGAGTGGTCGCACACCCAGAACTGGGGAATCCCCCAGCAGTTGACCGAGGGCGTCCGCTTCCTCGACATCCGCTGCAACGGCCTCCAGGGCGCACCCGACGAGCTCGGGATCTACCACTCCGACAGCTACCAGCACATCCGGCTCCAGGACGTGCTCGACCAGTGCCGGGCCTTCCTGCGGTCGCAACCCGGCGAGACCGTCCTGATGCGCCTGCGCAACGAGCGCGCCGGCGGCCAGGCGCTCGACGACGCCGAGTTCATGCGGCGGGTCAACCACTACCTCGACGACCTGGGCTACCGCGGCCTGTTCCACTTCTACGGGTGGCCGACCCTCGCCACCGCCCGCGGCAAGATCGTCCTGATCGCCGACTTCGCCAACCCCTGGGGCCTGATCGACTGGTCCAGCGGCGAGAACGGCTACTTCGACACCCAGGACCTCTGGCAGACCGGCGGCCTCGATCCGCTGGGGACGAAGGGCCAGCGCATCGTCGCCCAGTTCGACAGGGCCTTCCTCAACCCGACCTACCCGAAGATGTTCGTCAACTTCCTTTCGTACGCCGGAGGTTACTGGCCGAAAACCAGCTCGCAGGCCCTGATGGACCGCACGGTCTACCCGTACCTGAGCGCCCGCACCCAGCAGCGCGCCCGGTTCGGCATCGTGCCGATGGACTTCCCGGACTTCCACGTCAATGTGCTGCAGATGCTGATCGACAAGAATTTCATCTGAGCCTCGCCGTCCGCATCGGCCCGGGGATGTAAATCCGTGGGCCAATGCGGGGTGACGGAGGATCAATCGGTGGGCGGATGCTGCCCGCCCGGCCCCCGTGACAGCGTTCCGCGCATGGACACCACGCCGACCGCCTCCCCTTCCGGACCGACCCGCCGCCGGGTGCTGGGCGCCGCCCTCGCGCTGGGCGCCGTCGCTCCGCTGGGCCTCGCCCGCACCGCCTCGGCCGCCACCGCTCCCGCCGCCGCCGGCGCCGCCCCCTCCCGGCTCACCCTGCCCGCGCCGACCGGCCCGTTCCCGGTGGGCATGGTGCCGTTGCACCTGCGCGACGAGTCCCGGCTGGACCCGAACGCCAGGCCCGGACGGTTCCGCGAGCTGATGGCCACCGTCTGGTACCCGGCCCGGGCCGCGGACGCCGACTCGTACCCGCCGGCGCCCTGGATGACCGAGGGCGCCCTGAAGGCCTTCCTCGACGACGCCGGCTACCCGCTGCCCCTCTCGCTCGCCCCACTCACCTCGGGCCACCAGGGCGCGCCCGTCCACCGGTCCGGCCGGCCGCTGCCCGTCGTCCTCTACTCGCACGGCGCGGGCAGCCACCGCGCCGACCACACCGTCGTGGTCCAGGAGTTGGCCAGCCACGGCTTCGCCGTCGTCACCGTCGACCACACCCACGACGGGTTCACCGAGTTCCCGGACGGCACCGTCGTCACCCGGGACGCCGCCTCCCCGGGGCTGTACCCGAGGGACTACGCCGCCGACCTGCTCTTCCTGCTCGACCAGGTCGTCGGTCTGGCCGCCGGACGCAACCCGGACGTCGACGGCCGCACCCTGCCGGCCGGCCTGCTCGGCGGTCTGGACGCGCGGAACATCGGCGCCTTCGGCTGGTCCAAGGGGGGCACCGGCACCGCCCTCGCCATGGTCGCCGACCGTCGCATCCGCGCCGGGCTCTCGCTGGACGGGCCGATGGCCTGCAACCCCGCCATCACCACCGACATCGACCGGCCGTTCATGATGATGACCGCCGACTTCGCCCGGGCCACCAACCCGTACGCCGAGACCTTCTGGGGCCACCTGCACGGCTGGCGCCTCGACGTCCAGGCCACCGGCGCCGTGCACGGCTCGTACGGCGACACCATGACGCTGATCCCCCAGGCGGGCAGGCTGCTCGGCATGACCGAGCAGCAGATCCAGTCCCAGGTGGGCACCCTCGACCCGCAGCGCGGGATCCTCGTCCAACAGGCCTACCCGCTCGCCTTCTTCGACCTCCACCTGCGCGGCCGCCACCACGGCAAGCTGCTCGACGGCCCGTCGAAGGCCTTCCCCGAGGTCGTCTACCACCCGTAGGCCGCCGGCGGACACGACGGCGGGCGGCCGGCACGGGGGTGCGGCCGCCCGCCGGGCGGGTCCCGGCCCGCCTCCCGGCTCCCCGGTGGCTACGCCCGCGTGAAGGCGCGCTGCTCGCTCCCCCTCGGCTCGCCGCCCAGCGTGGCCACCTGCCGTCCCCCGCGCACCTCCTGCAAGTAGATCCGGCAGTCGGCCCCGTGGCCGGAGTCTCGCAGGGTCACGAAGACCCCCGACCCGGCGTCGTCCACGCTCCCGGCCTGCCACGTCCCCTGGTAGGCGCGGAGCGGATCGGTCCTGGCGGTACCCGTCAGACAGGAGTGACCGTCGAGCCGCACCTCCCCGAGCGTCCCGTCCTCGCGCAGCTCGATCACCTCGTCCCGCGCGGCCCAGCGGCCCACGTAGTCCCTCGCCTCGGGCCCGCCCGGCTTGAGCTTCAGGTAGGCGGTCACGCCGACGATCAGCAGAAGACCCACCAGCAGGACCACCCCCTCCCGCGACTTCAGCGCGTCCCGCACGCCCATGGCTCCCACCCTCCCCTGGAAACGGCCCGGGACCGCGCCGGCTCGAAGCCGGCCCGGTCCCGCGTACGGTATCGAGGATGTCCCACCCGGCCCCCACCCGGCCACGGCCTTTCCGGTGTGCTCCGGGCCGGCCGCCGGTGTCCCGGCTTCGGGTGGTGCTTCGGCTGGTGCTTCGGGTGGTTCCGCCGGGTGCGGCCGGTGCGGTCGCGACCGCTCAGGACTCGACCCGAACCTTCGGGTTGATAGTGCAGAAGTAGACCCGGCCGGCCTGCTTGTCGAAGTAGAAGCTCCCCGTGTACTGGGTCCGGGTGATCGACTCGTCGAAGGCCTTGCTGTGGAGCCACCTGGTCGGGTCACCCACCTCGGCGGTGATCTCCTCCGGGACACCGCAAGCGATGGGGATCTCCTCCCACCTCCCGCTCGACGTGATCGCCACCAACGTCGCCGGCTCGACCTGCGCCACCCCTTCCAGGCTCACATCCGTCGGCCCGGGGACCTCCGGCCTGGTGTTCAGCGTCAGCACCCGGCTGACCCACGTGGCCGCAGACAGCGAACCCAACTGCGGGAAACGGCGATTCAGCGGTTCGAGGTCCGTCCTCACCTGCGCCGGAGTCGTGGCGGCGGTAGTCGGCCGGCGCTCCGCGCCCTGCTCGGCGACGGCCGCATCCGGGCCGGCTCCACAGCCCGTGGCAAGCAGCAACGCGGTGGAAACCAACACCAGCGCCCCGGTCGCAGCCTTTCGCCGCTGACTTACCATCATTCGCTCCATAAGGCCATCATCCCTTGATCATCTGTAGCTCGCCGATGAAGTACCGGCCGAATCGCAGAGGTTCAGGTCGGCCGGAAGCCCGAGGCCTCCGGCCGACCCGAACCGGTAGGTCACCTGTGTTCCACGCCGTTTCCTCCGCCGGCCTTCGAACCGGTCGCCCCAACCGCCCATGAGACGGTCGTCTCCAGGCCACCGCGGGTCATGTAGGGCTTCGCCATACCCAGGGTCGCGACCTTCCGTTCACCGAGTCCAGAGTTCCGGTGCCAAGGTCCTTCGAACCCAAGTTGAAGTCATACCGATCCAGCACGTGGACAGTGAGCTTCATCGTCACCTTGTTCCCCTCCACTGAGACATCGGCGCTCCCCCATAGGTGGAAGTCACCAAGGGCCTTCTGCCAGTTCTCCGTCGCCGGATAGAGATGCTTCCCGGCTGCGGTGACGCTGTCTCCCGTCATACTGAAGGCCTTGCGCCCCGTCTTCAGCGCGATCTTCTCCGCCCAGCGCTGCGCCGATTCGACCTCTTCATCGACCAGCTGACGGATGCTCTCGTCCTCCTCGTACGCCTTCCCGAAGTCCACCATGCAGTCGCTGCCGGACCCGTCCATGTAGTGCATGTAGGCGTCAGCGCCGTCCCGCGAGGTGGAGGAGTTCTTCTGGAAGCCGTCGCAGACCTTCCATCCGGTCCGGCCGCACGCCTTTGCCGCAATGCCCTTCATCCGAGCTGACTGCCGCCCGGTCGACGGTCGATCACCGCGGCGCCTTCCCGAACGCCCTGTGGGTTCGGGAAGGCGCCGCGGTGCTGTGCGGAGGGTCCGGGCGCGGGTCAGACGCGCTGGCCCTCGGTGGGGGCGGCGGTGGGGGCGGTGGTGCTGTCGGCCTGGGTGCCGAGGGTGCGTTCGACCTTGGCGACGGCGGTGCGGTACTGCATGGAGGCGGTCTGCTCGTTGCTGCCCTGGCGTTCGAAGTAGCCGAAGACCATGGCCACCGTGCCGAAGCGCTCGACGCCGACGTAGCCGTTGAGTTGGACGCCGGCCAGGGTGCCGTCGAGGCGGACGGCGGGGGCGTCCTTGCGGTCGCCGAGGGTCACCGGGGTGACGGTGAAGGTCACGGTGTCGGCGGTGCCGGAGCTGAAGGTGATGGTGTGGCAGGTCTTCAGGGCGTCGGTGGCGGAGTTGAAGTCGGCGGTGAGCTGGTCGGGCGCCTCGGCCGCCAGGGCCTGGGTGACCATCGGGTTGCCGTCCGGGCCGTCGAGTTCGGTCTCGGCGCGCGGGATCGGCGCGCCCGGCTGGGTGACGTACATGTTGATCAGGGCGTTGAGCGCGGCGCAGCCGGTCACCGGGGACGACGGGCTCGCGCCGGGGCTGGGGCTGGGGCTCTGCGTCATCGGGATCTCGGTCCAGTCGGGGCCGAGGTCGGACGCGGTCAGCAGGGCCGACTTCAGCTGGTCGGCGGAGGGGAGGTCCGCGGTCGGCACGGCGGACGCCGGCAGGGTTGCCGGGCCCAGGAGCACCGCCAGGGCGGCGGCCGCGGCGGCGAGGGTGTGGATGGGCCTGGGACGGGACATGCGGGCCCCCGGTCGAGAGTTCGGGCAGGGACAGCCACCAGTGTCCCACCGGGGTTCCGAGGGGGCGCGCGGGCGGTGATCCGCGCAGGTCAGGCGCCGTCCACGGGGCCTGTGGCCGGTAGCGCTCCAAGGGCTTCCAGGGTCTCGGCGAGCCACTGCACCCAGAAGGTCTCCAGTCCGATGCCGGCCCGCAGCACCGCGTGCTGGAGCCGGTTCTCGGCGTCCGCCCGCTCGGCCGGGAAGTCGCGCCGCTCGATCTCCCGGTAGTCGTCCAACTGCTCCCGGTGCAGGGCGAGATGGCGTTCCAGCTCGGCCGTCAGCCCGTCCGTGCCGACCACCGCGGCCGCTCGCAGCCGCAGCAGCAGGGGCTCCCGGACGGCGCGCGGCTCGGCGCCCTCGGCGGTCCAGCGGGCGAGTTCGGCGCGGCCCTCGGGCAGGACCTCGTACTCCTTCCTCTGCCCGCGCACGGGTCCTTCCGGCTGGAGGTTCCGGATGTGCCCGGAGGCCTCCAGCCGGCCCAGTTCGCGGTAGATCTGCTGGTGGGTGGCGGGCCAGAAGAAGCCGATCGACTTGTCGAACCGCCTGGTCAGCTCCAGCCCCGAGGACGGCTTCTCCAGCAGGGCGGTGAGGATGGCGTGGGGCAGCGACATGCCGTCGATCGTACGGGGGGCCGCCGCGGGCGGCGGGCCCGGCTCAGCCCCGGGCGGGCGCGGAGGCGTACCGGGCGAGCAGGGCGCGCAGCCCGTCGGGGTCGGCGGTGCCGCGCTTGGGCAGGATGCTGAGGCAGGAGTTGTTCTTGTCGGCGCTCAGCAGCACGAACAGCCCCGGGGTCTCCACGTAGTACGGGGCCGCCTGCCAGGCCAGGGTGCTGGTGGAGTGGCGGTTGGCGATGGTCACGCCGGCGGCTTCGACGGTGACCTTGAACTCGCCCTTGTCGGCGGCCAGCCGGTGGAACTGGCCGGCCTGGAGCCGGGGCAGCACGAGGATCAGGCCCAGGGCGGCGATCAGCATGGCCACCAGCGAGGAGTCGATCTCCTCCCCGACGACGATCTTGAACGCGCCGACGGCCACCGTGCCCACCGCGATCAGGTTCAGGAACAGCCGGTGGCGCCGGCCCGCGCGAGTCGTCCGGGACCGGGCCGCCAGGGCCTCCCGGAAGTCCTCCACCGTCGGCGTGTACGCGAGCTCGATCCGCTCGTCCACCGCCGGTCTGTGCCCCGCCTCGACCTGCTCGTCCATCGACCTGCTCCCCCTCGATCCGCTTCGTGACCTGCGCATTCGGCCTGCGCTTCGGCCTGCGGATCCTAGCAACACCCGGCGGGCGGGCCGCCAGTGGTTTCACGACCGGCGTCCCGCGGCTCGCACCGCGGGACGCCGACCCGGGGGCGCGGGACCTCAGAGCGAGGCGGCCAGCTTGGTGCCCTGCTTGATGGCGCGCTTGGCGTCCAGTTCGGCGGCCACGTCCGCGCCGCCGATCAGGTGCGCCGACAGGCCGCGCTCGCGCAGCGCCTCGTACAGGTCGCGGCGCGGCTCCTGGCCGGTGCAGAGCACGACGGTGTCCACGGGCAGGAGTTGGCGCTCGCCGTCCACGGTGAGGTGCAGCCCGGCGTCGTCGATCAGCTCGTAGGTGACGCCGGGGACCATCACCACGCCGCGGTGCTTCAGTTCGGTGCGGTGGATCCAGCCGGTGGTCTTGCCGAGGCCGGCACCGACCTTGGTGGTCTTGCGCTGGAGCAGGTGGACGCTGCGCGGGGGCTTCGGCCGCTCCGGGGCGCGCAGCCCGCCGCGCTCGCGGTACTCCGGGTCGATGCCCCACTTGGCCTGGAACGCGGGCGGGTTGAGGCTTGCCGCGTCACCCGGGTCGGTGAGGAACTCGGCCACGTCGAAGCCGATGCCGCCCGCGCCAAGGATGGCGACCCGCTCGCCGACCGGCGCGCCGTCGCGCAGCACGTCGAGGTAGCCGAGCACGCTGGGGTGGTCGATTCCCGGGATGTCGGCGGGAGTTCGCGGGGTGACGCCGGTGGCGAGCACGATCTCGTCGTGGCCGTGCCCGGCCAGCTGCTCGGCGGTGACGGTCGCGCCGAGCCGCAGCGTGACGGCCAACTCGGCCAGCCGGGTGCGGAAGTAGCGCAGCGTCTCGTCGAACTCCTCCTTGCCGGGGATGCGCCGGGCGATGTTCAGCTGCCCGCCGATCGTCTCGGCGGCGTCGTACAGCGTGACGTCGTGGCCGCGTTCGGCGGCGGAGACGGCGAACGCGAGTCCGGCCGGGCCCGCCCCGACGACGCCGATCCGCTTGCGCGACCGCGTGGGCCCGAGGACGAGTTCGGTCTCGTGGCAGGCGCGCGGGTTGACCAGGCAGGAGGTGATCTGGAGGCTGAAGGTGTGGTCGAGGCAGGCCTGGTTGCAGCCGATGCAGGTGTTGATGGCCTCGGCGCGGTCCGCCCTGGCCTTGGCGACGAAGTCGGCGTCGGCGAGCAGCGGGCGGGCCATCGAGACCAGGTCGGCACTGCCCTCGGCGAGCAGCTTCTCGGCGATTTCGGGGGTGTTGATGCGGTTGGTGGTGACCAGCGGGATGCCGACCTTGCCCATCACCTCCTTCGTCACCCAGGCGAAGGCGCCGCGCGGCACCGAGGTGGCGATGGTGGGGATGCGGGCCTCGTGCCAGCCGATGCCGCTGTTGATGATGGTCGCCCCGGCGGCCTCGACGGCCTGGGCGAGCCGCACGACCTCCTCCAGGGTGGAGCCGCCGGGGACCAGGTCGAGCATGGAGAGCCGGTAGACGATGACGAAGTCCTCGCCGACCCGTTCGCGGACCCGGCGGACGATCTCCACCGGGAAGCGCATCCGCTGCTCGTACGCCCCGCCCCACTCGTCCTCGCGGTGGTTGGTGGCGGCGACGATGAACTCGTTGATCAGGTAGCCCTCGGAGCCCATGATCTCGACGCCGTCGTACCCGGCGCGGCGGGCGAGTTCGGCACAGCGGGCGAAGTCCTCGATGGTCTGCTCGACCTGCTCGGCGGTGAGCTCGTTGGGCGTGAAGGGGCTGATCGGGGCCTGGATCGCGCTGGGGGCGACGAGGTCGCGGTGGTAGGCGTAGCGGCCGAAGTGCAGGATCTGCAGGGCGATCTTCCCGCCGGCGGCGTGCACCGCGTCGGTGACCGTCCGGTGCTTGTCGGCCTCCTCCTCGGTGGTCAGCATCGCGCCGCCCTCCCAGGGGCGCCCGGCCTCGTTGGGGGCGATGCCGCCGGTGACGATCAGGCCGACGCCGCCGCGGGCCCGCTCGGCGTAGAAGGCGGCCATCCGCTCGTAGCCGCCGGGGGCCTCCTCCAGGCCGACGTGCATCGAGCCCATGATCACGCGGTTGGGCAGGGTGGTGAAGCCGAGGTCGAGCGGGCTGAGCAGGTGCGGGTAGCGGCTGCTGCCGGGGTGGGCGCTCATCGACGTCTCCTGGGGCGCGGGCGGGGGTCGTTGGTTACCGCAGAGTAGGGGACGGGCGACGGGTTATGCAACTAGTTGCATAAAGCCCGGAGGTCCGCTCCGATGCGCCCTCCGGATGGCGCAGAACACGGCGCCCGGAGCGGACGGGCGGCGTATCGTCGTGTCCCGGACAGGGCGGGGGACATCGCGAGCTCGAGAGAGGGGCGACTGTGCAGGGTGGCTCGGTGGCCGTGGTCGGGGGCAGCATCGCCGGGAGCGCCTTCGCCGGCGCCGCCGCCCGGCTCGGCGCGGAACGGGTGGTGGTGCTGGAACGCAGCCCCGGCCGCCTGGAGGACCGCGGCGTGGGGCTGTGCACCCACGACGACCGCTTCGACGAACTGGTCCAGGCCGGGCACCTCGACGCCGACACCCGCCGCCACCGGCTCACCGTCCGCCGCTGGGTCACCCGCGGCGCGGCCGGCGAGGGCGACGGACCGGACGGCTGCGGGCGGCTGCTCTGGGCCCAGCCCTTCCCGTTCCACTCCCACCACTGGGGCGTGCTCTGGCAGGCGCTGCGCGAACGGACGCCCGAGCAGGTCGAGTTCCGGCTGGGCGCCACCGTGACGGCCGTCGGCAACGGCCGGGACGGCGCCTGGGTCGAAGCGGGTCGCGGCCGCGAGGAGTACGACCTGGTGATCGGCGCCGACGGCTACCGCTCGGTGGTCCGCGCCGCCGTCTGCCCACAGGCCGGGCCCGAGTACGCCGGGTACGTGTGCTGGCGCGGCAGCTACGACTCCGCCCTGTTGGCCGAACTGCCCGGCGGCGCGGCACCCTGGCCCGAGGACCAGGGCGTCACCGCCTGCTACCCCGGCGGCCAGGTGGTCATCTACCGCATCCCCGGGGTCGAGCCCGGCCGCACCCAGGTGAACTGGGTCTTCTACGCCCCCACCCCCGCCTGGCTACGACTCGACGGCCCGACCAGCATCCCGGCGGGCACCCTCGGCGACGGACAGTTGGACGAACTGCGGCAGCTCGCCGAGCGACACCTGCCGCCGTACTGGGCCGGCCTGGTCACCCTGACCCCGCGCGAACGGACCTTCCTGCAGCCGATCTACGACCTGGCGGCCCCGCACCGCACGGCCGGCCGGCTGCTGATCGGCGGGGACGCGGCCACCGTGGTGCGCCCGCACAACACCAGCGGCGTGGTGAAGGCGGTGCAGGACGCCCACGCCTTCGAGCTGGCCGGACGGGAGCACGGCTCCTGGCCGGCCCTGCTGGCCGCCTACGACCGCGAACGGACGGCGTCCGGGCGGGAGTTGGTGGAGCTGGGCCGCACCCTCGGCCGGGCCCAGGTCACCGCGGCGCCGGACTGGTCGGGGATGGACGAGCCGGCCATGACCGCCTGGTGGCAGCAACAGTTCACCGGCGGCGGGGGTTTCGGCGGCCACGCACTCGGCCGGACGGGCTGAGCGCTCGCCGCGGCCGCCGAGACCGCCGAAACCCCGTCAGATCACTGCGGACGATCAGACGTTGACGCCGTAGTCGGTCGCGATGCCGCGCAGGCCGGAGGCGTAGCCCTGGCCGATGGCGCGGAACTTCCACTCGTTGCCGTTGCGGTACAGCTCGCCGAAGACCATCGCCGTCTCGGTGGAGGCGTCCTCGGTCAGGTCGTAGCGCGCGATCTCCAGGCCGTTGGCCTGGTTGACGATCCGGATGAACGCGTTGCGCACCTGGCCGAAGTTCTGCAGCCGGGCGTCGGCGTCGTAGATCGACACCGGGAAGACCACCTTGGCCACGTCGGCCGGGACGCGGTCCAGGTCGACCTTGATCTGCTCGTCGTCCCCGTCCCCGCCGCCGGTCAGGTTGTCGCCACTGTGCTCGACCGAACCCTCGGGGCTGCGGAGGTTGTTGAAGAAGACGAAGTGCTGGTCCGAGACCACCTTGCCCAGCGCGTTGCACAGCAGCGCACTGGCGTCCAGGTCGTAGTCGGCCCCGGTGGTGGTGCGCACGTCCCAGCCGAGACCGACGATCACGGCGCTCAGACCGGGCGCCTCCTTGCTCAGCGAGACGTTGCCGCCCTTGGCCAGCGAAACTCCCACAATGCCCTCCTCTGATCTCTCCCTGTGGACGAATCTACAACACTGTAGAGATCACGAGAATCCGTCTGCGGGTGGGCCCGCCCCGGGAATTTCTCCGGGTCGCGCACGGGAACCGCTCACTGCTCGCTACTCACTGCCCGGCGTCGATCTCGATCCGCAGCGCGCCGTCCTCGGCCAGCGACCTGCGGCCCCAGCCCAGCAGCAGGCTCAGCACCTCGCGCTCGGCGGCCGGGAGCCGGGTCAGGTCCACCCGCTCGACCTCCCGGACCAGCCCGGCCATCGACGGCCGCCCGATCCGGCTGCTGAAGTCGAGGTCCGGCTCGTGCCGGGCGAGGGTGGGCAGCGCCCGCGCACCCAGACGGCGCAGGACGGCCCGCAGCGCGCCCCCGTCCACCCACGCCTCCAGCCGCCCGGACCGCGGCGCCGGGCCGGCCTTCCGCCCCGTCCTCATCTTGACCGGCACCCGGTGCAGCCCGAGGACGTACTCGTGCTCCGCCACCTCGTCGTCCGGCCCGTACGGCCGCAGGCCACCCGCTGCGCTGCTCATGCCGAGCACCCTAACGACCCGCCGCCCTAAACTGTCATCAGTGGATTTCCCCTCGTCGCAGCCCGGTCGCCGGAGGTCCCGATGCGCCAGCGGTACAGCTTCCACCTCGACCAGGGCGGGCACTCGGTGACCGTCAACATCCGCTCCGGCCGGATCACCGAGACCGAGGTGCTGGTCGACGGCAAGGAGTGCGCCTTCCACCGCGTCCACGGGCACGGCGCCTACCCGCTGACGCTCGCCACCCAGGTCGCCGAGGAGCCGCCGAAGCCGCTCGCGGTGCGGCTGGAGCGCACCGGCCGGGCCGAGCACCCGCTCTCCTGCGTGCTGGAGCTGTCCGGCGCCGAACACCCGATGCCCGAGCGCACGGCCCGCTGACCCCGGCCCGCCGGCCCCGACGGCCCGCCGACCCCGCTTCACCACTCGGCCCGCACTCCTTCGCAGGGCTACCTTGCTAGCAAGCTAGAGTGCTAGCATCATGGGCGTGGGAGACGAGGATGTGAAGCAGTTCAACGTGTACCTGCCGATCGGGCTGATCAAGCAGGTCAAGCTCCGCGCCATCGAGCAGGAGCTGTCGCTGTCGGCACTGGTCGCCGAGGCGCTGCGCGCCTACCTCGGCGACGCCCCCGCCGCCCAGCACGCGCAACCGTCCGAGAAGTCCGTCGAGAAATCCGTCAAGGAGGACTGAGATGACCACCGAGGGCATCGAAGCCGTGTTCATGGAGACCCACAACTGGGGCAAGTCCGTGAAGTTCTTCCAGGGCCTGGGCTACGAACTGGAGTTCGCCACCGACCACAACTCCGGCCGACTGCGCAGCAGCACCGGCCCCAGCCTGTTCATCGCCGAGATCCCGGCGGACCGGCAGCCGCAGGTCCAGCTGGTACTGAAGGTGGCGGACGCCGACGCCTTCGGCACCGCCGACGGCGTGGAGCTGGAGACCCCGTTCGAGGACACCCACTTCGGCACCCGGATGGCGGCCGTCCGCGACCCCGACGGCCGCCTCTGGGGCCTCCAGGCGCCGGTCAAGAACGAGGCGTAGCAGCGGGGGCGGGCTCGGGTCGGTACGGCGATCAGCTGTACCGACCCGAGCCCGCAGCACAGGGGGCACGGGCCCGGGCACACTGGTGACCACCCGTTCAGGCGGTTTGCTCGCATTTGCCCAGGAATACCGGGATCCCCTAAGATCCCTCGGCCACCCCACCACCCACCGAAGGCCTCCGCATGACCTCCCCCGCTTCCCCCGCCACCCCGGACGCCTTCGACGAGCTGCTGCGCGAGGTGATGGCCGACGCCGAGCGCTTCGGCCACCGCCAGCACGTCCGGCTCACCTGGCTCGCCGTCCGCCGCCACGGCGCCACCGCCGCCCTCGACCTGATCGGCGAGGGCATCCGGCGCACCGCCACCAAGGCCGGCGCGCCGCAGAAGTTCCACGTCACCATGACCCGGGCCTGGGTCGAGCTGGTGGCCCACCACGCCGACGACGCACCGGACTTCGACGCGTTCGCGGCAAGCCACCCCGACCTGCTCGACAAGGACCTGCTCGCCCGCCACTACCTGCCCGGGACGCTCGCGGACGAGCGCGCCCGGACGAGCTGGGTCGAGCCGGACCTCGCGCCCCTCCCCTAGGGCCAGGCCGCTCAGCCCTCCTGACCCGCCCCGCGGCACTCTCCGACGATCTCCTCGACGGCCTTCCGGGCCCGCTCGGCGTCCTCCGCGACCAGCCCGATCCTGGTGCGGCGGTCGAGCACGTCGGCCACGTCCAGCGCGCCCTCGTGGGTGACGGCGTAGGCGATCTCGGCGCGGGTCACGTCCAGGCCCTCCGCGATCGGCGCCGACTCCCCCGCCGCCAGCACCTCGTGGGCCGCACCACCGTGGCGGGCGACGAGCGAGGCGGGCACCGGACCGGCGCCCCCTTCCCCGGTGGGCAGCGGGCGGCTGTCCCGGTGGCCGGGGGCGCCGATCAGCGGCAGCCGGGCCGTCCAGCAGGCCCGGGCCGACAGGCCGCGCAGCCGGACGGCGGCGTCCACCGCGTCCTCGGCCATCTTGCGGTAGGTGGTGAGCTTGCCACCGACCACGGTGACCACCCCGTCCGGGTTCTCCAGCACGGCGTGCTCACGGGAGATGTCGGCGGTGCTGCCGTCCCCGGTGTCGATCAGCGGGCGCAGCCCGGCGTAGGCCCCGCGCACGTCCGCCCTGGTCAGAGCGGTTTCGAGGGCGGCGTTGACGGTGTCGAGGAGGAAGGAGAGCTCGGCCTCGGTGGGCTGGGGCTCGTCCGGGATCGGGCCCGGGGCGTCCTCGTCGGTCAGGCCGATCGCGACCCGGCCGAGCTGCTGCGGCAGGGCGAAGACGAACCGGCTGGTGGAGCCGGGCACCGGCACGGTGAGGGCGGCGGTCGGGTTGCCGAGCGCCTGCGCGTCCACCAGCAGGTGGGTGCCCCGGCTGGGCCGGAGCCTGATCGAGGTGTCCACCTCGCCCGCCCAGACGCCGGTGGCGTTGACCACCGCGCCGGCCCGGACGGCCAGTTCCTGCCCGGTGAGGGTGTCGACCAGCCGGGCCGAGGTGCCGGTGACCTGCTCGGCGCGCACCCTGGTCAGCACGCTCGCCCCGTACTGCGCGGCGGTCCTGGCCAGTGCGACCACCAGCCGGGCGTCGTCCACGAGTTGACCGTCGTGCGCCACCAGCGCGCCGCGCAGCCCGTCGGTCCGCACGCCCGGCGCCAGCCGGCGGGTCCGGTCGGCGTCGATCCGGCGCACCCGCGGCAGCAGCGCGCCCGGGGTGCCGGCCGTCAGGCGCAGCGCGTCCCCGGCGTGGAAGCCGGTGCGGATCAGCGTGGCCTGGCCGGGGCGCAGCAGGTCGGGGAGCAGCGGCACCAGTTGGGGCAGCGCCCGGATCAGGTGCGGGGCGGTGCGGGTCATCAGCACGCCGCGCTCGACGGCGCTCTCCCGGGCCACCTTGATCCGCCCGGAGGCGAGGTAGCGCAGGCCGCCGTGCACCAGCTTGGAGCTCCAGCGGCTCGTGCCGAAGGCCAGGTCGCGGGCCTCGACCAGCACCGTGCGCAGGCCGCGTGAGGCCGCGTCCAGGGCCACGCCGGCGCCGGTGACGCCGCCGCCGATGACCAGGAGGTCGATCCGGGGGTCGTCACCGAGCGCTTCGAGTTCCAGCGTGCGGCGGGCGGCGTCGAGTCGGGAGGTCCCGGCGTACGGGCCTGCGGTGGGGGTCATGGAGCGAGGTATCCGTTCAGTGCTCTGGCCAGTTCGCGCCGCCAGGCCGCCTCGGGTAGCAGGGAGGCGACCATGCGGTGCGACTGGACGGTGGACTGGGCGATCAGCAGGACCATGGCGGCCAGTTCGAGCGGCTCGCCGGCCCGGATCGAGCCGTGCTCCTGGCCCTGCTCGATGCCGGTGCGCAGTGCCTCCAGCAGGCCGCGCTGGCTGGCGCCGAGCCGCTCGACGACGTACCGGAAGAGCAGGTCGGAGTCGTCGGAGTGCAGCAGTGCGCCGAGCACCGGGTGGTCGCGCAGCCGGACGGCGATCTCCACGACCCGGTCGACGAGGGTCTCCCGGTCGTGGACGTCCAGTCCGGCGCCGTCCAGGGTGGTCAGGATCTCCCGGGTGAGCAGTGCGCCGATCACCGCCTGGACGTCCGGCCAGCGGCGGTAGACGGTCGGGCGGCTGACCCCGGCGCGGCGGGCGATCTCGGCCAGCTGGGTGCGGCGCACGCCGAGGTGGACGATCAGGTCGGCGGCGGCGTCCAGGATCGCGTCGTCGGTGCTGCGCTCCCCGGCGGCCGGGGGCTGAGGCTCGGCGTTACTACTTGACATGATGTGTGAAACTGTAACGCATGGCACCTGAAACGCAAGCGGGACCGGCCGGCGCCGCACTTCCGCTCCCCCCGATGAAGTGGGACGCCTGGGGCGACCCGGCCCTGGCCAAGGAGCTGTCCGCCGACATCAAGGGACTGCTCGCCGCGGCCCTCGGCGTGACCGGCGACGCCGCCCCCGGGCCGAGCGCCGACGAGGTCGTGCTGCGCCCGTCCCGGCTCTCCGCCGAAGCCCTCGCCGCCCTGGCCGCCGCCGTCGGCGAGGCCAACGTCAGCGCCGCCGACGCCGACCGGCTGCCGCGCGCCGGCGGCAAGTCCACCCCGGACCTGCTGCGCCGCCGCAGCCGCGAGGCGCAGGACGCGCCCGACGCGGTCGTGCTGCCCGGCGACGAGCAGGAGGTCGCCGCCGTCCTCGCGGTGTGCGCCGAACTCCGCATCGCCGTCGTCCCGTTCGGCGGCGGCACCAGCGTCGTCGGCGGCCTCGACCCCGAGCGCGGCGGCCTCGACGCCGTCGTCTCGCTCGACCTGCGCCGCTTCGACCAGCTGCTCGACCTGGACGAGACCTCCGGCGAGGCCGTCCTCGGCGCGGGCCTCACCGGCCCGGCCGCGGAGGCGCTGCTCGCCGAACGCGGCTGGGAACTCGGCCACTACCCGCAGAGCTTCCGCTACGCCACCATCGGCGGCTTCGCGGCCACCCGCTCCTCCGGCCAGGACTCCGCCGGGTACGGGCGCTTCGACGAGATGGTGCGCGGCCTGCGCGTCGTCACCCCCGCCGGGGTGCTCGACCTCGGCCGCGCCCCCGCCTCCGCCGCCGGCCCCGACCTGCGCCAGCTCTTCCTCGGCTCCGAGGGCACCCTCGGCGTGATCACCGCCGTCCGGCTGCGCGTCCACCCGCTGCCCGCCGTCAAGGCGTACGAGGCGTGGAGCTTCCCCGACTTCGCCACCGGGACGGCCGCGCTGCGCGCCGTCGAGCAGCAGGGCACCGGCCCGACCGTGATCCGGCTCTCCGACGAGGCCGAGACCATGATCAACCTGGCGATGACCGAGCAGATCGGCGGCGCCCCGGCGGTCAGCGGCTGCCTGGCCGTCACCGTCTTCGAGGGCAGCGCCGCCCAGGTCGCCGCCCGGCAGCAGCTCACCCGCGACGCCCTGCTCGCCGCCGGCGGCACCTCGCTCGGCGAGGCCCCCGCCCGGGCCTGGGAGCACGGCCGGTTCAACGCCCCCTACCTGCGCGACTCCCTGCTCGGCGCCGGCGCGCTCTGCGAGACCCTGGAGACCGCCGCCACCTGGGAGCGGCTCCCCCACCTGCGCACCGCCGTCACCGAGGCGCTCACCGGGGCCCTGCCCGGCGCCCTCGTGCTCTGCCACATCTCGCACGTCTACCCGACCGGCGCCTCGCTCTACTTCACCGTGGTCTCCGCCCTCGGCGAGGACCCGCTCAGCCGCTGGGGCGTCGCCAAGCGCGCCGCCGGGGACGCCATCATCGGCGCGGGCGGCACCATCAGCCACCACCACGCCGTCGGCGCCGACCACCGGCCGTGGATGACCGACGAGATCGGCGACCTGGGCGTGCGCATCCTGCGCGCCGTCAAGGCCGAACTCGACCCGGCGGGCATCCTCAACCCGGGCAAGTTGATCCCTTGAACGAGGTGAGAACCGTCCGCAGGGTCGCCGTTCTCACCAACCCGGCGGCGGGCATCGGCCACGCCGAGCCCGCCGCCCACCGGGCCACCGCCCGGCTGCGGGCCCTCGGCGTCCAGGTCGACCCGCACGCCGGGCGCTCCCCCGAGGACGCCGTCCGCCTCGCCCGTGAGGCGGCGGCCGACGGGGTGGACGCGGTGGCCGTGGTCGGTGGTGACGGCATGATCAACCTCGCCCTCCAGGCCCTGGCCGGCACCCCCGTGCCGCTCGGCGTCATACCAGCGGGCACCGGCAACGACCACGCCCGTGAGTACGGGCTGCCGCTCGACGCCCCCGAGGCCGCCGCCGACGTCATCGCCGCCGGGCGCACCCGCGGCGTCGACCTCGGCCGGGTCACCGGCCCCGACGGCGCCGTCCGCTGGTACGGCTCCGTCCTCGCCACCGGCTTCGACTCGCTGGTCAGCGACCGCGCCAACCGGCTGCGCTGGCCGCGCGGCCGGATGCGCTACAATCTCGCCATCGCCGTCGAGTTCGCCAACCTGCGCCCGCTGCCGTTCCGGATCACCCTCGCCGACGGCACCGTCATCGAACGCGACCTGACCCTGGCCGCCGTCGGCAACACCCGCAGCTACGGCGGCGGCATGCTGATCTGCCCCGCCGCCCTTCCCGACGACGGCCTGCTCGACGTCACCCTGGTCGACGCCATGCCCCGGCTGCGCATCGCCCGCTTCTTCCCGACGCTCTTCAAGGGCACCCACATCACCCACCCGGAGGTCACCACGCTGCGTACGGAGTCCCTGCGGATCGAGTCCCCCGGCATCACCGCCTACGCCGACGGGGAGTTCATCACCTCGCTCCCGGTGGACGTCGCGGTGGTCAGGGACGCCCTGCGGGTGCTGGTGCCCTGAGCCGCCGGCGCCGTGGTCCGGTCCGCCGGAACGACGGAGGTCCGCGCACTCCGGAGAGTGCGCGGACCTCGGGGCCGTGTGGAGCGCGCAGCCGCCTAGTAGTCCAGGTCGCGCTGGTACTTGACCTCGGTCACATTGCCGGCGAGGTACAGGTTGCCGTCCGCATCGAGGATCGCGACGATCTTCTTCGTGCCGCCCCAGTAGGTCGTGAAGTAGAACTTGTTCTTCGCGTGGTCCACTTCCACGTTCGTGTTGACCGGCAGCTCGATGCTGCCCGGACCGCTGATGAGCACGTCCTTCTTCGGCGTGCCCGGGTAGACCTGGTTCTGCCGCAGCTTGACGCGACCGTGCCAGTCGCCTTGCGTCCAGTTGTCCGCTTCGCCGAGGTCGATGTCAGGCATGGAGGTCCTCCCCTTCGATCCCGCGGGGAGCCCGCCAGGGCACGCCCGCACTCCATTGAGAACAACTTCGGTGTCAGGTAGCGCACTTGACCTCCCGAACCGGTCAAAAACGAACAACAATTGGCCAAATTTGCCGCCATGGAGGCACCGAGTTGATCGCAAACCCCGCACGCATCCACGCCAAATCCGCCAAATTTCCCTGTTCGATGGATATATGACGCCTGATCACTTACGGCGAGAACCCGTCGAGCAACCGGGTGCCTCGATGACGGGTGATCCGATAGCCTGCGGGCATGTCGAGCCCTGAGGCATCCAGGGTGGGGGCTTTCGGTCACGCGCCGTCAGCCCCCTGAACCCCGGAGAGCCTGGAACCACCGAGGTCCGAGCGAGCGCCGCGCCTGCGCCGCCCGGGGGTTGAGCGTGCGGTGACGAGACGTCCCCGTCCTCGTTCCCTCCGCCTCCTCGGAGTCTCTCGATGCCCCTCCCCCTCTATCCGCTCGCCCTGGCCGTGTTCGCCATGGGCACCTCGGAGTTCATGCTCGCCGGGCTGCTGCCCGGCCTGGCCGCCGACCTCGGCGTCACCGTCGGTACGGCCGGCGGGCTGACCTCGGCCTTCGCGGTCGGGATGGCCGTCGGCGCGCCGCTGATGGCCACGCTCACCCGCGGCCGGCCTGGGCGCGGCAGCCTGCTCGGGTTCGTCCTGTCCTTCGCGGCGGCGCACGCTGTCGGGGCCGTGACCACGAGCTTCCCGGTGCTGCTCGTCACCCGGGTGGTGGCCGCGCTCGCCAACGCCGGGTTCCTGGCGGTGGCCCTGACCACCGCCGCCGCGCTGGTCCCGGCGGACCGCAAGGGACGGGCGATCGCCGTGCTGCTGTCGGGCACGACGGTGGCGACCGTGGCCGGCGTCCCCGGCGGAGCGGTGCTGGGCACGCTGTTCGGGTGGCGGGCCGTGTTCTGGGCCGTCGCACTGCTCTGCCTTCCGGCCGCCGTCGGGATCGCCACGTACCTTCCGCCGACGGTCACTTCGGCACCCCTGTCTCCGGCCCCGGCGCTGCGCACGGAGTTCGCCGAGCTGCGCCGCCCGCGGCTGCTCCGCGCGATGCTGGTCGCCGCGCTGGTGAACGCGGCGACCTTCGGCGGCTTCACCTTCCTCGCCCCCGTGGTGACCGGCCCCGCCGGGCTGGGCGAGCCGTGGGTGCCGGTCGCCCTGGTGCTGTTCGGCGCCGGGTCGTTCACCGGGGTCACCGTCGCCGGGCGGCTCGCGGACCGGCACCCCGGCCGGCTCCTCGCCGTCGGCGGCCCGCTGCTGCTCGCGGGCTGGCCCGCGCTCGCCGTCCTGGCCGACGCACCCGGCGCGTTGCTGCCCCTGGTGTTCCTGCTGGGCGCGCTATCCTTCGCGGTCGGCGGCACGCTGATCACCCGGGTGCTGTACGAGGCGGCCGGCGCCCCCACCCTGGCCGGTGCCTACGCCACCACCGCGCTCAACCTCGGTGCCACCGCCGGTCCGTTGCTCGCCGCCGCCACCCTCGGCACCGCTCCCGGCGGCCTCGGGCCGTACTACTGCGCCGGCCTGCTGGTCGCCGCGGCGCTGCTGGTCGCGAGGGTACGGCCGCCGGTCGGCTGAGGAACCGCGCTCCGGCGGCGCCGGAACACGAGTGCCGGAGGGCGCGGCGCGCGCCCTCCGGCACTCCGGTGGCCGGGGCGATCCGCCCGTCAGCGCACCGTGAAGTCCGCCATCATCGCCATGTCCTCGTGCTCCAGGTTGTGGCAGTGCAGCATGTACACCCCCGCGTAGTCGGTGAACCGCACCAGCACCTCCACCGCCTCGGCCGGGCGCAGGTCCACGGTGTCCTTCCACCCCGCGTCGTACGGGCCCGGGTCCTCACCGTTGCGGCCGATCACCTGGAACTGGTTCAGGTGGACGTGCACCGGGTGGTGCAGGTCGCTGGAGAAGCGCCAGAGCTCGACCTCGTCGAGGGCGGGTGTGGCGATGTTCCGGCCGGGCTCGTACAGGCGGCCGTTGATGGTCCAGCCGTCGCCGCGGCTGCGGCGGAAGGCGAAGTCGCGGGTGGCGACGGCGGCGGAGGCGTCCAGGGCTTCGACGGTGGCGAGCCGGTCGGGCACCGTCGCGTCGTCGGTCACCTGCCGCGCGGTGACGTCGAAGCGCATCACCTCGGCCGTCCGGCCGCTGCCGAAGCGGTTGACCAGCCGGACCTCGGTGCCGGGCGCGTAGCGGGCGAAGTCGACCACGACGTCGAAGCGTTCGGCGGGCGCGATCTCGATCCCGTCGTGCCGGACCGGGGCGGCGAGCAGGCCGCCGTCGGAGCCGATCTGGACCAGGGCGTCGCCGCCGGTGGGCTGCGGGTCGAGTTCCAGCCGGTAGAGCCGGGTGTTGGAGGCGTTGAGCAGCCGCAGCCGGTAGCGGACCCGGTCGACGTCCAGTCGTGGCCAGGGCGCGCCGTTGACCAGGATGACGTCGCCGAGCACGCCGTTGGCGTAGGCGTCGGTGACGCCCGGCTCGCCGAGGTCCGGGTCGACGGCCGGGTAGCGGAAGGAGCCGTCGGCGGCGAAGGAGCGGTCGGCGATCATCAGCGGCAGGTCCCGCTCACCGTGCGGCAGCGGCAGCGCGGCCTCCTCGTCGTCGTGCACGAGGTGGAAGCCGGCCAGTCCGCGCCAGACGGCAGGACCGGTGAAGCCCATCCGGTGGTCGTGGTACCAGAGGGTGGCGGCGCGCTGCTTGCCCGGATAGGTGTACGTGCGCTCGCCGGTGACGTTCCTGCCCGCCACGTGGCGCATTCCCGGCATCCCTGCCATGCCCGGCATGCCTGCCATGTCTGCTATGTCCGCCATCCGCCGGGCTTCGTCGTCCGACGTCCCGACCGGCAGCAGCAGGTCCACCGGGTAGCCGTCGCTGTCCGCCGGGGTGTGCCCGCCGTGCAGGTGGGTCGTCGTGGGCACCGGCAGCTCGTTGCGGTGCCTGACCACCGCCGCCCGCCCGGAGCGGGCGACCAGGGTCGGCCCGGGGAAGCCGCCCCCGTACGTCCAGGCCTCGGTCTTCACCCCGGGGAGGATCTCCAGCGTCGCGACCTGCTGGGTGATCTCGTAGTGGTCGCCGGTCGTGTCGGTGCGCACCGGCCGCAGCTCGGGCGGCAGCGGCAGCGCGGTCCGGAAGGCTCCCGGAAGGTCGAGCTCGCTGCGCAGCAGCTGCCCGGGGCGGCCCTCGGCGAGCAGCCGGGCGGCGGAGGGGGCGGCGGCGGCCAGGGCGCCCGCGCCGAGGACGGAGGCGCCGATGCCCAGGAACCGGCGCCGGTTCACTGGGACACCTCCACCGGCCCGCCGGGGCGCGGCAGCCGTCCGGTGCCGTCCGGGCCGCCGGCCGCCCGCGTGTCCCGGGCCGGCAGCGGCAGCCGCCAGGCGCCGGCCAGGCCGAACAGCACACCGCTGACCAGCAGGACGCCGAGCGTGACGTGCACGCCGAGCGCCCGGGCGTAGCCGGCGACGATCTGGCCGGTGACGGCGACGGCGAGCAGCGCGGTGGTCCACAGCGGCCGGAGCGGGCCCCGGCCGGGCCACCGGACGGCGACGGCCACCGCGAGCTGGACCACCACCACGGTGGCCAGCACCATCGCGGTGCCCTCGTGGTCCTTCAGGGATGCGTAGGTGCCGTTCAGGAAGCTTCCGGCGAGCACGACCTGGAGCAGTGACAGCAGCGCCAGCAGCGTGGTGGAGATGCGCAGCAGGATCAGCGGCCAGCGGGGTGCCGGGGCGGCAGGAGGACTGCTCATGTCGGGCTACTCTCTGCGTCGAGGTCGGGCGGGGCGGGCGAGAGCGTAACTGACCAGACGTCACGATCGGCCCGAATAGGGCCCGTTGGTGCTTCCGGTGGTTTCGTTTGCCACCCACTCGGGCCGACGTCCTCACCCGAACGAGGGGTGCGCCCGAGCCGTCCTCGAGCACACCCCTCTCCCGCGTCCCGCTTCCGCTTCGCCGCTACTGGCGTGCCGCGCCCAGCGCCGCCGGCCGGGTCCGCAGCAGTGCCCTGACCGGCGCCCCGGTCGCCGCGAGGCAGAGCAGCACGGCTCCGGCGGCCAGCGGCAGGGCGAGCATCGGCGGCACGTACGGGGCGGAGTTGGCCACGCCCCGGGCGACCGGCACCAGGGTGATCCCGGCGATCACCGCGCCGACCGCCAGCCCGGTCGAGGCGACCAGCAGCGCCTCCCAGCGCATCATGCCGCGCACCTGGCGCCGGGTGGTGCCGGCCAGTCGCAGCAGCGCGACCTCGCGGCGCCGGTCCAGCACCGTCATCACCAGGGTGTTGGCGGCGCTGACGGCGGCGAACCCGCCGAGCACGGCGGCCATCACGGTGTTGGCCCAGCCGCTGATCTCCAGGTCCCTGTCGGCCTGGGCGACGAAACCGGCCCGGTCGGTCACGGTGGCCCCGGTCAGGGCGCCCAGTCCGGCGGCCACCGCCGCGGGGTCGGCGCCCGGCGCGTCGGCGACCAGCACCTGGTTGTCGTACCCGGTGGTGACGTGCGTGGCCACCGCGGCCCGGGGCAGCAGCGCCTGGCCGACGCCGAGCCCGCGGTCGTACACCGCGACCACGGCGGGCCGCACGGCGGTGCCGTCGCCGAGCCAGAGCTTCACCCGGTCGCCGACCCCGGCGCCGAACGCGTCGGCCATGGTGGCGCTCAGCGCGATGGTGTCGGGGGCGCGGCCGAGGTCGGCGAGCGTGCCGCTGCGCACGCCCAGGTCGAGCACCTTCGGCAGCCGGGCCGGGTCGCCGTCGACGCCGAGCACGGGGGCGGAGCCCGGCTGGCCGGCGTTCTCGAAGACGACTCCGGTGCGCAGCACGCCGACGGCGGTGTCCACGCCGGGCACCCGGGCGGCCCGCTCGGCCGTCCCGGCGGGCAGGCCGGGGCCGGTGGAGGCGATCACGTGGTCGGCGGTGACACCGGCCCGGACGTTCTCGCCGGTGGTGTGGCGCACGGTGCTCTGGAGGATCAACAGGGTGCCGCAGAAGGCGGTGACCAGCACGATCGGGGTGATCGCCGAGGCCAGCCGGCGGGCGTTGGCGCGGGTGTTGTCGGCGGCCAGCGAGCCGGGCGCGCCGCCGGCCCGCAGCGGGGCGCCGAGCACCACGGCGGCGGCCCGGGCCAGCCAGGGGCCGAGCAGGGCGACGGCCAGCATGAAGCACATCACCACGCCGAGCGCGGTCTGGGCGGCCTTGGCGCCGTCCAGGGCGGTGGCGACGGCGGCGGCCGCGATGCCACCGGCGACGAAGACCAGCCCGAGGACGGTACGCACCCGGCCCAGGCGGGGCGGCTCGACGGCGGCCTCGCCGAGCGCCTGGGCGGCCCGCATCCGGGACGGCCGGCGGGCGGCCAGGAAGCCGGCGGTCAGCGCGGCGAGGGTGCAGGCGAGGACGGCGGCGAGCATCGGCAGTGGGCCGACGTCCAGGCGGACGTCCGCGGGGACGGCGCCGCGCTCGACCAGTTGGCCGAACCACCAGCGGGCGAGGGCGAGTCCGGGCAGGACGCCGAGGGCCGCGGCGAGCGGTGCGACCAGCATCGCCTCGGCGGCGATGGTGCGGCGGATCTGGCGCGGGGTCGCGCCGATGGCGCGCAGCAGGGCGAACTCGCGGGCGCGCTGGCCGGTGGCGAGGGCGACGGTGCTCATCACCACGAAGACCGCGGTCATGGTGGCGTAGCCGCCGAAGGTGCCGCCGAGCGCGATCAGCATGGTGCGGGCGTCGCCGAGGGCGGGGTGCTCGACGGTGCTCCGGTCGTCCCCGGTGAAGGTCCTGGCCTCGCCGCCGACGGCCTGGCGGACCTGCGCGGCGAGCGCGGCGGTGGTGACGCCCTCGCGGGGCTGTACGGCGACGGCGTCGATCCGGCCGGGGTGGCCGGAGAGGCGGTCGGCGGTGGCGTCGGCGAACCAGGCGGTGGGGCCGGCCTGTTGGGCGGCGGCCAGGCCGGAGACCCGGTAGTCCGCGGTGCCGCCGGGCGCGGTGAGCGTGAGGCGGGCGCCGGGCGCGAGGTGGGCGGCGTGCGCCGTGTCGGCGTCCAGCACCACCTCGTTCGCGCCGGGGGCGCGGCCCTCGACCAGCTTGTCGCCCGGCCCGGCGATGCCGAGCGCGGCGAAGCCCCGGCCGGTCAGGGCCGGCGCCCGGTCGGTGGCGGGCAGCGGGAAGGCCGTGTCCGGGCGGGCGGCCGTGACCCCGGGCAGGGCGGCCAGCCGGGCGACCAGCGCGGCGTCCGTCCGGGCCCGCTCCGGGACGGCCTGCTCCTCGGTCTCGGTGTCCTCGCCGATCTTCCGCTGGAACTTCACGCTCTGCTCGGCCGCGACCACCACCGGGGCGGCCGCGTAGCGGGTCGGCGCGAGGCTCGCGGTCAGGCCGGTCTGCAGCAGCACGCCGCAGGCGACCACCACGGCGGCGCCCAGCAGCAGGGCGACCAGGGTGCCCACGAAGGACGCGGGCCGGAAGCGCACCGAGGCGCGCGCGAGTCCGTTCGTCATGCCGCCGCTCCCACCGGGCGGGCGGTCAGCGCGACCATCCGGTCCGCGACGGCCTGCGGGGTCGGGTGCGGCAGGTCGTCGACGATCGCGCCGCCGGCCAGGAACAGCGCCCGGTCGGCGAAGGAGGCCGCCACCGGGTCGTGGGTCACCATCACCACCGTCGCGCCGAGCGAGTCCACGGCCTGCCGCAGCAGGGACAGCACCTCGTGCGCGGTCCGGGTGTCCAGCGCGCCGGTCGGCTCGTCGGCGAACACCACGTCCGGGCGGGTGATCAGCGCGCGGGCGATCGCCACCCGCTGCTGCTGGCCGCCGGAGAGCTGGCCGGGCCGCCGCCCGGCGTGCTCGCCGAGGCCCACCCGCGCCAGCAGCTCCCGCGCCCGGGCGCGGTCCTGGCGCTCCCCGGCGAGGCGCTGCGGGAGCAGCACGTTCTGCTGGACGGTCAGCGAGGGCAGCAGGTTGAAGGACTGGAAGACGAAGCCGATCC
The DNA here is from genome assembly GCF_043201735.1 of Kitasatospora sp. NPDC048286. Classification (NCBI taxonomy): domain Bacteria; kingdom Bacillati; phylum Actinomycetota; class Actinomycetes; order Kitasatosporales; family Streptomycetaceae; genus Kitasatospora; species Kitasatospora sp. NPDC048286. Next base: position 342,650 of record NZ_JBICZE010000004.1, read on the forward strand.
GGCTGCGGCGCAGCTTGGTCAGCCGGTCCTCGCCGAGCGCGGTGATGTCCTCGCCGCCCAACAGGACCTGCCCGGCGTCCGGGCGGTCCAGGCCCGCCGCGCACTGGAGGAAGGTGGACTTGCCGGAGCCGGAGGGGCCCATCACCGCGGTGAAGCTGCCGTGGGCGAGCGCCAGGTCGACGCCGCGCAGCGCCTGCACCGTCGCCTCGCCGCGCCCGTAGGCGCGGCGCACCCCGCGCAGCTCGATCGCGGGGGCCGCCTGCGGGGCCGGGGTGTACGGGGCGCCGCCGAACCGGGCCGCGGTGTGGCCGTAGCCGTGGCCGTCAGGGCCGTACCGGTCCGTTCCGAACTCGTCGGTCCTGCGGCGGTCTTGGCGGCGTGCCATGGGTGGGCCTTCCTTCGGTTCTGCGTCGCTCGTCGTCAACGTGCTCCAACCTAGGAAGCGCGGGCGCCGCGGACCATGCAGGCCACCGGCGGACCGGAGGTGGGGTTATCCCCCCACCCGTTCACCGGGAATCCCCAGGTAGGAGGCTCGCAGCTCGGCGAGCACCGGGTGCGCGGGATCGAAGGCGGTGCCGTCCACGGCCGCCAGCGGACGCACCCCGACGCCCGCGTTGACCGCGAAGGCGGCGGTGAAGCGGGCCAGCGCGTCGGCGGGCAGCGGCGCGTGGGACTGCGGCCCGCGGTACGCGGCGGACAGCAGGGCCTCGGTGACGCCGGACAGGCTGGGGCCCTGCGGCCAGACCAGCTCGTCCCCGGCCAGGAAGCCGACGTTCCAGGTCGCGCCCTCGACCACCAGGCCGCCCTCGTCGACCAGCAACACGTCGTCGAAGCCCGCCAGTTGGGCCTGCCGGCGGTGGTGCACCAGGCCGAACAGGCCGACGTGCTTCACCTCCGGCAGCTCCCGCCGGTAGGTGGTGGTGCGGACGCGCAGCGGGGCGGGGTCGGACGTCGCCGCCGGGCGGGTGGTCACCAGCAGGGCGGGTGCGGCCGGGGCGGCGGGGCGCTCCAGGCCGAGCGCCGGGTCGTACACGGTGACGCGGACGATCACCGGCGCGCCGTCGGCCGGCAGCACCGCGCCGATCCGCTCCCGCACGACCGCCCGGTCCAACTCGGCGCCGAACAGCAGCCGGCAGTCCCGGACCAGCCGGTCCAGGTGCAGCGCCAGACCGCGCACCTGGCCCGCCTCGGCGCGCAGGGTGGTGAAGTGCCCGTAGTTGAGCAGCCCCAGCGCGGCCAGCCGCGCCGGGTCGGCGGGGGCGCCGTCGATCTCGATCTCAGCCATCCCCCGAGTCTGCCAGCCGCCAGGACACCGGCGGGGCCTGCTCAGGCAGCGGGGATTCCGACAGCGGAGACACCGGGAGCCGGGACTCCGGCAGCCGGGACTGCGGGAGCGCGGACTCCGGCAGCGGCACCGGGCGGTACGGGCTCGCCACCGGCCGGCCCGCCTCCAAGGCCGCCCGTTCGAACTCCTCGATCCGGTACGCCAGGCCCTCCGGCTCCCCGGCGTCCGACCAGCGCCACGCCTCCGCCCACCACTGCGGGCCGCGCACCAACGGCCGGCCGGCCAGTGCCAGGCACAGGGCGAGCGTGGAGCGGGCGTACTCGTGCACCCAGCCGTCGCAGCCCCGGTAGTCCGCCGTCTCGTCCAGCCGCAGCCAGCGGCCCTCCTGCCCGGCCGTCAGTATCGGCACCCAGCCGCGCAGCCGGTCCTCGACCAGCAGGAGCAGCCGGCCGTCCTCCTCCCGCACCCGGTGCGCGGGGAGTTGGGGCATCCGGGCGAAGGACAGCGAGCGCTTCCAGCCCACCACCCACAGGCCCCGGCGCAGGTAGTAGCGGACCGCCGGCTGCCAGGCCCAGTGCGCCTCCAGCCGGAACCCGGGCAGGCCCTCGGCGGTGGCCGCCGCGTAGACCTCGTCCAGCGCGGCGGCGGCCAGGCCGCGGCCGCGCGCCTCCGGCGTCACGTAGAGGGAGGAAACGGCGAGCTGGCTCGGGCCCTTCGTCCAGTTGTCCACCGCGACGGTGCCGACGACCGTGCCGCCGTCGTCCTGGATCCAGTAGCGGCGCCGGTACAGCTCACCGCCGGGCCACTCCCGCCCGCTCTCCCCCAGCCGCTCCCGCCACCCGCGCTCCGCCTGCGGCGCCAGCCCGTCCGGGTCCACCAGCTCGCCCAGCCCGCCCTCCACCAGGGACGCCAAGTCCCAGAGCGCGAACCGCCGTTCCTCCCCCGGCACGGCCGCCCGCAGTCGCGGCCCCGCCGCCAGCCGGTCCTGCGCCCGCTCCACCGCCGCATCCCACGACCTCAGCACACGGCGAGGATAGCGGGCCCGTCGGGACGATCAGTAATCCGCCTGCCACCGAACGTCAGCGCAGGCCGGGGGCGTTCGGCTCCCGGGCCGGACGGACCGGCTCGCCGCCCCGGCAGCGGGCCGGTGCCGCGGACAGGTGCGGCGCCCGGGCGAAGGTAGGGGAAACCCGACCACGGGACTCGACTTGACCGTGCTGACCCCGCCGGCCTGCGGCGATGCAATGAAGGGGTGACGAAACGGGCGTGGTGGTGGTGCGGCGGGTGGCTGGCCGCGGCGGGGTGGGCGGGGGCGTTCCCACTGGTGTCCGGGCTCGGGCCGCACCGGAGTTGGGGGGCCTGGGCGGCCGGCGGGTACCTGCTCGCGGCGCTCGTCGTGGCGACGGCACGGCGGCGCGGGCCCGAGCTGTCGGTGGCGGTCGCGGCCGTCGGGGCGGTGCTGGTGCCGCTGCTCGTGCTGGTGCCGACCGGGCAGGGGCAGAGCGAGGTCGGGGTGATCGAGCGCTCCGGGTCACTGCTGCTGCACACCGGCACGCCGTACCTGGCCGACCCGCAGTCCGTCGAGGAGTACGACCCGTACCTCCCGGGGATGGCCCTGCTGGGCCTGCCCCGGGCGCTGCTGGGCGGTTCGCCGCTGGGTGACGCCCGGCTCTGGTGCGCGGCCGTCTTCCTGCTCTGCGTGCTGCGGACGGTTCCCGCCGGGCGCCGGCTCGGCGCCGCCGCGCTCACCGCCTCGCCGGTGGTCGCGCTGCCGCTCTGCGTCAGCGGGGTCGACCTGCCGCTCATCGGCCTGTGCCGGCTCGCCCTGGTCCGCGCCGCCGAACGGCGGCCGGTGGCGGCCGGGGCGGCGCTGGCCGCCGCCTGCTCGCTGAAGTGGACGGCCTGGCCGGCGCTCGCCGTGGTCGCGGCCCTGCTGGCGGCCGCCGCCGGACGGCGCGCGGCGCTGCGCGGGACGGCCGTCGCGGTGGGCGCGGCGGCGGTCGCGGTGCTGCCGGTGGCGCTGCGCGCGCCCGGGCCGCTGGTGGAGCAGGTGTTCGCCTTCCCCACCGGGCGCGGCCGGCTGGCGACCCCGGCCGCCAGCCCGCTGCCCGGGCGGCTGCTCGCCGATCTCGGCCCGATGGGCTGGTACGCCGCCGTCGGCCTGCTGCTGCTCGCCGGGCTCGCCGTCGGGGCCTCGCTGCTCACCCGCCCGCCCCGCACCGCGTCCGCCGCGGCGCACCGGCTGGCCCTGGGGCTGTCGGCGGCCTTCCTGCTGGCGCCCGCCGGGCGGTTCGGCTACCTCGCGCTGCCGCTCGTCCTCGTCCTGCTCTCCTCCTCGTCCTCCGCTTCGAAAGGCCTGCCATGGGCACCACCCTCGTCGTCACCAACGACTTCCCGCCGCGCCAGGGCGGCATCGAGACCTTCGTCCGGGCCATGGCCGACCGCGTCCCCGGTCACGACGTCGTGGTCTACACCTCGGCCGAACCGGGCGCCGAGCGCCACGACGCCGCTCTCCCCTACCCGGTGATCCGCGACCGCGCCCGCGTGCTGCTGCCGACCCCGCGGGCCACCCGCCGGGCCGCGGAGATCGCCCGTGCCCACGGCTGCGACCGGGTCTGGTTCGGCGCCGCGGCCCCGCTCGCCGCGATGGCGCCCGGCCTGCGGCGGCTGGCGCCGGGCATCCGCCGCACCGTCGCCACCACGCACGGCCACGAGATCTGGTGGGCCCGCACCCCGGGCGCCCGCGGCCTGCTGCGCCGGATCGGCCGCGGTACGGACGTGGTGACCTACCTCGGCGCCTACACCCGCGCCCGGATCGCGCCCGCGCTCGGACCGGACGCCCGGCTGGCGCGCCTGGTGCCGGGGGTCGACCCGTCGGTGTTCCGGCCCGCCGGCGCCGGGAGCCCGGCGACCGCCCCGGTGGTCCTCTGCGTGGCGCGGCTGGTCCCGCGCAAGGGCCAGGACGTGCTGATCCGGACGCTGCCCGCGGTCCGCCGGGCCGTGCCCGGGACCACCCTGATGCTGGTCGGCCGGGGCCCGGACGAGGGTCGGCTGCGGGGCCTCGCCCGCCGGCTCACCGAGCCGGGCAGCGTGGTGTTCACCGGCGGCCTCGACCACGCCGCGACCGCCGCGCACTACGCCGGGGCGGACGTCTTCGCGATGCCGTGCCGCACCCGCCGGCTGGGTCTGGAGGCCGAGGGCCTGGGCATCGTCTTCCTGGAGGCGGCGGCCGCCGGCCTGCCGGTGGTGGCCGGCCGCTCCGGCGGCGCCCCGGACACCATCCTGGACGGTGTCACCGGCGCGGTGGTCGACGGCCGGGCCCCCGCCGAGGTGGCCGCCGCCCTGACCCGGATCCTGCTCGCCCCGCCCGCCGAGCGCGCCCGGATGGGGGCGGCGGGGCGGCGCTGGGCCGAGGAGCACTGGACCTGGGAGGCCTCGGCGCGGCGGCTCACCGAGCTGCTCGACCCCGCTGTGCCTTTGCCCGACGCGGCCGCCCGGCACACCCCGGCCACTGCGGGCAGCGCTCCGGCCGCGCACGTCACTCCGGCTGCCCCCGCAGGTGCCTGACCAGGCGGGCGATCGCCGGGGCCCCGCCGTTGGCGTGGACGGCCGTCACCCAGTTCCGCGCCTGGCCGGCCAGGTCGTCCCGGCTCGGGCAGGAGAAGCTGAACAGCCAGACGTGGGCGGACAGATCACGCTCCGGCAGTGCCCGCCACTCCTCGCCGCCGGCCTGCGTCAGCATGTCCTGGCAGGCCGTCAGCGCCTGGTCGCCGTCCCCGGCCCACTCCTGGCGCAGCCACAGCAGGAAGTTCGCCTGGGCCGTCGTGGTGTCGTCCTTGGTCGCCTCGCCCTTGAGCAGTCGGTTGACGAGCGCGCTCTGCGGTTCCCGTGTCCTTGCCATGACGCCATCGTTCCGGCACCGCGACCGCCCTGACAAGGGGGTGATCCGTCATCCGGCGGGCCGGCCGCTCACTCCCCGCGCAGGTGGGCCAGCACCGCGAGCACCCGCCGGTTGCCCTCCGTCGGGTCCAGGTCCAGCTTCATGAAGATGTTCCCGCAGTGCTTCACCACCGAGGCCTCGGTGATGCTCAACCGGCCTGCCACGGCCTGGTTGTTGAGGCCTTCGGCGATCAGCGCGAGCACCTCGCGTTCGCGCGGGGTGAGGCGGGCGAGCGGGCGGTCGACGGACTGGCCGCGCAGCAGCACCCGGACCACCTCGGGGTCGATCACCGTCTCCCCGCCGGCGACCCGCCGCAGCGCGTCCAGGAACTCCGCGACGTCGCCGACCCGGTCCTTCAACAGGTAGCCCAGACCGGCCGGTTGGGCGCCGGCGGCGGCGAGCAGCCGGGTCGCGTACGGGGTGGCCACGTACTGGGAGAGGACCAGGACGGGCAGGCCCGGGTGGCGCTCGCGCAGGGCGAGGGCGGCGCGCAGGCCCTCGTCGGTGTGGTCGGGGGGCATCCGGACGTCGGTGAGCACGATGTCGGGACGGTCGGCGTCGACGGCCGCCGCCAGCGCCCGGGCGTCGCCGACGGCGGCGGTCACCACGTGGCCGCCGAGGGCGAGGAGTTCGACCAGTCCGGCGCGCAGCAGCACCGCGTCCTCGGCGATCACGACCCGGAGCACGGCACCTCCAGCCGCAGCGTCGTCGGGCCGCCCGTCGGGCTCGTCACCATCAGCCGTCCTCTCAGCAGTGCCACCCGGTCGGCGAGCCCCGCCAGCCCGGCCCCGGCGGCCGGGTCGGCCCCGCCGCGGCCGTCGTCGGTCACCTGGACGACCAGCCGCCCGCGCGAGACCCGCCCGTGGACGGTGATCGCGGTGGCACCGCTGTGCTTGGCGGCGTTGGTGAGCGCCTCGGTGACGGTGAAGTAGGCGGTGGTCTCCACGGGGGCGGGCAGCCGCTCCGGGAGCTCGATGTCGGTGGCCACCGGAATCGGGTGGCGCTGGGCGACCTCGTCCACGGCGGCGGCGAGCCCGTGGTCGGTGAGCACCTGCGGGTGGATGCCGCGCACCAGCCCGCGCAGCTGCTCCAGCGCCTGCCGGGCCTCGCCGCGCGCCCGGGTGACGAGTTCCGCCGCCCGGCCGTCCCGCTCGCGCAGCTCGTACTCGGCGAGCCCCAGGGTCATGCTCAGCGCGACCAGCTGCTGCTGCGCTCCGTCGTGCAGGTCGCGCTCGATCCGGCGCCGCTCGGCCTCGAAGGCGTCGGCCAACCGGGCACGGGATCGGGTGAGTTCGAGCACCTGGCGGCCGAGGTCGTCCTCCCGGGGCCCGAGCAGGAAGCGGGCCAGGGCGACCTCGGCGGTGGTCAGCAGCGCCCCGGCGTAGGCGCAGAGCAGCAGGCCGGCCAGCCCGGCGGCGGTGAACGGCAGGGCGGCGAGCGGCCCGTGGGCGGCGTGCCCGGGGATCAGCATCACCGTCTCCGGCGCGAGCGCCCAGACCACCAGCGGGGAGAGCGCGTACAGGCCGAAGAGCACCAGGAGGACGGTGAAGCCGAGCGCGGCGGCGGCCAGCACCGTCGAGGCGAGTACCGCGTGGGCGAGCTCGCGCCAGGTGGCCCGCTCGCGCAGCCGGGTGCGGATGCGGGCGCGGCGGCCCGCCCCGGGCAGGCTTCGGTGCGGGTCGGGCAGCGGGACCGGCTCGACCAGCCGCAGCCGCCACCGGGCGGCGGTGGCGGCCGGGATGCCCGCGAGTGCCAGGGCGAGCAGCACCGGCAGCCCGATGCCGACCACCGACAGGCCCACGCCGAGCACCAGCAGCACCGCGAGGACCACCAGCTGCACCGGCCCGAGCAGGGCGCTGCCCAGCAGGTACGCCCAGCAGCGCGGCACCCGGCGGGTGAAGGGGAAGCGCAGCGGGTGCGCCCACAGTGCCTCGCGGACGGACGCGGACCGCCGCTCCCCCTCGCTGCTCCCCTCGCTCACCCGGTCAACCCTAACGGAACGTCGGACGGCCCTTCGGGGCTCCGCCCGGGGCCGCCACCCGGGCCTACGCCGGGGCCTTCGCCCGGGCTGCCTCCCGGGCTGCCTCCTGGGCCTCCGCCCGGGCCCGGCGCGGTCTGGTCAGCGCGACGGCCACGATCACCAGCGCGCCGCCGGCCAGGGCGTTCCAGCCCACCGGCTCGTGCAGGACGGCCGCGCCGAGCGCCGTCGACCAGAGCGGCATCGCGTACGTGACGGCGGAGGCCACGGTCGTCCCCGCACCGCGCACCAGCGCCATGTTGAGCAGGTACGCCAGACCGGTGCCGAGCACTCCGAGCACCAGCAGGGCGAGCGCGGCGCCGGCCCCGGGCCAGTGCGGGACGCCCGCGGCGAGCGGCGCGACCAGGGCCAGCTCGACGGCGGCACAGGTGATCTGGAGCACGGACAGGGCGGCCACCGACTCCGAGCGGCCGGACAGGAAGCGGCGCAGGTAGACGTAGCCGGCGCCGTAGCAGCAGGTGGCGGCCAGGCAGGCCAGCGCGCCGGTCGTCGCCCCGGCACCGAGGCCGCGCCAGACCCCGAGCACGGTGAGCACGCCGAGGAAGCCGAGCCCGAGTCCGGCCAGCCGCCGGGCGCCCGGGCGGCGCTCCTCGGGGACGGTCAGCACCGCGAACAGCAGGGTGAACAGCGGGGTGGTCGCGTTCATCACCCCGGCGAGCAGCGAGCTGACCCTGGTCTCGCCGAACGGGAAGAGGGTGAACGGCACGGCGTTGAGCAGCACCGCCACCACCGCCGAGTGGCCCCACAGCACCCGGTCGCGCGGGACCCGCTCGCCGCGCACCGCGAGGATCACCCACAGCGCGGCCGCGCCCAGCAGGCAGCGCCACAGAGCCACCCAGAGCGGCGGCACCCCCGCGTCGACCGCCACCTTGATCAGGGCGAAGCTCGCGCCCCAGATCGCCGACAGGGCCACGAAGCCCGGCAGCCAGCGCCGCATCCCCACCACCTCCATGTCCGACTCCCGTGTCCGCGTCCGTGCCATCAGCTGGACAGAGACTGGCCCGGCGCCGCACCATGAGTCCAACAAGTGGCATTGCACTCGCGATGAGGAAGTCTCATGGCCTCGGACGTCAACCTGGCCCAGCTCAGGGCCCTGGTCGCGGTCGCCGACACCGGCGGCTTCGGCGCGGCCGCCGACGAGTTGGGCATCAGCCAGTCCGCGGTCTCGCACGCCGTCGCCGCCCTGGAACGGGCCCTCGGCGCGCCCGTGCTGTGGCGCGGCAGCCCGTGCCGCGCCACCCCACTGGGCGAACAGGTCCTGCCGCACGCCCGGACGGCCGTCGCCTCGGCCGCCGCCGTCCGCGCGATCGCCGCCCGGCACTCCGGCGGCCTGACCGGCACCATACGGCTGGCGGCGCCGACCACAGTCTGCCAGGCACTGCTGCCCGGACTGCTGAAGGACTGGCGGGCGGCCCACCCGCAGCTGACCGTCCGGGTCTTCGAGGGCGAGGACGACGAGCTGGCGGCCTGGCTGGAGGCGGGCACGGTGGACGCCGCCGTGCTGGTGGACGCCGGCCGGCTGCCGCCCGGGGCGGTCGCGCTCGGCGCCGACTCCATGCACGTGCTGCTGCGCCGCGACCACCCGCTGGCCGGCGAACCGACCGTCCACGTGGCCGAGTTGGAGGACGACGACTTCCTGCTCTCGGAGGGCGGCTGCGAGCGCCACGTCCGCGAGGCCTACCGACGGGCCGGGGTCCGCTTCACTCCGCGACACCGCATCCGCGACCTGAACACCCTGATCGGCATGGTGCACGCGGGCGTCGGGGTGTCGGTGATGCCCGCGCTGGCGCTGACCATGCTCCCGGCCGACTGCGTGCTGGTCCCGATCCGCCCCGCCGTCCACCGGACGCTGACGCTCACCGGGCCGAGCGGCCGCCCGTGGTCCCCGGCGGTCAGCGGTCTGCTGGCGGGCGTGGGCGCGGACCTCGTCGGCAGGACCTGAGGGGCCCCGCCGTCAGGGCCGGAGCGGGCCCCGCCGCCAGGGCCTGATCTGCCGCAACGGCTCCCCACCGGTCGCGTGGATTCACCCGCGGCTGACGGGGCTCCCGGTGACGGGGAGGAGCGGTGGGGCGGAATGCGCTGATCCACGCCGTTTCGGCGCCCCGGCCGCTGCCATCGCCCCATGTCGCCGCAGGACCACCTGAGGTCGTGCAGCCCCCGCCCGTTCGGCCTCGGGAGCAGCAGTCCCGCCTCGTCCAGGTCATCCAGCGCCATCTCGGCGTCGTCGGCGGCGCCGTCGAGCATGCCGGTCGGCCGGACGCGGCTTGACCCTTTTGGGGTTGACCGCCCTTCGGGACAGGTCTATACCAGTGAGGGCCTTCGGCAACCACCCGCCGCCGACGGCCCGTTCGGCCGGTACGCCACCCCCACACCCGGCGTGACCAGGCCCGCCCTCCCCCACCGCCGTGTCCTGGAAAGGCTTCCGATGGAACGCGCTCTTCCCCCACACCGCACCCCACCCGCGCCGCGGGAACGCCGCTCCCGCCGCTCGCGCCGCTCCCGCCGGGCCGCGCTCGCCGTGGCGGGCGTGCTCGGCCTGGTCGCCGGCGGTGTCGCCGCGCTGGCCGGCACCGGCTCCGCCGCCGCGGACACCACCGGCCCGGCCGGCGCTGCCGCCGGAGGGCTCGGCAGCAACTGGTACGCCTCGGCGCCGTACCTGATGCCGGAGGACAACAGCCCGCCGGACGCCGCCGCCGTCATGGACGCCACCGGCCAGAAGGCCTTCCAGCTGGCGTTCATCCTGGCGCAGGGCAACAGCTGTTCGCCCGCCTGGGGCGGCACCTCCTCGATCGACACCGACACCACCATGCCGGGCGTCATCCAGACCGTCCGCGGCAAGGGCGGGGACGTCTCGGTGTCGGTCGGCGGGTACGGCGGCACCAAGCTGGGCCAGGTCTGCGGCACGCCCGAGGCGACCGCCGCCGGGTACCAGAAGGTGATCACCAAGTACGGCCTCAAGGCGATCGACTTCGACCTGGAGGAGCCGGAGTACGAGAACACCGCGGCCATCCACAACGAGATCGGCGCGGCACGGATCCTCCGGCAGAACAATCCCGGCCTGTACGTGTCGATCACCACCGCCGGCACCACCGCGGGCACCGGCTGGTTCGGCACCCAGATGCTCAACGAGGCCAAGTCGCAGGGCTTCACGCCGGACAACTACTCGATCATGCCGTTCGACGGCGGCTTCAACGGCGCCGCGGCGCAGACCGACGCGCTGGTGAAGTTCAACCAGATCCTGCAGACCACCTTCGGCTGGAACGAGGCCACCGCGTACGCCCACGAGGGCGTGTCGATGATGAACGGCCGCACCGACGCCGCCGAGTACTTCCACCAGTCCGACTTCCAGACCGTGCTGGACTTCGCCACCGCACACGGCCTGGCCCGCTACACGTACTGGTCGGTCAACCGGGACCGCCAGTGCGCGGGCAACGTCGACCCGGGGCTGTCCGGCTCCTGCTCCAGCGTGGTGCAGAACGACTGGGACTTCACCAGGTACACGGTGAGGTTCGCCGGCGCGACCCCGCCCACCACGCCGCCCACCACCCCGCCGACGACTCCCCCGACCACCCCGGGCAGCTGCACCGCCCCGGCGTGGAGCGCGAGCACCACCTACAACGGCGGCGCCAAGGTCTCGTACAACGGGCACGACTACCACGCCAAGTGGTGGACGGTGAACGAGGTGCCGGGCGCCGGCGGCCAGTGGGGCGTCTGGGCCGACGACGGGCCCTGCTGACGGAACGGCCGCCGGTGGGGCGGGGGCCCGGGCCCCCGCCCCACCGACAGGACGCGGGGCGTCACTCGCCCGCGAACTGCTCCCGCAGGTCCGCCAGGATCTCCGCGGCCTCCGGCAGACCGGCCGCCTCGCAGCGCGCGATGCCGGCCGTCAGCCGGGCCACCGCCGCGTCCGTGCGGCCGAGGTCGCTGCCCTCGATCAGCGCGGCCAGCCGGACGGCCTCCGCCCGCGGCGACTCGGCCTGCCCGCCGCCCGCCTCGTACTCCGGGATGGCCCGCTCGACCTCGGCCAGCGCCTCCTCGTGCCGCCCGGCGACGGCCAGCGCGCGCGCCCGCTCGTAGTGCGAACCACCGCGCAGGTACCAGGAGTTGTACTCCATGCCGGCCCGCTCGGCGGCCTCGCCGAGCGCGTCCGCCTCGGCCAGCAGGGCGAGCGCGGCCGACAGCCCCTCCGCGCCCTTCGCCCGCGTCGTCAGCCGCACCAACTCCCTCAGGGTGGCGGCCATTTGGTCCACCTGGGGGGCCTTGCCGTGAGCCTCGCGGGCCCGGGCCAGTGCCGCGTCGGCGGCGTCCCAGCGCTCGGCCCGGGCGAGCGCCACGGTGGCCTCGCAGGCGACCATGGTGTGGGTCTCCTGCTCCTCCCAGCCGGCCACCTGGTCGGCCAGCCGCAGGTACTCCTCGGCGGCGTCCCGGTACTCCTCCAGCTCGGACAGGCCCCGGGCGAGGTCCAGCCGGGCCTGGGCGAGCATCCGGCCGTCCAGCCGGGCCGCCGACGCGTCCAGCAGCACCGACTCCAGCACGGCCACCGCGTCCGCCGCCCGGCCGGTGTCGCGCAGCACGTCGGCCAGCTGCAGGCGCACCTGGGCGGCCTCCTCGACCGCCTCGGCGCCCTTGCGGTCGTAGCGCGCGGCCGCCTCCGACAGCGCGCGGACCGCGCCGCCGAGGTCGCCCACCCGGAGGCAGGAGTGACCGAGCATCATGTACGTCGGCGCGAACGGGTAGGAGTCGTCGCCCCAGCGGACGGCCTCGGCCAGCGCCCGGTGGAACACGTCGACCGCCTGGCCGGGCTCGTCGCCCTGCAGCAGTACCTGGCCCAGCAGGCCGAGCACCCGCGGGGTGTGCCAGGGCAGCTCGGCGGCGTCCAACCGGCCGAGCACCTCCCGCAGTTCGGTCTCCGCCTCGGCCAGCCGGCCCGCCCGGGCGGCGGCGTCCGCGATGTACTGCCGGGAGGTGGCGGCCCGCCGCTCGGAGCCGAGCTCCACGGCCGCCCGCCAGTACGCCCCGACGGCCGCCTCGAAGCGCTCGGCCACCTCGGAGGCGGGCTCGGGCAGCGTCTCGACCAGGTCGTGGTGGGCGGCGTAGGCGCGGGTCTGCAGCACGATCAGGTAGTCGTCGTCGGTCAGTTCACCGCCGGCGCGCAGCTCCTCGGCGCGGACGAGCGCCGCGTCGAGCGCCGCCCAGTCGGGCCTCCGGGCGCCGCTGCCCTCGCCGCCGCCGTCACCCTTGACGTCGCCGTCGCCGTCGCTCTCGTCCAGGTCCGCGATCAGCGTCCGGGTGCGGCACATCAGCGCCGACCCGGCCAGCCCGGCCTCCTCGAACAGGTCCGCGGCGGCCAGCAGTCCGGCCTTGCCCTCGGCGTACGCGTCGCGCTGGAGCGCCTCGTGGGCGCGCTGCTCGGCGAGTTCGGCGCGCAGCCGCCCGGGACCGCCCAGCTCGGCGCTCTCCGGGTGGACGAAGCCGGCGGCCTCGACGCGCTCGGCGACCCGCTTCCACAGCCGGTCGGAGTCCGGGTGGCCGAGCACCTCCAGCTCGCGGGCGCGCAGCACCAGGGCGGTGAAGTCCTCCGGCTCCGGCTCGACCGCCCGGCGCGGCGCGGGGGCGACGGCCGGGGCGGCGGACAGCCCGGGCGCCGCGGCGGCCCGCACGCCCAGCGCCAGCGGCTCGGCGAGCAGCGGCTCGACGGCCAGCCGGGCGCGTCGCGCGGCGCCGACCGCGTCGGTGCCGTTGCGGGCGTCGAAGCGGGCAGCCAGGGCGTCGGCCTCGGTGCGCACGTGGGCGAGCAGGGAGTCCACCGTCCAGGTGGTGCCGGCCGGGCCGCTGACCGCCAGGTCGCCGTGGCCGGTCCGGGCGAGCCGACCGAGCAGCACCTCGACGCCGGTCAGGAAGTCCAGCAGGGCCGCCGGCTCCCCCGTGACGGCGAACAGGCCGCGGTTCTCGGCGAGCAGTTCGAGGCCGCGCGGCTCGTTGCCGGACAGCGCGCAGAACTCGACGTGCAGGCCGAGGGCGCTCAGCATCGAGGCCTTGCCGCGGGAGTTGCGGTAACCGGCGAGGTGGCCGGAGACGGCCTCGTCCAGCCGGCCCTGGCGCAGCTGGGCGAGCAGCGCGGTGGCCTGGCTGAGGTGGGGCTCCTGCTCGCAGCCGCTGCGGCCGTCCAGCACCGGGGCGAGCACCTCCAGCGCCCGGGCGTCGTCCCCGGCGGCGATGAGGTGCCGGGCGCGGGCGCGGGTCTCGCAGGCGTGGCAGTCGCTCAGCTCGGAGCGCAGGCGCGCCGCCCACAGCTCGTAGGCGTCCTGCACCCCGATGCCGGTCTGCACGGCCAGGTGGTAGCGCTGGGCGTAGTAGGGCTGGAGGTCGTGGCCGGCCGCGCGGTAGCGGTCGCGCAGTTCGGTGTGCCAGCGCCGGATCGCCGCGAGCGGGACGTCCGGGGTGTCCTTGAGCGCGTCGGCGACCCACTTGAAGCGCCAGAGCACCTGGTGCCGGGCCCATTCGCCGAAGCCGTCCGGGTCGGTGTCCCAGAGCTTGAGGATGCGGGCGAAGACGACCGGGCTCTTGCTGCGCTCGCCGTCGTACTCGTAGGCCTCCATCAGTTCCAGCAGGGCCATCGAGCGGACCCCGGTGTCCTCGAACTGCTCGGCGGCGTCGACGAGTTCCTCGGCGGTGACGGTCCTGGTCCGGCCGTACGGGCGGGCGTCGTTCTCGCGCAGCGCGGCCATCACCGCGTCGGTGGTGTCCAGCATCACGCCTCCTTCTCGCCGTCGAAGTTCCCGCCGCCGGACTTCTCGCCGCCGGGGGAACCCGCCGCGCCGGCCGCCTCGTGGCCGAGCATCGCGTGGTCGAGCAGGCTGATGAACGAGCGGTTGAGCAGGGCGGACTCGCTGGCCTTGAGCGGCCGGCGGGTCATCAGCACGGCCTGCCCGTACAGCGCCTCGACGGCGGTGACGGCCAGCTCGCGGCTGGTGACGGTGGCGGCGCGGCGCACCAGCGGATTGAGGTGGTTCAGCACCAGCTGGGCGCGGGGCGCCTCGGCGCGCAGCGAGCCGAGGATGTCGGCCCACAACCCGTCGGCCTCGTCGGCGAGTTCGGCGCGGGTGCGCTCGTGCCTGGCCTCCCGGTTGTCGAGCAGCAGGGCGGGCGCGTTGGTCGGGTGGAAGCTGCGCAGCGCGACGTCGCAGTCGAACCGGCCGACCACCTCGCGGGCGATCGCCAGGAAGGCGTTGGCGGCCAGTTCGGCGGCCGGGTCGACGGTGTCCAGATGCGCGGTGACGGTGCCCGGGTCGAGGTCGGAGACGGAGACCCCGGGGCGGATCTCGGGCAGCCGGTGCACCAGGTCGTGGTCGTAGGTGTAGCCGCCGTTGACCACGCCGAGTCCGGCCGCGCCGGCGATCGGGGCGACCTGCCGGAACTCCTCGACCGTGCGGGTCACCAGCACCACCGGGTGGCTGCGGGCGAACTCGTCCAGGGTGACGTTGCCGTCGGTGGTCTCGAACGGCAGCCAGGGCAGCATCATCCGCAGCAACTCGTCGTCGTAGCGGGCGAGTTCCTTGACGGCCAGATGGTGGACGGACAGGAAGCGGTGCAGCAGGGCCGGGTCGCTCGCGGACAGGCCGGTCAGCCAGTCGCGGATCCGGGCGCCGAGCGCGTCGCGGACGGCGGCCAGCGTCTCGTCGGCGTACAGGCCCTCGCGGGACGCGGTGGGGCGCAGCCCGTCGGTGTCGACGACGCAGCGGACGAAGAACGCCCAGTCCGGCAGCAGTTCGTCGGCCTGGTCGGAGAGCAGCATGCCCTTGAGGTGCACCCGGTGGCCGTTGCGGCGCGAGGGCGGGGCGGCGTCCGGCAGGACGTACGCGACGCCGCGCAGGCCGACCAGCGGCAGGTCCAGCTCGATGGTGTCGAGCGGGGTGAAGTCGAAGGCCGCGCGGCAGTACTCGGTGAGGGCGTCGCGCCGGGCGATCGGCGAGGCGTGGCGCTCGGCCCACGGCGGGGTGCGGTTGATCCGGTGCTCGGTGCCGTTGCCGTCGATCACGGTGACGTCGTGGCGCAGCAGGCTGCCGAAGTCCCGGGCGAGGGTGACGACCCGGCCGGGGCGGGTCCACTCGGCGGCGTCGGCGCGCGGGGCCAGCGTGACGGTGGTGCCGGGCTCGGGCTTGGCCGAGGCGGGCAGGGTGCGGATGGTGTAGCTGCCGTCGGAGCTGCCGCGCCACTCGATCGCCGGGGCGTCGGGGGTGGCGGCGGAGCGGGTGACCACGGTGATCTCGTCGGCGACCACGAAGCAGGCGAGCAGGCCGATGCCGAACTGGCCGATGAAGTCGCCGCGGGCCCGGGCCAGCCCGGCGCCGTCGAGCCGGCCGTCGGCGTCGCGCTTGGAGCTGCGGCCGATGGTGGCGAGGAAGGTGTGGACGTCCTGCTCGGTCAGGCCGATGCCGGTGTCGGTGACGGACAGCTCGTCGTCGGCGCGGACGGTGATCCTGGCCGGCGCCCCGGGATCGAGGGCGCGGCGGGCGGAGATCGCGTCCACGGCGTTCTGCAGCAGCTCGCGCAGGTAGACCCGCGGGCTGGAGTAGAGGTGGTGGGAGAGCAGGTCCACCAGGCCGCGCAGGTCCACCTGGAAGGTGTGCGCACTCGTCGGGTTGTCGGTAGGGGACACCGGAGGCTCTTTCGATCGCGGGGTGGATGACGGTGGATGACGTGGTCGACGGGTGACGGGCGGGTGCCGTGACAGACAGGTGCCGTGACAGACAGGTGCCGTGACGGGCGGGTGGCGCCGACGGGGTACGGCTCAGCGCCAGTACGACGTGCAGCGGTCCCGGTGGGCGCGGAAGGCCTTGACCGGATCGCGCGACACGTAGTGCCAGGGCGCCTCGGTCACGAAGCCGTCCAGCGCCTCGAACAGCAGGCGTGCCGTCTTGGGCTGGTCGGCGAGGGAGAAGGCCATCGCGAAGGCGTTGAAGCTCGTCTGCCAGCCGCGCACCGGCGTGAAGTCGGGGTGCAGGACGGACCGGAAGGCCGCCTCCTGCAGCTCGCCGACCACGGCGGGGCTGGTCAGGTACGCGCGGTCCTCGCCGTCCGGGAGGGCCAGCCAGTGCTCCAGGTGCGCGAGCGCCACCAGCTCGCCGAGCTGGCTGCCCTCGGGTGCGGCGAGCATCGCGGTGCGGGCGAACTCGTGCATCTCCTCGTGCGAGCCGCCCCACTTGGCGCTCAGCTGCTGCAGCCGGGCGCGGTGCGAGCCGGCGTTCCCGGGCGCCCGGCGCACGGCGGCCTCGAAGCGGACGGTGGCGACGTCCGCGCCGAGCGAGGCCCCCATGGCGCTCGTCTGCAGGAAGCTCCAGGGGGCGTGCCAGGACGGCTCGCGCTCGGCGGCCTCCAGTAGCTGCTCCTCGGCGGTGTCCAGCCGCTCGTGGAACACCTTCCAGCGCTCCTCGGTGACGTCCTTGGCCCGGGCGCTCGTCCTGGCCTCCCAGCCCCAGACGACGTGCCGGGCGCCGGACAGCACCAGCAGCAGCGCGTCGTCCGGGGTGTCGGCCAGCGCGCGGGCCGTCCACTGCTCGACCCTGGGCACGTCGGATATCGCCCC
Organism: Kitasatospora sp. NPDC048286; assembly: GCF_043201735.1. Taxonomy (NCBI): domain Bacteria; kingdom Bacillati; phylum Actinomycetota; class Actinomycetes; order Kitasatosporales; family Streptomycetaceae; genus Kitasatospora; species Kitasatospora sp. NPDC048286. Next base: position 359,499 of record NZ_JBICZE010000004.1, read on the forward strand.
GACCAGGAAGGACAGGTCGGCACCGTCGGCGGCGGCCAGCACGGGGCGCAGCGCGGGCCAGTCCCCGGCGGCGGCCTGGCGGAGCGCCAGGCGGACCGTCTCGTCCCCGTACGTCGGGTCGAGCCGCGGCTCGCCGGCACCGGCCGCCGCGGGCGATCCGGTGCCCCGGCGGCCGAAGCCGAACCCGCGCCGCCCGGCTCCGTCCTGCGCGCCCTCCCCACCGGAGCGGCGTCGGAACAGCGGCATGTCTGGCCCCCTCGAACGTCATCGGTATCTTTCGCATGGCCGCACTGTGACCACGAGAAGGTACATATCACGGCCGACTGACATCCGTTTGCCCAGCCCAGCGCCCTGCGCGTGCGGGGAGGGGGCCTCAGCCCGCGGCGAGCCCGGCGTCCGGCGTCTTCCCGGCCTGCGCCTGCTCGATCCGCTGCACCAGCATCACCGCGAACCGCCGGGTGGCGGCCACGTCCACCGGACCGCCCTCACTGGTCACGCTCGCCACCACGGTGCCCGAGCGCACCACGATGCCGACGCCCTCGCCCTCGGCCAGCGGCCCCTGGAAGGCCTGGCTCTCGCTGCCCAGCGCCGGGGTGTCGACCTTCCTGAACGGCCCGGCGGCGTACGAGGCGTAGTTCTCCTTCAGCCGCTGCGCCGCCGCGTCCCGGCTGGGCAGGGTGTCCACCAGGAAGCGCACGACGACGTCCCCCGAGGAGTACCGGACCGACCCGCTCAGCGGCTTTCCGGCGCAGGAGGCGGCCGCGGCACCGGTGCAGGTGACCTTGTGGTCGGCGGTGTCGACCCTGCGCTTCTCCTCCTCCCACCCGGGCATCGCCTTGCCGTCCGGCAGCACCTGTCCGACCACCTTGTCGTCCAGCAGCGCCGCCTCCAGGTCCCCGCGAGGCGCTTCCGCCGCGGCCGGGGCCGGCGCGGAGGCGGGCGCCGAACCCGCCCCGGGCCCGGAGGGCGCCGCCGGGGCGGGCGCGCCCTCGGCCGGCGCGGAGGCGGGGGCGGGGGCGGAGGCCGCTGCCGTTCCCGCCGCCGGACCCGCCGCGGACGAGGACGGGGCGGCCGCCGCGCCGACGCTCTTCGACCCCCCCGAGGAGCACCCGGCCAGCACGCCCGTCAGCACTCCGGCCGCCGCCACCACGGCGAGCACCCGCCGACCACCCATCCCCGTCGCCCTCCCTAAGCCTGTCAGTGACCCCTCAAGATAGCGACCGCCCCGCTGCCACCTCGCCCCGGGCGGATACTGGACCACGATCGAACCGACTTGGAAGGATGCCGCATACCTCGGACACGGGTCAGCTGTCCAACGTATCGGCAGCGTCGGCCTCCACCGGGCCGGAGATCCACCGAACCGGTTGACTGCGCAGGTATCCAGTTGGTCAAATCGGCCTCGGCACATGCTCTGGTTTCAAGGTGGGGAAAGACCGCGTGGCGCTCGACAGCCCGAAGCTCAGGAACGTCCTCGCGGACGTCGCGTCAGGAACACTGCAACTCCCGGACTTCCAACGCGAGTGGAAGTGGGACGACGACCGGATCCGGGCGATCATCGCGACGGTGACGCTCGACTACCCGCTCGGTGTGGCGATGACGCTGGAAACCGGTGGAATCTCACCGTTCCGCGCCCGGGCCCTCACCGGCGCCGACTCCGAGCAGGACCGGACCCCCCACCTCCTGCTTCTGGACGGGCAGCAGCGTCTGACCTCTCTGTTCCAGGCGCTGTACCTCGATGCGCCGGTGAAGACGGTCGACACTCGCGGCAAGCCGATCGAGCGCTGGTACTACGTCAACATCGCCAAGGCTGCCGGGGCTTCCGCGGACCGGGACGAGGCGATCGTGTCCGTCCCGGAGAACAAGATCCTGCGGACCGAGTTCGCCCGTGGCGTCTCGCTCGATCTCACCACCGTCGAGCGCGAGTGCGAGGCGGGCCTGTTCCCGCTCCACTTCGTCTTCGACATCCAGCGGGTGAATGCCTGGAAGAAGGCGTTCGTCAAGGCGGACGAACGGAACTGGGACCTCTGGTCGGAGTTCGAGGAGCGCGTCCTCGAGAAGGTCCGGTCGTTCCAGGTCCCGATGATCCGGCTCTCCGCGTCCACCTCGATGGACGCCGTCTGCGCCGTGTTCGAACGTGTCAACACCGGGGGCGTGCCGCTGAACGTCTTCGAGCTTCTGACCGCCACCTACGCCGGGGACCGCGACTTCACCGCGGAGTCCGGCGACTACTACCAGCTGCCCACCGTCTGGCAGACGATCAAAAAGGATCTGGCCACCCGCTTCCCGGTGTTCGGCCGGCTGGACCAGGGATTCGAGGACGGCCTGAGCAGCAGCGACTTCCTGCAGGCCGTTGCGCTGGTCCGGACGTGGGAGCGCAAGCTCGCGCGCCCCGGGGCTGCGGTGTCGTGCAAGCGCCGCGACCTCCTGGATCTCCCGCTTGCCGATTTCGACCGTCTGGCACCGAAGTTGGCCGAGGCTTTCGCCTGGGTCGGTGACTTCCTCCAGCAGCAGTGCATCGTGCGTGCGGCCGACCTCCCCTACCGGACGCAGCTCGTCCCGCTGGCCGCCGTCCGCGCGATCCTCGAAACGGAAACCGACAGCCTCACCGCCGAAGAGATGATCACCCAGTGGTACTGGTGCGGCGTCCTCGGTGAGATGTACGGAGGCTCGACCGAAACCCGCTTCACCAAGGACGTGGAACAGCTCATCGGGTGGATCCGCCGCAGCGGCGAGGTTCCGGACACCGTCAGCGACGCCTACTTCTTCCCCGACCGCCTGGACACGCTCACCACCCGGCACAGCGCGGCCTACAAGGGGATCTACGCCCTCCTCATCAAGCAGGGCGCGGTGGACTGGCACTACACCGGCGCACCGATCAGCCCTGCTCGTATGGATGAACACTGGGTGGGCGTCCGGCAGGTCTTTCCGAAGGCGTGGATCGAGAAGGAATTCGGACTGAAGTTCCCGGCGGGCTCCATCGTGAACAAGACGCCTCTCTCGTACCGCGCCGCCCAGGGCATGTCCGGACCGCCGGCAACCTATCTTCCGTCGCTGATCACGGCCTCGGACATGCGGCCCGAGTGGTTCGACGACGTCATCGCGACCCACCTCATCGATCCCGACGCCCTGCACGCCAATGACTACGAGCGTTTCTACCTCGACCGTTCCAGGCAGCTGGTGGAGCTGGTCCAGGGTGCCATGGGCAAGCGGACCGCGCTGCGTGGCGCGGCGGACGGCGGCGAGTGATGCCTGCCAAGCCGTCCCCGCAGGACCTTCTGTCACTCAAGGGCCAGCGGATTCCCGTCCAGCACGTCCTGGACCTCTTCGGTGTGCGCGTCCGCAACCACCAGAGCGTGCACCTGATTTCGCAGTCCCTGGCCGATGTCGGCCTGGCGACCATTCCGGACTTCGCCGTCTGCCACCACCGCGGCGACATCGACGTCGTCGAGCTGACTGCGATCGTGGTCACCGAGACCGACCCCGAGGCCGACGACGCACATGAGCCGTTGCCCTCACAGGCCCTGCCGCAGCGCCTGCACATCGGGGATCTGGCCTGCGCCCGCAACGGGGTCGCCAGCGTGGGCCTGAGCGCCTCGCCCGCCCAGGCGACCTACCTGATGCGCACCCACGGGTACTCCCAGGTCCCGGTCACCACGGGCATGGCCACACTGCACGGCGTGGTCACCTGGCACTCGGTGGCGAAGATGTACGAGACCGGCAAGACGCCCACGCTCGAGAACGCCATGCAGAAGGACTCCCCGCCGGTCGCGGACGTACGCCAGGAGTTCTTCGGCTGCCTTCCCCTGATCAAGGAGCACGGCTACGTCCTGGTCCGCGGCGAGGACGGTTGCCTGTCCGGCATCGTGACGGCGGAGGACGTCACCGACCGCTTCGAGGGGGCAGCACGCCCCTTCTTCCTCGTCGGGGAGATCGAATCCCTGCTCCGCCGGGGTTTGGGCGCGGCACTCGGGCAAGAGGCGATCAAGGCCGTCCAGACCAACAAGAAGGTCGACGAGCGGTCCGGGTTGATCACGGACCTGATGTTCGGCGACTACATCAAGCTCCTCGACGGCGCCCAGACGAAGCAGTCGCTGGCGGCGAACGCCGACGTGAACTGGGTCACCCTCGGCTGGACCGCGATGGACAGGACGCAGTTCGTCCACCACTTGAAGCGCGTGAAGGACATCCGCAACCGGATCGCCCACTTCAGTGAGAAGCCACTGCCCGCCGACATGCTCGCCGAGCTCACCTCGTTCACCAAGCTGCTCCGCGACTTCGTCTCCTGACCTGTCGCACAGCGGTACCGGGCCGTTCCGCATCTCTCTCGGTCCCGTCCTCTTTCCGCACGAGTCCTCCACGGACGACCACCACCCGCTACGATCGTCCGGGTGATCCGGCTGCCGACCAGCAGCGAAACACAACGCGAACAGAAGCGGTGAGGGCGCATGCGGGACGGCCGGTGGGTGACGGTCACCGACTCGGAGTTCCAACACGAGCGCCGCGGCCTGGAGGCGATCCGGGAGAAGCTGCCGAACGCCGATCCGTGGCGGGCGTGGTCCAACTTCACCTTCACCGCCCACACCGGGCACGTCCGCGAGGTGGACCTGCTCGTCGTGGCGCCCGGCGGGGTGCATCTGATCGAGCTCAAGGACTGGCACGGCTCGATCGAGTCCCGCAACGGGACTTGGCTGCAGACCCAGCCCAGCGGACGCCAGGTCGTCCACGGCAATCCCCTCCACCTGGCGAACAAGAAGGCCAAGGAGCTGGCCGGGCTCCTCGGGCAGAACGGCCGGCGGGTCTGGGTGTCGGAGGCGGTCTGCTTCACCGACAGCTCGCTGCGCCAGCGCCTCGCGCCCTCCGACCAGCACGGCGTCCACACCGTCGACGAGCTGGTCGCCATGCTCCAGCAGCCGCCCCGCGACGAGCGCCGGCGCATCGACGCCGTCGCCTCCCGTGAGATCAAGGCTGCACTGGAGCGGGTCGGCATCGCGCGCAGCGGCGCGGAGTACAAGGTCGGCCCGTACCTGCTGAACCGCAAGTCCTTCGACTCCGGTCCGACCTGGGCCGACTACCTGGCCCGGCACAGCGAACTCCCGGAGGCCGCCCGGGTCCGCATCTACCTGCGCGAGCGTGGCTCGGACGCCGGCCTGCGCTCCTCCGTCGAACGTGCCGCGCTGCGCGAGGCCGCGGTGCTGCGCCGCTTCCGGCACCCGGGTGTGGTGCAGCTGCGCCAGTACGACTCGTCCGGGCACTCGGCCGGGCCCGCGCTGATCTTCGATTACGACCCGCGGACGCTGCGGCTCGACGAGTACCTGGTGCAGTACGGCGCCAAGCTGGACATCCTCACCAGGATGGCGCTGGTGCGCCAGCTCGCCGAGACGATGCGCTCCGGGCACAGCAGCCGCATCTACCACCGCACGCTCGCGGCGCGGGCCATCCACGTCGTTCCGCGCGGGCGTGGGCGCACGGCGGGCGCGGACGGGGAGGAGGCAGGCTGGCTCAATCCGCGGCTGCAGATCTCCGACTGGCAGGTCGCCGTGCAGCGCTCGTCCGGCGACACGGCGGAAGGTGCCCCGCGGCTGGCCCCCACCGCGATGTCCAACGCGGGCGCCCACCTGGCGGAGGCCGCCAATCCCTATCTCGCTCCCGAGCTGACCGCCGTCAGCCCCAACCCGGTCCTGCTCGACGTCTACGGGCTCGGGGTGCTCACCTACCTGATCACGACCCTCCAGCCGCCGGCCTCCAGCCAGGCCGAGCTGGTCGCACAACTGGAAGCCGGCGAGGGCCTGCGCCCCAGCGCGATCGTCGACGGACTCTCGGAGGACATCGACGACCTGGTCCAGGCAGCGACCGCCTACAAGGCCGAACAGCGGCTGTCCTCGGTCGACGAATTCCTGGAGATGCTGGAGTTCGTCGAGGACAGCTTGACCGCCCCGACGCCGGACACGTCAGCCGCACCCGTGGCCGAGGAGGTTCCGGACAAGGACCCCCTGGACGCCGTAGCGGGCGACATCCTGGCCGGCCGTTGGGAGGTGCGGCGCCGACTGGGCACCGGCTCCACGAGCCGGGCCTTCCTCGTCCGGGATCTCCAGGCGGACCCGCAGGCCCGGCGGGCCAAGGCGATGTGCGTGCTCAAGGTCGCTCTCAGCGACAGCCGCGCCGAAGTACTCGGGCATGAGGCCGAGGTCATGGGCCGGCTCCGGCCGCACTCCGGGATCATCCGGCTCGTGGAGCCGGAGCCGCTGACCATCGGCCCTCGGACCGTCCTCGCCCTCGAATTCGTCGGCGACGAGCGCGAGGAGGAGGGCTCGACGCCCGGGACGAGGCCCACCCGGCGACGCGAGGAGACCGTCGGCCGGCAGCTGCGCGAGCGCGGCCGCCTGTTGGTCGACCAGCTCGAGGCCTACGGCGACTACCTGTTCGGCGCGGTCGACTTCCTCGAGGGCGAGGGCGTCTGGCACCGGGACATCAAGCCGGACAACATCGCCATCCGCATCCGCCCCAACCGGACCCGCGAACTGGTCCTGATCGACTTCTCGCTCGCCGGCTACCGCGTGCAGGACACCAGTGCCGGCACCGACGGCTACCTCGACCCGTTCATCGGAACGCTCACACGCTCCGTGTACGACGCGCACGCCGAGCGCTACGCCGTCGCCGCGACCCTGCACGAGATGGCCTCGGGCGAGCTCCCGGTGTGGGGCGGCGGCCGGGTGTCCGCCCGGCAGACCGATCCGGAGAAGGAACCGCATGCGACGATCGCCATCGAGGCGTTCGACCCGGCGGTGCGCGCAGGCCTGACGTCGTTCTTCCGCAAGGCCCTGCACCGGGACGCCTCCCATCGGTTCCCCGAGCTCAAGCCGATGCGGGACGCCTGGAAGAAGATCTTCCTCGACCTCGACAGTCCCAAGCCGAGCTCGGGTCGGTCCCGTCATGCCGCCGCTGCGGAGCAGGTGCCCGGAGGACCGGCGGCTGAGGCCGTCGTACCGATGATCGCGGACGCGGAGCCCGAGGACGCCGACCAGAAGCGCAACGAGAAGGCTGCGGTGGCCACCCGCGAGACGGCGATCTCTGCCGCCGGCTTGACCCTCGCCGCCGAATCCTTCGTCTTCGGCCTCAACGTGAACACCGTGGGCGAGTTGCTGGACCTCGCCCGAAGCCGGCTCGTCAATTCGCCGGGTCTCGGCCCCAAGACGCGCAACGAAGTGCTCGGCCGGATCAAGGAGTGGCGCCGCCGCCTGGCCGAGGAGCCGGCCGGCCCGCTCACCCCGGAGGGCCGCAAGGCCGCCAAGGAAGAGCTGACCGAGGTCGAGAAGGCTGCCGTCGACGCGATGGCAGCGGGCACCGCGGCGGATGGACTGCCTGCGCGGACCCTGCGGACGGTCAGCCTGGACACCCTCGCCACCATCTTCGTGCCGGTGCTCAAGAAGGACGGCACCAACGACAAGGAAGTCGAGACGGTCAGGCTGCTGCTGCGCCTGCCCGACGAGACGGGCGCTCTGCCGGAGATCGGGGTCTGGCCGAAGCAGAAGGACGTCGCGACCGCTGTCAACCGCACCGCAGGTCGGATTCCGCAGATTCTGAAGCCACAGCGCACCCGGTGGAGCAAGCACACGGCGGTGCAGGCACTGCGCTCCGAGATCCTCGAGCTGCTGCACTCGCTGGGTCGGGTCGCCTCGGCGGCCGAGATCGCGGATGCCCTCGCCGTCCGACGCGGCACCCGGCTCCAGGGGCGCGGGGATCGCCGGGCCCTGGGGCTCGCCGCGGTACGGGCCGTGCTCGAGGTCGAACAACTCAACCCGGAAAGCGCCCAGTTCCGGCACGTCGCCAACCGGGAGGCGGCCGACGAAGGCATGGGCGCCGGCCTGCTGGCGCTGGAAGTCGGCGAGCACGACTCCCCCGAAACCCCGTCGGCCCCCGGACTGCTGGACTACGCGCAGCGCCTCGGCAAGGTGGCGGACCGGCTCGCCAAGCTCGACACCCTGCCGACGGCGGCGACGGTACTGGCCGAACTCGCTGCCGTCGCCCCGCCGAACGGCGTGGTGGAGTGGGACGAGCGTCGGATGGTGGACGTGGCCGCGGCTGCCTCCCGCAACGCGGCCGCCACCCCTCGCCTCGAGATCTACCCGCGCGACCTGTCGCTCGTCCGGGCCCTGCGGCTCACCCAGGCCGGGCTGGTCCGGATCACACCCGGCGTGCCGGAGGCCCAGCAGCCCGGGCTGACCTGGGAAGACGTGCACGAGCGCGTCCGCGCCCGGTTCCCCGAGCTGCTGGACGGGAACGGCGGGCACACGCTGCCGACCGACGGGCCGCTGACGAAGGCGCTCCGTGAGGCCGGCTTCGACCTCGTGCTCTCGCTGCGCGAGGGCACCAAGACCATGCGCTACTTGCCGCGGCGGGTCGACGCGGGCTCCAGCTACCTCACCTCGGGAGCCGGCCGCCGGACCACACGCATCTCGCTGGTCACCCGGTACGACGACGACCCGCTGCTGGCCGGGGCCATGCAGGCGGAGGAGCGGCTGCTCTCGTCCACGCGGCGCGACGGCTTCCGGGCGCTGACCGTGCGCACCGGGCTCGCGCGCGAGGCGGCGCGTGAGCTGACCGGGGACGGTAGCGGCAGCAGGTTCGGGGCCGAGGCGGTGTCGGTGGCGGAGCTGTTCATCGACGCCCTGCACGAGTTGGTCGACCCTCGACCCAAGCCGACCTGGGAGACCATCCTGCGTGCCGACGCCGCCCAGCCAGGCACGCCAGCTGCGATGCGGTTCGCCGAGTATGCGCGGACGGCGTGGGGCGCGGTCGAGCCGAGGATCGGCGAGCTGGTGACGGCGGAGGGGCCAGGGCGGCCCGTGCTGCTGATCGACGGCGGGGTGTTCGCCCGGTACGACGCCATGGCGGTGCTGGACCGGCTGGCCGGACGGTCGCGCAACGGTGGGCGGGGGCTGTGGCTGCTCTGCCCGCAGAGCGACCCTGCCCGCGATCCCCGATTGGGGACGACGGCGGTGCCCTACCAGTCGGGCCTGGGAGAATGGATCGAGCTTCCGGATTCGTGGGTCAACAACGCCCACCGAGCCGGCGAGAGTGGAGAGGCAACGAAGTGATCGACCGCAAGGCCCTGTTGGCAGATCTGATCAAGCAGGTCAAGGCGGTCGAAACCGACCTCGGCAGCCAGGTCAAGGCTGTGGAGGAGGTGCGCGTCAAGCTTCGCGGCGAGTACGACCAGGCGCGGAAACTGGGGCGTACGGCGGCGACGTGGAACTCGTGGCTCGACGAGCGCATCACGCAGGTCGCGGTGGCGTGGGTGCTGGGCACGGTCTTCGTGCGGTTCTGCGAGGACAACGAACTGATTCCCGAGCCGTACCTGGCAGGAGCGTCGGACGAGCGGCGTGACCTCGCGCTGGAACGGTACGCGGCGTACGTGGATGCGGACGCTGATCCGACGTATCGCGGGTGGCTGGAGCGGGCGTTCGCTGAACTGGGTGCGGGGCAGGCAGGGAAGCTGCTGTTCGATCGGCGGCACAACCCGCTGTTCCAGATCCCGCTTTCACACGATGGCGCGCGGGCACTGGTCGAGTTCTGGCGCGAGCGGGACGAAGCCGGTGTCCTCGTCCACGACTTCACGGACAAGCTGAACGAGGATGGCACGGAGGGGTGGGACACCCGGTTCTTGGGTGATCTGTACCAAGACCTGTCGGAGGCGGCGCGGAAGACGTACGCGCTGCTCCAGACGCCGGAGTTCGTGGAGGAGTTCATCCTCGACCGGACAATGGACCCGGCGGTACGGGAGTTCGGGTACGAGGGCCTGAAGATGATCGACCCGACGTGTGGGTCGGGCCACTTCGTACTGGGCGCGTTCCGGCGCCTGGTGAAGCTGTGGGCCGAGGGTCAGCCCGGACGTGACCGCTACGAGCGCGTGCGGGCTGCGCTCGACTCGGTGCACGGCGTGGATATCAACCCGTTTGCCGTCTCAATCGCGCGCTTCCGGCTGCTGGTGGCCGCAATGGCAGCAGCACAGGTGCGAACGCTGGCGGCGGCAGGCAAGTACGACTGGCCGATCCACCTGGCGGTAGGCGACTCGCTAATCAAGGACCGACAGCTGGAATTCTCCCTGCTCGGCGAGAAGTCTGGCGACACGCTTGCCGAGTTCGCGTACGCGACAGAAGACATGCACGAGCACCAGGGCATCTTGGAGGATGGACGCTATCACGTGGTGGTGGGGAACCCGCCCTACATCACAGTAAAGGACAAGAAGCTCAACGAGCTGTACCGCGAACTGTACGATGCGTGTTCCGGGACCTATGCTCTCTCAGTGCCATTCGCGCAGAAGTTCTTTGATCTGGCAATTCGCGGCGACGCAAACGGCCGCCGGTACGGCATGGTCGGCCAGATCACCGCAAATTCCTTCATGAAGCGCGAATTCGGCACGAAGCTGATTGAGGATTACTTCGCACACAGGGTTGAACTAACGGAGGTTATCGACACCTCTGGCGCATATATTCCCGGACATGGAACCCCCACTGTCATCCTCGTAGGTAAGCGCCAATCAGGGCAGAGGCGCACAGAATATATTCGCACCGTACGGGGCATCCAGGGCGAACCAGGCGCGCCTGAAAGTGGCGAAGAAGGGCTCGTTTGGAATGCAATCATCAATCAGATCGATGAGCCCGGATCCGCGAGTCAATGGGTGTCGGTAGACGACCTCGACCGCCGGCGGTACTTCGGTCGACAGCCGTGGATGCTTGCCGACGGTGGCCGCGAGATGGTCGAACAGATTGACAAGGCTAGCCCTCTGCGAATGAAGGCAGTCATCGAGCCGCCAATCGGCAGGGCCATCCGCGCGGGAGCAGACGAGGCTTACATCAGACCACTGCGCGCCACTTTCCGGACGATCGCGGATCGACAGGGTCTTCGGCCGCTGATGATCGGAGAAATCGTCCGCGATTGGGAGGCCCACCCCCAAGAAGCAATCTGGTTCCCCTACGCCAGTCAACTCCAACCCAGCGACCTTGAGAACGACCTGTGGCCCTTGCGTCGCATACTGCAAGCCCGTCGCACATTTCAGGGCACGATGGAAGATGCAGGCCTCAAATGGTGGGACTATATGCAGTACACCTCTTCGGCCTATCGCACACCAATGTCGATCTCATTCGCATTTGTAGCCACACACAACCATTTCGTACTGGATCGAGGAGGGAATGTATTCAATAGGTCTGCACCAGTGATTAAGCTCAAAGAGCACGCAAGCGAAGAAGAGCACTTGCGAATTCTCGGAATCCTCAATAGCTCAACAGCATGCTTCTGGCTCAAGCAGGTGAGTCACGACAAGGGGATTCGCGGAGAAGGGGGAGGGTTTACCAGCGACGACTGGGAGCGATTCTTTGAATTCACCGGAACTAAGATGCAGGAGTTCCCGCTCCCCACCACCTACCCGACAAACCTTGCGACTTTCCTCGATGCTCTCGCCAAAGACTTGGCAGCTTCCAGCCCGTCTGCCATGACGGCAGCTGATGACTTCCCGCTCAAAGTCTCATCCCTTCGGACAGCGCGGGCCTCTTGGGAATCTGCCCGAGCGCGAATGATTGGCCTTCAAGAGGAGCTCGACTGGCAGGTATACTCACTTTACAACCTGCACGCAGAGGATCTGCGCGCTCCTGAGACCGATGTCCCGGAACTCATGCTCGGGCAAAGAGCGTTCGAGATTGTACTCGCTCGCCGTGCCAAGAATGGGGAAGCCTCTGACGAATGGTTTAAGCGTCACGGGTCTACGCCGATCACCGAGCTACCATCCCACTGGTCCGAATCCTACAAGGCTGTCGTTCGGAAGCGTATTGAGGCAATCGAAACCTCCCGCGCCATCGGCATGGTCGAGCGACCCGAGTACAAGCGCCGTTGGGCTAACGAAGGTTGGGATTCTCTCCAGGAAAAGGCCCTACGGCTCTGGTTGCTCGACCGTATCGAGCTCCGTGATCACTGGTTCCAAGACGACCAGCCCACCCTCCTAACCCGCGCCCAGCTGACCGATGTGCTCTCGCGAGATGCGGGATTTGTCTCCGTCGCCGAGATCTACGCCCCGCGCAAAGAACTCGCCAAAGTCGTCTCCGATCTCCTCGCCGACGAGCACGTACCGTTCCTCCCCACTCTTCGCTACAAGCCCACCGGGCTGAAGAAGCGCGCTGACTGGGAGCAGGTGTGGGACCTCCAACGCCAGGAGGACGCGGCCTCGGACGAACCAGCCAAGCGGAAGATCCGGGACTCGATTCCCGTACCGCCGAAGTACACGTCGGCCGACTTCCTCAAGCCCTCCTACTGGCGGGCCCGGGGCAAGCTCGACGTGGCCAAGGAGCGGTTCATCTCCTACTCAACGACCACCTCCGGCACTCCCGACCTCTTCGGCTGGGCCGGCTGGGACCACCGCGAGCAGGCGCAGGCGCTCACCACGTACTTCACCAACAACGACTTCACCACCGAGGAGCTGACCCCATACCTCGCGGGTCTGCTGGAGCTGCAGCCTTGGCTGAGCCAGTGGCACGGTGAGTTCGACGCGATGTACGGCGGTTCTCCTGCGGACTTCTTCGCCGGCTACCGCGCGCAGATTCAGGGTGAGCACGGTCTGACCGACGACGACCTGCGGGCCTGGCGTCCGGCGCCTGCCCGTCGCGGTCGCGCCACCAAGAGCTGACGCTTCAGCCACGCAGCACGCAACAGCCTCCGGCCGGATCTCCGGCCGGAGGCTGTTGCATAAGCAGAACCGACTCAGCAGTCGGCGGAGAACTCCCCACCCCTGATCCCGGCGACGAACGCCAACCACGCCCCAGCTGGGAAGACCAGTACCGGCCCCTCGGGGTCCTTGGAGTCGCGCACCGGCATCACGCCGACGAAGCCGTCAGCGACCTCGATGCAGTTTCCTTGGTTGCCGCTGAACGTGCTCTTCCGCCACACGGCGCGGCTCAGGTCCACTCCGCCCTTGTCAGCGTGCATCACTCAAGTCCCTTTGCGATCTGCGTGATCAGACGGCGCGACGGCCCAATATCAAGTGCCGCCGCCCGAAGCCGATCAAACGCCTGGTTATAGGCACGAACGTCGTCGCCTCGTTCGAGAGGCTACTCGTCAGCGACTCGGTGTACACCACGTCGAGATCATTCCGAACCGGGAACTCCAGGATGACGAAGGATCCAAGCACTCCGGGATGGGCATCGGCTGCGAACGGGACCACCTGCAACGTGACATGCGGCTCTCGCGATGTGGCGACAGGGTGCTGCAACTGCCTCGCCATGATGTCCCGGCTACCGATCTGCCGGTGCAGGGCGGCCTCATCCACGATGGCCCACAGCTTGAGCGGGTCTTCTCGCTGGAGCGCCGCATTCTGCCGAGCCAGCCGTATGCCCACCAGAGCGTTGATCACGTCAGACGAAGCGTCCGGTTGGAGCTGCCGGGTCAGCGCCCGTGCGTAGTTCGCGCTTTGGAGCAGTCCCGGAATCAGGGACGACTCGAAGTTCCGAACGGACACCGCCTCTGCTTCGAAGCTGATGAACGAGGCGTAGCGCTGGGAGATCACATCGGAGTAGGACTGCCACCACACCCGTCGCTTCCCCTGCCGCGCCAGCGTTGCGAGGGCCTCACGAGTCGCCGAATCAGCAACCTCATAGACGTCGAGAAGTATCTCGACCTCGTTCGCGCGCACGCCGGAGCGCCCGTTCTCCAGGCGGCTGACCTTCGACTGGTGCCATCCGAGTCGCGATGCCACATCGTCGACCTTGAGGTCGAGCCCCTCTCTGATCTTCCGGAGCTCCGAGCCCAGCATTCGGCGACGCACGGTGGGCGTCGCAGCCACGCATCTACCTCCCCTCATCTCGGTGTCTCGTCCCGTCAGAATCTGGCGTGCGATAGGGGGTTTCGTCACGTTCACACGAAAGTGCATATGCACTTTGCCTGATGCTGTTGCACCTCATGGCAGCACAGAGGCGTGCTACTTGGCGTAGTCATTCACACGACACACCGTGATCAAGACGGCTCGTCACCGGGCATTCCCATGCCTCCTTCCGGCCGTCACTGGGGCTGTCAACCGCCCGGATCACGTCGAAACCATCCACGCTCCGAAGGGGCCATCGCCATGCCCGCTGCCCTGAAGATCCCTCCCACTGCCGCCGACGAGTACGCGTGCTGGCTGTCGCGTCACCCGAAGTCGGGGAGCACCGCCCGTCGGCTGCTCCGGGAGTTCCTCGCCCTCCACACCTCCGGCGAGCGCTACCTCGACTCCGCCGAGTCCGTCCTCACCGAGCTGGTCAACAACGCCGTGCAGCACTCCCGTACGACGCCCGGCCGCCTCATCCTGATCCGGTTCGAGCACAAGCCCGACCACCTGCGCCTCGAGGTGCACGACGCCGGCCGCACCCACCCCGTCCCCCGAACCGCTTCTCCCGACGAGGAGAACGGCCGCGGACTCCGGCTGGTCGAGGAGTTGTCGATCACCTGGGGCTGGTGCCCGCGCGAGGGCGGGATCGGCAAGGTCGTCTGGGCCACCGTCGCTCCCGAAGTCCGAGACCCCCGATGAGCACCGGCGACCGCCCCTGCGGCCAGGGAAACGGCTGCTGCCCGCTACGCGATCACCCGACGCTCCGCGAAAGCAGACCCCCCGTGGTGGTCGAGATCGAGGGCGTCTGCGCCCCCGCAACCTTCCCCCGACTCCCGGAAGCCCTGGCCGCCCTCTGGCGCGCCCTCCAGCACCTTCCGCTGGGCGAGGCGCAGGCCGCCACCATGCGCGATGCCCTCACCCGCCCTGGCGCGGTCGGCCTCGCCGCCGAGTCGATCAGACGCGACGGCAGGCTCGACCTCTCCTTCCGGATGAACGGCCGGCTGCACTCCGCGCACATCCGCCCCGCCGAACCGCCGCCCGCCCCGGAATAGCCCGTCCACGTCGGCGCCACGGCGAGGAAGTGCAGTTGCCCCCACAGGCGACCAAGCCACCTCGCCGCCCGGCGCCACCAGCCCCGTCCCCCGGCCCGACCTGGTAGCACCGCGTGGCGCCGCCGTCATACCATGGCTGATCGTCGCCGGCGCAACCGCCGAGGACCTTCCGCCGCTCCCCACCGCCCCCGTGCGGCCGCGAACGGCCGGCAGACCCCCACGCCGGCGACGCACCGCAGGACAACGACGATGACGACGGAACGGACGAAAGCAGACCATGGCCTCGACACCGGCCCAGCCGCCCCTCCTCCGCGATGTCATCGACATCAAGCCGTCCATCTCCACCTCCGACTTCGTCCTGAAGCTCGCCGAGGCGGTCACCGACGAGGGCGCCGCCCACGCACTCAAGGACTACGTCCTCACCGACCGCCTCCTCGAGAACTTCGACGAGGCCCTCGGCCTGATCAAGGCCGCCCTCGACGGTCACACCTCCAAGGCCGCCTACCTGCACGGCTCCTTCGGTTCCGGTAAGTCGCACTTCATGGCCGTCCTACACGCCCTGCTCCGGGGCAACCAGGCGGCACTCTCCCGCACCGAGTTCGACCCCACCCTGGCCAAGCACGAGTGGCTGAGCGCCGAGCGCAAGAAGTTCCTGCTCGTGCCGTACCACATGCTCGGCGCGAAGTCCCTGGAGCAGCGCGTCCTCGGCGGCTACGTCTCCCACGTCAAGGCGCTCCACCCGGACGCGCCCACCCCGCAGGTCTACCGCACGGACGCACTCTTCGAGGACGTCCAGCGCCTGCGCGCGAAGGTCGGCGACGAGCAGTTCATCGCCGGCCTCGCCGGTGACAGCGGCGCCGACATCGACGAGGACGACGACTGGGGCGAGGGTTTCGCGTGGACGCCGGCCCTGCTCGACTCCGCGCTCGCCGCCGAGCAGCAAGACACCTCCGAGACGAACCTGAACGTCGTCAACCCCACCACCCCCGCCGAGCTGCGCGCCAAGCTCGTCCACGACGCCATCGCGGGCTGGTTCCCCGGGTTTGCGCAGAACGCGAAGGAGGACGAGTTCGGCTTCATCTCCCTCGACGCCGGCCTCTCCGTCATCGCCGCCCACGCCAAGTCGCTCGGTTACGACGGCCTGATCCTCTTCATGGACGAGCTGATCCTCTGGCTCGCCAACCGCATCCACGACCAGAAGTTCGTCTCCCGCGAGGCCGACAAGATCACCAACTTCGTGGAGGGCGCCGACTCCCGCCGGGCCATCCCCGTCGTGTCCTTCATCGCCCGCCAGCGCGACCTGCGTGAGCTGGTCGGCGAGGAGGTGTCCGGTGCCGGCGAGACCGCGATCCAGGACAGCCTCAACCTCGCCTCCGGCCGGTTCGACAAGATCACCCTGGAGGACCGCAACCTCCCGCAGATCGCCCACGCCCGCCTGCTCACGCCGAAGGACGACGAGGCCCGCGAGAAGCTGGACGCAGCCTTCGCCAAGGCCAAGCGCAGCGGCGGTCACAAGGTCTGGGACGTGCTGCTCGGCTCTGAGGAGGGCACCACCGGGGCGGACGAAGCGTCCTTCCGCCTCACCTACCCGTTCTCCCCCGCCTTCATGGACACCCTCGTCCACATCTCCTCGGCTCTCCAGCGCTCCCGCACCGGTCTGAAGCTGATGGGCCAGCTCCTCGCCGATCACCGAAACGACGCCCGGCTCGAGCAGTTGATCCCGCTCGGCGACCTCTATCCGGTGATCGCCGACGGCGGCGACAAGCCGTTCGTCGACAGTCTGAAGGTGGAGTTCCAGGCCGCCGACAAGCTCTACCGCACCAAGCTCCGCCCCTACCTGCTCGATGCCAGCGAGGTCACGGAGGAAGACATCGAGCGCTACCGCAACCGCCCGGACACCATCGCTGACCCGCAACTAGCCCAGCGCTGCCGTAACTTCATCGGCGACAACCGGCTGATCTGCACCCTGCTCCTGTCCGCCCTCGCGCCCAGCGTGCCCGCCTTGCGTGATCTTACGATTCGTCGACTCAGTGCACTCAATCACGGCTCAATCGTCACACCGATCCCTGGCGCAGAAGAAGGCGTGATCAGGTCGAAGGTTGCAGACTGGGCTGCCCGGTTCGCCGAGATCAAGGAGACCGGCACCCTCGCCAACGCAGGCGTGCGGCTTGAACTCGCCGGCGTGGACGTGGACTCCGTCATCGCCAACGCCAACGTCAATGACAATCCGGGCAACCGACGTGCACTGGTCCGCCAGCTGCTGGCCGAGGAGCTGGGCGTCGAAACTCATGACGGCCGTCTCGACGCCGACGAGTTGAAGTTCGTCTGGCGCGGCTCCAACCGCTCGGTCGAGGTCTTCTTCGGCAACATCGCCGACCGGGAACGCACACCCGACCACGAGTTCAGCCCCAGCTACGAGAGCAACTGGCGTTTCGTCATCGGTCTGCCGTTCTACGAGAGCGAATACGGTCCGGTCGAGGACGCCAACCGCATCCGCGAGCTGCGCGAGCTGTCCGGCGAGAACCGTCCGCGGACGATGGCCTGGCTCCCCACCCACCTGTCGGCCGCGCGCTTCCAGGACTTCCGCCGCCTGGTCACCATCGACTACGCGCTCAGCGACCAGCGCCGGTTCGACACCCAGTACGCCGGGCACCTGAACGCCGACAACCGGGCCCGCGCCAAAGCGCTGCTAGAGGGCCAGCGCGAGTCGCTGACCAAGACCGTCAAGGCCGCTCTCAAGCAGACGTACGGCCTGGCCGAGAAGAAGAGCTCCGACGTCGAGCTCGGCTTCGACGACCACTTCGAGCCGCTGCCGGACGTCCCCGACCTGCGCCCGTCCATCGGCCAGTCGCTGCACGACGCCGCCCGGCACGTGGCCGGCAAGCTGCTCGCCCACCAGTACCCGGCCCACCCCCACTTCGACCGCGAGGCCCCCGGCACCGTCGTCAAGCCCGCCGATGCCAAGATCGTCTTCGCCCACATCCGGGCCGCCGGCGAGGCCAGTGACCGACGGGTCGAGATCCCGGCCAAGGACCGCCCAGTGATGAAGCGGATCGCCGGCGAGCTGGGCCTCGGGCAGCAGAAGGAGGCGTACTTCGAGCTCTCCACCCGCTGGCCCGACCACTTCCGCCGCGAGGCCCGCACCGAGGGCGTCACCGGCGACCTGACCGTCGTGCGCCTGACCGACTGGCTGGACCGGCCCGAGCCGATGGGTCTGGACCCGTTCCTCGCCAACCTCGTCATCGCCTCGTTCGCCGAACTCGACGACCGGGTCTGGGTGCGCGGCGGCGGCCTGCTCGACCCCGCCCCCGAGCCGTCCGCGATCAAGTCGGGCGACGCCCTGCGCACCCAGCCGCTGCCCGACGAGGCGAGCTGGGAGGAGGCCGGCCTCCGCTACCAGCACATCCTCGGCACCAAGCCGCCGACCCTGCGCCGCAGCCGGATCGCGAGCCGCTTCGCCGCCGACATCGTGGCCGCCGCACGCAGGTACCAGCCGCACGCCACCAGCCTCGTCCAGCAGCTCGACAAGCGCGCCACGCTGCTCGGCCTGGACGACACGGACGGCACGGGCCGGCTCGCCCTGGCCCGGCGCTCGCTCGACCTGCTCGACGCGATCATCGCCGCCGACAAGGGCCCGGCGGCCACTTCCGGTGCCGCCAAGCAGGTCATCGGCGCCTTCGCCGCCTTCGATCTCGGTGCCGTCTCGGTCGAGCGCTACGGCAGGTCGATCAAGCAGGCCGAGGCCGTCGCCTCGGCGCTCGCCGGCGCCGCCTGGGACATGCTCAAGCTCGCGCCCAACTACGGACCGGCCGGCCAGGCCGTCCTGGAGGAACTGCGCGGGATCGCCCGGGAGGTCACGACCGACCTTCCGCAGGCCCTCAAGGACGCCCGGCGCGCCATCGTCGAGGTCATCGACCGCAGCCGGGCCGCCGCCACTCCCCCGCCGCCCGTCGCTCCCGTGACCCCGCCGGAGCCCGCTCCCGGGGCCGACGACACCGACCTCGACACCCGCACCAGCGACCCGCGCGTGCCCACCGAACCCACCGCCCGCCGCCCCCTCCGGCGCTCCGGCGGTGGCCGGACCACCGCGGCCCGCGCCATCGCCGAGCTGCGTGCCGACCTGGAGGAGCTGGCGGCCAGGGAGCCGAACGCCACCGTCGAGATCAGCTGGAAGGTGGTCGAATGAGCACTCCGGTCACCACCAGCGCGGTCCGGCTGAACGCCGGCACCGTCACCCAGTACCTGGCCTCGCAGCGGGGGCTCGCCCGCGGCCGGCGCAAGGCCGTCCTGCTGCGCGCCGCCCCCGAGTGGGACGGCGCTGCCGAGCTCGGCTGGGGTGAACGGCGTCAGGCCCGGGTCGCGGCCGCGCCCTCTCCGCTCGCCGTCTACGAGCTGGTCCTGGCCCATCTCGCCCCCGATGCATCGGGCCCGGAGGTCCTGGTCGTGCTGACCGACCGGGAGGAGTCGGAGCTGGGCCCGGACCTGCTGGCCCGCGTGCACCGGGAGCGGGTCAACGCCGTCGACACCTGGGACGTGGTCCGGCAGGCCTTCGGCGCGGCCAGCGCCGACAACCGGCTCCTCAAGGACAACTGGGCCGCCGAGTCGCTGCTCGACGCCACCCCGCCGGCCGGCTGGCCACAGCTGGGCGGCGGGGTGCTGGCCCGTCCCGGCGCCCTCGCCTCCCTCGCACTGCGGCGGCTCGGCATCGGCCGGTTCGACCCCGACCGGGCGGAGCAGTCGGGCTCGTCGGGCTCCGGCCTGGACGTGCCCGCCCTCCTGCGCTGGTCGCTGACGCCCGGCGGGCCGGACCGCTTCCTTGCCCTGCGCGCACCCGAGCGGGCCGGGCTGGCCTCGTTCCTGGCTGAGGAGGACCAGGCCGGCCTCACCGGCAAGGCCCTGCTGGCTCTGGTCGCCGCCGAACACGGCCCGGACGCGGTCGCGTTCGGCCTGGTCTGCGCAGCCCTGTGGGTGCACGCGGACGCGGCCTCGGCGACCGCCGACGACTACCGGGCGCGCGGACGCGCCGAGCGGTGGTTCGGTGAGGAGCCGCCGGCCCACGGCGAGGCTCTGGACGCGCTGGCGACGGCCTTCGGGCGCAGCTGTGAGGAGTTCGTCTCCGTCCTCCTGCTGATCGGCCGCCCCGGGTCCGACGACGACGAGGCGGCCGACGCCCGGAAGGTGACCGGGGCCGTCCTGAACCGGGCGGAGTCGCTGGTCGATCAGTTCGGTGCGCGCCTCGCGGCCGAGGCGAGCCCGGTTCTGGCGGCCGGCCTCGAGGCCCGGTTCGCCGCGGTCGGCAGGGCCCTCGATGCCGGCGACCTGTCGAAGGTCGCAGGGACGGTGCTGGCGGTGAGCGAGCACCGCCTCGCCCTGGGCCAGGCATCCCGGGCCAGGGCCGAGCGGGCGCGGATGGCTCAGCGGCTCGCGCAGTGGCTGGCTACCGATCCGTCGACCGAGATCCCGCATGTGGCGGCCGGCATCAACCGCCACGCCAACCAGACCGGCTGGGTCGACCTGGCACTGGAACACATCGAGGCCGGCGGGGACGCCGATGAGGTGCTGGCGTCCTCCTACAGCCGGCTCTGTTCCTCGGTCCGATCCAAGCGGCGGGAGATCGACCGCAACTTCGCACAGACCTTGACCACGTGGACGGCAGCAGGGCCGGACCCGAAGAGCGCCATGCTCACGGTGGAGACCTTCCTGCAGAAGGTCGTCGCTCCCGTGGTGAAGGCCGGCGAGCGCCGCGTGCTGCTCGTGGTCGTCGACGGAATGAGCGCCGCCATCGCTTCCGAGCTCGGTACGGAACTGCGCGAGCAGTGGGCCGAGTACGATCCGACGCCCCGGGCCACCGGCAGCGCGGCCTCCTCGGACGTGCCGCGTCCCCCGGAGCGCCGCGCGGTCGCCGCCGCCCTGCCGACCGTGACGGCCGTCTCCCGGACCTCCCTCTTCGCCGCGCGCCTGATGACGGGCACGCAGGCCGACGAGAAGCGGATCGTCCCCACCCACCGGTTCTGGGGCAGTGAGAAGGTGGCGGTCTTCCACAAGGACGACCTCCGTAGCGAGAGCGGCGGCGCGGTCTTCGGCCCCGAGCTCTCCGAAGCACTGGCCGGCGACACTCACGTCGCGGTCGTGCTGAACACCGTCGACGACCGGCTCGCCAAGGAGCAGAAGCACGGCGACGGCTCCTGGCGGCTGTCCCAGATAGGGGGTCTGCAGGACCTCCTGCGGGTCGCCGCCGCCCAGGGGCGCGCGGTCGTCATCACCAGCGACCACGGACACGTCGTCGATCGCGGCGGGGTCAAGGTGGATCGGGAGACTCCGCTGTCTGCCCGGCACCGCGCCCCCGGCGGGGCACTCGGTGACACCGAGATCACCCTCGCAGGGCCGCGTGTCGTCTCCCCGCAGACCGGCAACGAGATCGTCGCACTGTGGGACGCCGACTCCCGCTACACGGCCCTCAAGGCGGGGTACCACGGTGGAGCTTCGCTGGCGGAGGTCGCCATCCCGGTGCTCGCCCTCCTTCCGTTCGGAGCCACTCCGCCCAAGGGCTGGCGCGAACTCGGCAGCCCCGAGCCCTCCTGGTGGTCCCTCACCCCTGGCATTCCCTCGCCCGAGCCGGTCCCGGCGGCCGTCCCGAAGAAGCCCGCCAAGGCGACTCGACCGCCCAAACCGGCGGCACCGGGCCACGAGGCTCTCTTCGAGGTCACGATCGAGCCCGCGGCAGAAGACGGCGACGCACTGCTGACGCCCACGCTGGTGTCCCCCCAGGACGCCTTGGTCGGCAGGTTGCTGAGCTCTCAGACCTTCAAGGACCAGGTGGATCTCCTCGCCCGCAAACCCGATCTGGTCAAGGTCGAGAAGGCTCTGCGGGCGCTGCTGGACGCGGGCGGCACGCTGCCCGTGACTGCTCTGGCCCAGCGGATCGGCGAACTCGCCGTCCGCGCCGACGGTTTCGCCGCCGTGCTGCGGCAGTTGCTCAACTACGACAGCATCCAGGTGCTGGAGACCCTTCCGGACGGCCGTACCCTGCGGCTCGACACGGATCTCCTGCGCATCCAGTTCGACCTGCGCTGAACCGGCACCGGGGCCCGATCGGTCCCGGTGTCCGGACAGCAGTGATCACACCCACCCGGTGAATGGGAGACTTTGCGCGTGAGTGCCGAAGGAACCTCCCGATCCGTGACCGTCAGCGCAGCCCGCCGCCGCGACGTCATCGACGCGCTGCGCCGCGGTGCGGTGCCCGAGAACGGGCTCGACCTGCTCGCCACAGGGCTGGGACGGTTCGAATCCGCCCTCGATGCGGAGTTGGACGCCGTCGTCTCCGGCGCATCGGTCTTCAAGGCCGTCCGGGGCGAGTACGGGTCGGGCAAGACGTTCTTCACCCGGTGGCTCGGCGAGCGCGCCAAGCGCCGGAACTTCGCGGTCGCCGAGATCCAGGTCTCCGAGACCGAGACGCCGCTGCACAAGCTGGAGACCGTGTACCGGCGGCTGACGGAGCGACTCGGCACCTCGAGCTTCCCGCCGAGCGCGCTGCGGCCCGTGGTGGACGCATGGTTCTACGCACTGGAGGAGGACGCCCTCGCGGCCGGGTGCTCCGAGGAGCAGCTCCCCGAGGAGGTGGAGCGGCTGCTCGCCGCCCGGCTCAGCGAGGTGTCCCGGCACGCCCCGTCGTTCGCGGCCGCTCTGCGGGGCTACCGGGCCGCCCTCACGGCCGGCGACGAGACCACCGCTGCGGCGGTCCTCGCATGGCTCGGCGGGCAGCCGAACGTCGCCGCCGCGGCCCGACGATCCGCCGGCGTGCGCGGTGATCTGGACCACTTCGGAGCCCTCGGGTTCGTCCAGGGGTTGCTCACCGTGCTCCGGGATTCCGGGCATGCGGGGCTCTTCCTCGTCCTCGACGAGGTCGAGACGCTCCAGCGGGTCCGCTCCGACGCCCGCGACAAGGCGCTCAACGCGCTGCGTCAACTGATCGACGAGGTGCACTCGGGCCGTTTCCCCGGCCTCTATCTGATGATCACCGGCACGCCCGCCTTCTACGACGGCCAGCAGGGGGTGCAGCGCCTCGCCCCGCTCGCCCAGCGCCTCGCCACCGACTTCACCACCGACCCGAGGTTCGACAACCCGCGTGCCGTACAGGTCCGGCTACCCGGATTCACCCGGGATTCGCTGATCGGCCTCGGGGCGACGATCCGTGATCTCTACGCCGATGGTGCCGAATCCGCCGACCGGATCAAGACGCTCGCGGACGACCGCTACGTCGCCGACCTGGCCGACGCGGTCGGCGGCGCGCTGGGCGGCAAGGTGGGTGTCGCCCCGAGGCTCTTCCTGAAGAAGCTGGTGGGCGATGTCCTGGACCGGATCGACCAGTTCGACGAGTTCGATCCGCGGCAGCACTACCGGTTGACCGTCTCCCCCCAGGAACTCACTGCCACGGAGCGGAACCTGGCCGCCGCCGGATCGGCGGACGACATCGACCTGGAGCTGCAATGACCGGTTCCGAGCAACGCGAGTCGGACGGCGAGGGCCCGGCGAACCCGATCGACCGGCTCGACCCGGTGGTCCTGCACCACATCGTGAACACCCTGGGCTGGCCCGACCTACGTCCGCTGCAGCGCGCCGCGATCGCGCCGCTCATGGACGGCAATGACGCCGTCCTGCTCGCGCCGACCGCCAGCGGCAAGACCGAGGCGGCCTGTTTCCCCGTGCTGTCCGCGATGGCCCAGCACCGCTGGACCGGCATCTCGGTGCTCTACCTGTGCCCGCTCAAGGCGTTGCTCAACAACCTGGTCACCCGTGTCGACTCGTACGCACAGTGGCTCGGCCGACGGGCCGCGCTGTGGCACGGCGACACCACGGAGTCGCAGCGGAAGCGGATCCGAACCGATCCGCCCGATGTCCTCCTCACCACCCCCGAGTCGCTCGAGGCCATGCTCATCGGGGTCAAGACCGACCATGCTCAACTCCTCTCCTCCATCCGCGCAGTCGTCGTGGACGAGGTCCACGCCTTCGCGGGAGACGATCGCGGTTGGCACCTCCTCGCCGTTCTGGAGCGGCTCGAACGCGTCACCGGCCGTCCGATCCAGCGCATCGGCCTGTCGGCGACGGTGGGTAACCCTCAGCAACTGCTGACCTGGCTGCAGGGCTCGGGCGCGAACACCCGCACAGGACAGGTCGTCGCCCCCGATCTCACCGCCGCCTCCACCGGTGCCCCGCCGCCCGGCGAGGTGGAACTCGACTACGTCGGCTCGCTGGAGAACGCGGCGAAGCTGATCGCGTCGCTGCACCGCGGCGAGAAGCGCCTCGTCTTCTGCGACTCCCGCCGCCAGGTGGAGCAGCTCGGTGCCGCCCTGCGGGCTCGTGAGGTCACCACCTTCCTCTCCCATGCCTCCTTGTCGGCCGAGGAGCGGGCTCGCTCCGAGCAGGCCTTCGCCGAGGCCCGCGACTGCGTGATCGTCTCCACCTCCACGCTTGAACTCGGCATCGACGTGGGCGACTTGGACCGCGTCATCCAGATCGACGCACCTCGCACGGTTGCCTCCTTCCTCCAGCGGATCGGCCGCACCGGCCGACGGGCCGGCAGTGTGCGCAACTGCTTGTTCCTGGCCACCGAGGAAGAGACCCTGCTTCAGGCCGCAGGCCTGCTACTGCTGTGGGGACGCGGCTGGGTCGAGGCCGTCACGCCGCCGCCCGAACCCCGGCACCTGGTCGCCCAGCAGATCCTCGCCGTGACCCTGCAGGAGCACAGGCTGGGAAACCACCTGTGGAGCTCGGAGTGGAACGGCCTGGCCCCCTTCGACCGCTCCGGTGAACCGATCCTGCGGCACCTGGTGGGTGAGGGCTTCCTCGACGACGACAACGGTCTCCTCTTCATCGGTCCCGAGGCGGAACAGCGCTTCGGCCACCGCCACTTCATCGAGCTGACCGCGTCCTTCACAGCGCCGCCCCAGTTCACCGTGCTGTCGGGACGCACCGAGATCGGGCAGACCGATCCCACCGTCCTCACCGAGGAGCGGCCTGGCCCCCGCCGGCTTCTCCTCGGCGGGCGGAGCTGGCAGGTGACCTTTATCGACTGGTCCAGGCGCCGGGCCTTCGTCGAGCCTGCCGACGGCGGCGGCATCGCCAAGTGGTCCGGCACCGGCATCGCAGGCCTGTCGTACGAACTGACCCGGTCCATGCGCGACGTCCTCCTGGGCGCCGACCCACCGGTGTCGCTCACCCGGCGGGCACAATCCCGCCTCCAGCAACTGCGTGAGGAGGAGGCTCCCAACAGCGTGCACCCCGCCGGGACACTGATCACGCGCTCCGGCAACGACGTACGGTGGTGGACGTGGGCCGGCTACCGAGCCAACGCCACGCTCGCCGCCACCTTGTCGTCCGTTGCAGACCCGGTTCAGCGCCCTACGGACTGCTATGTGCGGCTTCGAGAAGACTTGACGACCCCGATGTGGCAATGCGCTCGTGCCGGTGCCGGGGACCTCCTTGTCTTCCCGGACGTCGATCGACGCGCTGTCAAAGGCCTGAAATTCTCGGCAGCGCTGCCTGAGCGGCTCGCGATGGCAACGGTCGCCGCACGCCTGGCCGACTTTCCGGGTGCTTCTGCGGCACTCTCCGAACCTGTACGACTGCACGTCATCCAGCCCTGAAGCACGTCATCACAGCGACCAATCTTGACCGATCAACTCACAAGCCATTGTCGGCTTTTCCCACTATTCTCTCGGCATGAGCCTTGCCGATCTGACGCATGCAGGAATACTTCCGGCCACCCGACCCGACCTCCTCGCCGAGGCTGCAGAGGAGGCTGTCCGTGCTTCGGAGCGGCCGCAGCTGATCCTCCAGCCTCGGGGCACCAGGGACGGGGGCCCGCAGCATTTCGCCAAGTCCGTGCGCACAGGCATCCGGGTCTCTGATCTGCGGAACTCGGTCGGCTCAGTAGGGGACATACTCGCCGGCCTGTACCCGGAAGGGATCGCCCGCTTGTGGGGCTCAACGCCGACCTCACAGGCCAACAACGAGAAGGTCCGGGCCCTGCGTGACCGGCGGGTCGGCGACCACGTCTTCTTCTACACGGGGAACAGCTTCATCGCACGTGCGAAGGTCGTTCACCTCCTCACCAGCTCGGCCATAGCCCGCGCGGTCTGGGGAAGTGACAAGGAGGGCAATACGTGGTCACACATCATGGCACTCGACGAATTCGAGGAATTCGCCCAACCGATCCCTGCTCTGGACATCCTGGCCGAGCTCCAGGTTCCGCGTCCGCTGCGCATGCTCACCCTCCGATCGGCTGATGACTACGCACACGTCGCCCACCAACTTCCAGCTGCCGGCCGCCAGTCACAGCTGCCCCAATGGGCCGCGCTGCCTTCGTCACCCCGCACCACTCGGATGACCCGGGCAGAGTTGCTCACCCGACTCGAAACGCTCAGGACTCATCACAACACCGTCAGTGGGCGACCGAGCCGACACCAACCACTCACGCTGCTCTGGGCAATCGCCCGGATTGCGGCAGGTGAGCCACGGTTGGCGCCTTGGACGACGTTCCAATCCGAGGTCGGTCCGCTGCTGTCCGAATACGGACTACCCAGTTCCAAGATCACACCCGAGTATCCGTTCTGGCACCTTCGGGGAAGCGGCCTCTGGGAGGTGCGCGGGCTCGACGAAGAACCGAGTTCGATGCCCGCAGTCAAGGTCCTCAGCGACACGCAGCCAGAGGCCGGTCTGTCCGCGGAGGCCGCCGAGCTCCTGCAGGGACCCCTCACTCGACTCGAGGCGATGCTGGTCCTACGCAACCGCTATCTCCACGACATCGACCTGCAGTCGCTACTCGATCGTCTGGGAATGACGGGATACACCACGGCTGACGGTCTCGAGGAATCCGTGGCGGACGAGCGCGCGACGACGACAACCGTTCCTGAGCGGGCGGCCGGCGGCACCCGACGGCGGGAGACCACCTCGTCCAGCCCCGTCCGAAACACCGCCATCGTGAGCCGTGTGAAGGAGTTCTACGGCTCCAGGTGTCAGGTCTGCGACACCTTGCTGCAGTACAAACGGAAGCCGTACAGCGAGGCAGCCCACATCCGCGGTCTCGGAAAGCCGCATTACGGCCCTGACGAACTGCACAACCTGCTGTGCCTGTGTGCCAACCACCATGTCCTCTTCGACGGCCTGGAGATCTACATCGACGCCGACGGTGTGGTTCGGGAGACTCACGGTGACCGCTCCCTGGGCCCACTTAGCCGACACCCTGACCACCCGATCGACGAGAAGTACATCGACTATCACCGAGCCCTGTGCATGCTCAACCGCTGAACATCTGAACCCGGGTCAGGCGAACGCCGGTGGGGCGGTGACCGATCGGTCACCGCCCCACCGCACTGCCGTGCCGTCCTGCCCTACCGGTGGATCAGACCGCCGGAACCGGGAAGGTCGGGTACTCGACGCCCGAGATGTACTGGACGACCCGGATCACCTGGCACGAGTAGCCGAACTCGTTGTCGTACCACAGGTAGAGGATCGCGTTGTCGCCCTCGACCTTGGTCGCGCCGGCGTCCACGATGGAGGCGTGGCGCGAGCCGATGAAGTCGCTGGAGACGGCGTCGGGCGAGTCGGTGAAGTCGATCTGGCGCTTCAGCGGGGAGGTCAGCGAGACGTTCCGCAGGTACTCCAGGACGTCCTCGCGGTTGGTCTCCCGCTTCAGCTGGAGGTTGAGGATCGCGATGGAGACGTCCGGCACCGGGACGCGGATCGAGCTGCCGGTGATCTTCGCCTCGAGGTCCGGCAGGGCCTTGGCGACGGCCGAGGCGGCACCGGTCTCGGTGATCACCATGTTCAGCGGCGCCGAGCGGCCACGGCGGTCGGCCTTGTGGTAGTTGTCCAGCAGGTTCTGGTCGTTGGTGAACGAGTGGACGGTCTCCACGTGGCCGCGGACCACGCCGTACTCGTCCTCCATCGCCTTCAGCGGCGGGACGATGGCGTTGGTGGTGCAGGAGGCGCAGGACAGGATCTGCTCGTCCGGCTTGATCGTGTCGTGGTTCACGCCGTGCACGATGTTCGGGACGTCGCCCTTGCCCGGGGCGGTCAGCACGACCTTGGCGATGCCGGGGCGCAGGTGCTTCGACAGACCCTCGCGGTCGCGCCAGCGGCCGGTGTTGTCGATCAGGATCGCGTCCTTGATCCCGTACTCCGTGTAGTCGACCTTGGTCGGGTCGTCGGAGTAGATCACCGTGATCTCGTTGCCGTTGGCGATGATCTTGTTGTTCGCCTCGTCGACAGTGATCGTGCCCTGGAACTGGCCGTGGATGGAGTCACGGCGCAGCAGCGAGGCGCGCTTGACCAGGTCGTCGCCGCCGCTGTTGCGCACGACGATGGCCTTCAGCCGCAGGCCGTTGGCCGAGGCCTTCTCGACCAGCAGCCGGGCGACCAGACGGCCGATCCGGCCGAACCCGTACAGCACGACGTCCTGCCCGGACCGGCAAGCCAGCTTGTTCTCGCCGGTGGCGCCGACGACGGCCTGGGCGGTGAACTCCGCCACCGACAGGCCCCGGTCGTCCGCCTTGTAGGTCGAGGCGAGCATCCCGAGGTCGATCTGCGAGGGGCCGAGGTCCAGGGCGGTCAGGGCCTCCAGGAACGGCATCGTCTCGGTGACCGAGAGCTCCTCGCCGGCTATCTGCCGGGCGAAGCGGTGCGTCTTGAGGATGCTGACCACCGACTTGTTCACCAGGGACCGGCTGTGGAGCAGGACGGTGACGTCCCGCTCCCGGTGCAGGCGCCCGATGATCGGGATCATCGACTCCGCGATCTCCTCGCGGTTCTTCCAGTCCGTGAACACGTCGTCGTTGACAGTCACAAGTCCATCTTTCGAGCTGAGGGTGTTGCCCACATGGTAGCTTCGCCCGCCCGCGCCCCGACCGCCGGTCCCCGCCCGGCCCTCCCCGCCCACGCCCCCGACCTGCGTTTTCGCCCCGCCTCCACCCCCGAAGGTGATCACCGCCACCCCGCAGGGGCGCCCGCCGGGCGGCCCGCCGCGAGTGATCACCGGGGCCAGTACAGTGAGGCGCACTGCCCGGCCGCGCGGACGGGCCGGGAGCGCGAGGGGGGCCGGGGTGGCGACGCTGGGCATGCACCGGGACTTCCTGATGGAGTTCGCGGCGCTGGAGAAGCCGGTGCAGCGGCGGGTCTTCGAGACCTTCGAGAAGTTCACCGGGGCCACCCACACCGGCGTGCACCTGGAGAAGCTCACCAACCAGCGGGACCCCCGGATCCGGACCATCCGGATCACCGACTTCTGGCGCGGGGTCGTCCTCAAGGCCGACCGGGGCGACGGCTACCTCCTGCTGAAGGTCCTTCCGCACGACAAGGCCAACGACTGGGCCACCAAGCACCGGGCCTCGGTCAACGCCGCCACCCAGGGCGTCGAGATCCGCAACGACGTCGCGCTGGAACGGGCCTCCCGGTCGCTGAGGGTGCTGGCCGCCGACGAACCCCGGAGGCTCTTCGCCGACCGCTCCGACAAGGTCCTGCGCAGCCTGGGCGTCGACGAGGAGATCCTGCCGATCATCCGGCTGCTCCCCGACGAGGCCCACCTGGAGGCGCTCCACCGCGTGCTGCCGGAGCAGCAGTTCGACGTCCTGATCGGCCTCGCGAGCGGGATGGAGCCGGCCGAGATCGACCGTGAGATCGTCCAGGCGTACGCCCGGGCGGCCGCCCCCACGAGCGTCGAACAGCCCGCCGGCGGCCTGGTCTCGGCCATGGCCCGCGCGCGCGGCCGGGTCGCCCTGGTGTCCGGGCCCGAGGAACTGCTGGAGATCCTGGAACGCCCCTTCGACGCCTGGCGGATCTTCCTGCACCCGGCCCAGTACCGGGTCGCCTACCGGGAGTCGTACAGCGGGCCGGCCCGGGTGACGGGTGGCCCCGGGACCGGGAAGACGGTGGTGGCCCTGCACCGGGCGTACCACCTGGCACGCCGGTTGCCGCAGAACGCGCCTGACGGATCGATTCTGCTGACCACCTTCTCCGAGGACCTCGCCGCGGAGCTGGAGCGCTGCCTCGCACTGCTCGTCACGAACGAGCGGATCCTGGCGAAGGTCCGGGTGGTCACCGTCGACGCGCTGGCCGAGGAGGTCCTGCGGCGTTCCCCCCGCGGCGCCCCGACGAAGGTCCTCTTCCAGCAGCACGCGGTCCTCGCCCGCTGGGGACGGGTCGCCCGTCGGCTCGGCGCCGAGTTCACCGACGTGTTCCTCGACCAGGAGTGGCGACAGGTCGTCCTGGCCCAGGCGATCGAGAGCCACGAGCAGTACCTGCGGGCACCGCGCTCCGGACGCGGCAAGGCCCTCGGGGCCGCGGAGCGGACCCGGCTGTGGCGGGTGGTGGCCGCGTTCGAGGAGGAGCTGCGCCAGGCCGGGGAGTTGACGTTCCTCCAGGTCTGCGCGCAGGCCGCGCGGGCCCTCGACGAACGGGACGCCCGCCCGTTCCGGCACGTGGTGATCGACGAGGCGCAGGACCTGCACCCCGTCCAGTGGCGTTTCCTGCGCGCCCTCGTGGCCGTCGGGCCGGACGACCTGTTCCTCGCCGGCGATCCGCACCAGCGGATCTACGGGAACAAGGTCTCGCTGCGCTCGCTCGGCATCCAGGTGGTCGGCCGTTCCTTCCGACTGCGGATCAACTACCGGACGACGCAGGAGATCCTCAGCTGGTCCGCGTCCCTGCTCACCGGCGAACGCCCGGACGACATGGACGGCGGGGAGGACTCGCTGGCCGGCTACCACTCGACCCTGCACGGCGCGCACCCCGAGGTGTTCGGCCACCCCGACCAGGCCGAGGAGATCCGGGCCCTGGTCGCGCGCGTCGAGGAGTGGACCGCCTCGGGCGTGAGCCCGGCGGACATCGGAGTCGCCGTGCGCACCGCCCGACTCGGCCGCGACATCGCCCGGGCCCTGGAGCGGAGCGGGACGCCGGCCCACCTGCTCGGCGACGCGCCCTCCCCCGGTGTCCGGGTCGGGACCATGCACCGGATGAAGGGGCTGGAGTTCCGCTGCGTCGCCGTGGCGGGCGTGAGCGACGGGATGCTGCCCATGCCCAGCGCGGTCACCCCGCAGGACACGGACCCGCTGCAGCACCGCGAGGACCTGGACAGCGAGCTGAGCCTGCTCTTCGTGGCGTGCACGCGCGCACGGGAAGCCCTCTTCGTCTCCTGGCACGGGGCGCCCAGCGACTTCCTCGAACCGGTCGTCCCGGCGCACTCGCCCGCCCGGTGACCCGCGCGGCCGCGTGGTCGTCCGCCGAAACCGGTGGTCGCCGCGCGACGTGTGCGGCGACCACCGACAACGGTCAGTCGCCGCTAACCCGCTTCCAGCACGCCTTCAGGACCGGTTCGAGGTGGTGCCGACCGTCCGCTTCGACGTCGAAGACCTGGAGGGTGCGCAGCAGGGCGAGCGCGTAGGCCACGTCTGCCGAGTCGTCCTCCGTGGCAGCCTCGATCGCCGCGTGCAGGTCGTCGAGGGCCATGCCGTCCGGAGTCATGAACTCCAGGACGGCACGGTAGGCAGCCCATTGCGGCGTGCCGGGAATCAGCCCGGCGTCCGTCAGGAAGCCCTTCGCGCCATGGGCGTCCTCCAGCTCCGCGACGACCTGGCTCAGCGCCCGCTCCCCATGGCGCCCCGCGTCGAGCTCGGCGGACAGCCGGTGCACCAGGATGGGCCAACCGCCGGTACTCTCCCCGAGACGCTCCAGCTGTGTCTTGGAGGTGAACACCTCCTTGTCCTGGGTCCAGGCGCGCAGCCCGTCGGTCGTGAACCTGCGCAACGGGATCGCCTCGATCTCGACCTCTGGCTTCCGACCGTCACCGACAGCGGCCTCCCAGACGACCTGCTGGTCAGGCCCTGCGATGACGACTGCCGAGCGGGTGACGCCGGACGCGGTCGGCACGCGACGGACGGCGTTCTCCAACGTGGCCAGGCACGCCTCCTCCGAGGGCGCCTTCACCGTGAGGTCCGACACGACGACTCGCTTCGTGTTCGGCAGGCCCATGACGAGCTCGCGGTCGAAGTCGGACCGCTTGGACACCTCGGGCATCTCCCACCCCGTGGTCTCGGCCACCTCCCGCAGCGCGGCGCTCACCCGATCGATCCCCGTGGCGACGGTGCCGATCACCAAGCGGGCCTGATTCCCCTTTCCGGGAAGCACATCGGCGATCTGATGCGTGGTGAGTGGTGAGTGCGAGTGGCCGCTGACCGAACGGTAGCGCGCCTCGAACTGGCTGAAGTGCTCCGCCACCTTCCGGCTTGAGGCCTGCTCCAGTTCGGCCTCCACCATCCCCAGGTTTCCGATCATGCTCAGTGCGTTGGCACTGCGCAGGTGCCAGCCGCGGTAGTCGGGATCCGGTGCGAGGACACCGAGTCCCTCCATCTCCGTGAGGTAGGCCCGGAACTGGTCCGTGTCCAGGTTCTCGAAGCCTTCCGGCCACCAGTAGGTGCACTCCTCCCTGAGCCGGACCTGGCTCAGTTTGGCGTCCAAGCCGTAGTGATGGGCGTGGTGGGCCACGACGTTCGCGATCACGTTGTAGCGGGAGTCGAGCCGCAGCGTGTCGTGAAAGGCCTCGGTGATACTGGCCCTGAGGGCCCGGTCCGACTGGACCTCCTCCACGTCGGCCCGGGTGATGGCATACGGCGGCCCGGACACCGCTCCGGTCCGTTTGGCGTGCATGCCCTGCACCAACCGATGCCCGAACATCTGCAGAAGGAACGGCTGGTATGAGCAGTGCCCGAGGATGCGGTGCACCAACGCGGGATCCTCGAGCTCGTAGCCCAGTACCGCGAGCGGCTCGATGAGCAGGCTCACAGCGTCCTGCGGCCGGAGCGGACCGATCACCCTGGGACGCTGCGCGAGGTGACTGAACGGACTGTTGACCGCGATCTTCGCGTAACGCTGCACCGAGTGGAGCCCCGCAAACACGACCTTGACCCGGTTGTCCGCGTCCCCACCCAAGTCGCGCAGCCGACGGGTTTCCGTGAACTGCGGGGAGTCGGACTCGAAGAAGCCGTCTGCCTCGTCGAGCATGATCAGCAGCCCCCGCTTGGAGTCCTCACGGAGCCAGGCCTTCATCCCGGTCAGCACCTGCTGGTAGCTCAGCACCGCATCGGCCTTGACCTTGCGCTGAAGGACCAGAGCATCCCGTTCGACCAACTGCCGACCGATCCGGTCCCACACCGCGGAGGACGGTGCGTTGGTCCCGGTGAACGTCGAGTCGAGCGAGAGCAGCAGGCTGAGGCGCGAGTTGGGGATCTGGGCCTCGTACTTGCGTCCGGCCGCCTTCAACAATGCCGACTTGCCGAGTCCCCGACCACCGAAGACCACCTGGTCGCCCTCCCGCTGCTGAACGGAGGCCAGCTCCTCGCGGCGGCCGAAGAACATCTCCTCGGACACGGGCGCCCGTTTGCCCATGACGTACGGGTTCACCGCGGAGAACGGCAGCAGGACCCGCATGGCGGAGTCGAGACGTTGGTTGCCACAAGCCGCGAGGTGGGCCAGCGCGGCATCGTCCAACACCACGATCGCCCGCCGCCTCTGGGCCCCCTGAGTCGCGAGCGCGGTACGGTCGCGCACCGAGAGAGTACCGAAGTAGGCGACAAGCAGGCTGTCGTCATTGGGATCCTGTTGGATCCAGGACATCAGCGTCTCGGCCGAGGGCCGGTCCCACACCAACATGACGCGGAGGCTGCCCCGCAGGCCCGAGCCGAAGTCGGGCACCAACGCCGAGCCGGTGTAGTCGACCGAGGGGACGTCGAGGAAGCGGTAACTGCCGGAGCGCGGCTGTTCGACGCGCTGCGGCCCCTTCTTGCTGCTGTAGCCGATCAGCCGGAGAGCGGGCATCAGCAGCTCGCTCTCACGGACGCCCTGCGTACGCGCGCTGCCCTTGCGGCCCGCCAGGTCGGCCCACCCGTCAAGCGCCTGAGCGGTCTGCTCCGCGATCTCGGGTGACAGTCCCGAGTAGTCGAGTGCCTCCAGCTCCAGGAATCGCTTCCGCTGGCCTACGGCCTCGATCAGCTCCCGGGAGATACCCGTCGACGCCAGCTTGGTCGGCACCTCGGGGAAGAAGGCCGCCAGACTCCGGTCCGTCGTGTGCGTGTCGGGGATGCTCTCCCCGTTCACAAGGTGCGAGATGAGCTCATCGGCGGTGAGCAGGTCACCCGTGTCGATCAGCTGCTCCACACGATCCTGGTCGTCCGGACGCAGTCCGTCGATCGCGTGAAGCCGGTTGCGCAGCGCAGCAGTGTGGCTGGCCCTCGCCCGGTTGAGCTCCCCGGAGAGGACGTCAAGCTCCCGCCTGACGCCCGCGAGGTCGCAGTCCGGATCCGGCACGGCGGCCTGAATCCGGCGTTCGAGCACGCGCTCGCTGTCCTCCGTCAGGGCTCCGTCCACCCGAGCACGCCGAAGGGACTCTTCAAGGCCCTGACGGAGCTCACGCAGCTCCTGCGCGACCCGCCTGCCGGCCTCCGACACGATGCCCGACAGCTCTTCGGGCGGCAGGCCCTGTCCTCCGAGGCCGGGAAGCTGCCGCTTCGCCCAGAGGTCGAGGAGTGTCCGCGCGGTGGCGAAGTGCTCGTCCTTCGCCTGGGCCCGCACGGCCTCCTCCCACGAGAGTTCGCCCGCACTGGCAAGCTCTGCGGCAGGCGTGTCCGGGTAGCGAACCATGCCTGTGGACAGGTCCACACCGGCTCCCGGCACCTTGAGGAGTTCCGCGTGCAGGGCCAGCTCCGCGGTGAGCTCGGTGTCGTCGAGCCGGACTTCCCCGGACAGCAGACTGAAGGTCCTGGCGAGCAATGTCACTGTCGCCTCCAGGGTGGCAGCAGCGACGGAGTCCGCGGTCACGGCCTGCTCGCGCACCTCCCGCAGGACGTCGTCCCGAAGGCCGAGAATGACGAGACGCATTTCCTGGACCTGGTCGGCGCTCCAGTCCCGATCCCGGGCACCGAGCGCCTGAGACAGGCGGCACCACTTGTCGACCATGGCCAGCCGGTCAGCCGTGTGGCGAAGAAGGTCCTGTTTTGCCGGCCCCTCCAAGCGGCTTCGGGCACCCGACGACATGAACTGGCGGTCCGTACGTTCCAGTTTGTCCTGGATGACCGCCGGATCCCGGAGCTCGTTCACCTTCTGCGACAGCGCGTCGAGGCGGCTGCGGTCGTCCTCGGCAGCCTGCCGCAACAAGGACCCGATCAGGCCCTTCTCGGGGTCCCACCAGTGGCGGACGACCTTCTGTCCGCGCGGGAAACGGATGCTCGGGATCTGCTCGAGTCCCTGCTTGCAGTCCTCCCGGGCGTCCTCCAGGGCACGCTCGAGCTCGGCGGAGTCACGGGCCAGGGCCAGCGGCGGCGAGTGCACCAGAAGCGACTTGAGCGCACGTTGGGCCACTTCGTCCGCCACCTGCGCCAGACTGAGCGGAAGCCCGGTCGAAATCCTGCCGAGTTCGGCACCGGCCTCGGGGTCACCCGTGACGAGCACGGCCCGCAGGAGCGCGGCGGTAGCCAGCGCGGCGTCGGGCCGACTGGCGGCGAGGTCGCCAAGGTCCGGGCCCGAGAGCAGGGTTCGAATCCGCGAGACGCTCTCGCTGCTCGTCGAACGCGCCGCCTCGGCACAGGCGGCGAGTTGGAGGACGGTGATCCGGCTCTTCGGCTCACCGAGGCTCTCCGCCAACGAGGCGGCCAAGCCGTAGCGTTGGGCCGCGATGAGTCGGGCGAGGGACGAACGGGATTCCGAATCCATGTCGGACGCACCCTCAGTCGGTTCACGTCGTCGGCCGCGGGCCGACAGGACATCGGTGCTGCGGCCATAGCCCGGATCCGCAGAGGCGCTCGCCGGTGCGGGCACGGCGGGTACCAGTGACAGCTGCTCAACCGGAGTCGGCTCGGGAACCGCCACGTCCACCAGCTCGGCATCGGGTACGAAGGTGGCCGGCCCGTCATCCGCAGAGGGAGCATCAGGCGTCACCGGATCACCATCGGTCCGCACGGACTCGGCGACAGCCGCGGCGGCCTCGACATCGGAGACGGCTGCCTCGTGTTCGGACGTGGACGGCTCGGCAGCCGCCCGCGCGTCCTCCACCGGTTCCTCCGCACCGCTCGGCTGTAGCACCAGTTCCTGGTAGCGGCCGGTCAGGTAGGCGAGCACACGGCTCTTCGACGCGATCTGGAGCAGGCTGATGATCTCAGTCGGCTCCAGCTGGACACCGTGCGACTCCACCAGGGTCAGCAACGCGTCAAGCGCCTCGGCATCCTCCCGGTCGGACTCACCCCAATCAGCGGCACTCATAAGGATGCCGGCTCGATGGCAGGCGGCCTCCAGGTCGGGGGTGAGTGCCACTCCACCTGGTCGGCACGACAACCGGGCCACGTCGCGGAGTCGTTCACGCAGTGGCGCCGAGGCGAGGCGACGAGCCACGGCGTCGGTCTCCCGGACGCAGCTCGCCAAGTCGACAGTGGTGATCGCGGCCCCGTGCGCGCGCAGGCCACGAACAGCGACGTCGAACGCCGTGGCCACCTCGACCAATGCCACCAGATCGGCATCGGCCGGACGGGACTGCTCAGTGATGGCGGCCATGGTCCGCCGAGCCGGTTCGACTGCCGCCCCGAGCCCCTCGATCACTCGTTGCAGCGCGGCATTGAGCTGAGGTGTGTCCGGCGTGACTGCAGGGTCGTCTTCCGGAATGACCGGTTCGACGGAATCGACCGGCTCTTCGAGGCCGGGTCCGGGCGTGTCCAGGATCTGTTGCTCCTCATCGTCGCCTCCACGAACGGAGGTCCTTTCCGGGGTCAGCTCCACCACTTGCTGGGCCGCGGCACGAAGGGCCTCGACCGGGATCCCCATGTCAGTGATCCAGGGTTGCAGCAACGCCCAGGACCACAGCGGAGCGTGCTCGACGCTCGGAATCAGAGTCGACCACACGGTGAGCCGCAGCAGAGCAGGGCTCCAACGGTGGGTGAGAGGCCGCGAGGTGTCCTCGGGGGCTCCTGCCGCGTGCCTGGAGCCCGCCCATGCCACGTCGTGGAAGAGCGAGTGAGTCAACAGGTGGGCAGCCTGATGGGTGCGTTGCGCGTCAGGATTCCGCTGCATGCGCGTCAGTACGTCACGACATAGCGCCGGACTGACCCGGGCGCCGTCGATCGGGATCCTGAGCGCGCTCAGGAGGCTGCGACGCCACTGCGCCGGGGTGGAGTTGAGGGAGTGCTCGATGTCCTCTCCGGTGAGCCGCGATATCGCGACCGTCAGCGGCCCGGGTTCGCCCGACCAGATGTCGTCGAGGGCCACGGAAAACGCCTCAAGGGCCTCGGCCAGGTCCGTGGAAGCGCCCCCGGATCCCGGGGGATCCATGTCGAAGAGCGGCGGGTTACTCTCCATGCCCGGGACAGCACGCGGTTGACGGGGCAAGGTCATGCAGGCTCCTGTCAGGGGTGGTAGTGCGAGCACACGTACGGCGAGACCGCGCGATCAGCGGCTTCGCCTGTGCGGACGTACATAGGTGTATCCGGCCGGCAGTTCGGACGGGCCGGTCAGTCGGAATCTCCGGTGATCAGCGTGGTAGAGCGCGCGTTGCTCGTCGGTCGCCTCGTGACCGAGGTGACCGATGCGGCGAAGGAATCCGGCCACGTCGTGCTCCTGCGCCGGCTGGGCCGAAGGGATCGGCCCAGCCGGCGCCGGGCCGACGCCCGGTCGCCCGCCCCGCAACTCGACGCGATGCGGCGTGTAGCAGACGAGCTCCTCCAGCGGCCGCCCTGCCCGGGGTGGATAGTACGTCCGGCCGTCCAGACCCCGACTGCCCCGCGTGGTCGTCAGTCGCCGGAGGGCGAGCAGGTCGACCAGGGCACCCTCAATCTGACCAACCGTCAGCATGGCGCCCCCCATGACGGCCTCCAGGGCGGGCGGCACCTCGACGCGCGCGAGCATCGCGCGCCCGAACTGGTCGAGCAGACCGAGGCGGCGGACCGCGGTCATCAGCAGGCGCACGGCAGATCGGTCCTCCGCATTCCCGGTGTCCCTCGACAGGCCACCCACCGCGTCCCGGGTGAGCACCTTGGGGTCGTAGCGGTGGGCGATGAGGTCGCCGTCGACGGTGACGGGGTGGGGCAGCAGGATCGTCCGCGCGTGAACCACCCGGCTTCCACGCTGCCAGGTGAACGAGAGCCAGATCCCGGGGAAGAACTCCCACGGCCAGACGAGACCGGTCAACCGGACATCCGCCCCGCCCCCGGTCAGGCTCGTGTCGTGGCGGGCAACGGCCGGCGGAAGTTCCTGCCCGGCATGCTGCAGCAGGACCCGCACCGGACCGGCCGGGGCGCCGGGAGCCCGGAACTCCTCCGCGAGGTCGCGCGGGAGGGGAAGGCAGTCATCCATCAGGTGCGCCAGCCGGAGCGGCTGGGCCCACTCGACCTGGCAGTCATTCACCGAGAAGACATCCGGTGCACCCAGGTCACTGTCGTCGGGCCACGGATCGGGGGCAGGCACCACGACCGTTCCCGGCTCTTCCGCCCCGTCGTCGGCCGGATCGGGTTCCTGCTCCTGCTCCTGGTTCGGCAGTTCCGGTTCCGGTTCCGGCTCCGGCACGGAGCGTCGTCCCGGCGCCGGTCGAGGAAACGACTCGGCCCAGCCCCGGCCGAGCATGTCGTCCGACCAGCCCTCCGCCGAGGTCATGGCGATACCCCGCCCCTCGTACGCGGCGCGCCAGACGCCTCCGCCCTGCCAATGATCGTCCAGGGCCAGCCGCACTCCCGACGGCAGCAGGTCGGTGGCCTCGTCGCGCTCGCGCCGCGCGTAGTCGGTCAGCACCGAGTTCGCGTGGCAGACGGCCAGCGGATAGCCGGTCCCGCGGATCTCGTCCTGCCACTCCGTCCGACTCCGCAGCACCGCGCCGACGGCCGTGTACACCGGCTTCGGCCCACCGACCCGGGTCCGGCGGTCACTCCTCGGAAGGGCGTGGTTCGCCGTCGACTCGGCCAGCCGGCCGAGGTCGTCACGGCCCAGCGCGCCGGCACCGGTGAGCCTGCGCGCCATCGAGTCGCGCGTGAACACGTACTCCCCCCACACCCGCACCGCCTCCAGCGACGCCAGGGCCTCCCGCACGGTGCCCATCAGTCCCCTGGCCGCCGCCAGCAGTTCGTCCTCGCCACTTCCCGGCGCGATGAGCGACGGAAGCGGCGCCGGCGCCAGCGCGCTGGTGAGTTGGTCCCGGCCCTGCGTAACGAGGTAGCGCGCGTAGTAGTCGGTGTCACCGAGGTCGCCATCGGTCGTCGCGTACTGGGACTCGACCACCAGATGCCCGAGTTCGTCTGTCCTGCCCTGACGACGCAGGCGCTGCAACCGGATTGCGGTCGGAGCCGGGTCCTGTCCAAAAGCCGTCGTGTCGAACACCAGCCGTTCCCGCAGCACGGGCGCGGCCGTTGGGTCGGATGCGAGCCGACCCGGCCCATGTGCACCAGCTGGCGCCCCGGAGAGCCAGTCCGGGGTCTCTCCGTAGGGTCCGAGCTCCGGGTGCGCCCCCTCCTTGTAGACGATCTCCGCGGGCAGCAGGTCCCCGGCCGTCCGAATGTTGATCATCGCACCCACCGGCAGTGCCACTACCTGGTCGCCGAGCGCGACCGAGGGGAAGGTCCCGATGTCCAGAGGCCCGCCGGCATAGCCCCCGACGGACATGTCGTAGCCGAAGTAGACGGCGTTGAAGGCCACCGCGGTATGCACGGGGGCCGAGCGATGCGTGACCAGGGCCTCCAGGTAGGACAGCAGCCGGTTCCGCGTCCCGAGGTCGCACGCCTCCAGCCCCGAGATCATCTCCCGGGTGGTCAGGGGGTCGTCGTCGTACGGCCTCCACACTCGCTCACCAGTGAACTGAAGTTCCGTCATGCCGCGCCGTCCACCGCCCCGACGGCGGACGACCGTGCCGCTCCAGGAGGGGACTCGGCGACACACCGGCCGAGTGATACCGCAGCAACCCGCATCGCATTGCCGCCCGCAGTGCCCATCGTGGTCCGTTCTTGGTGGTACGTGTGTCCGCCAGGCAAGAGGCGCGAATCGGACGGACGATTCGGAACGAGTCCATTGTGACAACTACGGCTGCCCGATGTGTCGTTGTTCCGAAAAGAGAGCTGCGCGAAGACGAAGACGCGTGCCGCACGGCCGGCTCCGCCGACGCACCCCGCCGGAACGGTCCGGCCCGGCAGGCCGGCGATCGCCCCTCCAGAGGCAATTCCCCCTCGATGCACCGGCCCACACCCGGGCCGTCGATGCCAGACGTGGACGTCGCCGTGTCGAACTGTCGTACCGGCTCGAACGACTTTACGGCTGCGGGCCTGTGGTCCCGGGTTCCGGCGACGGAGTTGCCCCGGTCGCCGTGCGGTGGGGTAATGGGAGGCGGCCGGTGTTCGAGCGTTGACGAGCAGCCCCGGGAGCTTGGGATGAGCGGTGGGCCGGAACCGATCAGTGCCGAGGGTCTGCGTGCGGTGCGGGAGGAGTTGGCGCAGCTGCGGGCGGACCGGGGGAAGGTGGCGGCGACGCTGCGCGGGGTGGAGCCGACGGGGGACCGGGCGGACGCGGCGGACGAGTTGCAGCGGGCGTCGGAGGTGACCCGCCTGGACCGGCGGATCACCGAGCTGGAGACGCGGCTGCGGGAGGCCGAGGTGGCCGGGGAGCCGTCCACGCACGTGGTCGGGGTGGGGTCGACGGTGACCGTGCGGTTCGGCGACGGCACGGAGGAGACCGTCGAGATCTCGGAGTTGGCGGAGGAACGGGACCTGACCCTGGTCACCTTCGACAGCCCGCTCGGGAAGGCACTGCTGGGCCGCCATGCCGGGGAGACGGTGCACTACGAGACTCCGGCCGGCGCGGCCAGCGCGATGGTGCTGTCGGTGGGCGACGCGGCGTAGCCCGGGCGGAATCGCGTAATTCCCGACCGCACTTCCGGGATATTCGTGGAAGGGCGTTCGGGAATTCACCGATAGGTGTCGCCTATCGGCTCACAGGAACTGCCTCTTTGACGCTCCGGAACGACGGACCACACACTGGACCTGCGGAAATCCAGGAATGGCCGGAAAGTCGGGAACGGGGCAGAACAGCGCATGGGCGGTACCGATGAAATGCCCGTGCCGCACCCCACCGGCGATTGGCTCCCGGCGGCCGCCGCCGTCGCCGTCGCCGCCTGGGGCGCCAATCAGTTCACCGCGCTGGCCTCCGTGTACCGGGCGCGCACCGACTGGTCGGCGCTCTCGCTGGCCGCGATGTTCTCGGTCTACCTGCTCGGCCTGGTGCCCGGTCTGCTGCTGGCCGGACCGGCCGCGGAGCGGTACGGACGGCGGCGGACGGTGCGCGGTGCGCTGGGCCTGTCCGCCGCCGCCAGCGTGGTCCTGGCCCTGTCGGACGAGCCGTCGGTGTACGCCGCCCGGCTGGCCACCGGCTTCGCGGCCGGGCTGGTGTTCCTCGCCGGGACGGCCTGGCTGCGCGAGCTGTCCGGGCCCGGCGTCCCGCCCGAGCGGAGCGCCCGCCGGGCGATGTACGCCACCGGTACGGGCTTCGCGGCGGGTGCGCTGGCCTCCGGGGTGATCGCCGAGTGGCTGCCCGCCCCGACGGTGCTGCCCGCCCTCGCCCAGGCGCTGGGCTGCCTGCTGGTGCTGCGGGCCACCCGCGGGCTCCCGGAGACCGCCCGCAGCCGCGGCCGCGGCCGCGGCAACGGCAACGGCGACGGCGAGGGACGCGGCGCGCGACCCGGCGCGGGACCCGGCAAAAGCGACGGCACCGGACCGGCGCACGGCACGCCGCCGCCCCGCACGGCCGCCGTCCGCCACCCCCGGTTCCGCTACGTCGTCCTGCCCGCCAGCCCGGCCGTGCTCGGCGCCGCCACCGTGGCGTACGTGGTGCTGCCGCCGCTGGTCGCCGACCGGGTGCCCGGCTACGCGCCGCTGTTCAGCGGGCTGGTCGCGGCGCTGACCCTGGCCACGGGCGTGGTCGCCCAGCCCTTCGCCGCCCGGCTGGACGACTCGGACAGCGCCCGGGCCACCCTCACCGCGATGGCCACCGTGATCGCCGGACTGCTGCTCGGCGCGCTCGCCGCCGCCCGGGACTCGGTGGGCCTGGTGGTGGCCGCCGCCGTCGTCCTCGGCACCGGGTACGGGCTGACGCTCGGCGCGGGGCTGCACGAGGTGGAGCGGCTGACCCCGCCCGCCTCCAGGCCGACCTCCGCCTCGCTCTACCAGAGCACCACCTCCAGCGGCTTCCTCACCCCGCTGCTGCTCGCCGGCACCGCCGGCCACGCCTCCTACCCGGCGCTGCTGGCGGGCATGGCGGCCGTCGGTCTGCTCTGCCTGGCGGTCACCGCGGCGCACAGCCGCCGCCACCTGCCGGACCCACCCGATCCGCGCACCGCCGCCAGGAGGGAGGATTCATCCGTACAGACCTGACGGAGAGCACCGAGGAGCCGACGAGCATGGGCCGAGTGACCGTACCCCGCAGAGTGCTGCGCCTGCGCCAGGGCACGCCCTCGTACCGTCCCGACACCCTGGCGGCCGAGGAGCCGATGGAGATCCGGGTCGGCGGGCGTGCGCTGACGGTGACCATGCGCACCCCCGGCAGCGACTTCGATCTGGCGGCCGGCTTCCTGGTCAGCGAGGGCGTGGTGCACGCCGCCGAGCAGGTGGCCGGCATCCGCTACTGCGCCGGCGCCACCGCCGACGGCGGCAACACCTACAACGTGGTGGACGTCCTGCTCGCCCCCGGCGTGCCCGCCCCCGACGCCTCGCTGGAGCGCAACTTCTACACCACCTCCTCCTGCGGCCTGTGCGGCAAGGCCAGCCTGGACGCGGTGCGCACCACCGCGCCGTGGAGCGTCGCCGAGGACGGGCTGCGGGTGACCCCCGCACTGCTCTCCGCGCTGCCCGACCGGCTGCGCGCCGCCCAGAAGGTCTTCGACAGCACCGGCGGTCTGCACGCGGCCGGGCTGTTCGACGCCGACGGGCGGCTGCTCTGCCTGCGCGAGGACGTGGGCCGGCACAACGCGGTGGACAAGGTGGTCGGCCACGCCCTGCGCGAGGGCCTGCTGCCGGCCCGCGGCACGGTGCTGATGGTCAGCGGCCGGGCCTCCTTCGAGCTGGTGCAGAAGGCCGTGATGGCGGGCATCCCGGTGCTCGCGGCGGTCTCCGCGCCGTCCTCGCTGGCCGTGGACCTCGCCGAGGAGAGCGGGCTGACCCTGGTCGGCTTCCTGCGCGGCGACTCGATGAACGTCTACACCCGCACCGACCGCGTCGACACCGACGGCCCCACGACCGATGGCCCCACGACCGCCGCCACCGGCACCGCCGCCACCGCCACCGCCACCGCCGTCCCCGGGATCGAGTAGGCGATGCTGTTCCGCCAGCTCGAGTACCTCGTGGCGCTCTCCCGGGAGCGCCACTTCGCGCGCGCCGCCCAGGCCTGCCACGTCTCCCAGCCGGCCCTGTCCGAGGCGCTGCGCAAGCTGGAGGACGAACTCGGGGTGCTGCTGGTGCGGCGCGGCCGCGCCTACGAGGGCCTGACCCCCGAGGGCGAGCGGATCGTGCTGCGGGCGCAGCGCATCCTGGCCGACCGGGACGCCCTGCGGGACGAGGTGGACGCGCTGCGCACCGGTCTGAGCGGACGGCTGCGGATCGGCTCGGTGCCGACCGCCTCGGGCGCCGTGTCGCTGCTCACCGGGCCCTTCTGCACCGCCCACCCGCTGGCCGCCGTGGAGCTGTCCACCGATCTGCGCTCCGAGGAACTCCTGCGCCTGGTACGGAACTTCGAGATCGACGCGGGCGTCACCTACCTGCCCGGGCCGGGCCACGAGGACCTGCGCGCACTCCCGCTGTACGAGGAGCGGTAC
Organism: Kitasatospora sp. NPDC048286; assembly: GCF_043201735.1. Classification (NCBI taxonomy): domain Bacteria; kingdom Bacillati; phylum Actinomycetota; class Actinomycetes; order Kitasatosporales; family Streptomycetaceae; genus Kitasatospora; species Kitasatospora sp. NPDC048286. The sequence continues at coordinate 403,261 of NZ_JBICZE010000004.1, forward strand.
GTCCTGCTGACCGGCGCGGCCGACGAGTCGGCCCAGCACCCGCGGGTGACGTGGGCGCAGGCCGCCCGGCTGCCGCTGTGCCTGCTGCACCCGGGCATGCAGGGCCGCCGGGTGCTGGACGAGGTGTTCGCCGGCCTCGGGCTGGAGCCGACGCCACGGGTCGAGACCGACTCGGTGGCCTCGCTCTTCGCCCACGTCCGCACCGGGCACTGGGCGAGCGTGGTGCCGTACGCGTGGCTGCACGTGTTCGGCGTGCCGCACGGGATGCGGGCCGTCCCGCTCGCGGAGCCGGCGCACAGCGCGCCGATCGGGCTGGTGATCGCCGCCCGGGAGCCCGGCTCGGTGATGGCCCGCGCGCTGCTGGAGGTCGCCCGGCGCACGGAGGTGGCCGCCGTGCTCGGCAGCCTGCCGACGGCGTGACCGCTCGGTGCACGGCTACCTGGCCGTCCCGTACGACATCCCGCGCGGCTGCGCGGCCGGGTACATGCCGGAGTTGAACGTGCTGTGCGCGATCGGCGACTACAGCACCCGGAGCGACCAGCCGATCATGAAGCACCTGAAGGTGACCGTGACGAAGGCGGCCTGAAGGTAAAGATTTAACCAAGTACGCAAGTATTGCCTCCGAGCAGGGCTAAGCTCGGACGAGTTGGGGTGAACCGGCGGTCGCGTTCCGCGGGCCGGTGAACTCCTTGCCGCGTCGATGACACGCACCACGGGGTGCGCCGGCCGGGAGGAGGCGAGAGACATGGATTGCAGTAGTCCGGGCCACAGTTGCCCCTACCCCCGCTTGCCCTCGTACACCTCCGGCATGCGGTAACACCTTTCCCTGCACGACGTCCTGACGATCCGTCAATCACGGGGACCCGTCAGCCACGACGACACGTCGTTTCCACACGCGGCCGAGCCGTGCCCGCACGCCCGCGTACGGGCCGCGCCGCCGCGTGTCGATGCGCCGTGCCCGCCTGCAGGGAGCGCTGCCGCCTGCCTCCGACCCGCCCCGCCTGCCCGGGGCCCAGGGAGGAAACGTCATGACCACCCACGCAACTCTCAACTCCACGGCCCCCGAGCCGCGTTCGGCCGTCCTCGACGACGCGCACATCGGCGACATCAAGGGTGCGCTCGGCACCATCAGGCTCGACGACGACACCCCGCGCCACGGCCTGTCGGCCCGGCTGAAGACCCTGCTCGCGATCGTCGGCCCCGGCCTGATCGTGATGGTCGGCGACAACGACGCCGGCGCCTTCTCCACCTACGGCCAGGCCGGGCAGAACTACGGCACCAAGCTGCTGTGGACGCTGCTGATGCTCGTCCCGGTGCTCTACGTCAACCAGGAGATGGTGCTGCGCCTGGGCGCCGTCACCGGCGTCGGCCACGCCCGGCTGATCCTGGAGCGCTTCGGCAGGTTCTGGGGCGCGTTCAGCGTCATCGACCTGTTCCTGCTGAACGCCCTGACGCTGGTCACCGAGTTCATCGGGGTGACGCTCGCGGCCGGGTACCTGGGCCTGCCGAAGGTCGCCTCGGTGGTGCTGGCGGCCGGGATCATCATCGCCTCGGCCTTCACCGGCTCCTTCCAGCGCTTCGAGCGGGTCGCCGTCACCCTGTGCATAGGCTCGCTGCTGCTGGTCCCGATCTACTTCATGATCCACCCCAGGACCTCGCAGATGGCCCACGACTTCGTCGTGCCCAGCATGCCCGGCGGCACCGGCGAACTCGCCGCCGTGATGCTGGTCATCGTCTCCATCGTCGGCACCACCGTCGCCCCGTGGCAGCTGTTCTTCCAGCAGTCCTACGTCATCGACAAGCGGATCACCCCCCGCTTCATGAAGTACGAGAAGGCCGACCTCTGGATCGGCATCGTGATCGTCATCGTCGGCGCCGCCGCCATGATGGGCCTCACCGCCGCCGCCTTCGCGGGCACCGACGGCTTCGGCCAGTTCTCCGACGCGGCCGCCGTCGCCCGGGGCATCGAGGACAAGGCCGGGCACCTGGCCGGCGTGCTGTTCGCCGTCGCGCTGCTGGACGCCTCGATCATCGGCGCCTTCGCGGTCTCCCTGTCCACCGCGTACGCGATCGGCGACGTCTTCGGCATCAAGCACTCGCTGCACCGCGGGGTGAAGGGCGCCAAGGGCTTCTACGGGATCTACGCGGGCCTGGTCGTCGCGGCGGCGGCGATCACGCTGCTCTCCACGGACTACACCCAGGGCCTGATGACCCAGTTCGTCCAGGTCCTCGCCGGCGTCCTGCTGCCCTCCGCCACCGTCTTCCTCCTGCTGCTCTGCAACGACAAGGCCGTCCTCGGCCCATGGGTGAACGGTCCCAAGACCAACGCCTTCACCGCGGCGGTGGTCGGCGTCCTGGTGATGCTCTCGCTGATCCTCACCGCCGCCGTGGTCTGGCCGGACATCAGCTCCGAGGCCATCCTGTGGATCATGGCGGGCTGCGGCGTCGCCGGAGTCCTCGTCGCCGGGTACTCCTTCACCGCCGGGCGCCGCGGCACCAAGGAGGGCCCTCCCCCAGCCTCCGGCCGGGAGAACTGGCGGATGCCCCCGCTGGAGACCCTCGGCAAGCCGGTGATGTCCACCGCCCGCAAGGTCGGCATGGGCGCGCTGCGCGCCTACCTGCTGCTCGCGATGGCGATGGTCGTCGTCAAGATCGTCCAGACCGCGCTCGACCACTGAGCCGTCCGGCCCGTCGCACATCCCCCGTCCGCCGTCCTGTCACGGAGGTGACCTGCCATGACCATCGTCGCCGCTTTCCGGCCCACCCGTCCGTCCACCGACCGGGGCCGACTGCGCTCCACCCTCTCCGCCGTCGGCCGACGCCTGGCGGCGAGCCCCCTGGACAACGTCGTCCTCCGGGCCGTCCCGACCCTCGCCGCCGGGCCGGCGGCCAGGGGCAACGGCCCGGCGGGCGGCAGCCGGAGCGGGCTGCGGGCCCGCTGGCGGACCGTCACCGCCCCGGACGGGACCACCCGGCTGGAAGCCGTCTGGCACCCCGACCGCTGAACGGCGCGACCCGCCCCGCCCGCGTTCCCGCCCCGCTCGCCCCGACCCCGAAGGAGTCCGACCACCATGGCCCTGCGCTACCCCAGGATCGACGCCCTCTTCTCGGACCACCCCGCACCCGCCCCGAACCGGCGCCCGGCCCCGCGCCCCTTCCCCGCGCCCGGCCTGGTGGTGGACACCGAGCAGCGCACCGTCACCGTCGAGGGCCGCCAGGTCACCATGCCGTACCTGGAGTTCGAGTTGCTCGCCCACCTGGTCGGCAACCCGCTGCGGGTGCACTCCCGGCGCCAGCTGATGGAGAACGTCTGGGGCCGCACCGACACCGGCGACTCCCGCACCGTCGCCACCCACATCGCCCGGATCCGGCGCAAGCTCGGCCCCGGGCACCGGGAGGCGATCGCCACCGTCCGGCAGATCGGCTACAAGTACGACCCCCGGCTGGCCCGGACGGCCTGACCGCCCGGCCGCCCCGCAGAGGGACACGACACCCATCGAAGGAGGGCCCCGCGATGACCCGAACCGTCCTGTTCCCCCGGACCGGCAGAGGCACCGCGCTGTGCGGCGTCCTGTTGCTGATCACCACCGAGGGCCTCGCCGTCGGCCTCGCGCCCCACCCGCTGCGGCTGTTCCTGTCCGGCGCGCTCGTCGGCGCCTCGGTCGCCGGGCTGCTGCTCGCCCTGCTGCTGGCCGGCAGCGGGCGGCGGCAGTCGTCGGACAGGCCCTAGCCGGACGGGCCCCGGGCGGTACGTCATGCGGTACGGCATGCGGGACGGGTTTGCATACGGACGTACCGAGGGAGCAGACTGCCCGGGTTTGCGCCGGAGGTACCGCCATGACCCTGCTGAAGCCCGCCCCGGGCCGCTCCCGGAGCCCAATGCCGGGCGGCCGCTCCCTGAGGCCGCTGCCCGGCGGCCGGTCCGCGGGCCTGTTGCCCGTCCGGACGGCGAGCCTCCTCGGCGGGCGGGTGTGGGTGGACCTGGTCGTCGCGGCCGCCGTCCTGGTGCTGCTCTACCTGGTGCTGCGACTCGGCCAGGGCGGCTCCGTCCGGTTCTCCGCCGTCCGGGACGCGGCCGTCGACACCGACCCGGCCCGGCTGCCGTACGACGCGGTGCGCTCGCTGCTGCGGATGTTCGCCGCGCTCGCCGTCTCGGTCGTCTTCACCTTCTGCTACGCCTACGCCGCCGCCCGCAGCCGCCGGCTGGAGCGGGTGCTGATCCCGGCGCTGGACATCCTCCAGTCGGTGCCGGTGCTCGCCTTCCTGAGCGTCGCGGTCGCCGGCTTCCTCGCGCTCTTCCCCGGCTCGGTGCTCGGCCTCGAGTGCGCCGCCGTGTTCGCCATCTTCACCTCCCAGGCCTGGAACATGACCTTCGCCTTCTACCAGGCGCTGGTCTCGATGCCGCGCGAACTCGACGAGCTGTCCCGCTCGTTCGGGTTCAGCCGGTGGACGCGGTTCTGGAAGGTCGAGCTGCCCTCGGGGATGATCGGCCTGGTCTGGAACGGCATGCTCGGCTTCGGTGGCGGCTGGTTCTTCCTGGTCGCCTCCGAGGCGATCACCGTGGACGGCCGGCGGTACGCGCTGCCCGGGGTCGGCTCGTACGCGGGCGCGGCCATCGCCGCCGGGGACCTCGGCCGGGTCGGCTGGGCGATCGCCACCATGGTGGTGCTGGTGATCGGCGTCAACTTCCTGTTCTGGCGGCCGCTCACCGCCTGGGCCGAGCGCTTCAAGAACGAGCAGTCCGAGGCCACCGAGGTGCAGCGCTCGGTCGTACTGGACCTGCTGCGCCGCTCCCGGCTGCCCGCCGCGCTCGGCGGGGCGCTGCGCCCGGCCGGACGGGTGCTGAACCGGGCCGGGCGGGTCTTCGGCACCGCCGCCCGCCCGCCGGCGGCCCGCCCCGGCCGACGGCGGGCCGGGGACGTGGCCTTCGCCCTGGTCGCGGGCGGCATCGTGCTGTGGGGCGTCCTCGACCTGGGCCGCTACCTCGCCGACCGCACCGGCCTCGGCGTCTTCGGCGAGCCGCTGCTGCTGGGCCTGGCCACCCTCGCCCGGGTGCTCGTGCTGGTCGCGGTGGCCACCGTGGTCTGGGTGCCGATCGGTGTGAAGATCGGCTTCTCGCCCCGGCTGACCAGGATCGCCCAGCCCGTCGTCCAGGTGCTGGCCGGCTTCCCGGCCAACTTCCTCTTCCCCCTGGTGGTCTGGCTGCTGCTGCGCACCGGGGTGTCGATCGACCTCGGCGGCATCCTGCTGATGGCCCTCGGCTCCCAGTGGTACATCCTGTTCAACGCCATCGCCGGTGCCATGGCCGTGCCCACGGACCTGCGCGAGGCGATGGACGACCTCGGCGTGCGCGGCTGGCAGCGCTGGCGGCGGCTGATCATCCCGGCGGTCTTCCCGGCGTACGTCACCGGCGGCATCACCGCCTCGGGCGGCGCCTGGAACGCGTCCATCGTCGCCGAGGTGGTCACCTTCGGCTCCACCACGCTGACCGCGACCGGCCTCGGCGCGTACATCGCCCGGGCCGCCGAGCACGGTGACCACCCGCGCCTGCTCGCCGGAGTCGCGGTGATGAGCCTGTACGTCGTCGTCCTCAACCGTCTGCTCTGGCGCCGGCTGTACCGGCTGGCCGAGCGCCGCTACTCGCTGTAGTCCGGAGTCCGCCGATGCGCTTCCCGTTCCGCCCCCGCGCCACCACCGCCGCCACCGCTCCCGTCCCCGCTCCTGGCCCCGCTCCTGGCCCCGCTCCGGTTCCCGAAGGGGACGAGGGGGACCAGGAGGTGCTGCTGGAGGCCGCCGGCCTGACCAAGACCTACGCCGGGGCGGCCGGCGACCTGCCGGTGCTCTCCGGCATCGACCTCACCGTGCGGGCCGGCGAGATCGTCGCCGTACTCGGGCGCTCGGGCTCCGGCAAGTCCACCCTGCTGCGCTGCCTGGCCGGGCTGATCCCGCCCAGCTCCGGCACCGTCCGCTACCGCGGCACCCCGCTCACCGGCGCCAACCCCGGCACCGCGCTGGTCTTCCAGACCTTCGCACTGCTGCCCTGGCTGACCGTCCGGCAGAACGTCGAGCTCGGCCTGGAGGCCCGCGGGGTGCCGCCCCGGGAGCGTGCCCGGGCCGCCGCCCAGGCCATCGACCTGATCGGCCTGACCGGCTTCGCGTCCGCCTACCCCAAGGAGCTCTCCGGCGGGATGCGCCAGCGGGTCGGATTCGCCCGGGCGCTGGTCGTCGAACCGGACGTGCTGATGATGGACGAGCCGTTCTCCGCCCTCGACGTGCTCACCGCCGAGAACCTGCGCGGCGAGCTGATGGAGCTGTGGGACTCCGGCCAGTTCCCCACCCGGGCCGTCGTCCTGGTCACCCACAACATCGAGGAGGCGGTGCTGATGGCCGACCGCGTCGTGGTCCTCGGCGCCCGCCCGTACGGAACCATCAGGGAGACCGTCGAGGTCGCCCTGGAGCGGCCGCGGGACCGCGAATCGGCGGCCTTCGACGAACTGGTGGACCGGGTGTACCGGATCATGACCGGCCGGCCCATGGACACCCGACCGGCCGGCCGCACCGGCCACGACCCCGACCCCGATCGGCGCACCGTCGCCAGCACCCCGCTGCCCCCCGCGAGCGTCGACGGCCTCTCCGGTCTCGCCGAGACGGTCGCCCACCGCGGCGGGAGCTGCGACCTGGCCGGGCTCGCCGACGAACTCGGCCTGGACATCGACGACCTGCTCCCCCAGGTCGACGCCCTCGACCTGCTCGGGCTCGCCGAGGTCCACGGCGACGACCTGCTGCTCACCGAGACCGGCGCCGCCTACGCCGGGGCCGACGCCCAGGACTCCCGCGCGGTGTTCGCCGCCGCGGCCCTGGAGGTCCCGCTGGTCAAGCTGATCGCCAACAGCCTCGGCGGCCGGCCCGGCGCCACCGTCCGCACCGGCTTCCTGCGCGACCTGCTCGGCCGCCACTACACCGTCGAGCAGACCGACCGGCAACTGGAGACCGCCACCGACTGGGGCCGCTACGCGGGGCTCTTCGCGTACGACGCCGACCGGCAGGAGTACCGGCTGCAGTAGCGGCGCCGGGTGGCGCTCGGCCGGCAGTACCGGCGAACCCCGGCGCCCCGTGCCCCCGCCCGCGCAGAATGCCGTCGGGGCCGGCGCACCCGTCGTGCCGGCACGTCGACCGGACGGAGAACACAGGGATGTTGGACAGGCGCTCCTTCCTCGGAACCGCCGCCGCGGCCGGGGCCGTTCCGTACGCCGCGCACGCCGTTCCGGTCGCGCGACCGGAGCCGCGGCCCCGGTCACAGCCGCAGGAGCGGGAGCAGCGGCGCGGCCACGAGTACTTCATGACCCAGGCGATCGTCGAGGGCCGCAAGCTGGAGCGCTACCCCTTCGGAGCGGTGATCGTCCGGGCCGGGGTGGTGGTGGCCCGCGGGGTCGCCGCCGCCGCGGAGAACCCGACGTACCACGGGGAGATGGTCGCCATCGAGGACCACGCGCAGCGGGCGGACGACCCCGACTGGGGCGCCACGACCCTGTACACGACCGCGGAGCCCTGCCCGATGTGCATGAGCGCCTGCGCGTGGGCCGGGATCCGGCGGGTCGTGTGGGGGACCTCGATCGAAGGGCTGCGCCGCACCGGTCTGGATCAGATCGACCTCTCCGCGACCGCCGTCGCCGACGCCTCCAGGTCCTTCTACTCCCCGCGGCTGCTCCTCGGCGGCGTGCTGGCCACCGAGACCGACGCGATGTTCCGCCACGCCCAGGCCATCCGCGACGGCGAGATCCCGGCGGGCACGGGCTGATCCGGGCCGGCGCCCCCGGGGAGCCGGGCCGGTTGGCGACCGGGGAGCCGGACCGGCGGCTGGGGAGCCGGACCGGCTGGGCCGCCGGGGCGCCGGACCGGACCGCCGGTTACCCGGTCGCCGGGCGGCGGCGCACCGCGCGGGCCGCGCGGGCGAAGGGCTGCGGGGCGGTCGCACCGGCCGGAGCGGCTCCGTCGTCGCCGCCGTCGCGACGGTCGGGCAGGTCCTGGGCGATCAGCGCGGCCTCGGTGAGCAGCCCGCGCACCTCGGTGGCCCGGTAGAAGATCCGCGTGCCCTCCCGCCGGGCCACCACCAGTCCGGCCGCCCGCAGCTTCGCCAGGTGCTGCGAGGTCGCCGCCACGTGCGCCCCCAGCAACTCGGCCAGCTCGCTCACCGGCAGCTCCCGGCCGCTCAACGCCCACAGCAGCCGGTAGCGCGACGGGTCCGCCACCGCCTTCAGCACCGCCACCGCCCGCTCCGCCGCCTCCGCGTCCCAGGCCTCATCCCGCGTACCACCCATACAGGGATCGTACCGAGGTGCGCCCGCGCGCCCGGGGCCGGGAAGATCCGACGGCGGCCCCGGGGCGTGCGCCGGGCGGTCGCGCCGGGCGTTCGCGCCGGGGTCAGCGCGCCGGGTACGCCTCCGGCTCCAGGGTCGAGCTGGTCCGGAGCACGTCGGTGACGCTCAACTCGTAGAACGAGTACCACTTGTCCCGCCCCTGCTGCTGGGCGTTCCGGTGCTCCAGGTCGGCGCGCCACTGCGCCAGCGTCTCCGGGTTGCGCCACCACACCAGGGTCAGGCGTTCGCCGTCCTCGGCCTCGTAGCTCTTGACCCGGACGAGGTCGTCGCCGTAGACCGCCCGCGCCTTCTCGGCGAGGTGGTCGTCCGTCGTCCGGTAGTCGCCGTCGACCTGCTCCGAGAAGCGCGACCTGAACACGACCAGAATCATCTCTGTCTCCCATCAGTTCCGGCTGATGACATCTGATGACACAGCAGTTCCCCCGGTTCACACGGTTCACCCGGTCCCCGGTGGTTCCGTTCCCGCCCCGGCCCGCGAAGGGCCTGCGGAACGTTCCGGAAGTCCGTTCCAGGCGGGCACGAAACCGCAGGTCGGAGGGGGTGGAACCGTTCCAGTGTCCCGGCCTGGCCGGGAAGCCTGGCGGACCGGGCGGACGGCGGACCAGAGTTCTGCCCAGCGGCCGGTGCCGATGGCCCGCCGCCCCGTCCACTCCTTCATCCACTCCTTCATCCGCGGCTTCGTCCGCGATCCGTTACGGGGGAACCTCCATGTCCGCTCGCCGTGCCGTGTCCGCCCGCCGTGCCCTGTTCGTCCCGGCCGCCCTCGCCCTGGGCGCCGCCCTCACCCTGACCGCCTGTGGGCCCGACGGCGGCGACGCGGCGCAGCCCGCGAAGCCCGCCCAGTCCGCCTCGGCCGCCGCGCGCGGCACCGCCGCCCCCGCTCCCGGGGCCCCGGCTCCGGCGGCCCCCGCCGCCCAGCCGACGGCCGCTGCTCCCGCCCCGGCGGCTCCCGCCGGAGCCGGCACGGCCCGCCCCAAGACCCCCGTGGTCCCCGCCACGGGCGGCGCGGCCGCGGCCGGTGGCGATGAGGCCTACGCCTACACCCACTCCTGCAAGGCCGACAAGCTGACGGTCAAGGTGACCACCAGGACCGGGTCGCCCGACCAGCGGGTGATCGAGGTGCACAACCAGGGCGGCACCTACTGCGGTCTGAGCTACTACCCGCTCGTCAACCTCGGGAGCTCGAAGGCCCCCAACCACGGCGACGACCTCACTCCGCTGGTTCCGGGCGGGCTGGGCGGCCCGCCGGCCCACGCGCTGGCCCCCGGCAAGAGCACCTACGCGGTGGTGGACCTCAACCCCGGCAGCGGCGGCGTGGCCGACGTGGACCAGCTGAACGTCCTGGCCGACGACCAGATGCCCAACTCCGACACCCGGACCTTCCCGCTCGGCGCCGGCGCGAAGGTCGGCAAGCAGCCCAAGGTCGGCCTGTACCGGGACGACGTCGCCGACGCGGCCTCCTCCACCGAGACGGCCGGCCGGAGCTGACCTGCTGCGTTGCGCTCCCCCCGCTCCCGGTACGGTGATCCGCGGATCGACGGCATCCCGGACCGACCCGGGGTGGGGGAAGGGCGGCAGATGAGTGTGGAGACCGAGGAGTTCGCGGCGATGCTGCGCGAACTCAAGGAGCGTTCGGGCCGCAGCTACGGGGCCCTGGCCACTCGGCTGCACGTCAGCACCTCCACCCTGCACCGCTACTGCAACGGCGCCGCCGTACCGACCGAGTACGCGCCGGTGGAACGGCTGGCCCGGGTCTGCGGGGCCGGCGCCGAGGAACTGGTCGAGTTGCACCGCCGCTGGATCCTGGCCGACGCGGCCCGCCGCCGGGAGTCCTCCGCCGCGGGCGCCCCGGCCGGCACCGGACCGGCACCCGCACCGCGGCCGGAGGCCCAGCCGGAACCCGGGCCCGATCCGACGCCCGGCCAGGAACCCGATCCGACGCCCGGTCCGAAGCCCGGTCAGGAGCCGGAGCACCGGCCGGCCGCCGTGCCCGACCGGCCGTCAGCCGCCCTACCGGAGGAGGAAGCGGAGGTGACGAGCGCGACCCCCTCGGCCCCGCCCGCCGGGCCGCGCCGCCGCACCCGCACCCGGGTGCTGCTGAGCGCGACCGCCGTGGCCGTGCTGGCCGCCGTGGTCTCCGGCCTCGTCCTGCGCGAAGCCGGCGGCACCCCGCGCACCTCCGCCCCCTCGGCCGTCTCCTCTGCTGTCGCACCGTCCGTCGCCGCCGGTGCGGCGGCCGGCAGCGCGCCCACCGACGCCCCGGCGCCGGCCGCCCCCTCGGACCCCGCCGCCGCGGACACCGCGGCCGCGGCCGCCTCGGCGGTCCCCGAGGAGCTCCCCCCGCCGTTCCACGTCAGTGTCCTCAACAACAACTGGGGCAGCCTCTGCAACCAGTGGTTCCTCTCCGCCCGCTCCCCCGCCCAGGTGACCCCGCCCCCGTCGTCCTCCGGCCGGATCGACAGCTGGGCGGCCTCCCAGCGCATGGTGCCCGCCGGGCACCTGCGCATCGAGCTGACCGCCCTGGGCGCCGACTCGGACACCGTCGTGCTGAACGCCATGTACGTGCAGGTGGTCAGCACCCGGCCCGCACCCAAGTGGAACGCCTACACGCCCGGGTCCGGCTGCGGCGGCGGGCTCGAACCGGCGGCCTTCGCGGTGGACCTCGACGCGGCCACGCCGCGCCCCGTCCCCGTCCCGGGCAAGGAGGGCGAACGGAAGACCGCCACCGCGAAGGACTTCCCGTACCGGATCTCGGCCAACGACCCGCAGGTGATCGACGTGGACGCCTCCACCCGGTCCCAGGACGTCAGCTGGTTCCTCGAACTGGTGTGGACCGGCAAGGACGGCCGCAGCGGCACCACGCGGGTGGGCCTCGGCGACCAGCAGCCGTTCCGGACCGTGGGCAGGCACGGCGCGCCGAACTACTTCCACAACGGCACCGCCTGGGCCCCGGACCACGACGAGGGCTGAGCCCGACCGCCGGCCGGGGGCGGAAGGTGCCCGCCCTCCGGCCCACGCCACCCGCCCTCTGGCCTATGTCAACGGTGTTGGCATAACCTCGGTGGATGACCGACCGCGTAGTGCCCGAACCGCAGCGACGCCGGCGCCGCCCCACCAAGCAGGGCGTGGTGCTGTCCGCCGAGCTGATCGTCGACACGGCGATCCGGCTGATCGGCGGGCACGGCGCCGAGGCGCTCACGGTGCGCCGGCTCGGCGCGGCCCTCGGCGCCGACCCGAGCGCGGTCTACCGCTACTTCCACAGCACCGACGACCTGCTGCTCGCCATCGCCGACGAACTGATCGGCCGCGCCCAGCTCGGCTGGCGGCCCACCGGCGACTGGCGCGCCGACCTGCGCGCCATCGGCCTGCGCATCCACGCCAGCTACCAGGCCCACCCGCAGGCCGCCATCCTCGCCGCCCACCGCACCACCGGCCGCACCCACGAGATCGCCGCCGTCGAGGCGATCCTCGGCGTCCTGCGCACGGCGGGCTTCCCCGACCCCGAGGCCGTCCGGATCTACCACGCCTTCGTCGACCAGAGCCTCGGCTTCGCCGCCCTGGACGCCGCCACGCTCGCCCTCCCGGCCGCCGCCCAGAACGCCGACCTCCATGTCTGGCAGGGCTCCTACGCCCGGCTCGACGCCGCCGACCACCCGCACATCGCGGCCACCGCCCACCTGCTCACCAGCGACATGCGCCGCAGCGGGTACCCGTACGCCCTGGACCTCCTGCTGGAGGCCGCCGAGGCCCGGCTGCGGGCGGCGGGCGACTGAGGACGAGGGCGGCTGAGGACGAGGGCGGCTGAGGACGAGGACGGGGACGCGCCGCTGCGCGCCGGAACGCGGCCGGCCGTCGGTGGTGGGCCCCCCGGGCTCACCACCGACGGCCGTTGCGGCCCCGGGCCGGCTCACTGCGCCGCGTGCACCAGCTCCCCGCCGACGTACGTCCGCAGCACCCGGGCGTGGGCGATCTCCTCCGGCGGCCCGGTGAGGATGTCGCGGTCGAGCACGACGAGGTCGGCCAGGTTCCCGGCCGCCAGCACCCCGGCGTCGTCGTGGCCGTTCAGGTGGGCGCTGCCGGCCGTGTAGGCGGCGATCGCGGAGAACAGGTCGAGCCGCTGTTCGGGCAGGAAGACCCGTCCGTCGGTGGCCTCCGGCTCCATCCGGTTGACCGCCACGTGCAGCCCCGCCAGCGGGTCCGGGCTGCTCACCGGCCAGTCGCTGCCCGCCGCCAGGGTGGCGCCGGCCCGCTGGAGGGCACCGAACGGGTACTGCCAGGCGGCCCGCTCCGGCCCGAGGAAGGGGATGGTGAGCTCGTCCATCTGCGGCTCGTGGGCCGCCCAGAGCGGCTGGATGTTGGCGACGGCGCCGAGCCGGGCGAAGCGCGGGAGATCGTCCGGGTGGACCACCTGGAGGTGGGCGAGGTGGTGGCGGGTGTCGCGCCGGCCGTTGGTGGTGCGGGCGGCCTCGACGGCGTCCAGGGCCTCGCGCACGGCGCGGTCGCCGAGCGCGTGGAAGTGCACCTGGAAGTCGAGCGCGTCCAGTTCGGTGACGTACCCGCGCAGCGCCGCCGGGTCGACGAAGCTGAGGCCGGTGTTGGCGGTGGCGCAGCCGCAGCCGTCCAGGTAGGGGCTGGTCATCGCGGCGGTGAAGTTCTCCGCGATGCCGTCCTGCATGATCTTCACCGAGCCGGCCCGGAACCGGCCGTGGCTCAACTCGGCGCGGCGCCGGACGAGTTCGGGGATCTGCTCGGCGCCCCGGTCGCGCTGCCACCAGAGCGCACCGGTCACCCGGGCGGTCAGCGCGCCGGAGCGGGCGGCGGCCAGGTAGGCGTCGGAGGGGTCGGGCATGCCGTTGAACTCGCCGAGCAGGGCGTCCTGCCAGCCGGTGATGCCGAGCGAGTGCAGCAGGCGCTGGGCGCGCAGCAGCCCGTCCAGCCGGTCGGCGGCGGTCGAGGGCGGGATCAGTCGGGCGACCAGGGCGGTGGCGCCCTCCTGGAGGGTGCCGCCGGGGGTGCCGTCGGCCTCGCGCTCGATCCGGCCGTCGGCCGGGTCGGGGGTGTCGGCGGTGAGGCCGGCGAGTTCCAGCGCCCGGGTGTTGGCCCAGGCGCCGTGGTGGTCGCGGTTGGTGAGGTAGACCGGGCGGTCGGGGACGACGGAGTCGAGCAGCTGCCGGGTGGGCAGGCCGCCCTCGAAGCTCTCCATCGACCAGCCGCTGCCGGTGATCCACTCCTGCTCCGGGTTCGCCTCGGCGTACGACCGGACGCGCGCCAGGTAGTCGGCGACGCCGACGGTGCCGGTGAGGTCGCAGGACGCCAGCTCCGCGCCGCCGCCCACCGCGTGGATGTGGGCGTCCTGGAAGCCGGGCAGCAGCAGCTTGCCGGTGAGGTCGACGACCTCGGTCCTCGGCCCGATCAGCTCCCGGACCTCGTCGTGCCCGACGGCGGTGATCCGTTCGCCGGTCACGGCCAGGGCGCTCGCCCGGGTGCGGGCGGCGTCGCCGGTGTGGACGGGGCCGTGGGTGAAGACCAGATCGGCCTCGGTCATGGGTGGTGCTCCGTTCTCGGGTGGTCGTGCTTGGTCGTGCTTCGTGCTTCACGCATCATGCGCCGTACGGGCCCTACCCGGAGGTCTCCCCCAGGAAGTACGGCGAGCGCCGCCGCCAGCGGGCCCAGGCCGCCGCCGGCAGCCCGCTGACGATCATCAGGATCACCACGGACAGCTCGAACCACCCGTTGTCGGCGGCGAGTTCGAAGTGGTCCGTGGAGTCGTAGAAGGTCCAGGCGAGGTAGCCGCCGACGGCGAGCAGCGCCGCCGCGCCCAGCAGCGGTCCGACCACCGCGCGCAGCCCCTCCAGCGGGGCGGTGCGCAGCAGGCCGCGGAACCGGACGGCGGCGGCGACGGCGGTCAGCGCGTAGTAGAGCGCGACGACGATGCCGATGGCGTTGACGGCGGCCGAGATGAGGTCGTTGACGGTCGGGATGGCGATCGAGCAGAGTGCCAGCAGGACGGCGATGCCGGTGATCAGCAGGGTGCCGACGGCGGGGGTGGCGTGGCGGGGGTGCAGCCGGGTCCAGACCGGGCCGAGCACCCGGTCGCGTCCCATCGCGTACATCCCGCGGGCGGTCGGGATCACCGAGGACTGCAGCGAGGCCACCGCGGAGAACATCAGCGCGATCAACGGCAGTGCGGCCAGCGGCTGTTGGGCGAGCTTGGTACCGAAGTAGGTCAGCCCGTGGGCACCGTTGTCGGCCAACTCGTCCAACGGCAGCACCCGTTGGAACGCGGTGCCGGCGAGCAGGAAGAGCAGCAGCATCACCACCAGGGCGATCAGGCCGCCCCGGGAGGCGTCGCGCGGGTCGCGCACCTCCTCGCCGACGCTGAACACCGACTCGAAGCCCCAGTAGCAGAAGACCGCGAGCACCATGCCCTGCGCGACCGCGCCGAAGGAGGGGATGTCGAAGGGGTTGTACCACTGGAGCGAGAACGGCTGGTCCCCGGCGAACAGCCCGTAGCCGCAGAAGCCGAGCAGCACGGCGTACTCGAAGACCAGCAGTGCCTTCTGCAGCCGGGCCGCCAGGTCCAGCCCGCGCACCGCGACCAGCGCGGCGGCCACCAGCACCACCAGGCCGAGCAGGGTGCACTGGACGGTCGAGTCGGCGTCGAGCCGCAGCCCGGCGACGCTGCGCAGGTGGGCCTGGTCGAGCAGTTGGATGACCGAGGAGCCGGTGACGGTCGTGGTGTACGCCATGAAGACCACGGTCCCCACGGTGTTCACCCACCCGGTCAGGAAGCCCAGCCAGGGGCTGAGGGTGCGGCCGACCCAGCGGTAGCTGCTGCCCGCGTCCGGATCGACGGCGTTCAGCCGCCCGTAGCCGCCGGCGATGGCGAGCACCGGTAGGAAGGCCAGCAGCATGATCGCCGGCAGGTGCAGGCCGACCACCCCGGCCATCAGGCCCAGGCCGATCCCGATGCTGCTGGTGGCGGCCGTGCTGGAGGCGGCGATCGCCGCTCCGTCCAGCAGGCCGAGCGACTGTCGCATCGCGACGTGGGAGGCTCGTGCGTCCGCTCTCGGGCTGCCGCCCGTGTCCTTCACCGTCGATGCCAACGGATCACCGCCTTGGTCGTGGGGTGCGCGTGTGGGGGAACTCCCGCACCGGTCGGAGGGGGTGACGCGGGCGGGAAGTGCGAGCCATGAAACCGGCGGCGCCCGCACACGTCAATGCCGTTGTCATAAGAGTGGGCGCCCGGGCGCCGGCCGTCGCGTTCCCCGCCGACCGCCCTCGGTTAACCCCGGATTCACCGGCCGCCGGAAACCACGTTCACCTCGGCCGCCTAGCGTCGTTCGTTCCCCGGCGCCGGCCGTGTGACCGCACCGCCCGACCGCACTGCCCGACGGCACCGCCCGACCGCACCGCCCGACCGCACAGCCGCCTGCCGGAACCCTGCACGAGCACCGTGAACCAGAACCGTTTCGACGAGAGGGAACCACTGATGCTCCAGCGCAACCGCCGGTCCACCACCCTCGCCCTGAGCGCGGTGGCGCTGGCCGGCGCACTGACGCTCACCGCCTGCGGGGACGAGAAGCCCGGGCCCACCGAAGCGAGCGCCGCCTCGATCGCCTGCGGAGCCAAGGGCGGCAACCTCCTCGGCGCCGGCTCCACCGCGCAGGGCAACGCGATGGACGTCTGGAAGACCGCCTACAACGCCGCCTGTTCCGGCACCACCGTCAACTACAGCGGCGGCGGATCCGGCGCGGGCGTCCAGCAGTTCAACCAGGGCAAGGTCGCCTTCGCGGGCACCGACTACGTGCTCAAGCCCGCCGACGTCGACGCCTCCAAGTCGGTCTGCACCGGCGGCCGGGCGATCGACCTGCCGATGGTCGGCGGCCTCGTCTCACTGGTCTACAACCTGGACGGCGTCGACAACCTGGTGCTGGACGGCCCGACCGCCGCGAAGATCTTCGACTCGCAGATCACCAAGTGGAACGACCAGGCGATCGCCGCCCTCAACCCGGGCACCAAGCTGCCGGACGCGGAGATCCAGTCCTTCCACCGCTCGGACGACTCCGGCACCACCTACAACCTGACCTCCTACTTCGCCAAGACCTCCGGCGGGGCCTGGGGCGCGGCGCCGGACAAGGCGTGGAAGGGCAGGGACGGCCAGTCCGCCAACGGCAGCGCCGGCGTCTCCGCCCAGATCAAGCAGGTCAAGAACTCCATCGGCTACGCGGAGCTGTCCTACGCCCAGGTCAACAACCTGAAGAGCGCCAGGATCTCCACCGGCGCCGCCAAACCCGTCGAGGCCACCACCGCCAACGCGGCCGCCACCATCGCCTCCTCCACCGTGGCCGGCACCGACGGCGACCTCGCGCTCTCCCTCGACTACGGCACCAAGGCCGACAACGCCTACCCGATCGTCCTCGTCACCTACGAGATCGCCTGCGACAAGGGCAACAAGGCCGACACCCTCGCCGCCCTCAAGTCCTTCCTCACCTACACCGTCGGCGACGGCGCCCAGAAGGCCATCGGCGAGAAGGGCTACGTCCCCCTCCCGGCCGCCATCGCCGACAAGGTCAGGGCCGCCGTCGCCACCCTCGCCTGACCCGGGCCGCACCCGCGCCGCCGCCGGGCCCCACCGGGGCCGGCGGCGGCGTTTCCAGACCCCGGGCCGGCTTTCCCCTCGTCAGAGTTCGTCGAGGGGCTCGTCGAGGACGCCCTGGCGGGCGATGATGTAGCCGAGGTGGCCGCGGCTGCGGCTGCCGAGGAGTTCGCTGGCCTTCTGGATGTGGCTGGAGACGGTGCGGGTGCTCATGCCGAGGCGGGAGGCGATGGCCTCGTCGGTGTAGCCGTTGACCATCAGGCGCAGGACGTTCTGGCGGGTGCGGGCGGTCAGCAGCCGGGGGCGGTGGTGGCCGTGCTGGTAGGTGACGGGCTCGGCGCGCTCCCACATCAGCTCGAAGATCTTGAGCAGGTACTCGACGAGCGGCGGGAGTTCGATGAGCATGGCCGCGGCCTCGCGGTCGGCGCCGGCCGGGATGAAGGCGGTGGTGCGGTCGCAGATGATCACCCGGTCGAAGACCTCGTTCAGGGTCCGCACCTGGGCGCCCTGGGCGGTGACCTGCTCGATGTAGGCCAGCGTCGGGCCGTGCGAGCGCACGGTGTGCTGGTAGAGGGTGCGCTGGCGCACGCCCCGGCCGGCCAGGGCGAGGTCGCGCGGGAGCGCGTCGCCGAGCTGCTCGGGCCCGCGGCCGCCGCCCGGCTGGGCGGTGAGCAGTTCCTCGGAGCAGGCGGCGACGGCCTTCTCCAGTGCGGGGTTGATCTCCTCGCCCGCCAGCAGCCGGATCGGCAGTTTGGCCCGCCGCATGACGTCGCGGTAGGCGTGCTCGGCGGTGTGGAAGGAGGTGTGCAGCGCGGCGAGCCGTTCCTGGTGCGCCAGTACGGCGAGTTCGAGCGGACGCGCTAACCCGGTGACGGCGATGTCGGGCGGGACGGGGGCCAGCCGGTCACCGGAGCCGGGCAGCGGGCGCAGCAGCCCCATGGCGAGCAGGCATTCGGGGGCTTCACCGGTCGCCTCCCCCTCGGCCAGCGCCGTGCGGTAGAACTCGATGCCCCGGTCGCAGAGCTGGGGTGTTCCCCTTTCCGCGCAGTTGTCCTGGGTTGGGCACATCTGGGCATCCTTCCGGCTTCGGCATTGCGGTTTCACGAATGCCCGTACCGGCTACCGCCAGGCATCAGAACCGGCAAGATGGAGGTGACTGCCGTTCGGACGCCGCCCCCCGGGCTCCGACAGCCGTGAGTGTACGCCCAATGGGCGCGGAAATCATCGGCTGACAGTAGTCGGGCGAGCACGCAGGAGGGGGAGCCGACGGTGGCGGTCACGATCACGGCCGCGCCCGGCAGCGGTGACCCGGGGGATTGCCGGCACCTCGCACCTGGCGCCCCGGCGGGGCGCCCGGAGCGGGCGGTCGGCGCGTGGAACGGCCTACAGACGGAAGGCACCCCCAGTTGCGAGCTGATTCCGACCCAGCGACACCGCCCGCCGCCCTCGCCGGCCTGGTGGACCAGCGCCTGGTGCGACAGTTCGCGGAGGCCGCCGCCGCGCAGGTCGGCTCCGGCGCGGTCCGGCTGCTGGGCGACGGCGGGATCCTCCAGGCCTTCGCCAAGCAGCTGATCGAGGGTGCTCTGGAGCTCGAACTCCAGGAGCACCTGCGCGGCTCAGGCTCCGACTCGGACTCCGGCTCCGGTTCCGGTCCCGGCACCAACGGCCGCAACGGCGCCCGGGCCAGACGGCTGCTCACCGAGATCGGCCCGGTCGAGGTGCGGGTGCCCCGGGACCGCGAGGGCAGCTTCACCCCCAAGGCCGTCCTCCCCCGGGCCCGGCGGCTGCCCGGGCTCGACCGGCTGGTGATCTCGTTGACCGCGCGCGGCCTCAGTTCGGGCGAGCTGGTGGCGCACCTGGCCGAGGTGTACGGGGTGGAGTTGAGCAGGGAGACCGTCTCGGCCATCACCGACCAGGTGCTCGACGAGCTCGCCGAGCGGCGCGGGCGGCGGCTCGACCCGGTCTACCCGGTGGTCTTCGTCGACTCGGTGCGCAGCGGCCGCTCGGGCGGGCCGCTGGTGCACCTGGCGCTCGGGGTCTCCGTCGAGGGCCGGCGCGAGGTGCTGGGCCTGTGGCCGGCCGCGGACGGGGAGCAGTGGCCGCAGGTGCTGGCCGGGCTCGCCGAGCGCGGGGTGCGCGAGGTCTGGGTGCTGGTCGGCGGCACCGGTGCGGCGCTGGCCGAGGCGGCGGCCGAGCAGTGGCCGAGCACCGTGGTGCACGGCTCGGTGGCCCACCTGCTGCACGCGGCGCTGCGGCACGCGCCCGGCGAGGACTGGGCGGCGCTGTCGCGGGCGCTGCGCGGGACCTGTACGGCGGCGACCGAGGCGGCCGCGCTGGAGCGGCTGGCCGAGGCCGAGCGGGAGTGGGGGCCGAGCCACCGCGAGGTGTTCCGGGTGTGGCGCTCGGGCTGGCCGCTGCTGGCGCCCGGTTTCCGCTTCGGCCCGGAGGCGCGGCGGCTGCTGACGGGCGGGGGCGCGCTGGAGCGGCTGCACGCCCGGCTGCGCCGGATCGAGCAGTCCGCGGGCCGGGTGCAGGACGAACGGGCCGCGCTCAAGCGCGCCTACCTGGCGACGCTCGCCCTGGAGTCGCCGGCCGGGGCGGGGCGGCCGGGGGTCGAGGACTGGCCCGCCGTCCGGGAGGAGCTGCGCCGGGGCTCGCCGCGGCGCGCCGGGGTGCCCGTCTCCGCACTGCTCCCACCACTGATCTGACAGAGCCAGGCGGGGGTTGGATCATGTCTGTCTGTTTTTGACACGATCTGCCCGGGCTTCCGGTTCCCGCATTGCGTGTTCACGATCACAAAGAGAGCTTCCAAGCACGTTTGGGCCTTCGGCAGGATGCGTTTCAGAGCGAAGAGGGCAGACCGCCCTCCTCAGGAAGAGGAATTCGCGATGCCAAGCCTTGCCGTCCGCGTCCACAAGATGCCCGGGATGCGCACCGTTCGACCGGCCGCCGTGGTGGGCCTCCGACTCCACGACCGGCCGCGCCTGTCCGTGGTTTCCCTCACCGCCCACGACTCCCTCTGCGGGGACTCCGGCTGGGGTCCGTGAGCCTCGGCTCCGTCGACCACCCGATCCCCACCTTTTCGCACCGCTCCGAACAGACCTGATCAGAGAGGAACCGACGATGGCGAACCCGTTCGAGGACCCCGAGGCCAGCTACCTCGTCCTGGTCAACGACGAGGGCCAGCACTCGCTCTGGCCGGCCTTCAGCCCGGTGCCCGCCGGCTGGCAGCAGGTGTTCGGTGCCGCCGGACGGCAGGACTGCCTCGACTACGTCGAGCAGAACTGGCAGGACCTGCGGCCGAAGAGCCTGATCGCGCAGCTGTCCGAGCACTGACCCCGGCCACCGCCCACCGACCGTCGGAGGGCTGAACACCCGGCTTCCGTACGGGGATCCCCGCCGAGCGGCCGCTCACCCGGCCACACCGCCTCGGCGCCGACCGCGGAGAAGACCACGGCGGAGAAGACCGCGGAGCAGACCGCCGCTCACCCGGCGTCGCACCGCGCCCGAGCCGCCGCTCACCCGGCCGCTCCCCGGCCCTCCCCCGGCCGCCGGCACCACCCGCGGCACGGATCGCACCGCACCACTGCGGCACGGACGGATCGCACCGCACCGCACCGCCGCGAGCCTTGGCACCACCGCGAGCCGTCTCATCCTCGCGAGCCACCGCAGCACCCCACCACCGCCGTACGGCCCCGTCACGCCGTCGGCGCGGGCCCGTGTCCGACATCTACGCGCGTGCATCGAACAGCGCCGGCGCGCCGGCACCCTCCGCACGGCCACACCGCGCCGCATGGCCGTACCACCGCACCGCGCCACAACACCGCACCGCGCCGCACGGCCGTCACCCGAAGCACGCCCCCAGCACCGCAAGACGACCGCAACATCGCTCCGCCGACCGCCGGACTGACCGCCCCGAGGTCAACCCAGCTCGCCGCTCCCGCCGCCGCGGGGGCCAGCCGCACGAAGGAGAGAGTCACATGTCCGGGGTCCAGCAGACGCACAGATCCGAGCAGCGGCCGGAATCGGCCGAGGTCCTGTGCCGCGCCCGTCCCGACGCCCGTCCGACCCTCACCGAGCTGGTCGACGCCCAGGTCGCCCGCACCCCCGACGCCCCCGCGCTGTACGCCGAGGGCACCACCCTCACGTACGCCGAGCTGGACGCCCGCGCCAACCGGCTGGCCCGGGTGCTGGCCGCCCGCGGCCTGGGCACCGAGGACGTCGTCGCGCTGGCCCTGCCGAAGTCCCCCGAGGCGGTCGCCGCGATCCTCGCCGTCGCCAAGACCGGCGCCGCCTGGCTGCCCGCCGACCCGGCCTACCCGGCCGAGCGGCTGCGCCACATGCTGACCGACTCCCGCGCCGCCCTGGTGCTCACCACCGCCGAGGCCGCCGGGCAGCTGCCCGCGACCGGCGCCCCGCTCCTGCCGCTCGACTCCCCCGAGCACCGGGCCGAACTCGACGCCCAGCCGGACACCCCGTTCACCGCCGCCGAGCGGGTGCGGCCGCTGAGCGCGCTGAACACCGCGTACGTCATCTACACCTCCGGCTCCACCGGCGTGCCCAAGGGCGTGGCCGTCACCCACACCGGGCTGCCCAGCATGATCGGCACCCAGGTCGCCGCCACCGGGGTCGGCCCCGGCAGCCGGGTGCTCCAGGCCTCCTCGCTCAGCTTCGACGTCTCCGTCTCCGACCTGTCCGTCGCTCTCACCACCGGCGCCGCGCTCGTCCTGCCGCGCGAGCAGAGCCAGTTGGTCGGCGAGCCGCTGGCCGCCCTGATCGACCGGTTCGGCGTCACCCACGCCGACATCGCCACCGCGATGATCTCCACCCTGCCCGACCTGCCGATGCCCTCGCTGCGCACCCTGATCGGCGGCGGCGAGGCCGTCTCCCGCGAGCTGGCCGCCCGCTGCGGCCGCGGCCGGCTGATGCTCAACAGCTACGGGCCGACCGAGGCCACCGTCATCGTCTCCATGAGCGAGCCGCTCACCGGCGAGGAGCAGCCGCCGATCGGCCGGCCCTGCCAGGACGTGCGCGTCCATGTGCTGGACGAGCGGCTGCGCCCGGTCGAGCCGGGCACCGTGGGCGAGCTGTACCTGGCCGGCCCGCACCTGGCCCGCGGCTACCTCAACCGCCCCGGCCTGACCGCCGAGCGCTTCGTGGCCGACCCGTACGGCGAGCCCGGGAGCCGGATGTACCGCACCGGCGACCTCGGCAGCTACCGCCCGGACGGCCAGCTGGACTTCCTCGGCCGGGCCGACGACCAGGTGAAGATCCGCGGCTTCCGGGTGGAGCTCGGCGAGATCGAGCAGACCCTCTCCGCCCACCCCGAGGTGCGCCAGGCCGTGGTGCTGGTCCGCGAGGACCGCCCCGGCGAGCGCCGCCTGGTCGGCTACACCGTCGGCGCCGCCGACCCGGCCGAGCTGCGGGCGTACTGCGCCGAGCGGCTGCCCGACCACATGGTGCCCACCGTCGTGGTGCTCGACCGGCTGCCGCTGACGCCCAACGGCAAGGTGGACAAGCGCGCCCTGCCCGCGCCGGTGTTCGGCGCCGGCGAGGAGGACGGCCGCGCCCCCGTCGGGGAGCTGGAGCACACCCTGGTCCGGCTGTTCGGCGAGGTGCTGGGCCTGCCGCGGGTGGGCGTCACGGAGTCCTTCTTCGAGCTCGGCGGGGACTCCATCGTCGCCATCCAGCTGGTCTCCCGGGCCCGGCACGCGGGCCTCCAGCTCACCCCGCGCGAGGTGTTCCTCGCCCCGACGGTCGAGGCGCTGGCGCTGATCGCCCGTCCGCTGGAGGGCCCGGTCGTCGTCGAGCCCGCCGGGGCCGGCCTCGGCGAGGTGCCGCCGACGCCCATCGTGCACTGGCTGGCCGCGCAGCACGGCGCGGTCGAGAGCTTCTACCAGTCGACCCTGCTCACCCTGCCCGCCGGCACCACCCGGGAGCACCTGGCCGCCGCCGTCCAGGCCCTGCTCGACCACCACGACCTGTTCCGCGCCCGCACCTCCCCGCTCGCCGAGCGCCCCTGGACGCTGCACGTGCCGGAGCCCGGCGCCGTCGCCGCGGCCGACGTACTGAGCCTGGTCGAGGGCCCGGCCACCGCCGGGGCGCTGCGCGCCGCGACCGAGGCCGCCCGCGAGCGGCTGTCGCCCGAGGACGGCCGGATGGTGCGGGCCGTGCGCTTCGACGCCGGCCCGGAGCTGCCCTCGCAGCTGCTGCTGGTGATCCACCACCTGGTGGTGGACGGCGTCACCTGGCGCATCGTCGAGGAGGACCTGCTGGGCGCGCTCGACGCGCTCCGCGAGGGCCGGGCCGTCGAGCTCGCGCCGGTGCCCACCTCCTTCCGCCGCTGGGCCCAGCGGCTCACCGCCGAGGCCAACACCGACCGCCGCGCCGCCGAACTCCCGCTCTGGCAGTCCGCGTTGGCCACCCCGGACCCACTGCTCGGCGACCGCCCGCTGGACCCTTCGCGGGACACCTACGCCACCGAGGGCCTGCTGCGGCTGGTGCTGCCCGCCGAGACCACCCAGGCGCTGCTCACCAAGGTCACCGCCGCCTACCACGCCCAGGTCAACGACGTGCTGCTGACGGCGCTGGCGCTGGCCCTCGGCCACTGGCGCGGCCGGGAGACCACCGGGCCCGACGGCGCGGTGCTGGTCACCGTGGAGGGCCACGGCCGCGAGGAGATCGTGGAGGGCGTCGACCTCCACCGCACCGCCGGCTGGTTCACCTCCGTCTACCCCGTCCGGCTCGCCCCCGGGGCACTGGACTGGTCCGAGGTCACCGCGGCCGGCCCCGCGCTCGGCCGGGCCCTCGGCCGGGTGAAGGAGCAGCTGCGGGCCGTCCCGGACAACGGCATCGGCTTCGGCCTGCTGCGCCACCTCAACCCGGAGACCGCCGCCGTCCTCGCCGACCGCGCCGACCCGCAGATCGAGTTCAACTACCTGGGCCGCTTCGCGCCCGAGGGCGTCACCGCCGAGGACGTGCTGGCCGGCACCGAGGCGATGTCCGAGGGCGCCGCGACGGGCCTCGCGCTCGGCCGGGTGCTCGGCCTGGACGCCACCACCGTGGACACCCCGCAGGGCCCGCTGCTGGTCGCCCAGTGGTCGTACGCCTCCGGGCTGCTCTCCGAGGAGCGGGTGCGCGCCTTCGCCGAGGCCTGGTTCGCCGCGCTGGGCGCGCTCGCCGCGCACGCCGAGCGGCCGGACGCGGGCGGGCACACCCCCTCCGACTTCCCGCTGGTCGAGCTGACCCAGGACGAGGTGGACGCGCTCGCCGCCCACCACGCCCCGGCCCGCCTGGTGGACGTCTGGCCCACCTCGCCGCTCCAGCAGGGCATGGCCTTCCACTCGGCGTACGACGCCGAGGGCGCGGACGTCTACACCTCGGTGGTGACCTTCGACCTGACCGGCCCGGTGGACGCCGACCGGCTGCGCGCCGCCGCCGAGGCGCTGCTGGTCCGCCAGCCGAACCTCAGGGCCGCGTTCCACCAGCGGCACGACGGCCCGCCGGTGCAGGTCGTCCCGGACGGCGTCGAACTGCCCTTCACCGTCCTCGACCTGAGCGACCACGCCGACCCGCGGGCGGAGGCCGCCCGGATCGCCGCCGCCGAGTACGGCCGCCGCTTCGACCTGGACCGCCCGCCGCTGCTGCGCTACACCCTGCTCAGACTCGCCCCGGGGCAGCACCAGCTGATCGCCTCCGCGCACCACATCCTGCTGGACGGCTGGTCCACCCCGCTGTTCGCCGAGGAGCTGTGGGGCCTGTACTTCGAGCAGCCGATGGCCCCGGCCGCCCCGTACCGCGAGTACCTGCGCTGGATCACCCGGCGCGACGGCGTGGCCGCCCGCGCCGCCTGGGCCCAGGCGCTGGCCGGCGCCGACGAGCCCACCCTGCTCGCGCCCGGCCGCTCCGCCGCCACCCCGCAGCTGCCGCTGCGCCTGCACACCGGGCTCACCCCGGAGCGCACCGAGGCCCTCGCCCGTACCGCCCGCCGCTACGGCGTCACCCTCAACACCCTGGTCCAGGCGGCCTGGGGCGTGCTGCTGGCCCGGCTCACCGGCCGCGAGGACGTGCTGTTCGGCACCACCGTCTCCGGCCGCCCGCACGACCTGCCGGGCGTGGAGCGGATGATGGGCCTGCTCATCAACACCGTGCCGGTGCGGGTGCGGCTGGACCAGGCGGAGAGCTGGGGCCAGCTGCTGCTGCGCCTGCAGCACGAGCAGTCCGCGCTGCTGGACCACCAGCACCTCAGTCTCACCGAGATCCAGCAACTCGCCGGAATGGGAAGCCTGTTCGACACCGTCACGGTGTACGGCAACTACCCGGACCCGTCCGCCCTGGACGGCGCCGACCCGAGTGGCGCGACCGGCGTCACCCTCGTCGAGGACGTCGACAGCGCCCACTACCCGCTGGTGCTGGCCCTCACCCCCGGCGACGGTCTCCAGCTGCGCCTGGACCACCAGCCGGACGCCTTCACCGCCGACGAGGCCCGCGCCCTGCTGGACCGCTTCCTCGCCCTGCTCGACCGGATCGTCGCCGACCCGGCCGAACTCGTCGGCACCGTCGAGGTGTTGACGGCAGCCGAGCGCGCCGAGCTGGTCACCGAGTGGAGCGGCACCGGCACCCCGCTGCCGGAGGGCTCACTTCCCGAGCTGTTCGAGGCGCGGGCCGCCGCCGCCCCGGACGCGATCGCGCTCACCGCCGACGACGCCGAGCTGACCTACGCCCAGCTCAACGCCCGGGCCAACGGCCTGGCGCTGCGGCTGGTCGAGGCCGGGGTCGTCCGGGAGACGCCGGTCGCGCTGATGATCGACCGCTCGGCCGCCCAGGTGGTGGCGATCCTGGCGGTACTCAAGGCCGGCGGCCTCTACGTGCCGCTGGACGACGCCCAGCCGGCGGACCGGCTGCGGACCGTCCTCGCGGACGCCGGGGCCGAGCTGGTGCTGGCCGACGACGCGCACCGCGAGCACCCCGCGCTGGCCGGCCTGACGGTGCTCGACCCGCACGCCGAGGAGCACCCGGAGAACCTCGGACTGCCGCAGCGCGCCGACCAGTTGGTGTACGTGATGCACACCTCGGGCTCGACCGGCGTACCCAAGGGCATCGCCGTCACCCACCGCGGCGTGGTGGACCTCGCCCTCGGCGGGCAGTTCACCGGCGGCGGCCACGAGCGGCTGCCGGTGCACGCGCCCTCCGCCTTCGACGCCTCCACCTACGAGATCTGGACCCCGCTGCTCTCCGGCGGCCAGCTGGTGATCGCCCCGGCCGGCCGGCTCGGCATCGCCGAGCTGGCGGCGGTGATCGGCCACGAGCGGACCACCTCCGCCTGGATCAGCGTCGGCCTGTTCAACGTGCTGGCCGCCGAGGCCCCGGAGACCTTCGCCGGGCTGCACGAGGTGTGGACGGGCGGGGACATCGCCTCGCCGGTCGCCATGCGGCGGGTCCTGGACAGCTGCCCCGGACTGCGGCTGGTCAACGTCTACGGGCCCACCGAGACGACCACCTTCGCGACGCACTTCCCGATGACCTCGGCCGCCGAGGTGCCCGCCGTCGTGCCGATCGGCCGACCGCTGCCCAACAACCGGCTGTACGTGCTGGACGCCGGGCTGCGCCCGGTGCCGGTCGGGGTGGCCGGCGAGCTGTACATCGGCGGCAACGGCCTGGCCCGCGGCTACGTCCGCCGCCCCGGCCTGACCTCCGAGCGCTTCGTGGCCTGCCCGTTCGGAGAGCCCGGCGGCCGGATGTACCGCACCGGCGACGTGGTCCGCTGGACCCCTTCGGGTGACTTGGAGTTCGTCGGTCGAGCGGACGACCAGGTCAAGCTGCGCGGCTTCCGGATCGAACTCGGCGAGGTCGAGGCGGCGTTCACCGCCCACCCGGCGGTCGGCCAGGTCTGCGTGGCGGTCCGCCAGGACCAGCCGGGCGACAAGCGCCTGGTCGCGTACGTCACCGGCGAGGTGCGGGCCGAGGAGCTGCGCGACTTCGTCACCGACCGGCTGCCCGGCTACATGCTGCCGGCCGCGATCGTCGTCCTCGACGAGCTGCCGGTGAACCCCAACGGCAAGGTGGACCGCAAGGCCCTGCCCGCACCCGACTACAACGGCGCCGACGGCGGACGCGAGCCGCGCAACGCCACCGAGCGGGCCCTGTGCGAGCTGTTCGCCGAGGTCCTCGGGCTCGCCCGGATCAGCATCGACGACAACTTCTTCGAGCGCGGCGGGCACTCGCTGCTCGCCACCAAGCTGGTCAGCCGCGTCCGCGCCGGGCTCGGCGCCGAGCTGCCGATCCGCGCGCTCTTCGACAACCCGACGGTGGCCCTGCTGGCCGCCGCGCTGCCCGACTCCGCCGCGGCCCGCCCGGCCCTGCGGCCGACCGGGCGGCCGGAGCGCGTGCCGCTCTCCTCCGCCCAGCAACGCCTGTGGTTCATCGAGCAGTTCGAGGGCCAGAGCGCGCTCTACAACACCCCGGTCGCGGTCCGGCTCACCGGCGCCGTCGACGCCGCCGCCCTGGAGCGGGCCGTCCGGGACGTGGTGGAGCGGCACGAGGTGATGCGCACCGTCTTCCCGACCGTCGACGGACAGCCGCACCAACTGGTCACCGGTGCGGACGACTTGGCCCTGCACCGGGTGCAGGTCGCCGACGAGGCCGAGCTGCGGACCGCGCTGGTCACCGCCGGCGAGGAGGTCTTCGACCTCGCCCGCGACCTGCCGGTGCGCGCCACCCTGCTGTCGCTGCCGCACGACGAGCACGTCCTGCTGGTGCTGATGCACCACATCGCCAGCGACGGCTGGTCGGTCGAGCCGCTCTTCCGCGACCTCGCCGAGGCCTACCGGGCCCGCTGCGCCGGCACCGAGCCGCAGTGGCGGCCGCTGCCCGTGCAGTACGCCGACTACACCCTCTGGCAGCGCGAACTGCTCGGCACCGACGAGCGGCCCAGCGCCCTGCTGAACGACCAACTCGCCTACTGGCAGCAGGCCCTGGCCGACGCACCGGAGGAGCTGGCGCTGCCCTACGACCGGCCGCGCCCGGCCGTGCCGGGGCACCGGGGCGGCCTGGTCGAGGTCGCCGTCGACGCCGAACTGCACGGAAAGCTCGGCGAGTTGGCGGCGGCGCAGAACGCCAGCCTGTTCATGGCGCTGCAGGCCGCGGTGGCCGCCCTCTACACCCGCCTCGGCGCCGGCACCGACCTGCCGCTCGGCACCCCGGTGGCCGGCCGCACCGACGAAGCGCTCGACGACCTGGTCGGCTTCTTCGTCAACACCCTGCTGCTGCGCACCGACACCTCCGGCGACCCGAGCTTCCGGGAGCTGCTGGACCGGGTCCGCCGCACCGACCTGGACGCCTACGACCACCAGGACATCCCCTTCGAGCGCCTGGTCGAGCACCTCAACCCGACCCGCACCCCCGCCCGCCACCCGCTCTTCCAGACCCTGGTGGCCCTGGAGAGCCGGGTCTCGGTGCCGGCCGCCTTCGGCGACCTGGGCTGCGCGGAGCACCCCTTCGAGCTGGACGTGGCCAAGTTCGACCTGTCCTTCCGCTTCACCGAGCAGGGCCCCCGGGCGGGCCTGACGGTGGCGGTCGAGTACGCCGTCGACCTCTTCGACCACGCCACCGTCGCCGCCCTCGGCGAGCGGCTGCTGCGGGTGCTGCGCGCCGCCGCGGCCACCCCGGACGCGCCGATCGGCGGCATCGAGATCCTCGACCCGGCCGAGCGCGAGCGGCTGCTCACCGGCTGGAACGCCACCGCGGCGCCCGTCCCGGACGCGACCCTGCCGGAGCTGTTCGAGGCCCAGGCCGCCGCCACCCCCGACGCGCCGGCCGTGGTCACCGCGGACGCCACCCTCAGCTACGCCGAACTGGACTCCCGCGCCGAGCACCTGGCGGCCCACCTGGCCGCCGCCGGGGTCGGCGCCGAGACGCCGGTGGTGCTGCTGATGGACCGCTCCGCCGACCTGCTGACGGCGATCCTCGCGGTGGCCAAGGCGGGCGGCGTGTACGTCCCGCTGGACGACCGGCACCCGGCCCAGCGGCTGCGGCGGATCACCGCCGAGACGGCCGCGGCGCTCGTCCTGGTCGACCCGGCGCACCGGGACCACCCGCTGGCCGCCGACGCCCCCTGCCCCGTCCTGCCGCTCACCGAGGGCTGGTTCGACGGTCCGCGCGAGCGGCTCGCCCACCGGGCCGCGCCCCACCCGGAGCAGCTCGCGTACGTGATGTTCACCTCCGGCTCCACCGGGGAGCCCAAGGGCATCGCGATCACCCACCGGGACGTGGTGCAGCTCGCCACCGACCCGTGCTGGCGGCACGACGAGGGCCTGCGGGTGCTGTTCCACGCGCCGCACGCCTTCGACGCCTCGACCTACGAGATCTGGGTGCCGCTGCTGTCCGGCGGCCGGGTGGTCGTCGCGCCGCAGGGCGACCTGGACGCGGCCGCCATCCGCGACCTGGTCCGGGTCCACGCGCTCACCCACGTGCACGTCACCGCCGGCCTGTTCCGGGTCATCGCGGAGGAGGACCCGGCCATCTTCGCCGGTGTGCGCGAGGTGCTGACCGGTGGCGACGTCGTGTCCGCCCCGGCCGTGCGCCGGGTGCTGGAGGCCGTCCCCGGCATCGCGGTGCGGGCGCTCTACGGACCGACCGAGACCACCCTGTGCGCCACCCAGTACCCGATGCCGGACGCCACGGCGGTACCGAGCACGGTGCCGATCGGGCGCCCGCTGGCCAACACCCGGCTGTACGTGCTGGACGCCGGGCTGCGCCCGGTGCCGGCCGGGGTGGCGGGCGAGCTGTACATCGCCGGGGCCGGCCTGGCCCGCGGCTACGTCGGCCGCCCGGCGCTCAGCGCCGAACGCTTCGTGGCCTGCCCGTTCGACGAGGCGGGCGGCCGGATGTACCGCACCGGTGACCTCGCCCGCTGGACGGCATGGGGGTCCCCCCGGCCGGAGGCTGGGGGAGGCGTCCTGGAGTTCCTCGGCCGCGCCGACGACCAGGTGAAGATCCGCGGCTTCCGGATCGAACTCGGCGAGGTCGAGGCCGCGTTCACCGCCCACGAGAGCGTCGGCCAGGCGCTCGCGGTGGTCCGCGAGGACCAGCCGGGCGACAAGCGCCTGGTGGTGTACGCCACCGGCAAGGCCACCGACGGCGAGCTGCGCGCCTTCGTCGCGGACCGCCTCGCCGGCTACATGCTCCCGGCCGCCGTGGTCGTCCTGGACAGCCTGCCGGTCACCGCCAACGGCAAGGTCGACCGCCGGGCCCTGCCCGCGCCCGAGTACGCCGGGGCGGCCGAGGGCCGCGCCCCGCGCACCGAGCGCGAGCGGGAGCTCTGCGCCCTGTTCGCCGAGGTGCTGGGCGTGCCGACGGTCAGCATCGACGACCGCTTCTTCGACCTCGGCGGCCACTCCCTGCTCGCCACCCGGCTGGTCAGCCGCATCCGCGCCACGCTCGGCGCGGAGCTGCCGATCCGCACGCTGTTCGACGCGCCCACGGTCGCCGCCCTCGCCGCCGTCCTGCCCGGCGGCGAGCAGGCGCCCGCACCGAAGAAGGCCCGCCCGGCCCTGCGGCCGATGCGCCGCCCGCAGGCCTGACCGGCGGCGGGACGCGGGCCGCCCACCGGCGGCGGCCCGCCCCGCCCCACGACCGCCCCGCCCCACCGGGCAGAGCGGCCCCACCAGCCACAGCAGCCGTACGTCGCCAGTCGGAGGCAGACCTTGATCCCGTTGTCGTTCGCCCAGCAGCGGCTCTGGTTCATCGAACAGTTCGAGGGCCCGAGCGCCCTCTACAACACTCCGTTCGCCCTCCGGCTGACCGGTGAGCTCGACGCCGCCGCCCTCGAGGGCGCGCTCGGGGACGTGGTGGAGCGGCACGAGGTGCTGCGCACCGTCTTCCCCACCACCGACGGCCAGCCCCACCAGCACATCCTCACCGAGGGGCGCCCGCCGCTGCACCGGGTGCCGGCGGCCGGCGAGGCCGAGTTGCACGAGCTGATGCGCGAGGCCGCCGGGCAGGTCTTCGACCTCGCCGCGGACCTCCCGGTCCGGGCCTGGCTGTACACCCTGCCCGCGCCGGACGAGCACGTCCTGCTGCTGCTCACCCACCACATCGCCAGCGACGGCTGGTCGGTGGCCCCGCTCTTCCGCGACCTCGCCGAGGCCTACCGGGCCCGCCTCGCCGGCACCGAGCCGCAGTGGGAGCCGCTGCCGGTGCAGTACGCCGACTACACCCTCTGGCAGCGCGAGCTGCTCGGCGAGGAGGACGACCCGGAGAGCGTCGTATCCCTGCAACTCGCCCACTGGCAGCAGGAGTTGTCCGGCCTGCCGGAGGAGCTGGCACTCCCCTACGACCGGCCGCGCCCGGCCCTGCCGAGCCGCCGCGGCGGCGCCGCCGACTTCGAGCTGGACGCCGAACTGCACACCGCCCTCACCGAGTTGGCCTCCGACCGGCACGCCAGCCTGTTCATGGCGCTGCAGGCCGCGGTGGCCGCCCTCTACACCCGCCTCGGCGCCGGCACCGACCTCCCGCTCGGCACCCCCGTCGCCGGCCGCACCGACGAGGCCCTCGACGACCTGGTCGGCTTCTTCGTCAACACCCTGCTGCTGCGCACCGACACCTCCGGCGACCCCAGCTTCCACGAGCTGCTCGACCGGGTCCGCCGGGCGAACCTGGACGCCTACGACCACCAGGACATCCCCTTCGAGCGCCTGGTCGAGCACCTCAACCCGACCCGCACCCCCGCCCGCCACCCGCTCTTCCAGACCGTCGTCACGCTGAACGCGGAACAGGCCGGCGACCTCGCCTTCGGCGCCGCCGTGGGCACCCCGGTCGAGGTCGGCGAGGCGCAGGCCCAGTTCGACCTCAACTTCAACTTCGTCGAGCGACTCGCGCCCGACGGCACCTGCCTGGGCGTGCGCGCCGCCGTCGACTACGCCGCCGACCTCTTCGACCACGCCACCGCCGTCTCCCTCGCCGAGCGGCTGGTACGCGTGCTGCGCGCCGCCGTCGCCGCCCCCGAGGCGCCGATCGGCACCGTCGAGATCCTCGACCCGGCCGAGCGTGAGCGGCTCCTCACCGGCTGGAACGGGCCGGCCGCGCCGGTCGCCGAGCAGAGCCTGCCCCGGCTGTTCGAGGCCCAGGCCGCCGCCACCCCCGAGGCCCTCGCCCTGGTCTCCGACACCGAGCGGCTCGACTACGCCGAGCTGAACGACCGCGCCAACCGGCTCGCCGCCCTGCTGCTGGAGCGCGGGCTGAGCACCGAACAGCCGGTCGCGGTACTGATGGAGCGCTCCGCCGGGCTGCTCACCGCCGTCCTCGCGATCGCCAAGGCGGGCGGCACGTACGTCCCGCTGGACGACCGCTACCCGCTGGACCGGCTCCAGCACATCCTCGCCGACACCCGCTCCGGCCTGCTGCTCGTCGACCCGGCCCACCGGGGCCACCCGGTGCTCGCCACCGGCGGCTTCGCCACCGTCGAGGTCACCGGGACGCTGCTCGACGAGGCCCCCGCGGCGGACAACCCGGCCGTGCCGGTGCTGCCCGGCCAGCCGGTCTACGTGATGTACACCTCCGGCTCGACCGGGGTGCCCAAGGGCGTCGCCGTCACCCACCGCAACGTGGTCGACCTGCTCGGCAACCCGCACTTCCGGGCCGGCCACCACGAGCGGGTGCTGCTGCACTCGCCCACCGCCTTCGACGCCTCCACCACCGAGATCTGGGCGCCGCTGGTCACCGGCGGGGCGATCGTCCTCGCCGAGCCCGGCGAGCTGGACATCCGCCGCCTCGCCGAGACCGTCACCACCCATCGGGTGACCCTGGTCCAGGCCCCGTCCGGCCTGCTGCGGCTGATGGCCGACGAGAACCCGGCCGCCTTCCGCGACGTGCGCCAGGTGTGGACCGGCGGCGACGTCGTCCCGCCGGAGTCCGTCCGCCGGATCCACCGGGCCTGCCCGGACACCGACGTGCTCGCGGTGTACGCGCCCACCGAGACCACCGCCATCAAGACCGTCTTCACCATGCGCCCGGGCGAGCCCGTCCCCGCCGTGGTGCCGATCGGCAGCCCGCTGAACAACACCCGGCCGTACGTGCTGGACACCGCGCTGCGGCCGGTGCCGGCCGGCGTGGCCGGGGAGCTGTACATCGCCGGCGAGGGCCTGGCCCGCGGCTACGTCGGCCGCCCCGCGCTGACCTCCGAGCGCTTCGTGGCCTGCCCGTTCGGCGAGCTGGGCAGCCGGATGTACCGCACCGGCGACCTGGTCCGCTGGACCGCCGACGGCGTGCTGGAGTTCCTCGGCCGGGCCGACGACCAGGTGAAGATCCGCGGCTTCCGGATCGAACTCGGCGAGGTCGAGGGCGCGTTCACCGCCCTCCCGACCGTCGGCCAGGCCTTCGCCGTGGTCCGCGAGGACCGGCCCGGCGACAAGCGCCTGGTGGTCTACGCCACCGGCGGGGCCACCCCCGCCGAGCTGCGCGCCGCCGTCGCCGACAGCCTGCCCAGCTACATGCTCCCGGCCGCCGTGGTCGTCCTCGACGCCCTCCCGGTGACCGCCAACGGCAAGGTCGACCGGCGCGCCCTGCCCGCCCCCGACTACACCGGGGCCGCCGAGGGCCGCGCCCCGCGCACCGACACCGAGCGCGCGCTGTGCGAACTCTTCACCGACGTCCTCGGGTTGGACCGGATCGGGATCGACGACAGCTTCTTCGACCTGGGCGGCCACTCGCTGCTCGCCACCAAGCTGGTCAGCCGCATCCGCACCGCGCTCGGCACCGAACTGCCCGTCCGGGCGCTGTTCGACGCCCCCAGCGTGGCCGCGCTGGCCGCCGCCCTGCCCACCCCGGGCACCGAGGAGCCCACCGCCCGTCCGGCCCTCGGGCCCGCCGCGCGGCCCGAGCGCGTCCCCCTCTCCCCCGCGCAGCAACGCCTGTGGTTCATCGACCAGTTCGAGGGCCCGAGCACGCTCTACAACACCCCGTGCGCCCTCCGGCTGACCGGCCCGGTCGACGCCGCCGCCCTCCACGCGGCCCTGGCGGACGTGCTCGACCGCCACGAGGTGCTGCGCACCGTCTACCCGACCACCGAAGGACAGCCGCACCAGCTGATCCTGGAACGCCCCGAACTCCCGCTGTGCACCGCGGCGGTGGCCGACGAGGAGGAACTCCACCGGGCCCTCGCCGAGGCCGGCGCGGAGGTCTTCGACCTCGCCCGCGACCTTCCGGTGCGCACCACCCTGTTCTCGCTGCCCGGCGAGGAGCACGTCCTGCTGGTGCTGATGCACCACATCGCCACCGACGGCTGGTCCGTGGTCCCGCTGCTGCGCGACCTCGCCGAGGCCTACCGGGCCCGCCTCGCCGGCACCGCCCCGCAGTGGCGGCCGCTGCCCGTGCAGTACGCCGACTACACCCTCTGGCAGCACGAGCTGCTCGGCACCGACGAGCGGCCCAGCGACCTGCTGAACGCCCAACTCGCCTACTGGCAGCAGGCCCTGGCCGACCTGCCGGAGGAGCTGACGCTCCCCTTCGACCGCCGCCGCCCCGCCACCCCGAGCCGCCGCGGCGCCGCCGTGGAGCTCCGGATGGACGCCGGACTCCACGCCGCCCTGGTCGAGTTGGCGCAGCAGAGCCGGGCCAGCGTGTTCATGGTGATGCAGGCCGCGCTGGCCACCACGCTGGGCCGGATCGGCGCGGGCACCGACCTGCCGATCGGCACCGTGGTGGCCGGCCGCACCGACGAGGCGCTGGAGGACCTGGTCGGCTTCTTCGTCAACACCCTGGTGCTGCGCACCGACCTGAGCGGCGACCCGAGCTTCCGCGAGCTGGTGGAGCGCGTCCGGGTCGCCACCCTGGACGCCTTCGAGCACCAGGACGTGCCCTTCGAGCGGCTGGTCGAGCTGCTCAACCCGGTGCGCTCGACCGCCCGCCACCCGCTCTGCCAGGTGATGCTCACCTCCGGCGGCGAGGCCGGGGAGATCAGCCTCGGCGGCCTGCCCGGCCGGGTCGAGCAACTGGACTCGGACCTCGCCAAGTTCGACCTGACCTTCGCCTTCAGCGAGAGCTTCGACGCGGACGGCACGCCGGCCGG
Source organism: Kitasatospora sp. NPDC048286 (assembly GCF_043201735.1). Taxonomy (NCBI): domain Bacteria; kingdom Bacillati; phylum Actinomycetota; class Actinomycetes; order Kitasatosporales; family Streptomycetaceae; genus Kitasatospora; species Kitasatospora sp. NPDC048286. Next base: position 438,302 of record NZ_JBICZE010000004.1, read on the forward strand.
TCTCGGCCTGACGCTGGAGTACGCCGTCGACCTGTTCGACCGGGCCACCGCCGAGGCGACGGCCGCCCGCCTCGAGCGCGCCCTGCGCGCGGTGCTGGCCGACCCGGACCAGTCCGTGGGCCGGGTCGAGGTGCTGGCGCCAGAGGAGCGCGAGCAGCTGCTCACCGGCTGGAACGACACCCGGGAGGACATCCCGCTCGGCACCTTCCCGGCGCTGTTCGAGGCGCGGGCCGCCGCCCGACCGGAGGCCGTCGCGCTGTCCTTCGGCGCCGAGCGGGTCACCTACGGCGAGCTGAACGAGCGCGCCAACCGCCTCGCCCGGCTGCTGACCGAGCACGGCGCGGGCCCCGAGCGGTTCGTCGCGATCGCCCTGGAGCGCTCGGTCGAACTGATCGTCGCCCAGCTCGCGGTGCTCAAGGCCGGCGCTGTCTTCCAGCCGCTGGACCCGCGCTACCCGGCCGACCGGATCGCCTACATGCTGGACGACGCCGCGCCCGCGCTGGTCCTCACCAGCAGGGCGCTGGCCGACGGCGTGCTCGGCGACAGCACCGTCCCCCGGCTGCTGCTGGAGGACCTGGACGCCTCCGGCCACCCGTCGCACGACCTCACCGGCACCGCGATCACCCCGCACTCCGCGGCGTACGTCATCTACACCTCGGGCTCCACCGGCCGCCCCAAGGGCGTGGTGGTCACCCACAGCGGCCTCGCCGCCATGGTGGAGGGCCAGCGACGGAACCTGGCCGTCACCCCGGACAGCCGGGTGCTGCTGTTCGCCTCGCCGTCCTTCGACGCGGCCGTCTGGGAGCTGGGCATGGCCCTGCTCACCGGCGCCCGGGCCGTCCTCGGCGACGCCGACCAACTGCTGCCGGGCCCCTCGCTGACGGCGCTGATCGCCGAACAGGGCGTCACCCACCTGACCCTGCCGCCGACCGCGCTGGCCGTGCTCGCCCCGGACGCGCTGCCCCCGGGCGCCACCCTGGTGGTCGCCGGTGAGGCCTGCCCGCCCGACCTGGTCGAGCACTGGTCGGCCCGGCTGCGGATGGTCAACGCCTACGGCCCGACCGAGTCCACCGTCTGCGCCAGCATGAGCAGCCCGCTCAGCGGCCGGATCGCCCCGCCGATGGGCCGGCCCGTGCCGGACACCCGGCTCTACGTCCTGGACGCGGCGCTGCAGCCCGTCCCGGCCGGGGTCGAGGGCGAGCTGTACATCGCCGGCGCGGGCCTGGCCCGCGGCTACCTCAACCGGCCGGGCCAGAGCGCCGAGCGCTTCGTCGCCGACCCGTACGGCGCCCCCGGCAGCCGGATGTACCGCTCGGGCGACCTGGTCCGCCGCCAGGCCGACGGCACCCTGGAGTACCTGGGCCGCACCGACCACCAGGTCAAGATCCGCGGCTTCCGGATCGAGCCCGGCGAGATCGAGGCCGTGCTCGCCCGGCACCCCTCGCTGGCCCAGGCGTTCGTGCTGGTCCGGGAGGACCGCCCGGGCGACCGCCGGCTGGTCGGCTACGCCGTCGCCCACCCCGGGCAGAGCGTCGACCAGGCCGCGCTGCGGGCCCACGTCGGCGCGTCCCTGCCCGACTACATGGTGCCCTCGGCGGTCGTCGCCCTGGACGCCCTGCCGCTGACCGCCAACGGCAAGGTCGACCGCAAGGCCCTCCCGGCCCCCGACAGCACCTGGCTCGGCTCCGGGCGGGCGCCCGCGACGCCGCGGGAGGAACTGCTCTGCGGCCTGTTCGCCGACCTGCTCGGGCTGGAGAAGGTCGGCGTCGACGACAACTTCTTCGAGCTGGGCGGGCACTCGCTGCTGGCCAGCCGGCTGGTCGCGGGCCTGCGCGAACTGGTCGGCGAGGACGAGGAGATCGGCGTCCGCGCGGTGTTCGAGGCGCCGACCGTCGCCCGGCTGGCGGAGCGGCTCACCCTGGGCCCGGCCGCCGAGAGCTTCCCCGTCCTGCTGCCGATCCGCACCCGCGGCTCGCGCCCGCCGCTGTTCTGCGTCCACCCGGCCGCCGGCATCAGCTGGGTCTACACCGGCCTGCTGCGCCACCTCGACGCCGAGCAGCCGATCTACGGCCTCCAGGCCCCCGGCCTGGCCGACCCGAGCGCGCACCCGGCCACCGTCGAGGAACTGGCCCGCACCTACCTCGCGCAGATCCGCGCCGTCCGCCCCGAGGGCCCGTACGCCCTGCTCGGCTGGTCCTTCGGCGGGGCCGTCGCCCACGCGATCGCCGCGCTGCTGCGCGAACAGGGCGAGGAGGTCCGGCTGCTGGCCCTGCTGGACGCCTACCCGGGCACCGGCGAGCCGGGGCCCGAGCAGTGGCGGGACGACCCGGCGCAGCTCGAACTGATCCTCGACTCGCTCGGCCACCCGGTCGGGGAGGTCACCGCCTGGCCCTCGGACGAGGACGGCTACGCCGCGCTCGTCCGGGGCGGCGAGGGCCCGCTCGCCGGCCTCAGCGGCGCCGGGGTGGCCCGGGTGGTCTCGGTCTTCCAGGCCAACGCCGAGCTGTCCCACGCGCTCCCGCTGCCCGGTTACGACGGCGACGCGGTGTTCTTCACCGCCGCCAAGGACCGGCCCACCGACGCCCCCGACCCGGAGAGCTGGCGCCCGCACCTGGGCGGTCGGCTCGACGTCCACGAGGTGCCGAGCACCCACGGCGCTATGACGAGCTCCGAAGCGCTCGCCGTCATCGGCCCGGTGCTCGCCGCCCACCTGACTCCCTGACCAGTCCGCCCCACCGACTCAGCACCCCTACCGACCGCAGGCAACCGACCTGCGCACACCACGCGGACCGCACCCGGCCCGCCCACGGAGAAACGGACACCACCATGACCACTGCGGCCATCCCCGACACCTGGCGTGGCATCACCCCGTCGCCGATCACCTCGACCGACGCCTACAACGGCTTCATCGCCGCCAACGTGATCTTCGCGCTGGACCGGATCGGCCTTCTGGAGTCGATCGGGCGCGGCGAGCCGCTCTCGGCCGCCGAGGCCACCGCCCAGGCCGGCGACACCGCCCGCACCGAGGCCGTGCTGCGCGCCGCCGCCGACTACGGCTACCTCAAGGCCGACGGCGACGCCTACCTGCCCACCGAGGCGGGCCTGGAGATCGCCGCCGCGCGCGGCTACTTCACCTGGGCCGTCGGCGGCTACCACGACGTGTTCGGCCGCGCCGGCCACCTGAGCGCCGGCACCCACCGCTACAACGAGGACGTCTTCCGCGACGAGGCGATGGTCGCCCTCGGCTCCGCCCAGTGCGACCAGTCGATGTTCGCCGCCCAGCTGACCGACGTGCTGAACGGCATCGACTTCCGCACCATCGCCGACCTGGGCTCCGGCACCTCCGCCCGGGTGCGCCGCGTGGTCTCGCAGCGCGAGGGCACCCGGGGCCTGGGCATCGACATCAGCCGCCCGGCCACCGACATCGCCCGCCGCGACATCGTCGAGGCCGGCATGCAGGACCGGGTCACCGCCGTCCGCGCGGACGTGCTGGGCCTGCTCGGCACCCAGATCGACAACGACGCCGAGGCCGCCGAGGTGGCCGAGGTCGACACCGTGATGAGCTTCTTCCTGCTGCACGACCTGCTGGCCGACCCGACCACCCGCTCCTCGATCTTCACCCGGATGCGGGAGGCCTTCCCGAAGGCCCGCACCTTCGTCCTCGGCGACACCATGCTGCGCGACCCGGGCACCTCCGAGGGCGCCCAGCCGGTCTTCTCGGTCGGCTTCGAGCTGGCGCACGCGATGATGGGCGTGCCGCTGCACACCAAGGCCACCTACGAGGAGCTGTTCACCGACGCCGGCCTGCGGATCGACCGCGTCGAGGCGCTGGCCACCCCGCACTCCTGGCTCTACGTCCTCCAGGCCGACTGATGGCCGCCCCGTCGGGCGCCAGATACCTGCTGGCGCAGAACGAGCACCCGTACCCGCCGCTGCCGTCGGTGCGGGCCGCGCTGGCCGAGGCCAGTGCCGACGTGCACCGCTACCCGGACTTCCGTCCGGAGCGGATCGCCGGGATCGTCGCCGACTGGCAGGGCGTCCCGGCCGGCCAGGTCGTGGTCGGCCACGGCTCGGCGGGCGTGGCACTGGACCTCTTCCACACGGTCGTCGAGCCCGGCGACAACGTGGTGCACTCGGACCCCTGCTTCGACGCGTACCCGCTGTTCTGCGAGATCGCCCGGGCCGAGGCCCGGCCGGTCCCGCTCGGCCCCGACGCCCGGCACGACCTGGCAACGATGGCCGAGCGGATGGACGGGCGCACCCGGATCGTCGTGCTGTGCAACCCGCACAACCCGACCGGCACGGTCTACTCCTGGGCCGAGCTGACGGAGTTCTTCCGCCGGGTGCCGTCCACCGCGCTGATCCTGCTCGACGAGGCGTACGTCGACTTCGCCCAGGGCTGGCAGGCCCCGGACGTGCCGGCCCGGATCGCCGAGTGGCCGAACCTGGTGGTGCTGCGCACGCTGTCCAAGTCGCACGGCATCGCGGCGCTGCGGATCGGCTACGCGCTGGCGGAGGAGTCCGTGGCCCAGCGGGTGCGGGACCACCAGGTGCCGTACGCGGTGAACCGGCTCCAGGAGGCGGGCCTGCTCGCCTCCGTCGCCGCCGGGGACGAGATGGCGCACCGGATCGCCGAGATCGCCGCGGAGCGGGAGCGCACCGAGGCCGAACTGCTGCGGCTCGGCTGGACGGTGGCGCCCAGCGTCGCCAACTTCCTGTGGGTCGACGCCCCCGGGGACCAACTGCCGCTGCGCGCGGAGCTGGAGCGCCTGGGCGTGGCCGTCCGCTACTACCCCGGCCTCGGCATCCGGGTCGCCATCGGCGAGAAGGACGCCAACGACGCGGTGATCGAGGGTTTCGCCGCCGTCGCCCCGCTCGCCCCGGCCCACCCCGTCGCACCCTGACGCCCGGCGCCCTGAGCACCCCGCGTGCGTCAGGGCGCACCCCGGGCACTCCCTGCACCTGCGGAACCGCCGGCACCTGAGGCATGTCCCGCACCTCCCGCACCTCCCGCACACCGCACCACCGCACCACCGCACCACCGCACCACCGCACACCCACGCACACCCCGAAGCGCCGCCGTCGGCGCAGCGAAGGAACCGCCATGCACCCGCTGTTGGCCCGCCCGGAGTTCCGGCGCTACCTCGTCGGGCAGACCCTGTCCGTCCTCGGTGACAGCGCCCTCTCCATCGCCCTCGGCATCTGGGCCAAGGTGCTGACCGGCAGCAACTCCGCCGCCGGTCTGGTGCTGTTCTGCTTCTCCGCGCCACTGCTGCTGCTGCCGCTCGGCGGCCTGCTCGCCGACCGGGTCCGCCGCAGGCCGCTGCTGGTCGGGGTCAACCTGGCGGTGGCGGTGTCACTGCTGCCGCTGCTGCTGGTCGACGGCCGGGACACGGTCTGGATCATCTACTGCACCGCCACGGTCTGCGGTCTGGCCGGGGCCGTCCTGGCTCCGGCGCAGAGCGCGCTGCTGCGCAGTATCCTGACGGAGCGTCAGGACTTCGGCGCGGCGGCCGGGCTGACCCAGAGCGCCCGGGCCGGCACCACCCTGGTGGCACCGCTGGTCGGCTCGGGGCTCTACGGCTGGTTCGGCGGGCACGCGGTGGCCGTGGCCGACCTCGTCGTGCTGCTGCTGGCGGCGCTGAGCTTCCTCACCCTGCGGGTGGAGGAGGTCAAGCCGGAACCCTCGGGTCTGCGGTGGCGCCGCGAGGTGCTGGCCGGCTTCGTCCACCTGCGCGCCTCGGTCGGGCTGCGGTCGCTGGTGGCGGCCACCGCCGTCTCCGGCTTCGTACTGAGCCTGCTCCAGCCGGTGCTGTTCGCGCTGACCCAGCACGGGCTGCACCGCTCGCCGCAGTTCCTCGGCGTGCTGGAGACCACCGAGGCGGTCGGCGCGCTGGGCGGCTCGGTGGTCGGCGGTCTGCTGATCGGCCGGCTCGGGCCGCGCCGGACGGTCATGGCGGGGTCTGCGGTGTTCGGCCTCGGGACCGTCCTGCTGCTCGCCCCGTCGCTGTACGTGGTGGAGGCCGGCCTGGTGATCGCGGGCGCGGGCATCCCGGCCGCCATGGTCGGGCTGGCCACCGCCGCCCAGGCGTCCACCCCGCCGCAGCTGATGGGGCGCGCCCAGGCGGCCGTCAACCTCTCGCTCACCGCACCGCAGGCGCTGGCCGTCGGCGTCGGCTCCGGCCTGGTGGCCGCCCTGGACTTCCGGGTGGTGCTCGGCGTGATGGTGGTCGGCGCGCTGCTCGCGGCCGCCCACCTGATCGGCAAGCCGGAGGCCCCGACGGAGCCGCCGGGCGAGGAGTCCGAGTCCGAGGACGAGCCCCGGACCGAATCTCAGCCCGAGCCCCGGACCGAACCCCGGACCCGGCCCGAATCCGCATCCGAGCCCCGGCCCGAGGGCGCGCCCGCGCCCGAGGGCCCGGCCGAGCGGCAGGACGCCAAGGACCTCCAGGCCGGCTGACCGGCCCCGGCGTACCCGCCCCGCCCCACCCCACATACCTGCACGACCCCGCACGTCCGATCACCCGATCACCCCTCAGCACCTCCCGTCCTCCTCACGAGAGAGCTCCTCCGATGACCGACCGTTCTTCTCCCGCCGCCACCCCGATCCCCGTCGCGCTGGACCACGTCGAGTTCTACGTGGCCGACCTGGGCGCCGAGACCACCCGGCTGACCGCGGAGTACGGCTTCGAGCTGCTCGTCCCGCCGACCGAGCGTGGCGACGCCGCCGAGCGCTGCCTCTCCGCGCTGTTCGGCCAGGCCGACATCCGGCTGCTGGTCACCCAGCCGCTGGCCGCCGGCCACCCGGCCACCGACTACCTGGAGCGGCACGGCGACGGCGTGGGCGCCCTCGGCCTGCGGGTGTCGGACGCCGCCGACGCCTTCCACGTCCTGACCGCGCGCGGCGCCGCCGCCCTGCGCGAGCCGCAGGCCGCCGACGGCTGCGTCACCGCGGTGGTCGACGCCTTCGGCGACGTGGTGCACACCCTGATCGAGCGCGGCCCCGAGACCCCGGCCGGCCGCATCCCCGGCCTGCCCGACCCGGCCCCGCTGACCGGCGAGGGCCAGGTCGGCCTGCGCTCCGTCGACCACTTCGCCGTCCTGGTCCCGTTCGGCGAGCTGCGCAAGACCGAGCACCGCTACCGCGAGGTCTTCGGCTTCCGGACGATCTTCGAGGAGCGGGTCGAGGTCGGCACGCTCGGCATGGACTCGGCCGTCGTGCAGAGCGGCGACCGCAGCGTCACCCTCACCCTGATCGAGCCGCTCACCGCCGACGCGGGCGGCCAGATCGCCTCCTTCCTGGCCGGCCACGACGGCGCCGGGGTGCAGCACGTCGCCTTCGCCGCCGAGGACGCGGTGCGCTCCGTCTCCGTCATGGCCGAGCGCGGCGTGCCGTTCCTGCGCACCCCGCAGACCTACTACGACGCGCTGCCCGACCGCCTGACGCCGCTGCGGCACTCCTTCGAGCAGCTGCGCGAGCTGAACCTGCTGGTCGACCAGGACCACGACGGCCAGCTGTTCCAGATCTTCACCCGCTCCCAGCACCCGCGGAACACCTTCTTCTTCGAGGTGATCGAGCGCATCCGGGCCCGCAACTTCGGCAGCAACAACATCCGCGCCCTCTACGAGGCCGTGGAACTCCAGCGCAACGCCGGCGAAGTGGCCGGATGAGCGCGTCCGTCCGCAGCGAACCCCCGGCCGACGTGCGCCCGGCGCTGTCCGTCGCGGAGTACGCCGACCGGGCCCGGGCCGTGCTCGCGCCCGAGGTCTGGGAGTGGCTGGAGGGCGGCGCCGAGCGCGAGTTGACCCTCGCCGCCAACCGGGCCGCCTTCGACCGGGTGGGCCTGGTGCCCCGGGTGCTGACCGACGTCGGCACCCGGGACACCGCCGCCACCCTGGTGCGCAGCCGGGCGGCACTGCCGGTGGCGGTGGCGCCCGTCGCCTACCACCGGCTGTTCCACCCCGAGGGCGAGCTGGCCTCGGCCCGCGCCTCGGCCGCCGCGGGCGTGCCGTTCACCGTCGGCACGCTCAGCAGCGTCGGCTTCGAGGAGCTGGCGAAGACCGGTGCCACGCTCTGGTTCCAGCTCTACTGGCTGCGCGACCGCGGCCGGCTGCTCGACCTGGTCAGGGCGGCCGAGGAGGCCGGCAGCGAGGCCCTGGTGGTCACCGCCGACGTGCCGTACATGGGTCGCCGGCTGCGTGACGCCAGGAACGCCTTCGCGCTGCCCGACGGCGTCCGCGCGGCGCTGCTGGAGGGCGGCGCCGCCGGGCGGGCGCACCGGTCCACCACCGCCGTCTCGGCGGTGGCCGCGCACACCGCCGAGCTGCTCTCCCCCGGCGTCACCTGGGCCGACCTCGAGTGGCTGCGCGGGGAGACCGAACTGCCGCTGGTGGTCAAGGGCGTGCTCGACCCGGCCGACGCTCGGCGGGCCGCCGGCATCGGCGCCGCGGCCGTGGTGGTCTCCAACCACGGCGGCCGCCAGCTCGACCGGGCCGTGCCCGCGCTGACGGTCCTGCCCGCCGTCGCCGAGGCGCTGGCCGGCGAGGACTGCCAGGTACTGATGGACAGCGGGGTGCGCGGCGGCTCGGACGTACTCGCCGCGCTGGCCCTCGGCGCCGCCGGGGTGCTGCTGGGACGCCCGCTGATCTGGGGCCTGGCGGCCGGCGGCGAGGCGGGCTGCACCGAGGTCCTCGACCTGCTCGCCACCGAACTGCGGCACGCGCTCGGCCTCGCGGGCTGCGCCGACCTCCGGGCCGCCGCCGAGCTGCGCACCACCACCCTGCCCTGCACCACCTGGAGCACCCCGTGACCACCATCGCCGCACCGCACGACCTGCTGCTGGCGGGCCTGCACACCTCGCTCGCCGACCCGGCGATGACCTCGATGAACCTGCTCAACGAGATCTCCATCCGCTACCCGGAGGCGGTCTCCTTCGCGGCCGGCCGCCCGGCCGAGCAGTTCTTCGAGACGGACGCCGTCCACCGCCACCTGGACCGCTACCTCGACCACCTGCGCACCGAGCGCGGGCTGACCGAGGAGCAGGCCCGCCGCCAGGTGCTCCAGTACGGGCGGACCAAGGGGATCATCCACGACCTGATCGCCACCCACCTCGCGACGGACGAGGGCATCGAGGTGCCCGCCGAGTCGATCGTGGTGACGGTGGGCTGCCAGGAGGCGATGTTCCTGGTGCTGCGGGCGCTGCGCCGCGGCCCCGAGGACGTGGTGCTGGCCGTCTCCCCCACCTATGTGGGGCTGACCGGCGCGGCACTGCTGGCCGACCTGCCGGTGCGGGCCGTCGCCGACGGCCCGCACGGCGTGGACCTCGCCGACCTGCGCCGGCAGCTGGCCGCCGCCCGGGCCGAGGGACTGCGCCCGCGGGCGCTGTACCTGGTGCCGGACGTGGCCAACCCGAGCGGGGCCAGCCTGCCGCTGGAGCTGCGCCGGGAGCTGCTGGCGCTGGCCGGCGAGGAGGACTTCCTGCTGCTGGAGGACAACCCGTACTGCGTCTTCGCCGGTGAGGAGCGGCTGCCCTCGCTCAAGGCGCTGGACACCGGGCGGCGGGTGGTCCACCTCGGCTCCTTCGCCAAGACGGCCCTGCCGGGCGCCCGGGTCGGGTACGTGGTGGCGGACCAGCTGGTGGCGGACGGGCAGGGCGGCACCGCGCTGTTCGCCGACCTGCTCGGCATGATCAAGAGCATGACCACGGTGAACACCTCGCCGATCGCCCAGGCGGTGATCGGCGGCGCGCTGCTGGAGCACGGCCACAGCCTGCGGGCCGCCAACACCGAGGTGGCCGCGCTCTACCGGCGCAACCTCTCGCTGGTGCTGGAGGGCCTGGCCCGGCGCTTCCCGCCCGGCAGCGGGGTGACCTGGAACGAGCCGCGCGGCGGGTTCTTCCTGGTGCTCACGGTGCCGTGCGTGGTGGACGACGCGCTGCTGGAGCACTCGGCCTCGGAGTACGGGGTGATCTGGACGCCGATGTCGCACTTCTACCCGGGGGCGGGCGGGGAGCACCAACTGCGGCTCTCCGTCAGCCAGGTCGACCCGGCCACCGTCGACCGGGGGCTGGACGGGCTGGCCGCGCTGCTCACCGCGCACTCCTGATCCGTACGGTCCCGGCCCACCCGGAAGGGGCGTCCCGTCGAGGGCGCCCCTTCCGGCGTACGCGTCGATCCCGGATGGTGACGGTGCGCTTCGGCGCGGCCACGCTGGGGCAGTCTCCCGGCGCGAGCACCGCAGCCCACCGAGGAGGACCCATGCCGCACGACGAGAACCGGCCCGCCGGACACCAGCCCACCGAGGAGGCCCTGCGCCGCTCGTCCGCCTTCCTCGTCGACGAGGCGCTCGGCTTCGTCTTCCCCGCGGCCCTGCGCGCCGCCGCCGACACCGGGGTGGCCGACGCCCTCGCGGCCGGCCCGGCCACCGCCGCCGAACTCGCCGCCGCCACCGGCACGGACGCCCGCAACCTGTACCGGGTGCTGCGCCTGCTCGCCACCCGCGACGTGGTGACCGAGGACGAGCAGGGCCGCTTCACGCTGACCGAGACCGGGCAGGCGCTGCGCAGCGACGTCCCGTACTCCGCGCGCAGCGCGGTGCGGATGCTCACCGACCGGACCTTCTGGCGGCCGGCCGAGCGGATGGCGCACTGCCTCACCGAGGGCACCACGGCCTTCGACTCCGTCTTCGGGATGCCGTTCTTCGACCACTTCGCCCGGGACGAGGAGACCGCCGCCGTCTTCCACGTCGGCATGGCGGCGATGTCCGACCCGGAGAACGCCCCCGTCGCGGCCGCCTGCGACTTCCCCGACACCGGCACGGTGGTGGACGTCGGCGGCGGCCACGGCGGGCTGCTGCTGGAGGTGCTGCGCCGCAACCCCGGTCTGGAGGGCGTGCTGTACGACCGCGCCCACGTGCTGGCCGGCCACCGGCTGGACGGCGACAAGGAGGTCGCGGGCCGCTGGAGCACGGCGGAGGGCGACTTCTTCACCGGGGTGCCCGGCGGGGACGTCCTGCTGCTCAAGCGGATCACCCACGACTGGGACGACGACCAGTGCGTCACCCTGCTGGGCCACTGTCGGCGCGCCCTGCGCCCCGGCGGCCGGGTGCTGGTCCTGGACGCCGTGGTCCCCCGGGGCAACGCGCCCCACCAGGCCAAGACCCTGGACCTGATGATGATGGCCTCGCTCACCGGCCGCGAGCGCACCGAGGCGGACTTCACGGAGCTGTTCGACCGGGCCGGCCTGCGGCTGTCCCGGATCCTGCCCACGGGGACGGTGCTGTCCGTGGTGGAGGCGGTCGCCGCCGACTGAACCGCTCGCCACCGACCGCCTTCCGCCGACCGCCTTCGCCCGTCCGTCCGTCCGTCCGTCCGTCACGTAACCTCCGAGGATGCCCATGAGCGAACGCTTCGCCGCCCTGGACCGACTGGCCGGACAGTGGGGCCTCAGCGGCCTCGAACTCGTCGGCAAGGGGCTGGAGTTCACCGTGTTCCGGGCCCGGGCGCGGGACGGCGCACCGGTCGCCGTCCGGCTCGCGCACCGTCGCTTCGACTCCAACGCCAACGACCCGCACGTGGACACCCGAACCCTGCTCGTCCAGGAGCACGCCATCGCCCGGCACCTGGCCGAGCACGGCCTGCCCGTCGCCCGGGTCCGGGAGCTGGTCCTCGCCGACACCCCCGACTCCCCCGACGTGCTGCTCTCCGACTACGTCCCCGACGACGGCTCCCCGCTCGACTCCCACGCCCTCGGGGAGCTCCTCGCCCGGCTCCACCGGGTGCCCCCGCCGCGGCTGCGCCCCGTCGCCGCCGAGGGCGGCACCACCGCCGAGGCCCTCACCGCCCGGATAACCCGCCGCTGGGCCGAACTCGCCCACCGCGTCGACGACTGGCCCGCGCCCCCAACCCCCGGGCTCCTCGCCCGCCACCTCTCCCCGCTCACCGGGGACAGCCTCCTCCACCTCGACGTCCGCAGCTCCAACATCCGCCGCCACCAAGGCCGCACCACCGCCCTCCTGGACTGGTCGAACGCCCTGCTCGGCACCCCCGCCCTGGAGTTCGGCCGCCTCGCCGAATACGCCCGCTACCCGGAGAACGACCTCGACCTCACCGCCCTGCGCGCCGGCTACGCCACCCTCGCCCCCGTCCCCGCCGAGGACGACCCCTGCCTCCTCGCCTGCCGCCTGGACGCCGCCCTGATGCTCGCCCTGGTCTTCCTCTCCGAAGCCCCCGACCCCACCCGCGCCCCCACCGCCACCGCCCACGCCCGCGACCTGGCCCTGCGCCTCACCCACGCCTGACCACTCACGCAGAAGTGGGACCTTGCCCCCACCCCGTGACGTCGACAGGTGACGCCGAACGATCACAAGGCCCCGCCGTACTTTCGGCGGGGCCTTGCGGGGTTACCGGATCGGCAATATTGCCAGAATTACAGCTTGGCGACTACACGACTTTCGACCCGATGGCACGGAGGACATCGGCAAGCCAAACCAGACCGTATCCGATGACCTTTTCCTCGTCGTCGATCATCTCCTCGACCTGGCTCCATGATTCAGAAACCATGCCGATGGTGAGCTCCGGAGGATCGGAGTAGACGTCGGCCATCGACGCTACCGGGACCGACCAGAAGGCGTCTTGATCAATGGCGATCCCTCCGGCCGGCGCGCTGGCGGCGACATGGCGCACGAGCACGTCGAGCGCCTCTCGCAGCCTTTCCAAGGGGATCCGCAGTTCAGGTTCGTTCACTTGCATCCTTCGGGGCGAATCTTGGCGATGTTGTCCTTGAAAGTCTGGATCTCCTGCCTGAGGTGCTTGGTCCTTCCCTCGATGATCTTCTGTCGCACCTCATCATTGGGCGCGTTCTTCAGGAACCCCTTGTTGTCGTACGCGTCCGGATTTTCCAGGTATTCCTTCAGCTTCTGCTCGTGTTCGGCAATCCGCTGTTCGTAGGTCCGGATCGCCTTGAGATCTTCGGGCGACAGGTTTTCGCCGTCATTGTGCACCAGGACCGGCGTGGCCCCAGCGAGCGCGTAGTAGGTGTGGAGTTCTTCGACGGTGAGGTTGTAGGCGGGCTGGAGGGTGTTCCAGTGCCGGACGTCCTCGATGCGCTGGGGCCGACCGGCCGGGTCGCGCAGTTCGTCGCCGGTCTTGAGGTCGACGGCGTCGATCCACTGCTTCTGGTTCTCGGACCAGAAGGCGTGGTGGTCGGTGCTGGTCAGGGACTGCCCTGCGCCGAGCGAGATGTCGGTGAAGTCGCGGTCGTCCGGGCCGTAGATGGTCGCCGTGACCCGGCGGGGTCCGGTCTGTCCCGTGATGGGATCGGTGGCGAGGACCTCGTCGCCGATCCTGACGGTCTCGATCGGACGGGTGGAGCCGTCGCCCATGAGGACGCGGGTGCCGGCCGGGAAGCTGTTCAGCGGGCAGGACTTGGGAACCCGGCCGACCAGCTTCTTGATGAACTCGACGGCCTTCTCGCCCCAGGAGCCGAACTTCTTGGCCCACTTGGCGAGCTTGGCGACGGCGGCACCGTCTCCGATGAAGGGGATCGCGCCGATGCAGGACTCGACCGCCTCGGTGGTGCGGCCTTCGACCGCGTAGTAGGCGCAGTTGACGAGGTCGGCGATGTCGGCGAGGCCGGGGGCGATGACGCCGCCCGCGCCGCCGATGACGTCGAGGGTGAGGTGGATGCTCTCGGAGACGAGGCGGTAGATGGCGCTGGAGGTCTCGTTGTCCTCCTTCGCCTTCTTGATCTCCTGCTCGATCGCCGCGATCGAGTCCTGCTTCTGCTTGTCGAGCTGAGCCTGCTTCTCGGCCACCAGGCGATCGGCCGCAAGCCTGTCGGCCTCGGCCTTCTGCTCGGCGTCGAACTTGCCCTGGTAGTTGGCGCGGGCGTCGTCGGCAGACGCCTGGGCGGCCTCCGCGTCCTTGCCGGCCGCTTCCGCCGAGGCCCGGGCCTCGCTCGCGGACTCATGGGCTTCAGCCGCGGCCAGCCGTGCCTGCCCGGCCGACTGTTCGGCCCTGCTGGCGGAGTGGACGGCGCTGGCGGCGTCGCGGTTGGCGGAGGCCTTGGCGGTGTTGGCGGTCTTCGCGGCGGCGGCGGCCTTGGCGGCGGAGGCCTGGGCGGCGTCGGCGGCGGCCCGGGCCTTGGCGACGTGGTCGGCAGCGGTGTCGGCCGACGCCTTGGCCGTGGCCTCGTAGCCCTTGGCCTCGTCGGCGATGCCACGGGCGTAGGCGGCGGCGGCCTGGGCCGTGGCCGCGTTCTGCTGGGCCGCTGCGGACGCGGCGGTTGCCTGGGCGATCAGGCCCTGGACATCGGCCACGTGCAGCGCGGTGAGCTGGTCCTTCTGCTGCGCGGTGTACTGGCCTTCGGCCACGAACGCGCGCAGGCCCTGGACGGGGCCTTCGACGGCGATCTTCGCCGCGGCCTTGAGCTCGGGCTCGGTGGACGGGGCGTCCTCCAGCCGGGTGGCGGCGAGAAGGTCGTCGGCGGCCTGCGCGTCCGACAGCCCCTTGCCGAGGAAGTCCCGCAGGGCCGCTGGGGTGTTGGTCCGCAGCGCGGCGTCGGCGGCGGTCTTGACGGCCTGACCGGCCTTGTCGCTGATGCGGGTGATCGTCAGCCGGTTCTCCGGCGCCGCGGCCTCGAACTGACCACTGTTCAGGAACGCATTGATCTGGGCGCTGTCGCCCTGCAGCGCGGTGTAGGCCGCGGTGCGGACCGCCTCGCTGTCGGAGTCCTTGTGGATCTGAGCGACGTGCTCGCGAGCGTCGCGCTCCTCAGCCTCCCGCCGGCCGGTCTTCACGTAGGCGAAGACAGCCGTGTCGTCACCGGTGAGGGCGTCCTCGGCAGCCGCCGCTCCCCACTCACCGGAGATCTTGCGGGAGATCAGGGCGAGTTTGCGACCGTCGGAGGCGACCTGGGCCGGAGTGGCGCCGGGCTGGTTGGCCAGCTGGGCGAGACGCTCGGCCTCGGCCTTCGCCTTCTGGACCTCCTGGGCAGCCTGGTCGGTCTGCGCCCGCTTGTCCGCCTCTTCGGCCTTGGCCTGGCGGGCCTTCTCCACGGCCACCGCGGTGCGGTTGGTCAGGTCCTCAGCCTCGATGCGGCGGGCCAGGTCCTGGACCTTGTTGGCCTTGTCGACCGCGTTCTGGGCTTCCGTGGCGTAGCCGGAGGCGGCGTTCGCGTGGTTGGTCGACTCCTGCGCGGCGTTGGAGCTCTGGCCTGCGTGGTCGGCGGCCTCCCGGGCGGCCTGCGCCGCCGCGGCGGCGTGCTCGCCCGCGGACTTCAGCAGCGACGCGGCCACCTGCGACTGCGTCGCGGCCTCCCCGGCCAGCTGCTGAGCGGCAGCGGCCGCACGGCCGGCCTCGGCGGCCTGACGACGCGTCGCCGCGGCGGCCTGCTTGGCCTTCGCCGACTGCCCGCCGGCGCTGGCCGCGTAGGCACCGGCCTGCTCGGCGGAACCCGCCGCGGCGTCCGCGTTGCCCTTGGCACTCAACGCGGCAGCCGACGCGTCCTTGCTGTCGGCGAGGGCCTTGTCCGAATGGACGAGCGTGTCCTCCGCCGCCGCCGTCAGCTTGGCGGCCGCGTCAGCGGCGTCCGCCGCCACTCGCGCCTCGTGCGCCTTGGTCGCGTCACCGGCCGCCGCGGCCGCGGAAGTCCGCGCACTGGCCGCGGCCCGCTGGGCCCCGGCCGCCGCGGCCGCCGCGTTCGACGCCGCGTAAGCCGCGGCACGCGCACCCGCGTTGGCCGCACGCGCGGCCGACAACGCCGTGTTCGCCGCCTTGCCCGCGCGCTCGGCCGCCGTCGCGGCCTTGTTCGCCGCCTCCGTCGCCTTGGCCGAGTCGTTGCCGGCCTGCTGCGTCTCCGCCGCGGCCTTGGCCGCGGCCTCCATGGCCTTCTGCGCCTCGTAGACCGCCGTGTTCTTGGCGTCGATGGCCGCGGCCGTCTCCTGGGCCGCCTGCGCGCCCGCTTCCTTCGCCTGCTGGACCAGCTGCGCGATGCTCGCGCGCTCCAGGTCACGGTTCTGCGCGATGTACTGACCGACCGCGAGGAAGTCACGCACGTCCTCGATCGACCCGTTCAACGCCGCACGAGCCGCCGCCTGGGTGTTCGCACCGCCCGCGCTCAGGATCTGGACCAGTTTGACCCTGTCGTCCGCATCCTTGGCCGGGAACTGGCCCTCGGTCAGGAAGCGCTGCAGTTCCTCACTGCTGTTGCTGCGCAACGCGGCATCGCCCGCGGCCTGGAGACCACGGCCCGCCCCCGTCGCGGGGTCGATGATCCGGGTGATCCACAGCCGCCGGTCCGCGTCCATGGCCGACTGCCAGCCGCTTTCCAGGAACGCGCGCAGCTCTGCGGGGGTGCCCTCGATGGCCTTGCCCGCGGCCTCGCGGACCTTCGGCCCGCCCACGCCTTCGATCTGCGATGCGGCCAGCAGGTCGTCCAGGTGCTGGGAGCCGACGAGCTCGTTGTAGACGAACTGCGTAACGTCCTGGTCCGAGCCCGCCAACGCGGCCTCGGCCAGTTCGTGCACCCGGGGACCGCCGTCGAGCCACGCCTGCACCGCGCGCTCACGGGGGCTCAGCTGGACCTTCACGCCGGTCGGCTCGACGGCGACGGCGTTCGGAATGCCCGCCCCCACCAGACCCGCCGTCAGGGCGAGCGGCAGCAGGCCCAGGGAGAGCCTGCCCAGCAGCGGCGGCCTCCCCCTCCTCCGCCGTCGTGAGCCGGATATCGAATGGTGCATCAAAACCTCCGCTGTCGGTGCCGGCCAATCACGGCCGCAGCGGAGCCTACGACAAATGAAACCACAACAGAACGCCCACGAAGCCAGGACGTTGCACGCAAAGTGAAAGCGATGACGCCCCCGGTCACAGGCATAGCCCAGCAAAATAAACACATCGTCACGAACCCCACATTGCCTTGAAAACCAAGACATTCCACCCCATCTGACCATGGAAACAGTTGTCGAGGCGTCAGTCCATCTGGTTCGATCGGCCGGATTCCGCTGGGGGCGCCAAAGGCGGCGCTGCAGTGAGAGCACGCATTCCCAAGGACATTGACGCCTCGTTAAGGCCGCACGGTTCGCCTCCCAATCAGGTTGGTTCGCGCCAATCCGTGGATCTGCCCATCAGGGCAACACCAGATGAACGAAGAGGAATAGCTATGGCAAAGCACGTGTCCCGCTGGCTCGTTGGCGGTGCCGTCGTGGCGGCCGCGACGCTGGGCGCCACCGCCCTCGCGTCGGCCGACGGCGCCCCCGCGGACAACTCGTCCGCGCCGGTGGCGGTCGAGGACTTCAACCACCCCGGCCCGGCGCCGTACCCGAACGTCAAGCTGCTGCGCGGCGACGGCCACATCATGCTGTCCGACTGCGCCGTGGACAACCAGATCAGCGTCCTGAGCTTCGACCTGCCCAACAGCAGCGGCAACCAGATCTGCTTCCGCGCCACCAGCAGCACCGGCTACCTCGCCCTCGAGGTGCCCAACGTCTTCCGCATCCGCACCGACGACTTCTCGGTCAACGCCAAGCTCACCACCGCGGACGGCGTCCAGAGCGTCGACATCGCCAAGGGCACCGCCGCCAGCGTCGGCATCGGCAGCGGCACCGGCAACGGCAAGCCCGCCGCGCTCCTCGAACTGCGCATCACCGGCTGACCCACACCCCCCTCCGCGACACCCGGAGGACCGGCCGCACCACCGCACGCCGATGGCTGGCCGCCGCCGCCGTGACCGCCACGGCCCTCGCCACGCCCCCGGCCGGCGCCGTCGTCGGCGACGCCGCCGCCGAGGACTCCTACGCCTACACCGCACGCCTGGTGATCGGCGACAACCTGCGCGCCTGCACCGACACGCTGGTGGACCGCAACTGGTGCTCACCGCCGCGTCCTGCTTCTCCGACGACCCGGCGCAGCCGCAGGCGCTGGCGGCCGGCGCGCCGCAGTGGAAGACCACTGCCACCATCGGCCGTACCGACCTGACCACCGGCAAGGGCAAGACCGCCGAGATCACCGAGCTGGTGCCGCGTGCCGACCGCGACCCGGTGACGGCCCGCCTGGGCACGCCCGTCGACGGCATCGCCCCGCTCGCGGTCACCTCCACCGCCCCCACCGCCGGGCAGACGCTGAAGGTGCCCGCGTACGGACGGACCAAGGACGAGTGGGCGCCGCTCAAGCTCCACACCGGCGCGTTCTCCCTCGACACCGTGAGTGCTGCGGGCATCGGCACCACCGGCACGGGCGGCGCCGCGATCTGCAAGGGCGACACCGGCGCTCCCGTGGTCCGCGAGGTCAACGGCAAGGCCGAGCTGGTCGCCATCGCCCGCCAGAACAACGACCTCAACCTCGCCCTCGTCGCGAGCGACGGCCAGTACCACACCATGCGCTACGCCAGCGGCAGCTGGTCGCCGATGACCTCCCTCAAGGACGCCATCGGGAACATCACCGGCACCAGCATCAGCGCCGCCCCCGTCGACACCGACGCCCGGTTCGCCGTCGCCACCAACGACAACAAGGTCCTCCTGACCGCCCGCCACGCCGACGGCACGTGGGCCCAGTACGAGTACCTCGACCTCACCCCGATCCCCGGCAACCACACCGGAACCGTGATCACCAGCTCTCTCTGACCGGTGGTTCACCGAGCGTCCCGGTGTGGGAGTGTGCCCACTCCCACACCGGGACGCTCTCGTCATGTCCGAAGGCCGCCGGCTGCTCCTGCCGAATCCGGTCGGTCCTGTGAACGTCACCACACGGCGGGCGAACCCGTCTATCCTGGGCGGCACTTCGCCTCTTGCGGGACCCCGCCGACGGTGGCCGCGGCGGCGGGTCCGCGGACGGAGCGCGGCCCGGGAGGGCGGTGCCCCCGGCGACGGGCAGGAGCCGGACGGCGGGTGGGAAAACCGGCGGTGCAGCTTGCTGCCACCGTGACGGGCTGTCCTCGGGCGCGCCGCGGGGTCATGCTGACCCTGGGCCCGTCGACACCGCGGCCGCCGAGCAGCCGGGTGAGGGAACCACCATGACCATCGAGAGCACCGCGATCGTCGCCCCGGCACCCGCCGCGGCGCCGGTCCGCCGGGGCGTGCGGCACCTGGTGCACTGCCCTCCCTCGTGGGACCGCTACCTGCTCGCGGCCCCCGCCACCGGCGAGGACCGCTTCCTGCTCACCGGCGACATGCCCGGCGACCACCCGCTGTTCAACGACGGGCCCGGCCAGTTCCACGACCCGCTGGTGGTCGCCGAAGCCCTCCAGGAGACCGGCGAGTTCATCGGCCGCCAGTACTTCGGCATCGCCGCCGACCGGCCCGGACTCTACCAGCGGTTCGGCCTGCGGCTCACCGATCTCGCCGCCTGGCGCACCGGCCCCGACCCGGCCCGGATGACCGTCGAACTGTGGGCCGCCCCCACCGGCACCGCGTCCGGGGCGCCGTCCGGACTGGACCTGCGGCTGGACGTCTCGCTGGACGACGTGCCGTGCGCGACCGGCGCCGCGGCCCTCGCGTTCGCCCCGGCCACCCGCGGCGGCCCCGGCTGGCCGCTGCGGGCCGCCTGGCCGGCCCCGGCCGTGCGGCCGGTCACCCCTGCCGAGGTCGGCCGGCTCGACCCGGCCAACGTGGTCGTCGCCGAACCCACCCCGGCGCCCAGCGGCCGGCTCAGCACCTGGGTGCTGCCCAGCCGGCAGAACCCGGCGCTCGGCGCCGCCGCCGGCGGACGGCTGTCCGGCACGCTGCTGCTGGAGGCCGTACGGCAGTGCGCGGTGCTGACCGCCGGACGGGCCGTCGGGCTGGTGCCCGAGCGGTCCGTGCCGGCCGGCTGCGAGATCCGTTTCCACGGCCGGCCCAGGTCCGCCTCGCCGCTGCGCTGCGCGGCCGTCCCCGGGGCGCTCGACCGGGACGCGGCCGGCCGGCCCGCCGTCCCGGTCACCGTCACCCTGGTCCAGGACCGGGTGACCGTCGGGGAGGCCCGCACGCTCGTCGTCCAGGACTTCTGAGGGGGACGGACTCCACGGGGGACGGACGAGGTGGCAGACGGGGGCGTCGCCGCGGGGAGCGGATGACGGGCGGAGCAGACGGGGGGCAGGGGTGAGGTTCCGGATCCTGGGACCGATGGAGATCGAGGGGGACGGGGGACCGGCGGTACCGCTCACCCCGGGGCCCCCGAAGGTGCGGACCGTCCTGGGCACCCTGCTGGTGCAGGCCAACCAGGTCGTGACGGTCGACACCCTGGTGACCGAGCTGTGGCGGGACGCGCCGCCGCGCACCGTCAGCACCACGCTCCAGGTCTACATCTCCCAGCTGCGCAAGCTGCTGGACGCCGCCGCCCCCGGGCGCGGACGCGACCTCCTGCTCACCCACGCCCGCGGCTACCGGCTCGCCGTCGAGGAGGGCGGGCTCGACCTGGCCGCCCTGGAGGACCTGCACCGCCGCGGCCGGGAGGCCCTGGCCGCCGGCGACCACCGCGACGCCGCCGACCTCTACCGCAGGGCCGCGGCCCTGCGGCGCGGCCCGCTGCTCTCCGACACCCCGCACGGCCCGCTGCTGGAGTCCGTCGCCACCCAGCTCGCCGAGGCCGAGAGCACCGCCCTCGCCCACCGGATCCACGCCGACCTGCAACTCGGCCGGCACCACGAACTGATCGGCGAACTGCGCACGCTCACCGCGCGGTACCCGCTGCGCGAGGAGCTGCACGAGCACCTGCTGCTCGCCCTCTACCGGGCCGGCCGGCAGGCCGAGGCCCTCCAGGCCTTCGCCGCGCTGCGCACCCACCTGGTCGCCGAACTCGGCGTCGAACCCGGCCCGTCGGTGCAGCGGCTGCACGGGCGGATCCTCACCGGCGACCCCGGGCTGCTGCGCACCCCGGAGCCGGCGGCGGGCGGCCCCGCCACGCCGCGCGGGCCGGCCGCCGAGCCGCCCGACGTCCGGGCCGGCACCGCGCTGCCCGCCGCCGACCCGGCCTTCACCGGCCGCGGGCCCGCCCTGGCCCTGGTCGAGGAGTTCCTGCGGAACGCGCCCGCCGGCGCGTTCGTCGCGATCGCCGGCCAGCCCGGGGTGGGCAAGACCGCCCTCGCCCTGGAGGCCGCCCACCGCAGCGGGCCCGCCTTCCCCGACGGCCGGCTCTTCCTCGACCTCCAGCCCGAGCCCGGCCGGCCGCTGGGCGCGGTCGAGGCGGTCACCGCCCTGCTGCGCCGGCTCGGGGTCCGGCCGGCCGCCGGCGCCGGCGCCGGAGAGCTCCTGGACACCTGGCAGCAGGAACTGACCGGGCGCCGGCTGCTGCTCGTGCTGGACAACGTCGACTCCGAGGCGCAGCTGCGCCCGTTGCTGCCCGGCACCCCGGGCAGCGCCGCGATCGTCACCGGCCGCCGGCTGCCGGTGGGGCTCGGTGGGATCCGGCCTGTGGTGCTGGACGTGCCCGATCCGGCCGAGTCCCGGCGGCTGTTCGCCGCGGTGGCGGGCCACGGGCGGGAGGCGGCCGAGCCGGAGGCCGTCACCGAGCTGCTGGAGCTGTGCGGCCACCTGCCGCTCGCCGTCCGGATCGCCGGGGCCCAGCTGACGGCCCGTCCGCACTGGAGCGCGGCCACGCTGGTGGAGCGGCTGCGCGAGGAGCGGACCCGGCTCGGCGAGCTGCGGATCGGCGGGCTCGACGCGCGGGCCGCGCTGGTGCGCGCCTACCGCGACGCCGGTCCGGTGCTGCGGTGGGCGTTCCGGCTGCTCGGGCTGCTGCCGGCCGGGCCGTTCGGGCCGGCCGCGGCGGACGCCGTGCTGGGGCTGCCGCGCTCGGAGACCACCCGGCTGCTGGACGAACTGGTCGACGACCGGCTGCTGGTGGCGGGCCCCGAGCAGGGGCGGTACCGGCTGCCGGAACTGCTGCGGGTGCTGGCCGTGGAACGGCTGGCGGACGAGGAGGGGCCCGCGGAGGCCGCGGCCGCCGTGGAGCGGCTCTGCACGGAGTACGCCCGGGCCGCCACCCAGGTCACCGCCGTGCTGACGCACGGCCTGTCGGCCGACGGCGCCCGGTGGGACACCGCCCAGCTGCGGCCCTCCGACTGGTTCACCCGGGAACGTGACGCGCTGGTCCGGGCCGTCCGGCAGGCCCACGGGTACGGCCGCTGGGCCGCGGTGGTACGGCTCGCGGGCGCGTTGCGCGGCCACCTCGAGGCGCACGCCGACTGGGGTGCCTGGGCGCGGACGCACACTCTCGCCCTCGACGCGGCCCGCCGCTGCGGCGACCGCGCCGCCGAGGGCCGCCTGCTCCGCTCCCTCGGCGACCTCGCCTGGGAGCAGCGGCGCCCGGCCCAGGCCGAGGAGCACTACGAGCTGGCCCGGCGGATCACGGAGGAGACCGGCGACCGCGCCGAACTCGCCCTCACCCTGGTGGGGATGGCCGAACTCCGGTGCGACCGCGGCGAGTTCGGCGCGGCGGCGGAACTGCTCGCGGCCGCCCCCGACGTCGCCGAACCGCGCCCCCGGTTCGAGGTGCGGCGCGCGCTGGCCCTGCTGGCCCTGGCGGGCGAGGACCACCTCGGCGCCCTCGCCCACTTCACCGCCTGCCGCGACCTCGCCCTCGCCCTGCACGACCGGCGGCTGGAGTCCTTCGCCCGCCGCGCGATCCACGCGCTGCACGGCGACCGGCCGGCCGCGGCCCGGCCCGTCGAGTTCCGCCCCGGCGTCTGGCGCCTTCCCCGGCCGGCCCCGTACGTCCTGCGCTGACCCGCCGGGGCCGGGACCGGGGGCAGGACGACGCGGCCGGGCCGGACGACGGTGGTCGTCCGGCCCGGCCGCGCACTGGGGTCAGAACAGCCGGGGCCCGGGGGTCACACCCGGCCGCCGGAGCCGAGCAGGTGCATCTCGGCGGCCAGTTCCTGACGGCGGGTGATGTTGAGCTTCCGGTAGATCCGGGTCAGGTGCTGCTCGACGGTGCTGACGGTGATGTAGAGCTTGGCCGCGATCTCGCGGTTGGTGTGGCCGTACACCGCGAGCATGGCCACCCGCTTCTCGGAGTCGCTGAGCCGGGCCTCCACCTCGACCTGGCCGCCGGCGCAGCGGCCGTTGTCCTCGGCGTCGCCGCCGGGCGGCAGGTCGAGGCCGGGGGCGATCTGCTCGCGCAGGGCGTCCGCGCCGCACTCCTTGGCGAGCTGCCAGGCACGCCGGTTGACCATGTTGGCCCGGCCGGAGTCGCCGTTCTCCTTCAGCACCCACGCGAAGTCGACCAGGGTGCGGGCGAGTTCGTAGCGGTCCTCGGAGTCCCGCAGCTCGTCGACCGCGCGGGCGAGCAGGGCGTGCCGCTCGCGCGGGTCGCTGAGGGCGGCCCGGACCCGCAGGGTGACGCCGGAGACCCACGGGTGGGCGGCGTCGCGGAAGGCGAGCTGGTCGGTGATCAGTCGGGCGGCCTGCTGGGGCTCGCCGAGCTGGATCAGCGCCTCGGCCGCACCGGTGCGCCAGGGGGCGAGCAGCGGCCGGTCGAGCCCCCACCGCTTGAGGGTGCGGCCGATCTCCAGGAAGTCACCGAGCGCCGCGTGGAAGCGGTGGGTCGCGAGGTGGTACTGGCCGCGGGCCCGCAGGTAGCGGATGCCGTGGATGCTGGTGCCGAGCCCTTCGGGCAGCGGCCGGCTGAGTTCGCGGGCGGCCGTGTCGTGGCGGCCGGCGGCGGTGGCCGCGCGGATCAGGACGGAGGCCACTCCCCCGGCGAACACGCTGCCGCCGCGTTCGGGCAGCAGGTCCAGGGCCCCCTCGGCGTGCTCCCGGGCGCCGGCGAGGTCGCCCTGGCGGAGCAGGGCGTCGGCGTACAGGGCGGTGAAGGTGGACTGCCAGCCGGGGGCGCCGCGCCGGACGGCCTCCTCCATGAAGACCTGGCACCAGGGCAGCGCGCGGGCCGGCCCGTCGACGCACAGCAGGGCCCGGATGGCCTGCACGATGGGGGCCGCGGTGCCGCCGCCGAGGGTGGCGCCGCGCAGGAACATCTCGGCCGCGGCGACGGTCGCGCCGCCCGCCGAGTACTCGGGGACGGCCCACAGCCCGGCGGGGGCGCAGGGCCTGACCAGCAGGGGCGCGCCGGGGGCGGCCGGCTCGGCCGCGGCCCCGCTCTCGGCCGGGGTCGGGCCGCCGCCCCACCACGGGAAGGCGGAGAGGCCGTCCAGCGGGTCGCCGCCGCGGCCGAACCGGACGGGGTGGGCGGGCAGGACGGCCTGTTCGGCGTCCCGGTCGGTGCTGAAGCGGTCCAGCACCTCGGCCGCCTCGTCGATGCGGCCCTGCTCGGTGAGCAGCCGGGCGAGCGGCCCGAGCCTGGCCTGGCCGAGCCGGCCGGCCCGCAGGGTCTCCAGCGGCCCGGCGAGGTCGCGCTCGGCGGCGCTGGGGTTGGTGCGCCAGGTGATCCCGGCGAGCATGGTGCGGAAGTGGTTGCGCTGCTCGTCGTCGACCCGGCCCCGGTGGGCGAGTTCGAGGCAGGCGGCGGCCCGGTCGGTGTCGCCGTCGGCGAGCAGCTGCTCGGCGGCGGTGGAGAGCACCGCGACCGCCCAGGGCAGGTCGGTGGAGCCGACGCACAGGAGCTGGGCGGCGACGGCGGCGGTGGGGGCGCCGTCCCGGTAGAGGAGTTCGGCGGCCCGCCGGTGCAGGTCGGCGCGGTCCCGCGGGTCCATCCGGTCCAGCACCGCCTGGCGGGCGACCGGGTGGTGGAAGCGGTGGCCGTCGAGGATGCCGGCGGCGGTGAGCGCGGCGGTGTCGCGGCCGACGGTGCCGGCGGTGCTGTCGAGCATCCGCACGACGAGGTCGTCGCAGGCGTGCTCGCCGAGGACGGCGGTCACCTCGGCGAGCCGGCGGGCGGCCGGTCCGCAGCGGCGCAGGCAGGCCAGGACGGCCTGGGTGAAGGCGCGGCCGGGCTCGGGGGCCCGTCCGCCGACGCGGTGCTCCTCGACCAGGGCGCGGAGCAGCAACGGGTTGCCGCCGGCCACCTCGGCGGCCGGCCGGCCGCCGGTCGGGGCGTCGCGGAGTTCGGCGGCGACCAGCCGGGCCACCGCGTCGGGGCGCAGCCGTTCGGCCCTGATCCTGACGAAGTTGCGGGTGCGCAGCAGCTCGGTGCCGTAGCGGTCTTCCCCGGACTTGTGCAGCGACTCGGTGCAGGCCAGCAGGACCCGGGCGGAGCGGGTGCGGCGGACCAGGTGGAGCAGGTAGCGGCAGGACAGCTCGTCGATGTGGTGCAGGTCGTCGACGCAGATCACCACCGGCGCGGTCTCGGCGAGGCGGTGCACCGCGGCGCACAGCGCCTGCATCACGTCGGTCCGGTCCGGGTCCGCGGCGTGCGCCGGATCGGGCAGGGCCCCGGCCGGGGCGGCCGCCAGCAGCTGGCCGACGACGCCGAGCGCGAGGTCGCGCTCCGCCGCGGTGCCGATGGCGCGCAGCACCACCGCCCCGGCGGTGGCGGCCCGTTCGGCGAGGGTTTCCAGGAGTTCGCTCTTGCCGCAGCCGACGGCTCCCTCGATCAGTACGACCCCGGGAATTCCCCGTACGCATTCGTCGAGGGCCGAATCCAACAGATTCAGTTCTCGCTCACGATCGATCAACACTCTTGTCATCCCCCGGTTTCTTCGGTACCGCAGAACCAATCCCGTATGGCGGCGGGGAAAAGCACGGCCCCGTGCTGGGAAGCCCGGGAAATCCGTGCCGGCGGAGTGTCGGCCGACCGGTCTTCACCCCGATCCGCCCGGTGTCGGCTCAGACGGTCCGAATTCTCACCGGGGCGGCCTGGGCGGCGTCCCCGGGGCCGGCGTCGTGGCGGCCGGCGCCCCAGCGGTCGTCCATCGCGCGGATGTCGTTGCGACCGGCACCCCAGCGGTCGTCCATCGCGCGGATGTCGTTGCGACCGGCGCCCCAGCGGTCGTCCATCTGCCCGATGTGGGAGAACCTGGCCAGACCCCAGCGGTCGTCCGCGGTGAGCTCGGCGCCGAGGGCCGGGGTGTGCCCGTGAGTGAGCAGGGGGGCGATCACGGCCGCCAGGAGGACGGTGGGGGCGAGAACCCTGGCCCGGATCGTTGAAAACTTCACGGCTTTCCCCTTGAGCAGTATTGAGCGGGCGTCAGTACGCCCTGTTCCCGCGACAGCCCCGCAGCCAGGCGTCGCTCGGGCCCTACTCTGCCGCTTCCCGAGGCCCCCGTCCGAGTGGAT
Organism: Kitasatospora sp. NPDC048286; assembly: GCF_043201735.1. NCBI lineage: Bacteria > Bacillati > Actinomycetota > Actinomycetes > Kitasatosporales > Streptomycetaceae > Kitasatospora > Kitasatospora sp. NPDC048286. The sequence continues at coordinate 464,442 of NZ_JBICZE010000004.1, forward strand.
CTCGATGGCGTAAAGTTGCATGGCAGGAACTTCGCAAACGCCGACGGGGGGACACCAGGTGTTCGGACACCAACCTGTCCAGTCCGGCTTCGCAGAGCTGGACGACCTCAGCGCCCTGGCCTACGGCCACGCCGTCGAGTCCGGCCGGTTCGACCGGGCCGCCATCACTGCGCGGCTGGAGCTCGAGGACGAGGCCGAGGTCGACCGCATCGAGCAGGTCCTGAAGGTGATGCGCCTGCTCCAGCCCCGGCCGGGCGATCCGAGCGTGCTCGTCCCGGTCAGCCCGGACGTCGCCGCCGCCGACCTGGTCGGGCCCGCCGAGCACCACATCCGGGACCTCAAGCAGGCGGTCACCGACGTGCGCAGCAAGCTGCTGTCGCTGACGCCGCTGTACTACGAGGGCCGGCGGCTGCGGAACCGGGTCGAGGCCTTCGACGTGGTCAACGACGTCGACACGATCCAGAACATGCTCGACCAGCTCGGCCAGACCTGCCGCAAGGAGGTGCTGACCGTCCAGCCCGGCGGCGGCCGCCCCGCCACCCTGCTGCCCGCCGCCCGCCGGTCGGCCGAGGGGATGCTGGGGCGCGGGGTGCGGATGCGCACCATCTACCAGCACACCGCCCGCTGCGACCTGGCGACCAAGTCGTACGTCCGGGACGTCACCGCGCTCGGCGCCGAGGTCCGCACCGCGGACCAGGTGATCGACCGGATGCTCGTCTACGACCGGGAGACGGTCTTCCTGCCCGCGCGCGTCGCGGGCGAGGCGACCATGGGCGCGGCGATCGTCCGCGAGCCGACCCTGGTCGCCTTCGTGTGCGCGGTCTTCGAGCACCTGTGGGAGAGCGCCAGCCCGTTCGTGGCGGACACCCCGAAGGCCGTCCCGAGCACCGACGAGCTCAAGCTGTCGATCATCCGGCTGATGGCCCGCGGCCACAAGGACGAGATGGTGGCCCGCCGACTCGGCATGTCGGTGCGCACCTGCCGGCGTCACATCTCGGAGATCACCGAGGAACTGGAGGCGGCCAGCCGGTTCCAGGCGGGTTACAACGTGGCGCTGGCGCGGTTGTTGGAGAGCGAGTCCGCGCTCGTCGCGCCGGAGGACGGCGAGCCGGTCTAGGCCGGGGATCGCGGGGCGGGTTCCGGGGCGGGTTCCGGGAAGGGTTCCGGGGAGGGTTCCGGGGAGGATCGTCCCTCACCCCCGGCCCGGACGGGGCTCGTAGAGCGCGGCGCTGACGTAGTGTCCGCTGTCCAGCTCGAAGGTGCGGAAGGCCCACTCGCGGTGGCTCCCGGCGCTGCCGTCGGGGCGTTCGACCCGCACCGGGCTGTCGTCCGGGCCGAAGCCGAACTCGGTGAAGTCGAAGGACCGGCCCGGCCCGAGGGCCTTGCGGTAGGCCTCCTTGCGGTTCCACAGCCGTACCAGGGCCGGGTTGCGCTGCTCCTCGGGCCGGGCGGCGAGGGCGACCAGCTCGTACGGGGTGCACAGGTGACGGTCCAGGCCCTGCGGGTACAGCTGGCGCTCGGCGCTCTCGACGTCCACGCCGATCAGGCCGCGGGTGGTCAGGCCGACCAGCAGCAGGTCCTCGGACAGGCTCAGGCCGACGTCGAGCCGGTCGTGGCCGCGCAGGTAGGGACGGCCGGTGGGGCCGTAGACGAGTTCGGCGCCGTCCGGGTCGCCGTCGAACAGGGTGCCCGCCGCGCGCCGCAGCAACTCCCGGGAGGCGGCGTAGCGGTGGACCACGTCGGGGCCGGCCAGGCCCAGGTAGCGCGACCAGTCCCGGCCGAGTGAGCAGGTCGAGGCCCCCTCGGCCGAGGGGCGCGTCTCCAGTCGGGCGAGCCGGGTGTAGATCAGCACGGTGCCGTGGTCGGACAGCTCCGCCCTCGCCCGGTGCCACGCGTCGCCGCCGGAGTCCACCTCGATCGGGTCGCCGACCGGCGGGTCGAGCGTGGAGTTCCCCGGCTGTGTCATGCCTTCTCGCTCCAGAACTGTGGGGATTTCCCCGGAGGTCGCCCGCCCCGGGGTCGTACGCGGAACAAGCCGGAAGCCGATCCGCCCACCCGGCACCGCGAGCTCCTGTCCGGGGCCTGCGACTTCGGGCGGCGCGCCCGAACTATCCGGTTCAACGGACAGACAACCCACGATCGTTCACGGATCGAGACGGAGATGACCACGTCTTTGCCTACATCACACCAGGCTTTTACCTTGTGCGAAACCCCTCGCCTGTGACACCTCGGCGGCCCGACCCCCCGGACACCCCTCCAGCATGGCCGACGCCGCTAAAGCACCGCTAGGGCCCGGGCCCAGGGCCTGGCTCCTAGGGCCTGGTCCCGTCGAGGTAGGCCAGGACGGCCAGCACCCGGCGGTTCTCGCCGTCGGAGACGCCGAGGTTGAGCTTGGCGAAGATGTTCGAGGTGTGCTTGCTGACGGCCCCCTCGCTGAAGTGCAGGCGCTGGGCGATCGCCGCGTTCGACAGGCCCTCGGCCATCAGCGCCAGCACGTCCCGCTCGCGCGGGGTGAGCAGGGCCAGCGGCTGGTCGTAGGCGTTGCGGGCGAGCAGCCGGGAGATCACCTGCGGGTCCATCACGGTGCCGCCGGCCGCCACGGTGTGCACCGCGTCGACGAACTGGTCGGCCTTGGACACCCGGTCCTTGAGCAGGTAGCCGACACCGCCGACGCCGTCCGCGATCAGCTCGCGCGCGTACAGCTGCTCGACGTGCTGGGAGAGCACCAGCACGGGCAGTCCGGGCTGCTCCCGGCGGGCGGCCAGCACCACCTGGAGCCCCTCGTCGGTGAAGGTGGGCGGCAGCCGGACGTCCACCACCGCGATGTCGGGCCGGTGCTCCGCGAGGGCCGCGGCCAGCTCCGGGCCGCTCTCCACCGCCGCGACGATGTCGTGCCCGTGGGCACGCAGCAGCAGGGCCAGTCCATCCCTCAGGAGGACGAGGTCCTCGGCGAGGACAACACGCACGGTAGCTCCATGATCAGCCGGGTCGGCCCCCCTGGGGGGCTGCTCAGCGTGAGCGTACCGTCGAAGGCCGCCAGCCTGCGCTGGATGCCCCGCAGGCCACTGCCCTGGCCCGGGTCCGCCCCGCCCTGCCCGTCGTCGGCCACCTCGGCCCGCAACAGCCCGGCGGCGTGCGACAGTTCGACGGTCGCGGCGCGGGCCCCACCGTGCTTGACGGCGTTGGTCAGCGCCTCGCTGACGGCGAAGTAGACCGCGGACTCGACCGGCGACTCGGCCCGGCCCGGCAGGTCGGCCAGGACCTCGACCCGCAGCGGCACGTCCAGCGCCAGGGCGCGCACCCCCTCGACCAGTCCGCGCTCGGCGAGCACCGGCGGGTGGATACCGCGGACCAGGTCGCGCAGCTCCTGCAGGGCCTGGGTGACGTTCTCCTGAGTCTCCGTCACCACCTGCTTGGCACCGGCCGGGTCACGGTCGATCAGCGCCGCGACCGCGCCCAGCCGCAGGCTCACCGCGACCAGCCGGGCCTGGGCCCCGTCGTGCAGGTCGCGTTCGATCCGGCGCAGCTCGGCGGCCTGGGCCTCGGTGGCGTCCAGGCGGATCTCGGTCAGCTGCTCGACCCGCCGGGCGAGCCGGGAGCGTTCGGTGGGGCCGAGCAGGGCGCGCGTCCAGTGGCCGTACAGCCACAGCGACGGCGCCGCGAGGGCCAGGCCGGCGAGGGTCAGCGCGAGACCGAGCACGGGCGCCAGCGCGCCGCCCAGCGGCAGCAGTTCGTAGCCGGGGCCGGGTGGCAGCAGCGGCTGGGCGAGCCCGTACAGGCCGTAGCCGGTCAGCAGCGGGGCGGCGAGCGCGATCACGCCGCCGACCAGCGGGTTGAGCAGCACCCACAGCGCGTCCCACCAGGTCGCCGGGTCGTTCCACAGCCAGCGGACGGTGCGCGAGATGTCCGCGAACCAGCGGCTCTTGTGGTAGTCGTGGCCGGTCCAGAACCAGCCGTGCAGGGTGCGCTCCAGCGCCGGGCGCGGCGAGTACGGCGACGGGACGGGCACCTGCGACCAGTGGCCGGCCACCCAGCGGGCGCGCTCGGCGGCCGCCCGGACCAGCCGGGTCGCGGCCGGGAAGAGCGGGAAGACGCCCAGGCAGCACCAGAGCAGGAAGCCGACCAGGGACACCGCCAGCAGCAGCGCCGTCACCGGGGTCAGGAGGCTCAGGACGACGAGGCGGCCGAGCGCGAGCGCGGCCCGGCGCAGGGCCCGCGCCGCGTCGGTCGGCGCGGCCTCGCTCGGCTCCACGGCCGCTCGGGACTGCGTGCTGGTCACGGCACCTCCGGTGCGGGGTCGGGCGGGGCCGCCGGACGGGCGGCCGCGCTGGTCATGATCCCAGCCCGGCGCGGCGGGCACGGGACGCGGCCCGGCCCGCCCTGACGGGGGTCCAGGGCGGGCCGGGCCGGGCGGGCGGTCCTGATCAGCGGACCGCCGCCCGCTCTCGCGGCGCCTCGGTGGGCCGGGGCGCCTCGTGGTCGGGGGTGCCGGGCCGGTTGGCCCGCACGAGCAGGTAGACGGCCCAGAAGCAGACCAGGCCGAGCACCAGGAAGGCCGCCGCCACCGGGATCTGCAGGGCCGACGGGGCGTACAGGGCGACGAACCAGGACCGGGTCGGCACGCCGAAGGCCGACAGGCACAGCGCCACCGCCCCCTGCGGGGCGAAGCTCAGGATGCCGAGCGTGATCAGGGTGCCGACGGCCGCGGCACGGCCGCCGGAGAGGTCACCCAGACCGCCGGCCTCGGAGGCCGAGCCGTCCTCGGCCTCGGACTTCGCCGCCTCGGGCGCCCGGCGGACACCCTTGCGCATCACGTCGAGCAGCTCGGGCCCGCGGTTCTCCAGCCGGCGCTGGGCCGCCCGGCCCAGGCCCCAGGCGTACAGCAGGCCGGTGGCCACGCCGACCACCACGCCGGCCCAGCGCAGCGGCGCGCTGTCCAGCACCGTGCCGGCCACCACCACGCCCACGGCGGGCAGGGCGCAGAACAGCTGGAACAGCAGCACCACCAGGGTCTGCAGGCGGACCTGGTCGCCGCTCTCGTCGTTGAAGCCGTCCAGCGGGTTGCCGCCGGGCCGGTCGGGGAACGGCGCGGCGCCGAGCACCGACATCAGCGGGATGAGGCCGGCCGCGCCGCCGAGCACGGCGGGCAGGACGGCGAGCACCCACGGCCACGCCCAGCCGGCCGAGGAGACCGCGGTCAGGGCCAGGGTCAGTACCAGGGTGACCGGGGCGACGATCAGCAGCCAGGTCACCTGCCGGGCCCGGACGTCGACCCGCTCGGCGCCCGGGACGACCAGGGTCAGCCAGATCGCCCCGGCGTCCAGGCCGTACAGGTTGGCGCACAGCGCGCCGGCGAACAGCGCGGCGACCACGCCCGTCCACGGAAGCATCACCTGGAAGCCGCTGAGCAGCGGCAGCAGGCCGGTGAACACGCCCGTCCACAGGGCGATCCGCAGGAAGCGGGCCCGGCGCGGGTCACGCGCCCACAGCCGCAGTTCCTTGCCCATCACGGCGCCGCCGACGGAGTCCGGCAGCAGCCCGCCGGTGCCGCGGGCGGAGCCCTGCTGGGCCTTGCCGCCGGTGGTGCCCCGCACCAGCTGCCGGGACAGCATGGCCGTCCAGACCGCGAACAGCAGCAGGCACAGCACCGCCAGCCCGCCCAGGGCGGCGGCGACCGTCGCCCAGTCCGAGCGCCGGGCGGCGTCGACCGCGACCACGGACCAGCCCGAGGGCAGCAGCCGCACCACGGTGCCGGCGTTCGCCGCCCACTCGCCGGTGAACAGCTTGATGAAGAAGCCGATCGCGAACCAGCCGGTGTTCAGGAAGGCCACCACGAAGCCGACCACCAGCGAGGAGACCTCCCAGCCGAGGCGAGAGCGCACCACGCTGCCCAGGCCCTGCATGGTGAACTTCGCCAGCACCACCACGAACAGCAGCTGCAGCAGGGTGGCGGGGACCGCGACCAGCAGGGGCAGCAGCCCCAGGCAGGCGCCGCGGACGATCAGCACGCTGAACGCGACCAGACCGAGCAACGGGGTGATGCCGATGAAACCGGCGCCCAGCAGCCCGAGGGCCAGGGTGCGCGGGCGCAGCGGCACCAGGGTGAAGTAGTCGAGCCGCAGTGTCGCGTCACCGCCGGTCAGCATCGGCCCGAGGGCCCAGCCGAGGGTCCACAGGAGCATCACCACGGCCAGCACGCCGACCCCGGCCTCCGGGGTGTCGTAGTCCACCAGGCCCAGCAGCGCGGTGCCCACCGCGACCAGGCCGCCGAACACCGCCCCGAGGATCAGGCTCGCGGCCCGGGGCCCGGACATCGACCGCCGCAGGACGGTCAGTTTCATCCCGCTCAGGACGCCAACCACGACAGCCCCTCCGCTCCTCCGGTACGGGCGCCGACCAGCTCGACGAAGACGTCCTCCAGGGTGCGGCCGGCCCGGACCTCGGACACCGTGCCGGCGGCCACCACACGGCCCTTGGCGATCACGCCGACGTGGTCGCAGAGCTGCTCGACCAGGGCCATCACGTGGCTGGAGAAGACCACCGAGCCGCCGGAGGCGACGAAGCGCTGGAGGATGACGCGGATGGTCGCGGCGGACACCGGGTCGACCGCCTCGAAGGGCTCGTCGAGCACCAGCAGCCGGGGGGCGTGCAGGAGGGCGGTGGCCAGGCCGATCTTCTTGCGCATGCCGGTGGAGTAGTCGATCACCAACGTCCGCTCGGCCTCGGTCAGCTCCAGGACGGTCAGCAGCTCCTCGGCCCGGGCGTCCACCGTGCGGGCGTCCATGCCGCGCAGCCGGCCCAGGTAGTGCAGCAGCTCACGGCCGGTCAGCCGCTCGGGCAGCATCATGCCGTCGGGCAGCACCCCGACCAGGGACTTGGCGTGGACCGGGTCGCTCCAGACGTCGACCCCGAAGATCTCCGAGGTCCCCGCGTCCGGCCGCAGCAGGCCGACCGCCATCGACAGGGACGTGGTCTTGCCCGCGCCGTTGGGGCCCACCAGTCCGTAGAACGACCCGCTCGGCACGACCAGTTCGACGCCGTCCACCGCGGTGTACGCTCCGAACCGCTTGCGCAGCCCCGACAGCCGCAGCGCCGGCGCCCCCTCGTCGACCGGCGGACGGGATCCCTGGCCCGCGTGCACCGTTCCTCGCACCTCTTCCTCCCACCTCACCTGCGGCCACCGCCGCCCGTCACCGCCTCGCAGCTCCGAGCGGCTCGTCAACGACAGTAGGCGGCGGCCCGGGTGAGCAGAATCCACCTTTGCCCCCGTCAGGGGGTGGGTCTGGACCCACCCCTACGGAGCGTGCGCCCACGAAGGGGTCGAGGCCGCCCGGTTAGGGGTTCAGCACCACAGGATCCGCACATACCGTCCGACCGCAGGACCGTCCTGCTGACCACGCGTCGACCCGGCCGGAGGCGTACCCATGCCCACCCTGTCCGACAGCGAGCTGGACACCCAGCTGCGCACCGCCCGTGCGGCCCTGAAGTCCGTGGGCGCACTCGGCGACATCTACGCCCAGCTGCTGCTCGGCCAGGAGGACCCGTACCCGCTGTACGAGCGGATGCGCCCGCGCGGGCCGCTGCAGCGCAGCATGATCGGGTCCTGGCTGGTCGTCGACCGGGCGCTGGCCGACGAGATCCTGCGCGACCGGCGCTTCGGCCGGCGCACCACCAAGGGCGAGTGGCCCGAGGGCCCGTCCGACTTCGACAACTCCTTCCTGGCGATGGACCCGCCCGAGCACACCCGGCTGCGCCGGATCGCCACCCCGGCCTTCGGGCCGCGCGCGGTGGCGGCGTTCCGGCCCGAGGTCGAGCGCGCCTGCCACGAGCTGCTGGACCGGGTCGACACCGGCGCCCCGTTCGACCTGATGGACGCCTACGCCAAGCAGGTGCCGGCCCGGGTGATCGGCGCGCTGTTCGGCATCCCCGAGCAGGAGCAGCCGCGCTTCGACGAGCTGTGCCGGGGCCTGAGCCTGGTCCTGGACGGCGTGGTCTCGCTCGCCGAGGTCAAGGAGCTGCAGGCCGCCGTGGACGGCACCAGGGAGCTGTTCACCGAGCTGCTGGAGCTGCGCCGCCGCTCCCCCGGCGACGACCTGGTGAGCCGGCTGCTGGCGGACGTGGACGCCGAGCGGCTGACCGCCGAGGAACTGGTCGCGATGTGCGGGATGCTCGCGCTGGCGGGCACCGAGACCACCGTCAACCTGATCGGCAACGGCACCCTGGCCATGCTCGGCGAGCGCGCGGTCTGGGAGCGGCTGTGCGCGGACCCGGAGCTGGCGCCGCGCGCGGTCGAGGAGTCGGTGCGCTACGACACCTCGGTGCTGATGCAGAGCCGCTTCACCCACCAGGAGATCGAGATCGCCGGGCGCCGGCTGCCGGTGGACGCCCAGGTGATCATCCTCACCGGCGCCTGCAACCGCGACCCCGGCGCGTACGCCGAGCCGGACCGCTTCGACCTGGACCGCGCCGGCGAGCCGGACCACATCTCCTTCTCCAGCGGCATCCACTACTGCCTCGGCGCCCCGCTCGCCAAGCTGGAGGCGGAGGTGGCCTTCCGGGTGCTGTCGCAGCGCCTGCCGGGGCTGCGCCAGGCCGGCCCGGTACGCCGGCGGCTGTCGCCGTTCATCCGCGGTCTGCACGCCTTCCCGGTGACGGCCTCCTGACCCCGTACGCGACGCGCGAGGCCCTGCCGGACGTCCGGCAGGGCCTCGGTGCTTCGGTGCTTCGGTGCTTCGGCGCTTCGGCGCTTCGCGGGTCAGTCCTTCTTCTCCGCCGACCCGTCGATGAACTCGGCGATCTGACGCGGCGTCGGCATCGCGAAGACGTCCGCCAGGCCCAGCTTCACGCCCAGCTTCTCCTCGATCCGCTGCGCCAGTTGGGCGCCGAGCAGCGAATGCCCGCCGCTGGCGAAGAAGTTGGAGTCCGCCGAGAGGTCCGAGCGGGACAGCAGCGACGCCCAGATCGCCACCAGCGTGCCCAGCGGCCCCTCTTCCTCCTCCACCCGCGCCTCCGTTCCGGCCTCGGCGGCCCGGCCGGCGGAGGCGGCGCGCCGCTCCTCGGCGATCCGGGTCAGCCTCGGGTAGTCGACCTTCTCCGTGACGGTCTTGGGCAGTTCGTCGAGCAGCACGAAGTCGTGCGGCACGGCCGCCCTGGGGAGCCGGTCGCGGGCGTGCTCCCAGAGCCGGTCGCCGATCCCGCGGGCCTCCTCGTCCGCCTCCGCCTCGGACTGGCCCGGCTTGCGCGGCACCTCGACGAAGGCCACCAGCAGGCCGTCCGCGCTGGTGTCCCCGGCGACCACGACCGCGGCCCCCTCGGCCTCCGGGTGCTCGGCCAGCACCGCCTCGACCTCGCCGAGCTCGATCCGGTTGCCGCGCAGCTTGATCTGCCGGTCGGCCCGGCCGAGCAGCTCCAGGCCGGCGTCCGGGTTCCAGCGGGCCTGGTCGCCGGTGCGGTAGTACCGCCCGTAGCGGGGGTGCTCGCGGAACTTCTCGGCCGTCAGCTCCGGGCGCCCGTGGTACCCGAGGGTGACGCCGTCGCCCGCGATGCACAGTTCGCCGCGCACCCCGAGCGGCAGTTCCCGGCCGTCCGGGTCGGCGACGAACACCCGGGTGTTGCGGATCGGGCGTCCGACGCCGATCCGCTCCGCCGACTCCATGACGGCGCCGGTGGACCACACCGTGGTCTCGGTCGGCCCGTACAGGTTGCGCAGCTCGGCGCCGGTGGCCAGCAGCCGCCGGGCCAGCGCGGGCGGCATCGGCTCGCCGCCGCAGACCAGCCGGCAGCCCGCCAGCTCCCCGCCGGCCTCGTCCAGGACGAGGCGCCAGGTGGTGGGGGTGGCCTGGATGACGTCCACCCGGTGGCGGCGCAGCACCTCGGCCAGCGCCCGGCCGTCGGTCCTCGCCGTGTCCGGGGCGACGACCAGCCGGCCGCCCGCGAACAGCGGCAGGAACAGGTCCATCACCGACATGTCGAAGGCGAAGGTGGTCATCCACAGGCCGCCGTGTTCCGGCGTCAGGCGCATCTCCTCGCGGAAGTGCGCCACCAGGTTGGCCAGGTTGCCGTGGCTGACCAGGGTGCCCTTGGGGCGGCCGGTCGAGCCGGAGGTGTAGATCAGGTAGGCGCGGGTGTCCGGTGCGCCGGCGCCGTCGAGCGCGCGGGACGGGTCCGCGGCCGGGGCGTCCTCGACGGTGACCAGCGGGACGGCCGCGCGGGGCCGGCCGTCGGCCGCCGTGTCCTCGGGCAGGGTGATCCCGGGGCCGGTGACGACGGTGCGGGTGCCGGAGTCGGCCAGGGTGTCGGCGACCCGGTGGTCCGGGTGGTCCGGGTCGATCGGCAGGTAGGCGGCGCCGGCCAGCCAGATGCCGAAGACGGCGGCGACCAGGTCGGGGCCGCGCCGGGCGCACAGGCCGACGATCTCGCCGGGGGTGACGCCGGACTCCCGCAGCAGCTCCCGGGTGGCGGCCGCGGCGTTCCACAACTGCCGGTAGGTGACGGTGCGTTCGCCGTCCTGGACGGCCGGGGCGTCCGGTGTCAGGGCGGCGTGGCGGGCGACGGCGGCGAGGACGGTCGGCGGGACGTCGGTGCGCCCGGTCCGGTTGGCGGCCTCGATCAGCTCGGTGTCGGCGGCGCCGCGCAGCGGGTGCTCGCCGACCGGGAGGTCCGGGTCGGCGCCGAGCGAGACCAGCAGGGCGTCGTAACGCTCCAGCAGTCGCTCGACCTCGGCGGCGGTGTGCACGTCGGTCGAGTAGCGGCCCTTGACCCGCAGCGCGTCGCTGCCGGGGGCGACGACGAACTCCAGGTCGAACTTGCTGGTGCCGTTCTCCAGGCTGACCGCGGCGGCCTGCCGGCCGGCGATGGCGAAGGGCGCGAGTCCGCCGCCGGGCGCGTAGTTGAACAGGTGCCGGAACGCGGTGGTGCGCCAGGAGCCGCCGGTGCGGGGCAGTTCGGGCAGCATCAGGTCGATCGGGACGTCGGCGTGCGCGAGGGCGTCGAAGTACCCCGTCCGCGCCCGGGCGACCAGCTCCCGGAAGCCGCCGCCGAGGTCGACCGGCAGGCGCAGCGGCAGCACGTTGACGTGGTAGCCGACGGCCCGGGCGGTCCGCTGGTCCCGGACGTTGACGGGGGTGCCGACCACGATGTCGGGACCGGCGCCGTGCCGGGCCAGCAGCAGGTCGAAGGCGGCCAGCAGGACGACCGCCTCCGGGGCGCGCAGCTCGCGCTGCAGCCGGGCGAGCGCGTCGGCGGCCGTCTGCGACAGCACCCGCTCGACGTAGCCGCCGGCCAGGGTCGGCTCGGTGGTCTCGTCCTCGCCGAGCCACAGGTCGAGTTCGTCGGCCCGGTAGCCGGCCAGGCCGCGGCGCCAGAACTCGACGCTCTCCCCGCTCGGGGCGGCCGACTCGACGACGGGGACCTCGGGCAGCAGCTCCGCGGGGACCGGGCGACCGGCGAGCGCGGCGTCGTACGCGGCGGCCAGCTCCTCGAACAGGAAGGTCGCCGAGATGGTGTCGAAGACCAGGTGGTGGGCGGCGACGCAGACCACGTCGCCCGCGGGCGTGTGCAGGTGCCGCAGCCGCACCAGCGGACGGTCGGTCACCGCGAAGGCGTGCCGGGCCATGGCGGCGAGTTCCGCGTCGACGGCGTCCTCGGCGACCTGCGCGTACTCCGGCTCGAACGCGGCCTCGGCCTCCGTCAGGAGCCGGTGCAGCAGCCGGCCCTCCCGCACCTCGAAGCCGGTCCGCAGCACCCGGTGGCGGCGGACCAGCAGCCGGGCGGCCCCGGCCAGCGCGGCCGGGTCCAGCGCGGTGTCCACCCGGAAGGCGACCGCGACGGTGTTGGCCGCGGTGCCCGGGACGAGCCGGTCCATCAGCCAGAGGGCCTCCTCCTTCGGCGTGACCGCCGTCGCCGCCCGCTCCGGCTCGCCGGCGTCGTTCTTGCGTACCAGGCGTCGCATCTGTCGGCTCCCCCTAGCGCGCCGCGAGCAGGTCGGACACCGCGGCGGCGACCTCCGGCCGGCGCAGCAGCTCGTGCCGGTCGATGGCGAAGGGCAGCTCCCGCGCGCCCAGGTGCAGCCCGTCGACCGGGGTGTCGGAGCTGACCACGGTGGAGGTGCTGACGTCCGCGGCCGTGGTGACCTGCGTCGCGGCGACCAGGTAGGCGAGGTAGGAGTCGAACATGGCCATCAGCTCGGCGCGGCGGTCGGCGTCCAGGCCGACCCGCTCCAGGCCGAGGTCGCCGTACTCGCGGTAGAGCGCGACCAGTGCGGCACCGACCGCGACCGGGTCGGTCTCGGTCTCCTGCATCCGGTAGCCGGCGCTCTGGGCCGCCCGGATCTCCTCGGGGGTCAGCACGCCCGTCAGCCGGTCCACCAGCTTGTGGAACTGCCAGTACATGACCAGCGGGCTGACCGGCTCGGGGTCGAACAGCACCATCACCGGGTGGTGGCCCTGGCGGGCGGCGATCTTCTCGCCGAGCGCCGAGCCGAAGATCCCGCCGACGCAGAAGCCGAGCACGCCGCGGACGACCGCGCCCACGGGCAGCGCCTCGATCCAGCGGTCGAGGTAGTCGTCGCCGCGCATGCCGGTCTCCTCGCCGGGCGCGGGCTGCATGGTCTCCCAGACCGAGTACGGTCCGTCCAGCATGGGCACCAGGTCGCCGAAGGCGGCCTCGGCCCGGCCCGGGGCAAAGAAGTCGACGGCGAGGACGAGGTCCGTCGGGTCTCCGCTGTGCAGCACCCGCCAGGGGGTGGTGTGCTCGGCCATGTTGGTTCTCCAAGAGGGGATGGAAACGGCGCGGAGTCCGCCCGTTCCTCTGCGGTCAGGCTAGGGACGGGGGTTCGCGGCGGGCACCCCTGTCGGAACCCCTACCACCCCCCGGTGCTGCGACGGTCGGGCCGCCGCGGCGGCCCGGGCCCGGTTCCCGCCCCGGGCCCCGGCGGGCGGGGGCGGGAACCGGGCCCTGCTCGGTCAGCCGGCCGACACCCGGGCCAGCCGGTCGGCGATCCGGCCGTTGATGTCCCGCTGGTGGTGGGCCAGGAAGAAGTGCCCGCCCGGCAGGACGGTCAGGTCCGAGCCGCCGGTGGTGTGGCGCTCCCACGCCCGGGCCTCGTCGATGGTGGTCTTCGGGTCGTCGTCGCCGGTCAGCACGTGCACCGGGGCGGCGATCACGGCGTCCTGCTCGGGCCGGTAGGTCTCGATCGCGGTGTAGTCGGCGCGGATCGCCGGCAGGATCATCCGCAGCAGCTCCTCGTCGCCGAGCAGGGCGGCGTCGGTGCCGCTGAGCTCGTGCAGCTCGCGGACGAGGCCGTCGTCGTCGCGCAGGTGCACCGTCTCGTCCCGGACGCAGGACGGCGCGCGGCGGCCGGAGGCGAACAGCGCGGCCGGGCCGTTGCCCTCGCGCTCCTGACGGCGGGCCACCTCGAACGCCAGCACGGCGCCCATGCTGTGGCCGAAGAAGACGGTCGGGCGGTCGGCCCAGGGGGCGAGCGCGGCGTGGACGAGGTCGGCCAGCTCGGCTATGGAGTCGACGCACGGCTCGGTCCGGCGGTCCTGGCGGCCCGGGTACTGCAGGCACAGCACGTCGGTGCGGTCGGCGAGGGCCGCCGACACCGGGAAGTAGAAGCTCGCCGAACCGCCCGCGTGCGGGAAGCAGACCAGTCGGGTCGGGCTGTCGTCGTTCGGGTGGAAGCGCCGGACCCACAGGGCGGCCTGGCTCACGGACACGGACATCTCAGGGTGTTCCCCTCGTCGGTCCGCCGCCCCGGGACCGGGGCGGCGGAGGGTTTCCAGAGCCCGGCCTGGGCGCGCGGTGCGGGCGCGCGCCCCGGCCGGACTGGCGGCGGGTCGGACGGAATCAGCTCGTCCGGGAGGTCAACCACTCACCGACCGCCGAGGCCACCGCCTCGACGTGCTGCTCCTCCATCATCGAGTAGTGGTCCCCCGGGACGTCCACGACGCTCTGCGCGGACTCCCAGCCGGACTTCCACTCGCGCTCCCCCCAACCGGTCATCGGCTCGGCGGCACGGACCAGCAGCGTGGCCGCCCCGACCGGGCTCGGCTCCGCCTCTTCCAGGAGCCGGAACCAGCCTCCCATGGCGGTCAGCCGGTCGTCGTCCATCGACGCGAACACCCCGTCCCGCTCCGCCATGCCGCCCATGAGCGCGGGCAGCAGCGGAGCCACCAGGTCACTGCCCGGCGCGTAGATGTCTAGCAGAACGAGCGCGACAGGGGGCACCCCTATCTCCTCCAGGTACCGGGCCAGGGCGTGCGCCAGGACCCCTCCGGAGGAGTGGCCGACCAGGACGACGGGCTCGCCCTGCGCCAGTTCGGCGGTCTGCTCGGCCAGCGCGCGCACCCCCGCCGCCAGCGTCGCCGGCAGCGGCTCGCCGGTGCCGAAGCCGGGGGCCCGCAGGGCGCCGACCCGGAACCGGTCGCCCAGCGCCGCGGCGAACCGGGCGTACTGGTGCGGGCCGGAGATCGCCGTCACCGACGGGCAGCAGACCACCACCGGCCGCCCCGCGCCGCCGGACAGCCGCACCGGAGCCGGCAGCGGCCCGGCCAGCGCCGGGTCGGTGAAGGCGGGCCTGAACCCGGCGACGCTCTGCAGCATCGCCGCGAAGTCCGCGATCCGTCCGGACGCGACGGCCTGACGGAGCATCGGGGCCAGCGTGCCGGTCGCGGCGGCCGGCGGCGCGTCCTGCGGCACCTCGGCGGCGAGGTGCCCGGCGAGGGCCGCCGGGGTCGGGTAGTCGTAGATCAGCGCGGCCGGCAGCTCCCGCCCGGTCAGGGCGGTCAGCCGGTTGCGCAGCTCCACCGCGGTCAGCGAGGCGAAGCCCTGCTCCAGGAAGTCCCGGTCCGGGTCGACCGCGTCGCCGGAGCGGTGGCCGAGCGCCAGCGCGGCCTCCGTCCGGACGGTCTCCAGCAGGACGGCGTGCCGCCCGCCGGGGCCCGCCTCGGCCAGGCGGCGGGCCAGCGCTCCGGCCGCGTCCCGGACCGGCTCGGCGGACCGGGCCACCGGGTCGCGGTCGGCCGCGTCCGGACCGGCCAGGGCCGCCAGCAGCGGGACGGCGGCGCCGTCGCGCAGGGTGCGGGCGAACCAGCTCCAGCCGTCCCCGGCGATCACCAGGCCGTGCTCGCCGAGGGTCACGGCGTGGCCGAGGACCGATGCCGCCTCGTCGACGCCGGGCGCCCGCCCGGTCGGCCCGTCCGAGCCGGTGTCGGCCAGGGCGACCGTCCGCAGCGGGACGTCCCCCTCGGCGCGGCCGCGCGCGACGGCGTCCAGGTGGGCGCCGCAGACCGCGGCCACGGCCTGCCCGGCGCCGCCCCACACCGACTCGCCCGGCAGGCAGACGACCTGCGCGGCGAGTCCGGGGCCGCCGGCCGGCAGCGCGGTGACGGCGGCGACCGCCTCCGCCAGCGTCCGCGCGTCCAGGCCGTCCAGGGCGACCGGCTCGGCCGGGGCCACCAGGTGCAGCAGCACCTCCGCCGGGGTGTCGGCCTCGGCCGGCCCGGACACCGGCACGGCGCCGCGCTCGGTCAGCCAGCCGGCCAGCGCCTCGCGCCGGGCGTCGGCCGGGCCGGTGAGCAGCACCGGGCCCTGCGGCCGCCAGGTCGCGGCCTCGGCGGCCAGGCCGAGCGGGGCCGGCACCAGGCGGCGGGCGAAGGCCGCGGCGGACCGCAGCACCACCTCGTCCTCCCCGGTCCGCCCGGCCAGGACGGCCGTCAGCCACTCGCCGGCCAGGCCGTCCAGCCGCTCGGGCAGGTCGACCAGACCGCCCCAGCGCCGCGGGTGCTCGGCGGCGAACGCCCGGCCGAGGCCCCAGGTCAGTGCCTGGGCCGGGTTCGGCACCTCGCTCCGGCCGACCGCGACGGCACCCCTGGTGGCGTACCAGAGCGGGGCGTCCACCCCGGCGTCGCCGAGGGCCTGGGCCAGCGTCAGGTTGAGCCCCAGGCCGCCCGCCACGGTGGGGACGGCCGGGTGCGGCTGCTCGTCGAGCGCCAGCAGGGACAGCACGCCGCGCACCGGCGCCTCCCCGGCGAGCAGCTCGCCCAGGCCCGCCGCGACGGCGGCCCGGTCGGTGTCCTGCGGGTCCAGCACCGCGCCGAGCACGGTGGCGCCCACGGACTCCAGCAGGCCGAGCAGCGCCGTCACCGGCTCGCTCTCGGCGGCCTCCGCGGGGGCCACCACCAGCCAGTTCCCGGTGAGTTCGGCACTCGGCCGGGCCGCCAGCGGCTGCCACTCCACCCGGTGGCGCACCGCCTCCGCGGCCGCCTGGCCGCGCCGGCGCCGGTGCCAGCCGGACAGCGCGGGCAGCAGCGCCCGGAGCGCCTCGCGGCCCTCGCCGTCGAGGTCCAGCGCGCCGCTCAGGCCCTCCAGGTCGGTCTCCTCGACGGCCGCCCAGAAGCCGCCCTCGCCCGCGTGCGCGGACTCCTTGGTGGCCTCCTCCGGGGCCTCCAGCCAGTACCGCTCGTGCTGGAAGGCGTAGGTCGGCAGGTCGACGAGGCGCCCGCCCCAGTCGGCGGCGATCGCCGGCCAGTCCAACGGGACGCCGTGGACGTGCAGTTCGGCCTGCGCCGTGGTCAGCGCGACCTCCTCCGACCGGTCGGCGCGCAGCAGCGTCACCAGCAGGGCGTGGTCCGCGTCGGCGCCCAGGCAGTCCCGGGCGGCGGCGGTCAGGACGCCGTCGGGGCCGAGCTCCAGGAACCGGCCGGCCCCCGCCGCGCGCAGGGCGGCGACGCCGTCCGCGAACCGGACGGCCGCGCGGACCTGCCGCACCCAGTACGCCGGGTCGGTGAGCTCCTCGCCCGCCTCGGCGCCGGTGACGGTGGAGACCACCGGGATGCGCGGGGCGCTGAACGTCAGGCCCTCCGCCACCCGGCGGAACTCCTCCAACATGCCGTCCATCAGCGGGGAGTGGAAGGCGTGCGAGACGTTGAGGCGCTTGGTCTTCTCGAACTTCCCGGCGATGTCCAGGACTTCGGACTCCTCGCCGGAAATCACCACGGACGTCGGGCCGTTGATCGCGGCGATGCTGACGTTCCCGGTGAGCAGCGGCAGCACCTCGGCCTCCGAGGCCTTGACCGCGACCATCGCGCCGCCCTCGGGCAGCGCCTGCATCAGCCGGCCGCGGGCCGCCACCAGGGCGGCCGCGTCCGCCAGCGACAGGACGCCCGCGACGTGCGCGGCCGCCAGCTCGCCGATCGAGTGCCCGAGCAGCAGGTCCGGGCGCACCCCCCAGCTCTCCACCAGGCGGAACAGCGCCACCTCGACGGCGAACAGCGCCGGCTGGGCGTACTCGGTGCGGTCCAGCAGCCGGGCGTCCGCACCGAACACGACCTCGCGCAGCGGGCGGGTCAGATGGGCGTCGACCCGCTCGCAGACGGCGTCGAAGGCCGCGGCGAACGCCGGGTGGGCCCCGTACAGCTCCCGGCCCATGCCGAGGCGCTGGCTGCCCTGTCCGGTGAACAGGAAGGCGGTGCGGCCCGCGGTGGTGCCGGAACCGCGGACCACCCCGGCGCCGCCGCCGTCGGCGACCGCGGCGAGGCCGGCCAGCAGCTCCGCGCGGTCGGTGCCGACCACCACCGCGCGGTGGAAGAAGGACGAGCGGTGCACGGTCAGCGAGCGGGCGACGTCGGCCTCCGTCGGCCCGGGCTCGGCGGCCAGGTGCGCGGCCAGCCGCTCGGCCTGCGCGCGCAGCGCGTCCGGCGTCCGGGCGGACAGCACCCAGGGCAGCACCCGGGCGGGACCCTGCTCGGCCTCGGCGGGCGCCGGGCCCTGCTCAAGGATCACGTGGGCGTTGGTGCCGCTGACGCCGAAGGAGGAGACGCCCGCGCGGCGCGGTTCGCCGGTCTCCGGCCACGGCCGGGCCTCGGTCAGCAGCTCGACGGCGCCGGAGCTCCAGTCGACGTCCGGGGTCGGCTCGTCGACGTGCAGGGTCTTCGGCAGCACGCCGTGCCGCATCGCCATGATCATCTTGATCACGCCGCCGACGCCCGCGGCGGCCTGGGAGTGGCCGATGTTGGACTTCAGCGAGCCCAGCCACAGCGGGTCCCCGGTGCGCCCCTGCCCGTACGTCTCCAGCAGGGCCTGGGCCTCGATCGGGTCGCCCAGCCGGGTGCCCGTGCCGTGCGCCTCGACGACGTCCACCTGGGACGACGTCAGCCGGGCGGCGGCCAGCGCCTGCTCGATGACCCGCTCCTGGGCGGGGCCGTTGGGGGCGGTGATGCCGTTGCTGGCGCCGTCCTGGTTGACGGCGGTGGCGCGGACGACCGCCAGCACCCGGTGGCCGTTGCGCACCGCGTCGGACTGGCGCTCCAGCAGCAGCATGCCGACGCCCTCGGACCAGCAGGTGCCGTCGGCCGCCGCCGCGAAGGACTTGCAGCGCCCGTCGGTGGCCAGGCCGCGCTGACGGCTGAACTCGATGAACACCTGCGGGGTGGCCATCACCGTGACACCGCCGGCCAGGGCCATCGTGCACTCGCCGCTGCGCAGCGACTGGGCGGCCAGGTGCAGGGCGACCAGCGAGGAGGAGCAGGCGGTGTCCACGGTGACCGCCGGGCCCGACAGCCCCAGGGCGTAGGAGATCCGGCCCGAGGCGACGCTGCCGGTGGTGCCGGTGGCCAGGTAGCCCTCCACGTCGGCGGGGACGGCGGGCAGGGTGATCGCGTAGTCGTGGTACATCTTCCCGGCGAACACGCCGGTGGCGCTGCCCTTCAGCGTGGTCGGGTCGATACCGGCCCGCTCGAGGGCCTCCCACGCCGTCTCCAGCAGCAGGCGCTGCTGCGGGTCCGTCGCCAGCGCCTCGCGCGGGCTGATGCCGAAGAACCCGGCGTCGAAGTGCCCCGCGTCGTACAGGAACCCGCCCTCGCGGGCGTAGCTGGTGCCCACGTGGTCCGGGTCGGCGTCGTACAGGCCCTCGGTGTCCCAGCCGCGGTCGGTCGGCAGCGGCGAGATCGCGTCGGTGCCCTGCGCGACCAGCTGCCACAGCTCCTCGGGCGTGCGGACGCCGCCCGGGTAGCGGCAGGCCATGCCGATGATCACGATCGGGTCGTCGTCCGCGTGCCGCGGCGCCGGGGCGACGGCGGCCGACGGACGGGCACGCCCGCCGCCGGACAGCCGGGACTCCAGCCGGGCCGCCAGCTCGGCCGGGGTCGGGTAGTCGAACACGGTGGTGGCCGGCAGCCGCAGCCCGGTCGCCGCGCTCAGCCGGTTGCGCAGCTCGACCGCGGTCAGCGAGTCGAAGCCCAGCTCGCGGAACGCCCGGTTCGCCTCCACCGCGTCCGCGGACGCGTGGCCCAGCACGGCGGCCGCCTGGCCGCGCACCAGGTCGAGCAGCAGCCGGGCCCGGTCCTGCCCGTCGAGGTCGGCCAGCCGCTGCTGGAACGCCGAGGCCTCGCCGGTCCCGCTCGCCGCGGCGACCGTACGGCGCAGCGGCGTACGCACCAGGCCGCGCAGCAGCGGCGCGAGGGCCCCCGCCGCGGCCTGGCCGCGCAGCGCGGCCGAGTCCAGCCGCATCGGCACCAGGAGCGGTTCGGCGCCCGCCCCGGCCGCGTCGAAGAGCGCGAGCCCCTCGGCCGAGGACAGCGGGGCGACACCGCCCCGGCTCATCCGGCGGACCTCCGCCTCGTCCAGCGCGCCGGTGAGCGTGCTGCGCTCGGCCCAGAAGCCCCAGGCCAGCGAGACGGCGGGCAGGCCGTTCGCCCGGCGGTGGTGCGCCAGCGCGTCGACGAAGGCGCTCGCGGCGGCGTAGTTCGCCTGGCCGGCGTTGCCGAGCAGGCCGACCGCGGAGGAGAACAGGACGAAGGAGTCCAGGTCCAGGTGGGCCGTCAGCTCGTGCAGGTGCTGGGCGGCGTCCGCCTTGGGGCGCAGGACGTGGTCCAGCCGCTCCGCGGTGAGCGAGTCCAGGACGCCGTCGTCCAGCACGGCCGCCGCGTGCACCACGGAGGTGAGCGGGTGCTCGGCGGGGACGGCGTCCAGCACGGCGGCGAGCGCCACGCGGTCCGCGACGTCGCAGGCCGTGACGGTCACCTCGGCGCCCAGGCCGGTGAGTTCGGCGCTCAGCTCCTCGGCGCCGGGCGCCGCCGGGCCCTGCCGGCTGAGCAGCACCAGGTGCCGGGCGCCGTGCTCGGTCACCAGGTGGCGGGCCAGCAGCGAGCCCAGGGTGCCGGTGGCACCGGTCAGCAGGACGGTGCCCTCGGGGTCGAGGACGCGCCGGGGCTCGTCCGTCCCGGCGGGTACCCGGGCGAACCGGGGCGCCAGCACCTCACCGGCGCGCAGGGCGAGTTGGGGCTCGCCGGTGGCGACGGCGGCGGGCAGCGCGGCAGCGGAGCCGGCCGTGCCGTCCAGGTCCGCCAGGACCAGTCGGCCGGGGTTCTCGGTCTGCGCCGAGCGCACCAGGCCCCAGACCGGGGACTGGGCCAGCGCCGGGACGTCCTCGTCGGGGCGGGTCGCGACCGCCGCACGGGTCAGCACCACCAGGCGGGCCGCCTCGAAGCGCTCGTCCGCCAGCCAGGAGTGCAGCAGGGCGAGGGTGTCGCCGGTGCTGCGCCGCAGGCCGTCCAGCAGCGGGTCGTCGGCGCCGGTGGCCACCGCGGCCACCACCACGGACGGCAGCTCGGCGCCGGCGTCGACGGCCTCGGCCAGCTCGGCCAGGTCGCGGTAGCGGCGCGCGGAGGCGGTCCACTCCCCCTCGACGGCGCCCAGCAGCGCCAGTTCCGCCGCGGGGGTCGCGGCGGGCAGCGGCACCGGCGTCCAGTCGACCCGGAACAGCGAGTCCTGGAAGGCGGATTCGGCGGCCACCGCACGCTCGGCCAGCGGGCGCAGCACCAGCGAGCCGACCGCCGCGACCGGGCGGCCCTCCTCGTCGGCCAGCTCCAGGGCCACCCCGTCCGCACCGGTCGGGGTGAGGCGCAGCCGCAGGGCCCCGGCGCCGGTGGCGAACAGCGTCACGTCCGTCCAGGCGAACGGGAGCCGCCCGGCGGCGAGGTCCCGGGTCGCGTCACCCAGGCCCGCCGCCTGCAGCGCGGCGTCGAGCAGGGCGGGGTGCAGGCCGAAGCGCTGGGCGTCGCCCTGCTGGTCCGCCGCGAGGGCGACCTCGGCGAACACCTCGGAGCCGCGCTGCCAGACGGATCGCAGGCCGCGGAACGCCGGACCGTAGGCGAAGCCGAGGCCGGCCAGGGTGTCGTAGTACCCGTCCACCGACACCGGCTCGGCGCCCTGCGGGGGCCAGACGGCAAGGTCGAACTCCGGCACGACGGCGCCGCGGAACAGGGCGCCGGTGGCGTGGCGGGTCCACGGCTCGTCGGGCGCCGCGTCCTCGGCGCGGGAGTAGACCTCCACCTCACGGCGGCCGTCGGCGTCGGGCGAACCGACCACCACCTGCACCGCCACGCCACCCTGGGAGGGCAGCACCAGCGGCGCCTCCAGGGTCAGCTCCTCCAGCACGTCACAGCCGGCCTGGTCGCCCGCGCGGACGGCCAGCTCGACGAGGGCGGTGCCGGGCAGGATCACCGTGCCGGCCACCGCGTGGTCGGCCAGCCACGGGTGCGTCTGCACCGAGAGGCGACCGGTGAAGACGTGCCCGTCGCGGTCGGCCAGCGCCACCGCCGCACCCAGCAACGGGTGGTCGGCCGCGCCGAGACCGGCGGACAGCACGTCACCGATACCGCGCGTGCCCGGCTTCGGCCAGTAGTGCTCGTGCTGGAAGGCGTAGGTCGGCAGGTCGATGCGGCTTGCGGCCGGGAACCGGGCGGCCCAGTCGACGGTGGCGCCGTTGGCCCAGGCCTCGGCGAGGGCGGTCAGGAAGCGCTCCCGGCCGCCCTGGTCACGGCGCAGGGTGCCCTGAACCGTCGCCTCGGCGCCGGAAGCGTCGACGGCCTCCTGGATGCCGACGGTCAGCACCGGGTGGGCACTCACCTCGACGAACTGCGAGTGGCCGGACGCCAGCAGGGCCTCGATGGTGCTCGCGAACTCCACCGTCTGGCGGAGGTTGCGGTACCAGTAACCGGCGTCCAGCGCGGCCGAGTCGATGATCTCGCCGGTGACCGTCGAGTGGAACGGAACCTCCGGCACACGGGGCGTGACCGGGGCCAGCAGCTCCGCGAGACGGGCCTCGATGCGCTCGACGTGCGCCGAGTGCGACGCGTAGTCCACCGCGATCCGACGCGCCCGGACCTCCTGCGCGCCGCAGTGCTCCATCAGCTCGTCCAGGGCACCGGCGTCACCCGAAACGACCACCGAGCTCGGGCCGTTGACCGCAGCGATCGAGATTCCCTCGCGGCCCTCCAGGAGTTCACGCACCTGCTCGGCGGGCAGCGGAACGGACACCATCCCGCCCAGGCCCGAGAGCTCGATGATCGCCTGGCTGCGCAGCGCCACCACCAGCGCCGCGTCCTCCAGCGACAGGGCACCAGAGACGGCAGCGGCGGCGATCTCGCCCTGCGAGTGCCCCACCACCGCCGACGGCTCCACACCGTACGAACGCCACAGAGCAGCCAGCGAGACCATCACGGCGAACAGCACCGGCTGGACCACGTCCACCCGCTCCATCCACCCGCCGTCCTCACCCGCGACGACGTCGAGCAGATCCCAATCCACATGCGGAGCAAGCGCCTTGGCGCACTCCTCCATCCGGGAACGGAACACCGGCTCATCCGCCAGCAGCCCCTGGGCCATGCCCAGCCACTGCGAACCCTGCCCGGGGAACACGAACACCGGACGCCCCGAACGCACCCGTCCGGACACCACGCCCGCGCCCGGCAGGCCGTCCGCCAGCGCGGCCAGGCCCGCCAGCAGCGCCTCCCGGCCCTCGCCGACCACCACGGCCCGGTGCTCGAACACCGCCCGCGAGGACACCAGCGAGAAACCGACGTCCGCCGGCCGCTCCTCCGCGACCGCCGTCAGCAGCCGCCGCGCCTGCTCCCGCAGCGCCGCCTCACTGCGGCCCGACAGCACCCACGGCACCACGCCACCGGCCGCCGACTCCTCGTCGGCCTGCGTGAGTTCCGCCGCCGGCGCCTGCTCCAGTACGACATGGGCGTTGGTGCCGCTCGCGCCGAAGCCGGAGACGCCCGCGCGGCGCGGTTCGCCGGTCTCGGGCCAGTCCCTGGCCTCGGTGAGCAGCTCGACCGCGCCCGCCGACCAGTCGACGTGCGGGGTGGGCTCGTCCACGTTGAGGGTGCGCGGCAGCACACCCTCACGCATCGCCATCACCATCTTGATGACGCCGCCGACGCCCGAAGCCGACTGGGTGTGGCCGATGTTGGACTTGAGGGAGCCCAGCCACAGCGGGTCCCCGCCGCGCTCCTGCCCGTAGGTGGCGAGCAGCGCCTGGGCCTCGATCGGGTCGCCGAGCCGGGTGCCGGTGCCGTGCGCCTCGACGGCGTCGACCTGACCGGGGGTCAGGCGGGCGTTGGCCAGGGCCTGGCGGATGACGCGCTGCTGCGCGGGGCCGTTGGGGGCGGTCAGGCCGTTGCTGGCACCGTCCTGGTTGACGGCGCTGCCGCGGACGACGGCGAGCACGGGGTGCCCGTTGCGCCGGGCGTCGGAGAGCCGCTCCAGCAGGAGCATGCCCGCGCCCTCGCCCCAGCCGGTGCCGTCGGCGGCGGCCGCGAAGGGCTTGCAGCGGCCGTCGGCGGCCAGGCCGCGCTGGCGGCTGAACTCGATGAACGGGCCGGGCAGCGGCATCACGGTGACGCCGCCGGCCAGCGCCAGCGAGCACTCGCCCTGGCGCAGCGACTGGGCGGCCAGGTGGAGCGCCACCAGCGAGGAGGAGCAGGCGGTGTCGACGGTGACGGCCGGGCCCTCCAGGCCCAGGGTGTAGGAGATCCGGCCGGACATCACACTGGCCGCCGTGCCGGTGAGCATGTAGCCCTCGGCGCCGCCCTCGCTGTTGGTCAGCACCGTGGTGTAGTCCTGGGTGGACCCGCCGGCGAAGACGCCGGTCGCGGTGCCGCGCAGCGTGCCGGGGTCGATGCCGGCGCGCTCCAGCGTCTCCCAGGTGACCTCCAGCAGCAGGCGCTGCTGCGGGTCCATGGTGACGGCCTCGCGCGGGGAGATGCCGAAGAAGCCCGCGTCGAAGAGGCCGGCGTCGTGCAGGAAGGCGCCTTCGCGGCAGTAGCTGGTGCCGGGCTGGTCGGGGTCGTCGGCGTAGAGCGCCGCCAGGTCCCAGCCACGGTCGGTGGGCATGCCGGTGACGGCGTCCCGGCCTTCGGTGACGAGCCGCCACAGGTCCTCGGGCGAGGCGACGTCGCCGGGGAAGCGGCAGCCCATCGCGACGATGGCGATCGGCTCGTCGTCGGCGGCCGCCGCGCTGGTGGCCCGGGCCTGGTCCTGGTCCGCGCCGAGGGTCTGGGCGCGCAGGTAGCCCGCGAGGGCCACCGGGGTCGGGTAGTCGAAGACCAGCGTGGTGGGCAGCTTCAGGCCGGTGGCGCTGCCGAGGCGGTTGCGGATCTCCACCGCGGTGAGCGAGTCGAAGCCGAGTTCGCGGAAGGCGCGCACGGGGTCGACGGACTCCGGTCCGGCGAAGCCGAGGACGCCGGCGGCCTGGGCGCGCACCAGGTCGGTCAGGACGCGCTCCTGGTCGGCGGCGGACAGTCCGGCGAGCTTGCGGCGCAGCGCCGACTGCTCGGGCACCTCGGTGCCGGGTTCGGCGGTGCCGGTGCCCGCGCTCAGGGCGCGGACCTCCGGCAGGTCCTCGATCAGCGGGCGGCGGCGGGTGGCGGTGAAGGCGGGCTGGAAGCGCTCCCAGACGACGTCGGCGACGGCGAGGAAGGTCTCGTCGAGGTCGAGGGTCTGCTGGAGGGCGGCGACGGCCAGCTCCGGCGCCATCGCCGGGACGCCGCGGCGGCGCATGGCCTCCCCGGCGGGGCCGTCCGCCATCCCGCCGTCGGCCCAGGCGCCCCAGGCGACCGAGGTGGCACGGACGCCGGCCGCGCGCAGCCGTTCGGCGTAGGCGTCGAGGAAGGCGTTGACGGCGGCGTAGGCGCCCTGGCCGCCGCCGCCCCAGACGCCCGCGTTGGAGGAGAACAGGACGAAGGCGTCCAGTTCGGTGCCGGTGAGCGCCTCGGCCAGGTTGCGGGCGCCGGCGATCTTGGCCTCGGCGAGCTCCTGGAGGTCGGCGGGCCGCAGGTCGGCGAGGGCGCCGGTGCGGCCGAGGCCGGCGGCGTGCAGCACCGCGCGGATCGGCGCGCCCTCCAGGGCGAACCGCCCGACCAGGGCGTCCACGGCGGTGCGGTCGGCGGTGTCGCAGGCGACGACCGTCACCTCGGCGCCCGCCGCGCGCAGTTCGTCGGCGAGTTCGGCGGCGCCCGGGGCGTCGGCGCCCCGGCGGCTGGTCAGCACCAGGTGCTCGGCGCCGTTGGCGGCCAGCCAGCGGGACACGTGGGCGCCGACGGCGCCGGTGCCGCCGGTGACCAGCACGGTGCCGCGCGGGCGCCAGGCCCGCTCGGCGGGGACCTCGGCGCCGGGGGCGCGGACCAGTCGGCGGGCCAGCACGCCGGTGGCGCGCACGGCCAGCTGGTCCTCCTCGTCCTCGGCCGCGAGCACCGCGGCGAGTCGGGCGGCGGCGCGGTCGTCGGGGTCGGCGGGGAGGTCGACCAGGCCGCCCCAGCGCTCGGGCTGCTCCAGGCCGAGCACCCGGCCCAGGCCCCAGACCTGGGCCTGCGACGGGTCTGCGGGGCCGTCCGCGCCGCCGGTGCGGACGGCGCCGGTGGTGGCCGACCAGAGCGGGGCGTCCAGGCCCGCGTCGGCGAGCGCCTGGACCAGGGCGACGGTGCCGGCCGTCCCGGCCGGGACGAGCGGGGCGTCCGGGTGCGGGCGGTCGTCCAGCGGCAGGAGGGAGAGCACGCCGGCCCAGCGGGCCGACTCGGCGGCGCCGTCCGCGGCGGTCTCGGCGGTCTCGGCGGTCTCGGCGGTCTCGGCGAGTTCGGCGGCGAGCAGCGCCGCGAGGCGGCCGCGGTCGGCGGTGGCGTCGGCGGTGACCCGGCGCACCCGGGCGCCGGCCGTCTCCAGGGCGCGCTGGGCGGCGTCGGCCCACGCGGTCCCGGCGGCGGGCTCGACGAGCAGCCACCGGCCGGTCAGCCGGGGCCGGCCCTGGGCGGTGACGGGCTTCCAGGTGATCCGGTAGCGCCAGCCGTCCACCGTGTCGGCCTGCTGCCGGCGGCGGCGCCAGGCCGCGAGGGCGGGCAGCACGGCGCTCAGCGGGTCCTCGCCGTCCACGGCCAGGGCGGCGGTCAGCTCGGTCAGGTCCCCGCGTTCGACGGCGGACCAGAAACCCTGGTCGGCGGCGGACTCCGGGGCCGTGCCGGGCAGGGCGGCCGGAGCCGGGACGTCGAGCCAGTAGCGGCGGTGCCGGAACGGGTAGGTGGGCAGTTCGCACGGGGCCAGGCCGCGCCCGTCGAACGGCGCGGTGCGCCGCACCGGCACGCCGTGCGCGTGGACGGCGGCGAGCGAGGCGAGGAAGCGCTCGGCGTCGTCCTCGTCGCGGCGCAGCGAGCCGAGGACGGCGGCCTCGGCGCCGATCCCGTCGAGGGTCTCCTCCATGCCGGTCACCAGCACGGGGTGCGGGCTGACCTCCAGGAAGGCGCCGTGGCCGTGCTCGGCCAGGGCGCGGACGGCCTGCGAGAACTCGACCGTCTGCCGCACGTTGCGGTACCAGTACTCGGCGTCCAGCGCTCCGGTGTCCAGGAGGCCGCCGGTCACCGTGGAGTAGAAGGGGACGTCGCAGGAGCGGGAGGTGACCTTGGCGCCGATCGCGAGCATCTCCTCGCGCATCGCCTCGGTCTGCGGGGAGTGGGCGGCGTAGTCGATCGGCAGGAGCTTGGCGCGGACGTCGAGCGCGGCGCACTCGGCCGCCAGCTCCGCCAGCGCGGCCGGGTCCCCGGCGACGACGACGGTCCGGGGGCCGTTGACCACGGAGAGCTGGAGCCGGTCGCTGCGCTCCCCGATCAGCTCGCGCATCCGCTCGGCGCCCTCCGCGACGGCGAGCATGCCGCCGAGGCCGGAGATCCGGGACAGCGCCGTGCTGCGGGCCGTCACCAGGTAGGCGGCGTCGGCGAGGCTGATCGCGCCGGCCACGCAGGCCGCGGCGATCTCGCCCTGCGAGTGGCCGACCACCGCGGCCGGCTCGACCCCGTACGAACGCCACAGCTCGGCGAGCGCGACCATCACGGCGAACAGGGCGGGCTGGACGACGTCGATCCGGTCGAGCGGGGGCGTGCCCTCGACGCCGCGCAGCACGTCCTCCAGCCGCCAGTCCACGTGCTCGGCGAGGGCCGCCGAGCACTCGGCGAGCCGGGCGGCGAACACCGGCGAGGAGTCCAGCAGCCCGACGGCCATGCCGGGCCACTGGGAGCCCTGGCCGGGGAAGACGAAGACGGCCTTGCCGGCCGCGGCGCCGCGGGCCGTGCCGCGCACCAGGGCGGGGTGTTCCTCGCCCTCGGCGAGCGCGGCGAGGGCGCCGAGCGCGCCGTCGCGGCCGTCGGCGAGCAGGACGGCCCGGTGCTCGAAGGCGCCGCGGCCGGCCGCCAGCGTCCAGGCCACCCGGTCGGCGTCCAGCTCCGGCCGGTCCGTCAGGTGGTCGTGCAGCTGCCGGGCCTGCTCGCGCAGGGCGTCCTCACCGCGGGCGGACAGGAACCAGGGGGTCGCCCGGGTGGTCAGCGGCGGGCGCTGCGGCTCGCCGGAGGCCGGCTCCCCGTCCGCGTCCTGGGCGGGCAGCTCGGCCGGGGCCTCCTCGATGACGGTGTGGGCGTTGGTGCCGCTGAAGCCGAAGGAGGAGACGGCGGCCCGGCGGACCCGCTCGCCGGCCGGCCAGGGGCGGGCCTCGGTGAGCAGCTCGACGGCGCCGGAGGCCCAGTCGATGTGCGGGGACGGCTCGTCGACGTGCAGGGTGCGCGGCAGCTCGCCGTGCCGCAGCGCCATGACCAGCTTGATGATGCCGGCGACGCCGGCGGCGGCCTGGGTGTGGCCGATGTTGGACTTGATCGAGCCGAGCCAGAGCGGCGCCCCGCCCTCGCCGCGCTCCTGCCCGTAGGTGGCGAGCAGGGCCTGGGCCTCGATCGGGTCGCCGAGGGTGGTGCCGGTGCCGTGCGCCTCGACGGCGTCGATCTGGTCCGGGGAGAGCCCGGCGCCGGCCAGGGCCTGGCGGATGACGCGCTGCTGGGAGGGGCCGTTGGGGGCGGTCAGGCCGTTGCTGGCGCCGTCCTGGTTGACGGCGGAGCCGCGGACCACGGCCAGCACCGGGTGCCCGTTGCGGCGGGCGTCGGACAGCTTCTCCAGCAGCAGCACGCCGGCGCCCTCGCCCCAGGCGGTGCCGTCGGCCCCCTCGGCGAAGGCCTTGCAGCGGCCGTCGGGGGCGAGGCCGCGCTGGCGGCTGAACTCGACGAAGGTGTCCGGGGTCGACATCACGGTGACGCCGCCGGCCAGCGCCAGCGTGCACTCGCCGCTGCGCAGGGCCTGGGCGGCCAGGTGGACGGCCACCAGCGAGGAGGAGCAGGCGGTGTCGATGGTCACCGCCGGGCCCTCCAGGCCCAGGGTGTAGGCGACGCGGCCCGAGACGACGCTGCCGGCGGTGCCGGTGCTCAGGTAGCCCTCGACGCCCTCGGGGACGGTGAACAGGCGGCTGGCGTAGTCGTGGTACATCACGCCGCTGAAGACGCCGATCCGGCTGCCGCGCACGGCGGCGGGGTCGATGCCGGCCCGCTCGAAGGCCTCCCAGGAGGTCTCCAGCAGCAGCCGCTGCTGCGGGTCCATGGCGGTCGCCTCGCGGGGGCTGATCCCGAAGAACTCCGGGTCGAACTGGGCCGCGTCGTGCAGGAACCCGCCCTCGCGGGTGTAGCTGGTGCCCGAGCGGCCGTGTTCGGCGTCGGCGTCGTACAGCGCGTCGGTGTCCCAGCCGCGGTCGGCGGGGAAGCCGGTGATCGCGTCGGTGCCGTCCGCGACGAGCTGCCACAGCTGCTCGGGGGTGCGGACGCCGCCCGGGTAGCGGCAGCCCATCGCGACGATGGCGATCGGTTCCTGTTCGCCGGACTCGACCTCGCGCAGGCGGCGGCGGGTCTCGTGCAGGTCGGCGGTGACCCGCTTGAGGAAGTAGCGGAGCTTCTCTTCGTTCATGACGTTCTGTCCCAATCGAGCGACCGCGGGGCGCGGTTCGGAAGTCTGGTGGGGTGGGCCGGGCGGCTCGGGCGCCGGGGTGGCGCGGCGCCCGGCCCACCGGGGTGGCGGAGCGGGAGGTGCCGGTTCGGGCGGCGACGGGTCAGGAGATGCCGAACTCCTTGCCGATGAACTCGAACATCTCGTCGTCGGTGGCCGCCTCCAACTCGTCGGCGACGGTGGCGTCCTCGGGGCGGGCCTCCTCCGGGGCCCAGCGCTCGGCCAGGGCCCGGAGCCGGATCGCGACCCGCGCCCGGCCCTCCTCGTCCGTCGCGGCGGCGGTCAGCGCCGCCTCCAGCCGGTCGAGTTCGGCAAGCATCGGGGTGACCGCGTCGGCACCCTCCTGGAGCAGGTCCTCTCGCAGCCGCTCGGCGAGGTCGAGCGCGCACGGGTGGTCGAAGACCAGGGTGGCCGGCAGCCGCAGGCCGGTCGCGGCGTTCAGCCGGTTGCGCAGCTCGACCGCCGTGAGGGAGTCGAACCCGAGCTCCTTGAAGGCCAGTTCGGGCTCGACGGCGGACCGGTCCGGGTGTCCGAGGACGGCCGCCACCTGGTCCTGGACCAGCTCCAGCAGGATCCGCTCCCGCTCGGCCGGGGAGGCCGCGGCCAGCCGGCCCGCCAGGTCGCCGCCGGCGGCGGGCGCACCCGCCGCCGCACGCCGCACCGGACGGACCAGCCCGCGCAGCAGCGGCGGGACCGGGCCTTCGCCCAACTCGGCGCGCAGCGCGGCGACATCGAGCCGGACCGGGACGGGCGCGGGCTCGGCGAGGCCGAGCGCGGCGTCGAACAGGGCCAGGCCCTCGGCCTCGGTGAGCGCGCTCACACCGCCCCGGGCCATCCGGCGGCCGTCGCCCTCCTCCAGCGAACCGGCCATGCCGGCCTCCGCCCACGGGCCCCAGGCCAGGGAGACGGCGGGCAGGCCCCGGGTCCGGCGATGACGGGCCAGGGCGTCCAGGAAGGCGTTGGCGGCGGCGTAGTTCGCCTGCCCGGCGTTGCCGAAGACCCCGGCGGCCGAGGAGAACAGGACGAAGGAGTCCGGCTCCAGGCCCGCCGTCAGCTCGTGCAGGTTGAGCGCGGCGTCGACCTTCGGCCGCAGCACCCGCTCCAGCCGCCCCGCGTCCAGGGAGGACAGGACGCCGTCGTCCAGCACCCCGGCCGCGTGCACGACCCCGGTCAGCGGGTGGTCGGCCGGGATCCGGGCCAGCAGGCCGGCCAGCGCCTCCCGGTCGGCCGCGTCGCACGCCTCGACGGCGACGCCCGCGCCCAGCGCGGTCAGCTCCCCCACCAGCTCGTCCATCCCCTCAGCGGACCGGCCGCGCCGGCCGGCCAGCACCAGGTGCCGCACCCCGAGGTCGGCGACCAGGTGCCGGGCGAGCACCCGGCCGAGGGCGCCGGTGGCGCCGGTGAGCAGGACGGTCCCGTCCGGGGCGAAGGCGCTCGGGACGGCGGCCTCGGCCGCCTGCGGGGCGCTCACCCGGGCCAGCCGCGGGGCCAGCGCCGCGCCCCGGCGCAGCGCCAGCTGCGGCTCGTCGGCCGCCAGGGCCGCGGCCAGCGCCCGCCGCGAGCGCTCGTCGCCGTCCAGGTCCACCACGGTGAACCGGCCCGGCTCCTCGGACTGCGCCGAGCGGACCAGGCCCCAGACCGCGGCGGCGGCCAGGTCGGTCACGTCCTCCTCGGCGTCCGCCGCCACCGCGCCACCGGTCAGCAGCACCAGTCGGCTGCCCGCCAGCCGGCTGTCGGCCGCGAACAGCTGGACCAGCGCCAGCGTCTCGCCCAGCGCGTCCCGGGTGGCCTCGGCGAGGTCCCCGCCGCGCCCGCGCACCGGCACCAGCACGGCCTCCGGCGCGGGCGCGCCGTCGTCCAGGGCCGCCAGCAGAGCGGCCACGTCCGGGTGCCGGTCCACCAGGCCGCCGACGGCGCCCAGGGCGTCCTCGAGGGCCTCCAGCCCGTGGCCGTCCACACCGACCAGGGACCAGTCGGACGGCTCCGGGACGGACAGGCCCGCCACCGGCGCCCACTCGACCGCGAACATCGAGTCGATCACGGCCGCGCCGGCCGCCCGGACCTGCTCCGGCGACAGCGGCCGAACCACCAGCGCCTCGACCGAACCGACCGGACGGCCGTCCTGGTCGGCCAACGTCAGGGCGACGGCGTCCGGGCCGACCGGGGCCAGCCGGACCCGCAGCGCCCGGGCCCGGGCGGCGACCAGGGTGACGCCGCTCCAGGAGAACGGCAGCCGGCCCTGTGCCTGCTGCTCCCCGGCGTCCGCCGCGGCAGGGTTCGCTCCGGCGGCGGGCGCCGCCGGGTCGGGCAGGCCGAGGGCGTGCAGCGCGGCGTCCAGCAGCGCCGGGTGCAGGCCGAACCCGGCGGCCTGGTCGGCCAGTTCCTCCGGCAGGGCGACCTCGGCGAACACCTCGTCGCCGCGCCGCCAGGCCGCCCGCAGGCCCTGGAACGCCGGGCCGTAGCCGAAGCCGTGCTCCGCCAGGCCCTCGTACAGGCCGTCCAGCTCCAGCGCCCGGGCCCCGGCCGGCGGCCACTCGGCCTGCCCGGCCTCGGCGGCCCGCCCGGCGTCGGCCGGCCCGGCGGTGAGCGTGCCGGCGGCGTGGCGGGTCCACGGCTCGCCCGGCGCGGCGTCCTGCGAACGGGCGTGCAGGGTCAGCGCGCGGCGGCCGGACGCGTCCGGCGCGGCCACCCGCAGCTGCAACTCCACGGCGCCACGCGCCGGGAGGACCAGCGGGGCCTCCAGCGTCAGCTCCTCCAGGTGGCCGCAGCCCGCCTGCTCGCCCGCCGCGAGCGCCAGCTCGACGAAGGCCGTGCCGGGGAGGATCACCGTGCCCGCGACCGCGTGGTCGCCCAGCCAGGGCTGGGTGCGCAGCGACAGGCTGCCGGTGAACAGCAGTTCCTCGGAGTCGGCCACCACGACGGCCGCGCCGAGCAGCGGGTGCCCGGCGAGCCGCAGCCCGGCCGACGCGACGTCCCCGACCAGGGCCGGCGCCTCCAGCCAGTAGCGGCGGCGCTGGAAGGGGTAGGTGGGCAGGTCGGCGCGGCGGGCGCCGGTGCCGGCGAACAGCGCCGGCCAGTCGACGGACGCGCCGTGGGCGTGGGCGGTGGCCAGGGCGGTCAGCGCGGTCCGCGCCTCGGGGCGGCCGGAGCGCAGCGCCGGCACGAACACGCCGTCCGCGACGCAGTCCTGGGCCATCGCGGTGAGAACGCCGTCGGGGCCCAGCTCGAGGTACGTGGTGACGCCCTGGGCCTCCAGGGCCCGCATGCCGTCGGCGAAGCGGACGGCCTCGCGGACGTGCCGCACCCAGTACTCGGGCGAGCACAGCTCCTCGGCGTTGGCGAGGGCGCCGGTGACGTTGGAGACCACCGGGATGACCGGGGCGCTGTACGTCAGGCCCTCGGCCACCTCGCGGAACTCCGCCACCATGCCGTCCATCAGCGGCGAATGGAAGGCGTGCGAGACGCTCAGCCGCTTGGTCTTCTCGAACTGCCCGGCGATCGCCAGGACTTCATCCTCGTCGCCCGAAATCACCACGGAGGAAGGCCCGTTGATCGCGGCGATGCTGACGCTCTCGGTGAGCAGCGGCAGGACATCGGCCTCCGAGGCCTTGACCGCCACCATCGCGCCACCATCGGGCAGCGCCTGCATCAGGCGACCGCGAGCGGCGACCAGCGCGGCGGCGTCGTCGATGGAGAGAACGCCCGCGACGTGCGCGGCCGCCAGCTCGCCGATCGAGTGTCCCACCAGGAAGTCCGGACGGATGCCCCAACTCTCCATCAGACGGAACAGCGCCACCTCGACGGCGAACAGCGCGACCTGGGTGAACTCCGTACGCGCCAGAACCGCAGCGTCCTCGCCGAACACCGCCTCCTTCAGCGGCAGTTCGACCTTGGCGCACACGGCCTCGAAGGCCTCGGCGAACACCGGGTAGGCCTCGTACAGCTCACGCCCCATCCCGGGACGCTGGCTCCCCTGGCCGGTGAACAGGAACGCCAGCTTCCCGCCGCCCTCCCCCGCGACCACCCCGGCCGCCGCCTCACCGCGCGCCAACGCCCGGACACCGGCGAGGAGTTCGTCGCCGTCACGGCCCACGACCACGGCCCGGTGCTTGTGCACGGCGCGGCCGGTGGCCAGCGCGTACGCGACGTCGACCGGCTCGACGCCGGTCCGGGCCGCTCCCAGCCGGCCGAGGAGCCGGACCGCCTGCTCGCGCAGCGCGGTCTCGTCCCGGCCGGAGAGCACCCACGGGAGCGCCGGGGGCGTGATGCGGGCCTCGGTCTCGGGCGCGGCCGGCGCCTGCTCGACCACGACGTGGGCGTTGGTGCCGCTGAACCCGAAGGAGGAGACGGCCGCGCGACGCGGGCGCCCGGTCTCCGGCCACGGCCGGGCCTCGGTGAGCAGCTCGACCGCGCCCGCGGTCCAGTCGATGTGCGGCGACGCTTCGTCGACGTGCAGGGTGCGCGGCAGCACGCCCTCCCGCATCGCCATGACCATCTTGATGATGCCGCCGACACCGGCCGCCGCCTGGGCGTGGCCGATGTTGGACTTGAGCGAGCCCAGCCACAGTGGCTCGCCGTTCTCGCCGCGCTCCTGCCCGTAGGTGGCGAGCAGCGCGTCGGCCTCGATCGGGTCGCCGAGGGTGGTGCCGGTGCCGTGCGCCTCGACGGCGTCCACCTCGGCGGCGGTCAGCCGGGCGGCGGCCAGGGCCTGGCGGATGACGCGGCGCTGGGAGGGGCCGTTGGGGGCGGTCAGGCCGTTGCTGGCGCCGTCCTGGTTGACGGCGCTGCCGCGGACCACGGCGAGCACCGGGTGCCCGTTGCGGCGGGCGTCCGACAGCTTCTCCAGCAGCAGCATGCCCGCGCCCTCGGCCCAGCCGGTGCCGTCGGCGTCGGCCGAGAAGGCCTTGCAGCGGCCGTCGGCGGCGAGGCCGCGCTGGCGGCTGAACTCGACGAACGGGCCGGGGGTGGACATCACCGTCACACCGCCGGCCAGGGCCAGCTCGCACTCGCCGTTGCGCAGGGCCTGGGCGGCGAAGTGGAGGGCGACCAGGGAGGAGGAGCAGGCGGTGTCCACGGTGACCGCCGGGCCCTCGAGGCCGAAGGTGTACGACACCCGGCCCGAGGCGACGCTGCCGGAGCCGCCGGTGCCGAGGTAGCCCTCGACGCCGGCGGGCAGGGCCGGAAGCCGGCTGAGGTAGTCGTGGTACATCACGCCGGCGAACACGCCGGTGGCGCTGCCGCGCAGCGTGCCGGGGTCGATGCCCGCCCGCTCGAAGGCCTCCCAGGAGGTCTCCAGCAGCAGCCGCTGCTGCGGGTCCATGGCGAGGGCCTCGCGCGGCGAGATGCCGAAGAACGCCGGGTCGAACTCGGCCGCGTCGTGCAGGAACCCGCCCTCGCGGGCGTAGCTGGTGCCCTGCCGGTCCGGGTCGTCGTCGTGCAGGCCGTCGAGGTCCCAGCCGCGGTCGGCCGGGAACGGGGTGACGGCGTCCCGGCCGCCGGCGACCAGGGCCCACAGCTCCTCGGGGGTCCGCACCCCGCCGGGGTAGCGGCAGGCCATGCCGACGATCGCGATCGGCTCGTCGTCGCCGGCCGGCGTCACCGGCGCGGGGAGCGTCCGGTCGGCCCGGGCGCCGTCGAACAGCTCCTCGGCCAGGTAGGCGGCCAGGGCCGCCGGCGTCGGGTGGTCGAAGACCAGGCCGGCGGGCAGCCGCAGGCCGGTCAGCGCACCGAGCCGGTTGCGCAGTTCGACGGCGGTCAGCGAGTCGAAACCCAGCCGGGTGAAGGAGGTCGCGGGTTCCACGGCTTCGGCCGAGCTGTGGCCGAGAACGGCCGACGCCTGGTCGCGGACCTCCGCCAGCAGCCGCGCCGTCCGCTGCTCCGGCGCCAACGGCGCCAGCAGGCGGGCCAGTTCGGAGCCGGACGGGTCGGCGCCGGCGGCCGCACCGCGGCGGACGGGGACCCGCACCAGGCCGCGCAGCAGGTGCGGCAGCCCGGCCTGCGCCCCGGCCCGCAGGGCGCCGAGGTCGAGCCGGATCGGCACCAGGACCGCCCGCTCGGCGGACAGCGCCCGGTCGAACAGGGCGAGGCCCTGCTCGGCGGTGAGGGCGTCGACGCCGGAGCGCGACAGGCGCCGGGCGTCGCCGTCCTGCAGCTCGCCCGCCATGCCGCCGGTGCCGGGCGTCCCGGACCGCTGCTCCCACAGGCCCCAGGCCAGCGAGGTCGCCGGGAGGCCCCCGGCGCGGCGGTGCGCGGCGAGCGCGTCCAGGAAGGCGTTGGCCGCCGCGTAGTTGCCCTGGCCGGCGTTGCCGAAGGTGCCGGCCGCCGAGGAGAACAGCACGAAGGCCGCGAGGTCCTGTCCGGCCGTCAGCTCGTGCAGGTTGAGCGCCGCGTCGACCTTCGGACGGAACACCGCGTCGACCCGGTCGGGGGTGAGGGCGGCGACCACGCCGTCGTCGAGCACACCGGCGGTGTGCACCACGGCGGTCAGCGGGTGCTGCGCCGGGACGGCCGCGAGCACCTTGCCCAGCGCCTCGCGGTCGGCCGCGTCGCAGGCGACCATGGTCGCCTCGGCGCCCAGCCCGGCCAGTTCCCCGGCCAGCTCCGGCCAGCCCTCGGCCGCCGGGCCGCGGCGGCTGAGCAGCAGCAGGTGCCGCACGCCGTACCGGGTCACCAGGTGGCGGGCCACCAGGGCGCCGAGCGAGCCGGTGGCACCCGTCACCAGGACGGTGCCCGCCGGGTCCAGGGCCAGGAGGTCGGTGCCGCCCGCCGCCCGGGCCAGCCGGGGCGCGTGGGCCCGGCCGGCCCGCAGCGCCAGCTGGGGCTCGCCGCTCGCCAGCGCTCCCGGCAGGGCGGTAACGGCGTCCGGGCCGTCCGCCGGGTCGAGGTCCAGCAGCACCAGGCGGCCCGGGTGCTCGGACTGGGCCGAGCGCAGCAGGCCCCACAGGGCGGCCGCGGCGGGGTCCGCGAGGGCCTCGCCCGGGAGCGCGACGGCGCCCCGGGTCACCAGGACCAGCCGGGAGGCGGCGAACCGCTCCTCGGCCAGCCAGGCCTGGGCCAACGTCAGGGCGAAGCAGGCGGCGTCGCGGGCCGCCGTGCGCAGGTCGGCGGCGGGCTCGGTGGCCCACGGGACCAGGACGGTCGCGGGGGCCTCGGCGCCGGCGTCCAGGTCCGCCAGCAGGTCCGGCAGACCGGCGTGGACGGCGAGCCCGTCGACGACGGCGGGCAGGTCCGCCAGCAGGCCCAGCGGGTCCTGGCCGGCGACGGTCCAGGACGCACCGGCCGGGCCGTCGGCGGCGGGCAGCGTCGTCCAGTCGACGGCGAACAGCGCGTCGGCGCCGTCGCCGGCCGTCAGGGCGCCGGCCGCAAGCGGGCGCAGGGCCAGCGACCCGACCGAGCCGACCGGCCGGCCGTCGGCGGTGGCGAGGCTCAGCGCCACCGTGTCCTGGCCGGCCGCCGTCAGCCGCACGCGCAGCGCGTCCGCGCCGGCGGCGTGCAGGGCGATGCCGGTCCAGGCGAAGGGCAGGTGGGCCCCGCCGTCGGCCGCGACGAACCCGCCGAGGCCCACCGCCTGCACGGCGGCGTCCAGCAGGGCCGGATGCAGGCCGAAGGCGCGGGCGTCGCCACGCACCGGCTCGGGCAGCGCGACCTCGGCGAACACCTCGTCACCGCGCCGCCAGGCCGCCCGCAGGCCGCGGAACGCCGGGCCGTACCCGAAGCCGGCGGCCGCCATCCCGGCGTACAGGCCGTCCACGTCCAGCGCCTCGGCGCCGGCCGGGGGCCAGCTGCCCTCGGCGTCCCCGGCCGGGGCGGCCGGCAGCGCCGCCGACAGCGTGCCCGCGGCGTGGCGCGTCCAGGGGCCGTCCTCGCCGGCGCTCTCGGCCCGCGCGTGGACGGTCACCGGGCGGCGGCCCGCACCGTCGGCCGCGCCGGCCCGGACCTGGACCTGCACGCCGCCGGACGCCGGGAGCACCAGCGGGGCCTCCAGCGTCAGCTCGTCCAGCAGCGCGCAGCCGACCTGGTCACCGGCCCGCAGGGCCAGTTCGACGAAGGCCGTCCCGGGCAGGATCACCGTGCCGGCCACCGCGTGGTCGGCCAGCCACGGGTGCGAGTGCAGCGAGAGCCGGCCGGTGAACAGCACCCCGTCCGCGTCCGCCACGGACACCGCGGCGCCGAGCAGCGGGTGGCCCACCGGGCTCTGGCCCAGGGCGACCGGGCTGCCGAACGGGACGGCCGGCGGGTGGAGCCAGAAGTGCTCGCGCTGGAAGGGGTAGGTGGGCAGGTCGACGCGGCGGGCGCCGGTGCCGGCGAACAGCGCCGGCCAGTCGACGGACGCGCCGTGGGCGTGGGCGGTGGCCAGGGCGGTGAGCGCGGTGAGCGCCTCGGGGCGGCCGGCGCGCAGCGCGGGTGCGAAGGCGCCCTGCCCGACGCAGGTCTGGGCCATGGCGGTGAGGACACCGTCGGGGCCGAGCTCCAGGTAGGTGGTGACGCCCTCCGCCTCCAGGGTGCGCATGCCGTCCAGGAAGCGGACGGCCTCACGAACGTGGCGGACCCAGTACTCGGGCGAGCACAGCTCCTCGGCGGTGGCGAGGGCGCCGGTGACGTTGGAGACCACCGGGATGCGCGGGGCGTTGTACGTCAGGCGCTCGGCGACGGCACGGAACTCCGCCACCATGCCGTCCATCAGCGGCGAGTGGAAGGCGTGCGAGACGTTGAGACGCTTCGTCTTCTCGAACTGCCCGGCGATCGCCAGCACTTCGGCCTCGTCGCCCGAAATCACCACGGACGTGGGCCCGTTGATGGCGGCGATGCTGACGTTGCCGGTGAGCAGCGGCAGGACGTCGGCCTCGGCGGCCTTGACCGCGACCATCGCACCGCCCTCGGGCAGCGCCTGCATCAGCCGGCCACGGGCGGCGACCAGGGTGACGGCGTCGTCGAGGGAGAGGACACCCGCGACGTGCGCGGCCGCCAGCTCGCCGATCGAGTGGCCCGCCAGGAAGTCGGGGCGCACGCCCCAGCTCTCGAAGAGCCGGAACAGCGCCACCTCGACGGCGAACAGCGCGACCTGGGTGAACTCCGTACGCGCGAGAACCGAAGCGTCCTCGCCGAACACCGCCTCCTTCAGCGGCAGTTCGACCCGGTCGCAGATCGCATCGAAGGCCTCGGCGAACACCGGGTAGGCCTCGTACAGCTCACGCCCCATCCCGGGACGCTGGCTGCCCTGCCCGGTGAACAGGAACGCCGTCCGCCCCTCGGCGGCCTCGCCGACGACCGTACCGGCCGCCGGTCGGCCCTCCGCCAACGCCCGCACACCGGCGAGGAGTTCCTCACCGTCCCGGCCGACGACCGCCACCCGGTACCGGTGCTGCGCCCGGCCCGTGGCCAGGGCGTACGCGACATCGAGCGCGGACGCGTCCGCCGCCCCGTCCGCCAGGCGGGCCTGCAGCCGGACGGCCTGCTCGCGCAGCGCGTCCCCGGTCTGGGCGGAGAGCAACCACGGCAGCACCGCCGGGGAGGCGGCGGCGTCGGCGGGCTCGACGGTCGGCGCGGGCGCCTGCTCCAGGATGACGTGGGCGTTGGTGCCGCTGAACCCGAAGGAGGAGACACCCGCGCGGCGCGGCGCGCCGGTCTCGGGCCAGTCCCTGGCGTCGGCCAGCAGTTCCACCGCGCCGGCGGTCCAGTCGATGTGCGGCGACGCTTCGTTGATGTGCAGGGTGCGCGGCAGCACGCCCTCCCGCATCGCGAGCACCATCTTCATGATGCCGCCGACGCCGGCCGCCGCCTGGGTGTGGCCGATGTTGGACTTGAGCGAGCCCAGCCAGAGCGGGCGGTCGCCCGGGCGCTCCTGGCCGTAGGTGGCGAGCAGCGCCTGGGCCTCGATCGGGTCGCCGAGGGTGGTGCCGGTGCCGTGCGCCTCGACCGCGTCCACCTGGTCGGAGGTGAGCCGGGCGTCGGCCAGGGCCTGGCGGATGACGCGCTGCTGGGACGGGCCGTTGGGGGCGGTGAGGCCGCTGCTGGCACCGTCCTGGTTGATCGCGCTGCCGCGCACGACGGCCAGCACCGGGTGTCCGTTGCGCTCGGCGTCGGAGAGGCGCTCCAGCAGGAGCATGCCCGCGCCCTCGGCCCAGCCGGTGCCGTCAGCGTCGGCCGAGAAGGCCTTGCAGCGGCCGTCGAGGGCCAGGCCGCGCTGGCGGCTGAAGTCGATGAAGGCGCCGGGGGTGGCCATCACCGTCACGCCGCCGGCCAGGGCGAGGGTGCACTCCTGGCGGCGCAGCGCCTGGACGGCCCAGTGCAGGGCGACCAGGGAGGAGGAGCAGGCGGTGTCGACGGTGACCGCCGGGCCCTCCAGGCCGAAGGTGTACGCGACCCGGCCGGAGGCGATGCTGCCCGAGCTGCCGGTGCCGAGGTAGCCCTCGACGCCCTCCGGCACCACGGACAGCCGGGCGGCGTAGTCGTGGTACATCACGCCGGCGAACACGCCGGTGGCGCTGCCGCGCAGGGTGGCCGGGTCGATGCCCGCGCGCTCGAAGGCCTCCCAGGAGGTCTCCAGCAGCAGCCGCTGCTGCGGGTCCATGGCCATCGCCTCGCGCGGCGAGATGCCGAAGAACGCCGCGTCGAACTCGGCCGCGTCGTGCAGGAACCCGCCCTCGCGGGTCACCGAGGTGCCGGGGCTGTCCGGGTCCGGGGAGTACAGCGCCTCCAGGTCCCAGCCGCGGTCGGTCGGGAACGCCGACACGCCGTCACCGCCGGCCGCGACCAGCTCCCACAGGTCCTCGGGCGAGGCCACGCCGCCCGGGTAGCGGCAGCTCATCGCGACGATCGCGATCGGCTCCTGGTCGGCCGCCTCCACCTCGCGCAGCCGCAGCCGCGTCTGGTGCAGATCGGCCGTCACCCGCTTGAGGTAGTCGCGAAGCTTGTCCTCATTCACCACGGTGCTCCCCCGTCCGGAAGTTGTCACAGAATCCATACGCACGAGGTCAGAGCCCCAGCTCGTTGTCGATGAAGTCGAAGAGGTCGTCGTCGCTGGCCTCGTCGAGCCGCTCGGTGACGGCCTCGCCGGCCGCCGGGGCGGCGGCGCCCCACAGGGCGAGCAGGTCCTGGAGGCGGGCGGTCAGCCCGGCCCGGACCGCGTCGTCCAACGGACCGGCCGCCAGCGCCGCCAGGGACGCCTCCAGCCGCCCGAGTTCGCCGAGCACCGGCTCGACGGAACCGCCGGCACCGGAGGTCCTCAGCTCGCCGGCCAGGTGCCCGGCCAGCGCGGCGGGGCTCGGGTGGTCGAACAGCAGGGTGGCCGGCAGCCGCAGCCCGGTGGCGGCGCCGATCCGGTTGCGCAGCTCGACCGCCGTCAGCGAGTCGAAGCCCTGCTCCAGGAAGCCGCGCCCGGGCACCACCGCGTCGGGGCCCGCGTGGCCGAGCACCGCCGCGCCGTGCGAGCGGACCAGGTCCAGCAGGATCCGGTCCCGCTCCTCCGGCTCGGCACCGGCCAGCCGCTGCCGCAGCGCGTGGGCGGCGTCGCCCGAGGCGTCCACCGCCCGGCGGGCCGCCGACGGCGCCAGCGTGCGCAGCACGGCCGGTACGGCCGCCCCGGCGGCGCGGGCCCGCAGCGCCCGCAGGTCCAGGGCGATCGGCACCAGCACCGGCTCGTCGCCGGCCAGCGCCCGGTCGAGCAGCGCCAGGCCCTGCTCCGCGGTCAGCGCCGAGACACCGCCCCGGGCCATTCGGCGGGCACCGGTGCCCTCCAGGGCGGCGGCCATCCCGCCGGACTGCTCCCAGAGCCCCCAGGCGAGCGAGGTGCCGGGCAGGCCGCGGGCGGCGCGGTGCTGCGCCAGCGCGTCCAGGAAGGCGTTGGCCGCAGCATAGTTCGCCTGGCCGGCGTTGCCCAGCGTGCCCGCCGCGGAGGAGAACAGGACGAAGCGGGCGAGGCCAGAACCGGCCGTCAGCTCGTGCAGGTTGAGCGCCGCGTCGACCTTGGGCCGCAGCACGGCGTCCAGCCGCTCGGGCGTGAGCGAGCCGATCACGCCGTCGTCGAGCACACCGGCGGTGTGCACGACGGCCGTCAGCGGGTGGGCGGCCGGGACGGTCGCGAGCACCTTGCCCAGCGCCTCCCGGTCGGCCGCGTCGCAGGCCGCGAAGGACACCGCGGCGCCCAGCCCGGACAGTTCCTCGGCCAGCTCCCGCGCCCCGTCGGCGGCCTCGCCGCGACGGCTGAGCAGCAGCAGGTGACGCACCCCGTGCTCGGCCACCAGGTGCCGGGCGACCAGGCCGCCCAGCGCTCCGGTGGCACCGGTGAGCAGCACCGTGCCGTCCGGGTCGAGGGCGCCCTGAGCGGTGCCCGGGGCCTGCGCCCTGGCGAGCTGCGGGATCAGCAAGGCGCCGCCGCGCACCGCCAGTTGGGGCTCCTCGGCCGCCAGGGCGGCGGGCAGCGCCCGGGCGGCGTCCGGTGCTTCGTCCAGGTCGACCAGGACGAAGCGTCCCGGGTGCTCGGACTGCGCGGACCGCACCAGGCCCCAGACCGTGGCCGCGCCCGGGTCCGGCACCCCGTCCCGCGGGGCGGCGGCCAGCGCACCCCTGGTGAGCAGCACCAGCCGGGTGCCGGCGAAGCACTCCTCGGCGAGGAACGCCTGCACCAGCGTCAGCACGCGGAAGGCGGCGACCCGGGCGTTGTCGGCGACGTCCGTGGCGTCGGCGCTGTCGGCCCGCAGGCCGCCGGCCGGGCAGGTCAGCAGCAGCACGTCGGGAGCGGTGCCCGACTCCACCAGGCCGAGCAGGTCGGCGTGGCGGTCCGGCACGGTACCCGCGGCGGCCAGGGCCTCGGCCACGCCGAAGGCGTCCTCGCCCAGCAGCGCCCAGCGGCCCTCGGCCACCGGCTCGGCCGGGGAGGCCGACGAGGTCGCCGACGCGACGGACGGAGCCGACCAGTCCAGCCGGAAGAGCGCGTCCTTGTGCGACGCGCCGCCCGCCCGGGCCAGCTGCTCCCGGTCCACCGGCCGCAGCATCAGCGAGTCCACCGTCGCGACCGGACGGCCCCCGGCGTCCGCGACGGTCAGCGCGACCGCGTCGCGCCCCGCCGCCGCCAGCCGGACCCGCAGCGCGCCCGCGCCCGAGGCGTGCAGCTCGACACCGCTCCAGGAGAACGGCAGCAGACCGCCGCCCTCCCGGTCGGCCAGGACGCCCAGCCCGATCGCGTGCAGCGCGGCGTCCAGCAGCGCCGGGTGCAGACCGAAGCCGGCGGCGTGGTCGGCCAGTTCCTCCGGCAGGGCGACCTCGGCGAACACCTCGTCGCCGCGCCGCCAGGCGGCCCGCAGGCCCTGGAACACCGGGCCGTAGTCGAACCCGGACGCGGCCAGCGCCTCGTACCAGCCGTCGACGGCCACGGGCTCGGCCCCGGCCGGCGGCCACTCGGTCAGCGACTCGCCCTCCGTACCCGCGGCCGAGGCCAGCGCGCCGGTCGCGTGCCGGGTCCACGGCTCGTCCGCCGAGGCCCGCTCCGAACGGGAGTGGACGCTCACGGGCCTGCGCCCGTCCTCGTCCGGCCCGCCGACCAGCACCTGGACAGCCAGCCCGCCCTGCTCGGACAGCACCAGCGGCGCCGCCAGCGTCAGTTCCTCCAGCACCGCACAGCCGACCTCGTCCGCCGCCCGCATCACGAGCTCGACGAAGGCCGTGCCGGGCAGGATCACCGTGCCCGCGACCGCGTGCTCCGCCAGCCACGGGTGGGTCCGCAGCGACAGGCTGCCGGTGAACAGGTGGCCCTCGCCGTCGGCCAGCGCCACCGCCGCACCCAGCAACGGGTGGTCGGTCCGCCCGAGCCCGAAGGCCGTCGCGTCCCCGGCCCGGCGGACACCGACCGCCGGCCAGTAGCGCTCGCGCTGGAAGGGGTAGGTGGGCAGGTCGACGCGGCGGGCGCCGGTGCCGGCGAACAGCGTCGGCCAGTCGACGGCCGCGCCGTGGGCGTGGGCGGTGGCCAGGGCGGTCAGCGCGGTCCGCGCCTCGGGGCGCCCGGCGCGCAGCGCGGGCACGAACACGCCGCCGTCGACGCAGTCCTGGGCCATCGCGGTGAGAACGCCGTCGGGGCCCAGCTCGACGAAGACGCTGACGCCCTGGTCCTCCAGGGCCCGCATGCCGTCGGCGAAGCGGACGGCCTCGCGGACGTGGCGCACCCAGTACTCGGGCGAGCACAGCTCCTCGGCGGTGGCGAGGGCGCCGGTGACGTTGGAGACCACCGGGATGACCGGGGCGCTGTACGTCAGGCCCTCGGCCACCTCGCGGAAGTCCGCCACCATGCCGTCCATCAGCGGGGAGTGGAAGGCGTGGGAGACGCTGAGGCGCTTGGTCTTCTCGAACTTCCCGGCGATCGTGAGCACTTCGGTCTCGTCGCCCGAAATCACCACGGACGTCGGCCCGTTGATCGCGGCGATGCTGACGTTCTCAGTGAGCAGCGGCAGGACATCGGCCTCGGCGGCCTTGACCGCCACCATCGCGCCACCCTCGGGCAGCGCCTGCATCAGGCGACCGCGAGCGGCGACCAGCGCGGCGGCGTCGTCGATGGAGAGAACGCCCGCGACGTGCGCGGCCGCCAGCTCGCCGATCGAGTGACCCACCAGGAAGTCCGGACGGATGCCCCAGCTCTCGAAGAGCCGGAACAGCGCCACCTCGACGGCGAACAGCGCCGGCTGGGTGAACTCGGTGCGGGCGAGTACGTCGGCGTCCTCGCCGAAAACCGTCTCCTTCAGCGGCAGTTCGAGCTTGGCGCACACGGCGTCGAAGGCCTCGGCGAAGACGGGGTGGGCCTCGTACAGCTCACGCCCCATCCCGGGACGCTGGCTCCCCTGCCCGGTGAACAGGAACGCCAGCTTCCCGGTGTCGGCCGTGCCTCGCACCAGGCCGTCCGCGAACTCGCCCCGGGCGAGCGCCGCAAGAGCCTGCAGCACCCCGTCCCGGTCGGCCGCCGTCAGCACGGCCCGGTGGTCGAACCGGCCCCGCGTGACCGCCAGCGAGTAGGCGACGTCCGCCGACTCGACGGAGCCGTCGAGGTGGGAACGCAGGCGAAGCGCCTGGTCCCGCAGCGCGGCCTCGGTGCGGCCGGACAGCACCCACGGAAGCAGCTGCCGGGCGGCGGTGCCCGCCTCGCGCGGAGCGTCGGCGGGGGCCTGCTCGATGATGGCGTGGGCGTTGGTGCCGCTGAAGCCGAAGGAGGAGACGGCCGCGCGACGCGGACGCCCGGTCTCCGGCCACGGCCGGGCCTCGGTCAGCAGCTCGACCGCGCCGGAGGCCCAGTCGATGTGCGGGGACGGCTCGTCCACGTGCAGGGTCTGCGGCAGCATGCCGTGCCGCATCGCCATGACCATCTTGATGATGCCGCCGACGCCGGCCGCCGCCTGGGTGTGACCGATGTTGGACTTCAACGAACCGAGCCAGAGCGGCTCTTCGGCACGCTCCTGGCCGTAGGTGGCCAGCAGTGCCTGAGCTTCGATCGGGTCGCCGAGGGTGGTACCGGTGCCGTGCGCCTCGACCGTGTCCACGTCGTTGGCCGTGAGGCGCGCGTTGGCGAGGGCCTGGCGGATGACGCGCTGCTGGGACGGACCGTTGGGGGCGGTGAGGCCGTTGCTGGCACCGTCCTGGTTGATCGCCGAGCCACGGACGACCGCGAGCACCTGGTGCCCGTTGCGCTGGGCGTCGGACAGGCGCTCCAGCAGGAGCATGCCGACACCCTCGGAC
This sequence comes from Kitasatospora sp. NPDC048286, assembly GCF_043201735.1. Taxonomy (NCBI): domain Bacteria; kingdom Bacillati; phylum Actinomycetota; class Actinomycetes; order Kitasatosporales; family Streptomycetaceae; genus Kitasatospora; species Kitasatospora sp. NPDC048286. The sequence goes on from NZ_JBICZE010000004.1 coordinate 509,298, forward strand.
CAGCCGGTGCCGTCCGCGTCGGCCGAGAAGGCCTTGCAGCGGCCGTCGAAGGAGAGCCCGCCCTGGCGGCTGAAGTCGATGAACGCGGCCGGGGTGGACATCACGGTCACACCGCCCGCCAGGGCCATCGCGCACTCGCCGTTGCGCAGGGCCTGGGCGGCCAGGTGCAGGGCGACCAGGGAGGAGGAGCAGGCGGTGTCGACGGTGACCGCCGGGCCCTCAAGCCCGAAGGTGTACGCCAGGCGGCCCGAGATGACACTGCCCGCGTTGCCGGTGCCCAGGTAGCCCTCGGCGCCGGACGGGACCGACTCCAGCAGCGAGGCGTAGTCGTGGTACATCACGCCCGTGAACACGCCGGTGGCGCTGCCGCGCAGAGCGGCCGGGTCGACGCCCGCCCGCTCGAAGGCCTCCCAGGACGTCTCCAGCAGCAGGCGCTGCTGCGGGTCCATGGTGAGCGCCTCGCGGGGGCTGATGCCGAAGAAGCCGGCGTCGAACTCGGCGGCGCCGTGCAGGAATCCGCCTTCCCGGGTGTGACTGCCTCCGGGCTGGGTGCCGTCCGCGCCGAACAGGGCGTCGAGGTCCCAGCCACGGTCGGTCGGGAAGAGCGAGATGCCGTCGCCGCCGCCGTGCACCAGCCGCCACAGGTCCTCGGGCGAGGAGACCCCGCCCGGGTAGCGGCAGGCCATGCCGACGATCGCGATCGGCTCGTCCACGACGGTCGTGGACAGCACGTCGGCAGCCGCCGGGGCCTCGCCGACGAGCTCGTCGCGGATGAAGTCGGCGAGCGCGGACGGCGTCGGGTAGTCGAAGACCAGCGTGGCCGGCAGGCGCAGACCGGTGGCCGCGTTGAGACGATTGCGCAGCTCGATGGCGGTGAGGGAGTCGAAGCCCAGCTCACGGAAGGCGCGGGCCGGGTCGACCCCTTCCGCCGAACCGTGGCCCAGGACCTCGGCCACCTGGGTGCGGACCACCTCGCGGACGGCCTCGTCGCGGCGCGCCACCGGCAGGGCGAGCAGGCGCTCGGCCAGCGAACCGGCGGCCGCGGTGCCGCCGCTGGCGGCGGTCCGGCGGCGCGGCGTACGGACGAGTCCGCGCAGCAGCGGCGGGACCTCGCCGGCGCCGGTCATGGCCACCGGGTCCAGGTGCATCGGGACGAGCAGGGCGCGGTCCACGGTGAGCGCGCCGTCGAGCAGGGCCAGGCCCTCCTGCGAACGCAGCGGCGCCACGCCGGCCCGGGCCAGGCGACGGACGTCGGCCTCGGACAGGCTGGTGGCCATGCCACCGTCCTCGGCCCACAGGCCCCACGCGAGCGAGGTGGCGGGCAGGCCGTCGGCCCGGCGGCGGGCCGCCAGAGCATCGAGGAACGCGTTCGCGGCGGCGTAGTTGCCCTGGCCTGCGGCGCCGAACACGCCGGAGGCGGAGGAGAACAGGACGAACGCCGACAGGTCCATTCCGGCGGTCAGTTCGTGCAGGTGCCACGCCGCGTCGACCTTCGGGCGCAGTACCGCGGCCAGGCGCTCCGGCGTCAGCGACGACACCACACCGTCGTCCAGGACGCCAGCGGTGTGGATCACCGCCGACAGCGAACGACCCTCCAGCAGCGCCGTGACAGCGTCGCGGTCGGTGACGTCGCAGGCGACGACGTCCACCTCGGCGCCCAACCCGGTCAGCTCGTCCCGCAGTTGGACCGCTCCCGGCGCGTCCAGGCCGCGACGGCTGGTCAGCACCAGACTCCGCACCCCGTGCACCGTGACCAGGTGCCGGGCCACCAGCGAACCGAGACCACCCGTACCACCCGTGACGAGGACCGTGCCCTCACCCAGCGACACGCCGTTGTCCGGTTCGGTAGCGACGCGCACCAGACGCGGCGCGAACGCCACACCGCCGCGCACCGACACCTGCGGCTCACCACAGGAGAGGACACCCGACGGCAGCTCGGCGTCTGCCTCCAGGTCCACCAGCAGGAACCGGTCCGGGTTCTCCGACTGCGCCGAGCGCACCAGACCCCAGACCACCGACTCCGCCAGACCCGCAGCAACGGCGCCACGCGTCACCACGGCGAGCCGCGAAGCGGCGAACCGCTCCTCCGCCAGCCAGCCCCGCACCAGCTCCAGCGCCCACACACCGGCAGCGTGCGCGGCCTCGGCCACGTCACCGCCGCCCGCCTGCGGAGCCTCGACGACCACGACCTCCGGGACCTCGTCCCCGGCCAGCTCGGCCAGTGACGAGAACAGCTGAACGTCGGCGGCCGACCCGGCCCCGAGCGCGATCTCCGCCCAGTCCACGCCGAACAGCGAGTCGATCGACCCGCCGGCCGCCGCCAACTGCCCGGCGACCACCGGCCGCAGAGCCAGCGATCGGATGGTCCCGACCGGCTGCCCCTCGGCGTCCGCCAGCGTCAGCGACACCGCGTCCGTACCGGCGGACACCAGCCGCACCCGCAGCGCGTCCGCACCCGCAGCGTGCAACTCGACACCAGCCCACGCGAACGGCAGGTGCGCCTGGCCCTCGGCCCGGACGAACCCGCCCAGCCCCACCGCCTGCACCGCCGCGTCCAGCAGCGCCGGGTGCAGACCAAAGCCGGCGGCGTGGTCGGCCAGTTCCTCCGGCAGGGCGACCTCGGCGAACACCTCGCCGTCGCGGCGCCACGCCGACCGCAGACCCTGGAACGCCGGCCCGTACACCAGCCCGGCCTCCGCCAGACCCCGTGCGAACGCCTCCACATCCACGGCCTCGGCACCCGCCGGCGGCCACTCCACCAGACCCGCACCCTCAGCAGCCGACGCACCCTCCGCCAGCACACCCGAGACATGACGGACCCACTCCGACGAGCCCTCGGCCCGACCGTGCACAGCCACCGAACGGCGCCCGGACGCGTCCACCGCGCCCACCGTCACCTGGACCTGCACACCACCCGACCCCGGAAGCACCAACGGCGCCTCCAGCGTCAACTCCTCCACCAGCGAGCAACCCACCTGGTCACCCGCCCGCACCGCAAGCTCCACGAACGCCGTACCCGGAACGATCACCGAACCCAGCACAGCATGATCGGCCAGCCACGGGTGCGACTCCACCGACAGACGACCCGTGAACAGGAAGCCCTCCGCATCGGCAAGAGCCACCGCCGCACCCAACAGCGGGTGATCGGCCGCACCGAGACCGGCGGACTGGACGTCCCCGGTCAGAGCAGGGGCGTGGAGCCAGAACCACTCGCGCTCGAAGGCGTACGTCGGCAGGTCCGTGACGTGGGCGCCGGCCTTCGCGAAGAACCCTCGCCAGTCGACCTGGGCGCCCTGGACGTACGCGGTGACGAGCGCCGTCAGCGCGGTCTGCGCCTCCGGGCGCTCGGCACGCAGCGCCGGGGTGAACACGCCCTGCTCGACGCACTCCTGGCCCATGGCCGAGAGCACGCCGTCCGGGCCGAGCTCGACGAAGGTGGTGACACCCTTGGCTTCCAGAGCCCGCATGCCGTCGGCGAAGCGAACGGCCTGGCGGACGTGGCGCACCCAGTACTCGGGCGAGCACAGCTCCTCGGCCGTCGCAACCGAGCCGGTGACGTCGGAGACGACCGGGATGCGCGGTGCGCTGTACGTCAGGCCCTCCGCGATCCGGCGGAAGTCGTCCAGCATGCCGTCCAACAGCGGGGAGTGGAAAGCGTGCGAGACCTTGAGCTGCTTGGTCTTCTCGAACTGACCGGAGATCGACAGAACTTCGGACTCGTCGCCCGAAATCACCACGGAGGAAGGCCCGTTGACGGCCGCGATGCTCACCTGAGCGGTCAGCATCGGCAGCACCTCGGCCTCGGTGGCCTTGACCGCCACCATCGCGCCACCCTCGGGCAGCGCCTGCATCAGCCGGCCGCGAGCGGCGACCAGCTTGACGGCGTCGTCCAGCGACAGCACGCCCGCGACGTGCGCGGCCGCCAGCTCGCCGATCGAGTGGCCGACCAGGAAGTCCGGACGGACGCCCCAGCTCTCGAAGAGCCGGAACAGCGACACCTCGACGGCGAACAGGGCCGGCTGGGTGTACTCGGTGCGAGCCAGCAGCTCCGCGTCATCGCCGAAGACAGCGTCGCGCAGCGGGAGTTCGGCCCGCGAGCACACGGCGTCGAAGGCCTCGGCGAACACCGGGTAGGCCTCGTAAAGCTCACGCCCCATGCCCGGACGCTGGCTCCCCTGCCCCGTGAACAGGAACGCCAGCTTCCCGCCCGAGGCGGCACCCGTCACCAGCCCACCGGCTGTACCGCCCTCGGCCAGCGCCCGCAGAGCGGACGCGAGCCCGTCGCGGCTGTCCGCGACGACGCCGGCGCGGAGGTCCATCGTCGCGCGGGTGGTGGCCAGCGAGTAGGCGAGGTCGGTGACCCGCAGCTCGGGCTCGGCCTCGACCAGGGCGAGAAGTCGCTGGGCCTGGCCACGCAGAGCACCCTCGCTCTTCGCGGACAGCACCAGCGGCGCCTGACCGTCCTCCTCGTTCCCGGTACGAGCCGGACGCTTCTCCGCCGGGGCCTGCTCGATGATCGTGTGGGCGTTGGTGCCGCTGATACCGAAGGAGGAGACGGCAGCTCGACGCGGACGTCCGGTCTCCGGCCACGGCCGGGCCTCGGTCAGCAGCTCGACGGCGCCCGAGGCCCAGTCGATGTGCGGGGACGGCTCGTCGACGTGCAGGGTCTGCGGCAGCACGCCCTCCCGCATCGCCATGACCATCTTGATGATGCCGCCGACGCCGGCCGCCGCCTGGGTGTGACCGATGTTGGACTTCAACGAGCCCAGCCACAGCGGCTCTTCGGTGCGCTCCTGGCCGTACGTGGCCAGCAGCGCCTGCGCCTCGATCGGGTCACCGAGCACCGTGCCGGTGCCGTGCGCCTCGACCACGTCGATCTGGTCCGAGGCCAGTCGGGCACCGGCCAGCGCCTGGCGGATCACCCGCTGCTGGGACGGCCCGTTGGGGGCGGTCAGCCCGTTGCTCGCGCCGTCCTGGTTGATCGCGCTGCCGCGCACCACCGCGAGGACCCGGTGGCCGTTGCGCTGGGCGTCGGAGAGGCGCTCCAGCAGGAGCATGCCCACACCCTCGGACCAGCCCGTGCCGTCCGCCGCCGCCGCGAACGACTTGCAGCGGCCGTCCATGGCCAGACCGCGCTGCTTGCTGAACTCGATGAACGCGCCCGGGGTGGACATGACCGTCACACCACCGGCCAGCGCCATCGTGCACTCGCCCTCGCGCAGGGCCTTCGCCGCCCAGTGCAGGGCGACCAACGACGAGGAACAGGCGGTGTCGATGGTGACCGCCGGACCCTCCAGACCCAGGGTGTAGGCCACCCGGCCGGAGGCGATGCTGCTCGAACCACCCGTACCGAGGTAACCCTCGACACCGGCCGGAATCGCGTGCAGACGCGAGGTGTAGTCGTGGTACATCACACCGGCGAACACACCGGTCGCGCTGCCCTTCATCGAGGCCGGGTCGATGCCCGCGCGCTCGAACGCCTCCCAGGACGTCTCCAGCAGCAGACGCTGCTGCGGGTCCATCGCCGACGCCTCACGCGGGCTGATCCCGAAGAACGCCGGGTCGAACAGACCCGCGTCATGCAGGAAACCACCCTCCGTGACGTAACTCGTACCAGAGAGACCCGAGTTCACGTCCTCCAGAGCGTCCAGGTGCCAGCCACGGTCAGTGGGGAAGGACGTGATGCCGTCACCGGCGCCGAGCACCAGCTGCCACAGGTCCTCAGGCGAGGCGACCCCACCCGGGTAACGGCAGGCCATCCCGACGATCGCGATCGGCTCGTCATCGCGGTACGACCTGACCGCGGGCAGACTCGGGCGCGACTCCTCGGCACGGCCGACGAGTTCGGCGGCCAGGTGACCGGCAAGCGCCTCCGGCGTCGGGTAGTCGAAAACCAGCGTCGCCGACAGGCGCAGGCCGGTGGTCGCGTTGAGGCGGTTGCGCAGGTCCACGGCCGTCAGCGAGTCGAAGCCGAGGTCCTTGAACGCCCGGACCGGGTCGATGCTGTCGGGGGCGGCATGCCCGAGGACGTACGCGACCTGCGCCTGCACCATCGCCAGCAGCGTGCTCAGCCGCTCGGACTCGGTCAGGCCGGCCAGGGCCCGGGAGAGCTCGACCGACGCGCCGGTGCCGGTACCGACCTTGCGGCGGCGCGGCGTGCGAACGAGAGCCCGCAGCAGCGGCTGGACCTCACCGCCGCCGGTCATCGCCACCGGGTCGAGGTGCATCGGGACGACCAGGGCGCGCTCCAGCGTGAGCGCACCGTCGAACAGGGCCAGGCCCTCCTGGGCGCGCAGCGGGGCGACGCCCGCGCGAGCAAGGCGACGGACGTCGGCCTCGCTCAGGGCGGCGGACATGCCGCCGTCCTCGGCCCACAGGCCCCACGCGAGCGAGGTGGCGGTGAGGCCGTCGGCCCGGCGCTGCTCGGCGAGCGCGTCCAGGAACGCGTTCGCGGCGGCGTAGTTGCCCTGGCCGGCGGCACCGAAAACGCCGGAAGCGGAGGAGAACAGGACGAACGCCGACAGGTCCATCCCGGCAGTCAGCTCATGCAGGATCACCGCCGCGTCCACCTTCGGACGCAGCACCGCCGACAGCCGCTCCGGCGTCAGCGACGACACCAGGCCGTCATCCAGCACACCGGCGGTGTGAACCACCGCCGACAGCGAACGACCCTCCAGCATGCGGGCGACAGCGTCACGGTCGGACACGTCGCAGGCGACGACGTCCACCTCGGCGCCCAACCCGGCCAGCTCGTCCCGCAGTTCGACCGCTCCCGGCGCGTCCAGGCCACGGCGGCTGGTCAGCACCAGACTCCGCACCCCGTGCGCCGTGACCAGGTGCCGGGCCACCAGCGAACCGAGACCGCCCGTACCGCCCGTGACGAGGACCGTGCCCTCGCCCAGCGACACGCCGTTGTCCGGTTCGGTAGCGACGCGCACCAGACGCGGCGCGAACGCCACACCCCCGCGCACCGCGACCTGCGGCTCGCCACACTCCACAACGCCCGACGGCAGTTCGGCGCCCGCCTCCAGGTCCACCAGCAGGAACCGGTCCGGGTTCTCCGACTGGGCCGAGCGCACCAGACCCCAGACCACCGACTCCGCCAGACCCGCAACACCCGACGCCGCATCGACCGACACAGCACCACGCGTCACCACAGCCAGCGTCGAAGCGGCGAACCGCTCCTCCGCCAGCCAGCCCCGCACCAGCTCCAGCGCACGGACCGCAGCCGCGTGCACCTCATCGGCACCGGAACCGTCCGCAGAACCGAACTCCACTGCCACCAGCGACGGCACAACCTCCACGGCGTCCAGCTCCGCGAGGTCACCCACCACGAGGACCTCGCGGCCCGTCTCACCGAGCGCGATCTCCGCCCAGTCCACGCCGAACAGCGAATCGGTCGACCCACCCGCGGCCGCCAACTGCCCGGCGACCACCGGCCGCAGCACCAGCGACTCCACCGAACCGACCGGACGGCCCTCGGCGTCCGCCAGCGTCAGCGACACCGCGTCCGCACCCGCCGACACCAGCCGCACCCGCAGCGCACCCGCACCCGAGGCAACCAGCGACACACCCGACCACGCGAACGGCAACCGGCCCGCTCCCGCGTCCTCCACCAGGCCACCGAGCCCGACCGCGTGCAACGCCGCGTCCAGCAACGCCGGGTGCAGACCGAAACCGGCCGCCTCCCCCGCCACCGCCTCCGGCAGCGCCACCTCGGCGAACACCTCACCGTCGCGACGCCACGCCGAGCGCAGACCCTGGAACACCGGGCCGTAACCGAACCCGACGCCCTCCATCGCCCCGTAGAAGCCGTCCAGCTCCACCGCCTCGGCACCCGCCGGCGGCCACTCCACCAGGCCCGCACCCTCAGCAGCCGACGCACCCTCCGCCAGCACACCCGAGACATGACGCGTCCAGAGGCCGTCCTCACCGGCGCCCTCGACCCGCGAGTGGACCGTCACCGAGCGACGACCCCCGCCGTCGGGCGCACCGACCCAGACCTGAACCTGCACACCGCCGGACTCCGGAAGCACCAGCGGCGCCTCCAGCGTCAGCTCCTCCACCAGCGAGCAACCCACCTGGTCACCCGCCCGCACCGCGAGCTCCACGTACGCCGTGCCCGGAACGATCACCGAACCCAACACCGCATGATCGGCCAGCCACGGGTGCGACTCCACCGACAGACGCCCCGTGAACAGGAAGCCCTCCGCATCGGCCAGCGAAACGCCGGCCCCCAGCAGCGGGTGATCGGCCGCACCCAGGCCCAGCGAGGCAACCTCGCCCATCCAGCCCGAAGCCACCGCCGGCCAGTAGCGCTCACGCTGGAACGCGTACGTCGGCAGCTCGACCGGGGGAAGCGCCACCCCTGCCGTCCAGGCCACCGGGACGCCGTGGACGTGCAGGCTCGCCAGGCACTCCGCGACACCGGCCCGCTCGTCCCGGCCGTTCCGGAGCGCCGGAACGAACACGCCCTGCTCGACACACTCCTGGCCCATGGCCGAGAGCACACCGTCGGGGCCCAGCTCCAGGTACGTGGTGACGCCCTGGGCCTCCAGAGTGCGCATCCCGTCGGCGAAGCGAACCGCCTGGCGGACGTGGCGCACCCAGTACTCGGGCGAGCACAGCTCCTCGGCAGTGGCCAGGGCACCGGTCACGTTGGAGACCACGGCGATCTGCGGCGCCGCGTAGGTCAGACCCTCCGCCACCTGGCGGAAGTCGTCCAGCATGCCGTCCATCAGCGGCGAGTGGAAGGCGTGCGAGACATTGAGACGCTTGGTCTTCTCGAACTGCCCGGCGATCGCCAGCACTTCGGACTCGTCGCCCGAAATCACCACGGAGGACGGCCCGTTGACGGCCGCGATGCTCACCTGAGCGGTCAGCAGCGGCAGGATCTCGGCCTCGGTGGCCTTGACCGCCACCATCGCGCCACCCTCGGGCAGCACCTGCATCAGCCGGCCACGCGCCGCCACCAGTGTCACCGCGTCGTCCAGCGACAGCACACCGGCCACGTGCGCGGCCGCGATCTCACCGATCGAGTGCCCGACCAGGAAGTCCGGACGGACCCCCCAGCTCTCCACCAGCCGGAACAGCGCGGTCTCCACCGCGAACAGCGCCAGCTGGGTGAACTCGGTACGGGCGAGAACGTCCGCGTCCTCCCCGAACACCGCCTCCTTCAGCGGCAGTTCCACCCGCGCGCACACCGCGTCGAAGGCCTCCGCGAACACCGGGAAGGCGGCATACAGCTCACGCCCCATCCCCGACCGCTGGCTCCCCTGCCCGGTGAACAGGAACGCCGTCCGTCCGTCGCCGGCCACGCCCCGCACCACGCCCGCCAGCGGGCGGTCCGCCGCGAGGGCGTCCAGCGCCGCGAGCAGTGCGTCGCGGTCGCCGTGGCCGGTCACCGCGGCGCGGTGCTCGTGGTGGCTGCGGGTGGCGGCGAGGGCGAAGGCCGTTCCGTCCAGCGGGAGTTCGGGGTGTTCTGCCAGGTGGGCGCGGAGGCGTCCGGCCTGGGCGGCGAGGGCGTCCGCGTTCCGGCCCGACAGCAGCAGCGGGAGCGGGGCGGTGGTGCCCGGGGTCCCGGCGGGTGCCTGCGCCGGCTCGGTGGTCGGCGCGGGCACCTGCTCCAGGATGACGTGGGCGTTGGTGCCGCTCATGCCGAAGGAGGAGATGCCGGCCCGGCGCGGTTCGCCGGTCTCGGGCCAGTCGCGCGACTCCGTCAGCAGCTCGACGGCGCCGGCCGACCAGTCCACGTGCGGGGACGGCTGGTCGACGTGGAGGGTCTGCGGCAGCACGCCGTGCTGCATGGCGAGCACCATCTTGATGACGCCCGCGACACCGGCGGCGGCCTGGGTGTGCCCGATGTTGGACTTCACCGAGCCGAGCCACAGCGGCCGGTCGGCGGCGGCGCGGCCACGGCCGTAGGTGGCGAGCAGCGCCTGGGCCTCGATCGGGTCACCCAGCGAGGTGCCGGTGCCGTGCGCCTCGACGGCGTCGACCTGGGCGGGGGTGAGCCGGGCGCCGGCCAGGGCCTGGCGGATGACCCGCTGCTGGGCCGGACCGTTGGGGGCGGTGAGGCCGTTGCTGGCGCCGTCCTGGTTGATCGCCGAGCCGCGCACGACGGCGAGCACCGGGTGGCCGTTGCGGCGGGCGTCGGAGAGCCGCTCGACGAGCAGCATCGCGACGCCCTCGGACCAGTTGGTCCCGTCGGCGGCGGCCGCGAAGGGCTTGCAGCGGCCGTCCTCGGCGAGGCCGCGCTGGCGGCTGAACTCCAGGAAGGCGCCGGGCGTCGACATGATGGCGACGCCGCCGGCCAGGGCGAGCGTGCACTCGCCGTTGCGCAGCGACTGGACGGCCAGGTGGAGGGCGACCAGGGAGGAGGAGCAGGCGGTGTCGACGGTGACGGCCGGGCCCTCCAGGCCCAGGGTGTAGGAGATGCGGCCGGAGACCACGCTGGCCGCGTTGCCGGTGCCGAGGTGGCCCTCGAAGCCCTCCTGGGAGATCAGCAGCAGGTTGGTGTAGTCCTGCATGTTGGTGCCGGCGAAGACGCCGACCCGGGTGCCGCGCAGGGCGGCGGGGTCGAGGCCGGCCCGCTCGATGGTCTCCCAGGAGGTCTCCAGCAGCAGGCGCTGCTGCGGGTCCATGGCGAGGGCCTCGCGCGGCGAGATGCCGAAGAACGCCGGGTCGAACTCGGCGGCGCCGTGGATGAAGCCGCCCTCGCGGACGTAGCTGGTGCCCTGCCGGTCGGGGTCCGGGTCGTACAGCGCGTCCAGGTCCCAGCCGCGGTCGGCCGGGAACGGCGTGATCGCGTCGCGGCCGTCCCGCAGCAGGTGCCAGAGCGTCTCGGGCGAGTCGACGCCGCCGGGGAACCGGCAGCCCATCGCGACGATGGCGATCGGCTCGGTGGAGGCCGACTCGGCCTCGCGCAGCCGCTCCCGGGTGTCCGCCAGGTCGGCGGTGACCTTCTTGAGGTAGCCCAGCAGCTTCTCTTCAGCGACCATCGCTGGCCAACTCCTTCTGGTGATCCGGCAGTCCGGTGGTGCTCTGTCGAATGCCGGTCACGACATCCCCAACTCGTTGTCGATGAACGCGAAGACCTCGTCCGCGGTCGCCTCGTCCAGCTTCTGCGCGGTGGTGGCGGCGGTCGGCGCGTCGCGCCGGTCGCTCCAGCGGGCCAGGACGGCCTGCAGGCGGGCGACCACCTCCTCGCCGGTGTCCTCGTCGGGCAGCGGCTGCGCGAGCGCGGCCTCCAGCCGGGCGAGGGTGTCCAGCAGCGGTTCGTCTCCGGACCGCGGGTCGGCGAGCAGCTGCGGGTGCAGGTGCTCGGCCAGGGCCGTGGGCGTCGGGTAGTCGAAGACCACGGTGGCGGGCAGCCGCAGGCCGGTGAGGCCGTTGAGGCGGTTGCGCAGTTCGACCGCGGTCAGCGAGTCGAAGCCCAGCTCCCGGAAGGCCCGGGCCGTCCCGACGCCGTCGGTACCGGTGTGGCCGAGCACCGCCGCCGCCTCGGTCCGTACCGCGTCGACCAGCAGGCGCCTGCGCTCGGCCTCCGGGGCCTCGGCGAGGCGCTCCACCAGGACCGGCCGCCCGGAGGCGCCGGTCTGCGAACCGCTCTGCGGGCCGTCGTCGGCGAGGGCCGCGGCGACCTCGGGCAGGTCGGCGATCAGCGGGCGGGCCCGGCCGGCGGTGAAGGCCGGGGCGAAGCGCGCCCAGTCGACGTCGGCGACGGTCACCGCGGTCTCGCCGAGGCCGAGTGCCCGGTCGAGCGCCGCGACGGCCAACTCCGGTGCCATCGCCGGGAGTCCGCGGCGGGCGAGGTGTCCCTCGGCCTCGCCCTCGGCCATCCCGCCGCCGGCCCACGGGCCCCAGGAGACGGCCGTGGCGGCCAGGCCGCGCGAGCGGCGCTGCTCGGCCAGGGCGTCCAGGAAGGCGTTGGCGGCCGCGTACGAGCCCTGGGTTCCGCTGCCCCAGATGCCCGCGATGGACGAGAACAGCACGAACGCGTCCAGCGGGGTGTCGCCGAGCAGTTCGTCCAGGTGGACGGCGCCGCCGACCTTGGCCGCCAGTACCTCGGCCAGCTGGTCCGCGGTGATCTCGGCCAGCGGTACGGCCAGGTCCAGGCCGGCCGCGTGGACCACGGCGTCGACGGGGTGCTCGGCGAGCAGCCCGGCGACGGACGCGCGGTCGGCCACGTCGCAGGCCGCGAGGGTGACCCGGGCGCCGAGCCCGGTCAGCTCGGCGGCCAGCTCGGCGGCCCCGGCGGCCTGCGCGCCGCGCCGGCTGGTGAGCACCAGGTGCTCGGCGCCGGACCGCGCCAGCCAGCGGGCGACCTGCCCGCCGAGGGCGCCGGTGCCGCCGGTGATCAGCACGGTGCCGCGCGGCGTCCACGGGGCCGGCGCCTCGGCCGTCCCGAGCGGACGGCTGTGCACCAGCCGGCGGACCAGCGCGCCGGAGGACCGCAGGGCGATCTGGTCCTCCCCGTCGGCGCCGTCGAGGACCGCCGCCAGGTGCTGCCGTGCCCGGTCGTCGAGCGTCTCGGGCAGGTCCAGCAGGCCGCCCCAGCGCTGCGGCTGCTCCAGTCCGACGACCCGGCCGAGGCCCCAGACCTGGGCCTGGACGGCGTTGCGCAGTCGGTCCGTCGGGCCGGTGGAGACCGCGCCGCTGGTGATCAGCCAGAGCGGTGCGCCGATTCCGGCGTCGCCCAGCGCCTGCACCAGGGCCAGGGTGCCGGACAGGCCGGCCGACAGGCCCGGGTGCTCGGCGTTCGAGCGCCCGGTCAGCGCGAGCAGGGAGAGCACACCCGCGATGGGGGCCTCCGTGCCGCCGGCGGCCTCGCGCAGCTCGCCGGCCAGGGCCGTGCGGTCCGCGGCCGCCGGGTCGACGGTGATCCGCTCGACCCGGGCGCCGTGCCCGGCCAGCAGGTCCGCCAGGTCGCCGGCCGGCTGCTCGCCGGCCCGGTCGGCGGGCTCGACGACCAGCCAGCGGCCGTCCAGGGACGGGGTGCCGTCCTGGTCGCCGGGCAGGGCGCGCCAGCTGACGCGGTAGCGCCAGCGGTCCAGCGTCGACTCGTCGGCGTTGCGGCGCCGCCAGGACGACAGGGCGGGCAGGACCGCGCTCAGCGGCTCGTCCCCGCGGACGTCCAGGGTGCCGGTCAGCGCGGCCAGGTCGCCGCGTTCCACGGCGGCCCAGAAGTCCGCCTCGGCCGGGTCGTGCTCGGTGCCGGCGGCGGGGGCCGCCTGGGCGGCCTTCGGCCAGTACCGCTCACGCTGGAAGGCGTAGGTCGGCAGGTCCACCCGGCGGGCGCCGGAGCCGGCGAACAGGGCCTCCCAGTCGACCGCCGCGCCACGGGTGTGGGCGACGGCCAGGGCCGCGGCGAGCGCGTCCCGCTCGGGCCGGTCGCCGCGCAGGGCGGCGGCGAAGGCGGTGTCCGGTCCGTCGACGCAGTCCTGGCCCATGGCGGTGAGCACGCCGTCGGGGCCGAGTTCGACGAAGGTGGTGACGCCCTGGGCCTCCAGGGTGCGCATCCCGTCGAGGAAGCGGACGGCCTCGCGGACGTGCCACACCCAGTACTCGGGCGAGCACAGCTCCTCCGCGGTGGCCATGTCCCCGGTGACGTTGGAGACCACCGGGATGCGCGGGGCGCTGTACGTCAGCCCCTCGGCAACGGCCCGGAACTCCTCCAACATCCCGTCCATCAGCGGCGAGTGGAACGCGTGCGAGACGCTCAGCCGCTTGGTCTTCTCGAACTTCCCGGCGATCGCGAGGACTTCGGACTCCTCACCCGAAACCACCACGGAGGAAGGCCCGTTGATCGCCGCGATGCTCACCTGAGCGGTCAGCAGCGGCAGCACCTCCTCCTCCGAGGCCTTGACCGCCACCATCGCACCGCCCTCCGGCAGCGCCTGCATCAGCCGGCCACGAGCCGCCACCAGCGCCACGGCGTCGTCCAGCGAGAGGACGCCCGCGACATGCGCGGCCACCAGCTCACCGATCGAGTGGCCCACCAGGACGTCCGGACGGACCCCCCAGCTCTCCACCAGCCGGAACAGCGCCACCTCGACCGCGAACAGCGCGACCTGGGTGAACTCCGTCCGGGCGAGAACCGCGGCGTCCTCACCGAACACGGCCTCGCGCAGCGGCAGTTCGACCCGAGCGCAGACCGCGTCGAAGGCGTCCGCGAACACCGGGAAGGCCGCGTACAGCTCACGCCCCATGCCCGGACGCTGGCTGCCCTGCCCCGTGAAGAGGAACGCCGACTTCCCGCCGGCCTCGCCCCGGGTGAGCCCCGGCAGGGACCCTCCCTCGGCGAGTTCTCCGAGCCCGCGCAGCACCGCCGCGCGGTCCGCGCCGGTGAGCACCGCGCGGTACTCGTGGGCGGCGCGCCCGGTCGCCAGCGAGTACGCGGCGTCGAGCAGCGTGACCTCCGGGTGGCCGGCCAGGTGGGACTGCAGGCGGCCGGCCTGCCGGCGCAGGGCCGACTCGGACCGGGCGGACAGCACCACCGGCAGGACCGGCGGCTCGACGGCGGCCCGGTCCTCCCCGGCTTCGGCCACCGGCTGGACGCCTTCCAGGATGACGTGGGCGTTGGTGCCGCTGAACCCGAAGGAGGAGACGCCCGCGCGGCGCGGGGCGCCGGTCTCCGGCCAGTCCCGCGACTCCGTCAGCAGCTCGACGGCGCCCGCCGACCAGTCGACGTGCGGGGTGGGCTCGTCGACGTGCAGGGTGCGCGGCAGCACGCCCTCCCGGATCGCCATCACCATCTTGATCACACCGCCGACACCGGCCGCCGCCTGGGTGTGGCCGATGTTGGACTTCAGCGAGCCGAGCCACAGCGGGTCCCCGCCGCGCTCCTGCCCGTAGGTGGCCAGCAGGGCCTGGGCCTCGATCGGGTCGCCGAGCACCGTGCCGGTGCCGTGCGCCTCGACCGCGTCCACCTCGCCGGCCGACAGCCCGGCACTGGCCAGCGCCGCGCGGATCACCCGCTGCTGCGCGGGGCCGTTCGGGGCGGTCAGGCCGTTGCTGGCACCGTCCTGGTTGATCGCGCTGCCGCGCACCACGGCGAGCACGGGGTGCCCGAGGCGCTCGGCGTCCGACAGCCGCTCCAGCAGCAGCACACCGGCGCCCTCGCCCCAGCCCGTACCGTCCGCGGCGCCCGCGAAGGACTTGCAGCGGCCGTCGGCGGCGAGGCCGCGCTGGCGGCTGAACTCCAGGAAGGCCCCCGGCAGCGACATCACGGTGACACCGCCGGCCAGGGCCAGCGAGCACTCGCCGCTGCGCAGGGCCTGCACGGCGAGGTGCAGGGCGACCAGCGAGGAGGAGCACGCGGTGTCCACCGTCACCGCCGGGCCCTCGAGCCCGAAGGTGTACGCCAGCCGGCCCGAGACCACGGCGGCCGCGTTGCCGGTGCCGAGGAAGCCGTCGGCCTCCTGCGGCGCGCCGAGCAGCAGGGTCGCGTAGTCCTGGCCGTTGGAGCCGACGAACACGCCCGCCTGGCTGCCCTTCAGCGTGGCCGGGTCGATGCCGGCGCGCTCGAAGGCCTCCCAGGAGGTCTCCAGCAGCAGGCGCTGCTGCGGGTCCATCGCCACCGCCTCGCGCGGCGAGATGCCGAAGAACGCCGGGTCGAAGCGGTCGGCGTCGTGGACGAAGCCGCCGTGGCGGGCGTAGGAGGTGCCCGGGTGCTCCGGGTCCGGGTGGTACAGGGCGTCCAGGTCCCAGCCGCGGTCGGTCGGCATCTCGCCGACCGCGTCGGTGCCGGAGAGCACCAGCTGCCACAGCTCCTCGGGGGTGCGGACACCGCCCGGGTAGCGGCAGCTCATCGCGACGATCGCGATCGGGTCGTCCTGCGTCCCGGTGCCGTCGCCGGCGGCCGGACGGACGGCGGGCAGGGCCGACTGCGGCTCGGCTCCGACGAGTTCGGTCCGCAGGTGCTCGGCCAGGGCGAGCGGCGTCGGGTGGTCGAAGACCAGGGTCGCGGGCAGCCGCAGGCCGCTGGTCTCGGTGAGCCGGTTGCGCAGCTCGACCGCGGTCAGCGAGTCGAAGCCCAGCTCCTTGAACGCCCGGTCCTCCTCGACCCGGGTGGCCGAGGCGTGGCCGAGCACGGCGGCGGCCTCGGTCCGCACCAGGTCCAGCAGGTACTGGCGGCGCTCGCCCTCGGCGAGGCCGAGCAGGTGGGTGCGCAGGGTGCCCGCGGCGTCGGTGGCGGCCGGGTGGGAGCCGGCGGCCAGCGCCTCGCCCGCCTCGGCGATCCGGTCGAGCAGCGGGCGCGGACGGGCGGCGGCGAAGGCCGGCGCGAAGCGCGCCCAGTCGACGTCGGCCACGGTGAGCGCCGGCTCGTCCGAGCCGACCGCACCGGCCAGCGCGGCGATCGCCAGGTCGGGCGCGATCGGCGCCAGGCCGCGGCGGCGCAGCTGCTCGCCCGCCTCGCCGTCGGCCATGCCGCCGTCGGCCCAGGGGCCCCAGGCGACGGCCGTGGCGGCCAGGCCGCGGGCACGCCGCTGCTCGGCCAGGGCGTCCAGGTAGGCGTTGCCCGCCGCGTAGGCGCACTGGCCCGCGCTGCCCCAGGTGCCGGCGATCGAGGAGAACAGGACGAAGGCGTCCAGTTCGGTGTCGCCGAGCAGCTCGTCCAGGTGCGCCGCACCGGCCACCTTGGCGGCCACGACCGCGGAGAACTCCGCGAGGCCGGTGGCGGCCAGCGGGGTGGTCTGGCCGACGCCCGCGGTGTGCACGACCGCGTCGACGGGGTGCTCGGCGAGCAGCGCCTCGACGGCCGTACGGTCGGCGACGTCGCAGGCGGCGACCGTCACCCGGGCGCCGAGGCCCTCCAGCTCCGCGCGCAGTTCGGCCGCGCCCGGCGCGTCCGGGCCGCGACGGCTGGTCAGCACCAGGTGCTCGGCGCCGTGCTCGGCCAGCCAGCGGGCGACCCGGGCGCCCAGGGCGCCGGTGCCGCCGGTGACCAGGACGGTGCCGCGCGGGTTCCAGCCCGCACCCTCGGCGCGCTCGGCCCGGACGAGCCGGCGCACGAACACGCCCGAGGCGCGCACCGCCAGCTGGTCCTCGTCGGCCGGAGCGGCCAGGACGGCGGCCAGCCGGCCCTGCGCCCGCTCGTCCAGCACCTCGGGCAGGTCGAGCAGACCGCCCCAGAGGGCGGGGTGCTCCAGCGCCGCCACCCGGCCGAGGCCCCAGACCTGGGCCTGCGCCGCGTCGCGCAGCCGGTCGGCGCGGCCGACCGAGACCGCGCCCGAGGTGGCCAGCCACAGCGGGGCGGTGAGCTCGGCGTCGGCGAGCGCCTGGATCAGGACCAGTGCCGACTCCGCGCTCGGCGCGAGCGCCAGCACACCGGCCGGGGCGGACGGCAGCTGCGCCACCAGGGCGGCCGCCTCCTCCCGCGACCGGGTGCCCGGCTCCAGCCGGTGCACCGCGGCGCCGTGGGCGGTCAGCGCCCGCTCGGCCGCCTCGACCAGGTCGGGGGCGGCGTCGCCGGGCACCAGCACCCAGGTGCCGGACAGCGTCGCGGCTCCCGTCGCGGCGGCCGTCGGCTGCCAGGTGACGCGGTAGCGCCAGCCGTCCACCGTGCGGTCGTCGCGGTTGCGGCGGCGCCAGGAGGACAGCAGCGGCAGCAGGGGCAGCAGGTCGTCCTGCGGCCCGGTGCCGTCGACGGAGAGCGTCGCGGCCAGCGCCGCCACGTCCTCGCGCTCCACGGCGGACCAGAACTCGCTCTCGGCTCCGGAGAGTTCGGCGCGCTCGGCGCCCGTCTGCGGGGCCGCCGGGAGCGGCTCCGGCCAGTAGGCGTCCGGCTGGAAGGCGTACGTCGGCAGGGCGACCCGGTGGGCGCCGGTGCCGGCGAAGACCGCCTCCCAGTCGGGCCGGACGCCGCCCGTGTGGGCGGCGGCCAGGGCGGTGGCGACGGTCCGCGCCTCCGGGCGGCCGGCGCGCAGCGCGGTGGTGAACCGGGCCCGGGTGGACTCGCCCAGGCACTCCTGGGCCATCGCGGTGAGGACGCCGTCGGGGCCCAGCTCCAGGTAGGTGGTGACGCCCTGGGCCTCCAGGGTGCGCATCCCGTCGAGGAAGCGGACGGCCTCGCGGACGTGCCGCACCCAGTACTCGGGCGAGCACAGCTCCTCGGCGGTGGCCAGTTCACCGGTGACGTTGGAGACCACGGCGATCTGCGGCGCCGCGTAGGTCAGACCCTCGGCAACAGCCCGGAACTCCGCCAGCATGCCGTCCATCAGCGGGGAGTGGAAGGCGTGCGAGACGCTCAGCCGCTTGGTCTTCTCGAATTTCCCGGCGATCGCGAGGACTTCGGACTCCTCGCCCGAAATCACCACGGAGGAAGGCCCGTTGACGGCCGCGATGCTCGCCTGGGCGGTCAGCAGCGGCAGGACGTCCGCCTCGGCGGCCTTGACGGCCACCATCGCGCCACCCTCGGGCAGCGCCTGCATCAACCGGCCACGAGCGGCGACCAGCGTGACGGCGTCGTCCAGCGTCAGGACACCCGCGACATGCGCGGCCGTCAGCTCACCGATCGAGTGACCGGCCAGGACGTCCGGACGGACACCCCAGCTCTCGTACAGCCGGAACAGCGAAACCTCGACGGCGAACAGCGCGACCTGGGTGAACTCGGTGCGAGCGAGAACCGCGGCGTCGTCGCCGAACACGGCTTCGCGCAGCGGCAGTTCGACCCGGGCACAGACCGCGTCGAAGGCCTCGGCGAACACCGGGAAGGCCTCGTACAGCTCGCGGCCCATGCCCGGCCGCTGGCTGCCCTGCCCCGTGAAGAGCACGGCGGACCTGCCGCCCCGGGCCCGGCCGCGCACCAGGTTGGGCGCGGTACGGCCCTCGGCCAGCGCCACCAGCCCGTCGCGCAGTTCGGCGGCGTCGGCGCCGACCAGCACGGCCCGGTGCTCGTGGGCGGCCCGGGTGGTCGCCAGCGCGTAGCCGACGGACGCGGCGGTGTCGCCGTGGTCGGCGAGGTGCCGCTGGAGGCGGGCGGCCTGGTCGCGCAGGCTCTGCTCACTGCGGGCCGACAGCGGCCACAGCAGCGTCCGCGGCTCGGCGCCGGCCGGGGTGACCGGCCGGGCCGCGGGCGCGGCCGGCTCGGCCGGGGCCTGCTCCAGGACGGTGTGGGCGTTGGTGCCGCTGACACCGAAGGAGGAGACGGCCGCACGGCGCGGACGTCCGGTCTCCGGCCAGGGCCGGGCCTCGGTCAGCAGCTCGATCGCTCCGGCCGACCAGTCGACCTCGGGGGACGGCTCGTCCACGTGGAGGGTCTTGGGCAGCACCCCGTGCCGCATCGCCATCACCATCTTGATCACGCCGCCGACACCGGCCGCCGCCTGGGCGTGGCCGATGTTGGACTTCAACGACCCCAGCCACAGCGGCTGGTCGTCGTCGCGGCCCCGGCCGTAGGTGGCCAACAGGGCCTGGGCCTCGATCGGGTCGCCGAGCACCGTGCCGGTGCCGTGCGCCTCGACGGCGTCGACCTCGTCGGCGGACAGCCGGGCGGCCGCCAGGGCCTGGCGGATGACGCGCTGCTGGGCCGGGCCGTTGGGGGCGGTGAGCCCGTTGCTGGCACCGTCCTGGTTGATCGCCGAGCCGCGCACCACCGCGAGCACCGGGTGCCCGTTGCGGCGGGCGTCGGACAGCCGCTCCAGCAGGAGCAGGCCCGCGCCCTCCGCCCAGCCGGTGCCGTCGGCGCAGGCCGCGAAGGGCTTGCAGCGGCCGTCGGGCGCGAGGCCCTGCTGACGGCTGAACTCGACGAACAGGCCGGGGGTGGCCATCACGGTGGCGCCGCCGGCCAGGGCCAGCGAGCACTCGCCGTTGCGCAGCGCCTGGGCGGCCAGGTGCAGAGCCACCAGCGAGGAGGAGCACGCGGTGTCGACGGTCACCGCCGGGCCCTCGAGGCCGAAGGTGTAGGCGACGCGCCCGGACACCACGCTGGTCGAGGCACCCGTGAGCAGGTGACCCTCCAGCGCGGAGCCGGCCAGGATGTTGGTGTAGCCCTGGTAGGCCGCCCCGACGAACACGCCGGTCGAACTGCCGCGCAGCGCGCCCGGGTCGATCCCGGCCCGCTCGAACGCCTCCCACGAGGCCTCCAGCAGCAGCCGCTGCTGCGGGTCCATGGCGAGCGCCTCGCGCGGCGAGATCCCGAAGAAGCCCGCGTCGAACTCGCCCGCGCCGAGCAGGAACCCGCCCTCGCGGACGTAGCTGGTGCCGCTCTTGGTCCGGTCCTGGTCGTACAGGGCCTCGGTGTCCCAGCCGCGGTCGGCCGGGAACGGGCTGATGGCGTCGCCGCCCTCCGCGACCAGCTGCCACAGCTGCTCCGGGCTGCGCACTCCGCCGGGGAAGCGGCAGCTCATCGCCACGATGACGACCGGGTCGTCGTCGGCGGCGGCGGCCGGGACGGGCAGCGGCGCCTGCACCGCGGGCTCCTCGCCCGCGAGTTCGGCCCGCAGGTACTCGGCCAGCGCCGCCGGGCTCGGGTGGTCGAAGACCAGGGTGGCCGGCAGCCGCAGGCCGGTGACCGCGTTGAGCCGGTTGCGCAGCTCGACCGCGGTCAGCGAGTCGAAGCCGAGCTCCTTGAACGCCCGGTCCGCGTCCACCTGTTCGGCGGTGGCGTGCCCGAGCGCGGTGGCCGCGTGGCCGCGGACCAGGTCGGTCAGCAGGCGCAGCTGCTCGGCGGTGGCGAGCCCGGACAGCTTGCGGGCCAGGCCGGACTTGGCCTCGCCGGCGCTGACGGCGGCCGCGGTGCGGCGGCTCTTCGGCCGGACCAGCGCGCGCAGCAGCGGCGGCACGGTGCCCGCGCCGACCTGCTGGCGGATGGTGGCGAGGTCGAGCCTGGCGGGCATCAGCTGGGCCTCGTCGGTGCCCAGCGCCGCGTCGAACAGGGCGAGGCCGTCCTCGGAGGACAGCGCCCGCATGCCCGAGCGCGACATGCGCGTCACGTCGGCCTCGTCCAGGTGGCCGGTCATGCCGCTGCGCTCGGCCCAGAAGCCCCAGGTCAGGGCGTGGGCTGGCAGGCCCAGCGCGCGGCGGTGGTGGGCCAGCGCGTCGAGCAGCACGTTGGCCGCCGCGTAGTTGCCCTGCCCGGCGCCGCCGAAGGTGCCGGCGGCGGCGGAGAAGAGCACGAAGGCGGCGAGGTCGCTGCCGGCGGTGAGTTCGTGCAGGTTGAGCGCGCCGTCCACCTTGGGCCGGAGCACCTCCGTGACGCGCTCGGGGGTGAGCGCCGACACCACGCCGTCGTCCAGGACGCCGGCGGTGTGCACCACGGCGGTCAGCGGGTGCGCCGCCGGGACGGCGTCCAGCACCGCGGCCAGCGCGGCCCGGTCGGCGACGTCACAGGACGCCAGGGTGACCTCGGCACCAAACTCGCCCAGCTCGCGGGCGAGTTCACGCCCGGCCTCGGACTCGGCGGCCCGACGGCCGGTGAGCACCAGGTGCCGGATGCCGTACCGGGTCACCAGGTGGCGGGCCAGCAGCGCACCGAGGGTGCCGGTGCCACCGGTGATCAGGACGGTGCCGTCCCGGTCCGGGAGCGGCGGCATGGTCAGCACCAGCTTGCCGGTGTGCCGGGCCTGGCTGAGGAAGCGGAACGCCTCCGGCGCCTGCCGGATGTCCCAGGTCGCGATCGGCAGCAGCCGCAGCTCACCGCGCTCGAACAGGGCGACGATCTCCCGCAGCATCTCGCGGATCCGGTCCCGACCGGCCTCGACCAGGTCGAACGCCTGGTAGCGCACGCCCTCGTGGTCGGCCGCGACCACCTGCGGGTCCCGCTTGTCGGTCTTGCCCATCTCCAGGAAGCGCCCGCCGCGCGGCAGCAGCCGCAGCGAGGCGTCGACGAACTCACCCGACAGGGAGTCCAGCACGACGTCCATGCCGGCGCCGTCGGTGGCCGCCAGGAACGCGCCCTCGAAGTCGAGGGTGCGGGAGTTGGCGATGTGCGCGTCGTCCAGACCCGAGGCCCGCAGGGCCTCCCACTTGCCCGGGCTCGCCGTACCGAACACCTCGGCACCCAGGTGCCGGGCCAGCTGCACCGCGGCCATCCCGACACCACCGGCGGCGGCGTGCACCAGCACTCGCTCGCCGGCCCGCAGACCGCCCACGTCCACCAGGCCGTAGTAGGCGGTCAGGAACACCACCGGCACGGAGGCGGCCTGAACGAAGGTCCAGCCCTCCGGGATCCGGGCCAGCAGGCGGTGGTCGACCACCGAGTACGGCGCGAACGAGCCGGAGAACAGACCCATCACCCGGTCGCCCGGGGCCAGGTCCGTCACCTCGGCGCCGACCTCCAGGACGACACCCGCGCCCTCGTTCCCCATGACCTGCTGGTCGGGGACCATGCCCAGGGCGAGCACGACGTCACGGAAGTTGAGGCCGGAGGCGCGCAGCGCGACCCGCACCTCCCGGGCGCCGAGCGGGCGGAACTCCTCCGGGCAGGGCGCCAGGACGAGGTTCTCCAGGGTCCCCTCGGCCGTGACGTCCAGCCGCCAGGCCGGGTGCCCCACCGGGGGAACGAGCCGACCCGCGGAGCCCGGACGGGCCAGCCGGGGTGCGCGGACCGCGCCGGACCGCACGGCCAGCTGCGGCTCGTCGGTGGCGAGCGCGGCGAGCACGGCCTCGGCCGCGCCGTCCGCGTCCGCACCCTCGGCGTCGAGGCCGAGGTCGAGGTCGAGCAGGACGAAGCGGCCCGGGTTCTCCGACTGCGCGGAGCGGATCAGGCCCCACACCGGGGCGTACGCCAGGTCGGTGACGTCCTCGCCGGTGGCGGTGGCGACGGCGCCACTCGTCACGAACACCAGCCGGGACTCGGCGAACCGGTCCTCGGCCAGCCAGGCCTGGGCGGCGGCCAGCGCCCCCAGCACGGCCGCGTGCGCGGCCTCGGCGGCCGGGAACGCGCCCGACCCGTCGCCGGTCACACCGGCGGCCCGGCCGAGCGGCAGGAACACCAGCCCGGGGACGTCCTGCGCCCCGGCCAGCTCCGGCAGACCGGCGCAGATCTGCGCGGACCCGGCCAGGTCGCGCAGGACGGACGGCAGCCCGGCCGCGTCCGAAGCGACCAGCGCACGGCTCACGGCGGCGCCCTCGACCGGCTCCGACCCGAGCAGCGCCCAGTCCAGGCGGAACAGCGCGTCACGCGGGGCACGCTGACCGGCGGCCACGCCGTCGGCGGAGACCTCGCGCAGCACCAGCGAGTCGATCGCCACGACCGGCGCACCAGTCTCGTCGACGGCCAGCAGCGTCACCGCGTCCGGCCCGGCGGCCGCGAGGCGCACCCGCACCCGGGCGGCACCGACGGCCGACAGACCGACGCCCGACCAGGAGAACGGCAGACGCGCCCGGCCGGTGTCCGCGAGCAGCTCGCCCAGCCCCACCGTGTGCAGCGCCGCGTCGAGCAGCGCCGGGTGCAGGCCGAACCGGCCGGCCTCCGACTGGACCTCCTGCGGCAGTTCGACCTCGGCGAGGACCTCGTCCCCGAGCCGCCAGGCGGCCCGCAGCCCCTGGAAGGCCGGGCCGTAGCCGTAGCCGGCGGTGGCCAGCCGCTCGTAGAAGCCCTCGACCGGCAGCTCGACGGCACCCTCCGGCGGCCAGACGGCCTCGATCCCGGCCGGGGCCTGCGCCTGGTCACCGGCAGCGACCAGACCGGTCGCGTGCCGCAGCCACGGCTCGGCGGCGGCGGCGTCCTGCGGACGGGAGTGCACCGACACCGGGCGGGCGCCCGAACCGTCGGCGGCACCCACCCACACCTGGACGGCCACCGCGCCGCGCTCCGGCAGCACCAGCGGCGCCTCCAGCGTCAGGTCCTCGATCCGGTCGCAGTCGACCTCGTCGCCCGCGCGGAACACCAGCTCGACGAACGCCGTCCCGGGCAGGATCACCGCGCCGCCCACGGCGTGGTCGGCCAGCCACGGGTGGCTCTGCACCGACAGCCGGCCGGTCAGCACCAGGCCCTCGCCCTCGGCGAGCACCACGGCCGCACCGAGCAGCGGGTGGTCGGCGGACTCCAGGCCCATTGCGGTCGCGTCGCCGATCCAGGAGCCGGACGGCTTCGGCCAGAAGCGCTGCCGCTGGAAGGGGTAGGTCGGCAGGTCGACGCGGCGGGCGGTGTCCTGGAACCGGGCGGTCCAGTCGACGGTGGCGCCGTTGGACCAGGCCTCGGCGAGGGCGGTCAGGAAACGCTCCCGGCCGCCGTGGTCACGGCGCAGGGTGCCCTGAACCGTGGCTTCGGCGTTGGCGGCGTCGATGGCCTCCTGGATGCCGACGGTCAGCACCGGGTGAGCGCTCACCTCGACGAACTGCGAGTGGCCGGACGCCAGCAGGGCCTCGACGGTCGCCGCGAACTCCACGGTCTGACGCAGGTTGCGGTACCAGTAACCGGCGTCCAGCGCGGCCGAGTCGATGATCTCGCCGGTGACGGTGGAGTGGAACGGCACCTCCGGAACGCGCGGGGCGACCGGAGCCAGCAGCTCCGCCAGACGGGCCTCGATGCGCTCGACATGCGCCGAGTGCGACGCGTAGTCCACCGCGATCCGACGCGCCCGGATCTCCTGCCCGCCGCAGTACTCCATCAGCTCGTCCAGGGCACCGGCGTCACCCGAAACGACCACCGAGCTCGGGCCGTTGACCGCAGCGATCGAGATTCCCTCGCGGCCCTCCAGGAGTTCACGCACCTGCTCGGCGGGCAGCGGGACGGACACCATGCCACCCAGGCCCGAGAGCTCGATGATCGCCTGGCTGCGCAGCGCCACCACCAGGGCGGCGTCCTCCAAGGAGAGGGCGCCGGAGACGGCAGCGGCGGCGATCTCGCCCTGCGAGTGCCCCACCACCGCCGACGGCTCCACACCGTTCGCACGCCAGAGAGCAGCCAGGGAGACCATCACGGCGAACAGCACCGGCTGGACCACGTCCACCCGCTCCATCCACCCGCCGTCCTCACCCGAGACGACGTCCAGCAGGTCCCAGTCGACGTGCGGCGCAAGAGCGCTCGCGCACTCCTCCATCCGCGCCCGGAACACCGGCTCGTCCGCCAGCAGTTCCCGGGCCATGCCCAGCCACTGCGACCCCTGACCGGGGAAGACGAACACCGGCCCACCGGTCGTCCGGGCCGTGCCCTGGACCAGCTGCGCCACCTGCTCACCGTCGGCGAGCGCGGCAAGACCGGCGAACAGGTCCGCCTCCTCCGCGCCGACGACCACCGCGCGGTGCTCGAACACCGAACGGGCCGTGGCCAGCACGCCGGCGACCGCGGCCGGGTCGAGGGACTCCCCGGCGGCCGCGCTCTGCGTGAGGTGCACCGCCAGACGGCGGGCCTGGTCGCGCAGCGCGGCCTCGGTGTGCCCGGAGAGCACCCAGGGCAGCGGGCCCGCGGTCCCGTCGGCGGGCGCCGACTCGGCCGGGGAGGCCGCGGGCGCCTGCTCGATGATGGTGTGGGCGTTGGTGCCGCTCATGCCGAAGGAGGAGACGGCCGCACGACGCGGACGGCCGCGCTCCGGCCAGTCCCGGGCCTCGGTCAGCAGCTCGACCGCGCCCGAGGCCCAGTCGACGTGCGGGGTGGGCTCGTCCACATGCAGGGTCTTGGGCAGCACCCCGTTGCGGATGGCCATGACCATCTTGATCACACCGCCGACGCCGGAGGCGGCCTGGGTGTGGCCGATGTTCGACTTCAACGAGCCGAGCCAGAGCGGCTCTTCGGTGTGCTCCTGGCCGTAGGTGGCGAGCAGCGCCTGGGCCTCGATCGGGTCGCCGAGGGTGGTGCCGGTGCCGTGCGCCTCGACGGCGTCGACCTCGGCGGCGGTCAGCCCGGCGTCGGCCAGGGCCTGCCGGATGACGCGCTGCTGGGCCGGGCCGTTGGGCGCGGTGAGGCCGTTGCTGGCGCCGTCCTGGTTGATCGCGCTGCCACGGATCACCGCGAGCACCTGGTGCCCGTTGCGCTCGGCGTCGGAGAGGCGCTCCAGCAGGAGCATGCCCGCGCCCTCGCCCCAGCCGGTGCCGTCGGCGGCGGCCGCGAAGGCCTTGCAGCGGCCGTCCGAGGCCAGCGCCCGCTGGCGGCTGAACTCCACGAAGGTGCCCGGGGTGGACATCACGACCACACCACCGGCCAGCGCCATCGAGCACTCGCCACTGCGCAGCGACTGCACGGCGAGGTGCAGGGCGACCAGCGAGGAGGAGCACGCGGTGTCCACCGTCACCGCCGGGCCCTCAAGCCCGAAGGTGTAGGCGAGACGCCCGGAGACCACGCTGGCCGCGTTGCTGGTGGCCAGGTAGCCGTCGGTGCCCTGCGAGCTGGCCATCAGCAGGCTCGCGTAGTCCTGGCTGTTGGTGCCGGCGAAGACGCCGGTCCGGGTACCGCGCGCCGCGTCGGGGGTGATACCGGCGCGCTCGAAGGCCTCCCAGGTGGTCTCCAGCAGCAGACGCTGCTGCGGGTCCATGGCGAGGGCCTCGCGCGGGTTGATCCCGAAGAAGCCGGGGTCGAACTCGCCGACGCCGTCGAGGAATCCACCCTGGTCGGCGTAGGAGGTGCCGGGGTTCGCCGGGTCCGGGTCGTACAGGGCGTCCAGGTCCCAACCACGGTCGGCCGGCATGCCGCCGACGGCGTCGCGGCCCTCGGCGACCAGTCGCCACAGGTCCTCGGGCGAGGCGACGCCGCCCGGGTAGCGGCAGGCCATCGCGACGATCGCGATCGGCTCGTCGTCCACGGCCGTCATACGCACCGGAAGGTTTTCCACCGTGCCCACGGTGCCCAGGAGTTCGGCACCGATGTGGGAAGCGAGCGCGGCGGCGGTCGGGTGGTCGAAGACCAGGGTCGCGGGCAGCCGCAGACCGGTGGCCGTGTTGAGGCGGTTGCGCAGCTCGACCGAGGTCAGCGAGTCGAAGCCCAGCTCCTTGAACGCCCGACCCGCCTCGACCGCACCGGCGGAGGCGTGCCCCAGGACGGCGGCGGCCTCGGTGCGGACCAACTCGACCAGCAGGCGGTCGCGTTCGGCCTGCGGCCGGCCGGACAGCCGGTCCCGCAGCTCGTTCGCCGGGCCGCCCGGGGTGGCCCCGCCGGCCTCGGTCTCGGCCAGCGCCCGGACCACGTCCGGGAGTTCGGCGATCAGCGGGCGCGGGCGGGCGGCGGTGAAGGCCGGGGCGAACCGCGACCAGTCCACATCCGCGACGGTCACCGTCGCGTCGCTGCCGTCCACGGCCTGCGCCAGCGCCGCGACCGCCGGAGCCGGAGCCATCGGCAGCAGACCACGCCGACGCAGGTGGGCCTCGTTGTCGCCCTGGGCGGCCATACCGCCCTCGGCCCACGGACCCCAGGACACCGCCGTGGCAGCCAGGCCACGCGAACGGCGCTGCTCGGCCAGGGCGTCCAGATAGGCGTTGGCGGCAGCGTAGGCGGACTGCCCACCACTGCCCCAGACACCCGCGATCGAGGAGAAGAGGACGAAGGCGTCCAGCTCGGTGTCCCCGAGCAACTCGTCCAGGTGTGCCGCACCGTCCACCTTCGCGGCCAGGACCTCGGCGAACTCCTCCACCGTGGTCGTGCCCAGCGGCGTCGCGCGGTCCACACCGGCGGCGTGGACGACGGCGGTGAAGGCGTGCTCGGCGAGCAGCGCCTCGACGGCCGCACGGTCGGCGACATCACACGCGGCAATGGTGATGCTGACGCCGAGAGCGGTCAGCTCCTCGCGCAGCTCCACCGCGCCCGGGGCGTCCAGGCCACGACGGCTGGTGAGCACCACGTGCTCAGCACCGCCACCCGCCAGCCAACGGGCGACGCGGGCGCCGAGGGCGCCGGTGCCGCCGGTGACCAGGACGGTGCCGCGCGGGCTCCAGCCCGTGCCCTCGGCACGCTCGGCCCGGACGAGTCGGCGTACGAACACGCCGTTCGCGCGCACGGCGAGCTGGTCCTCGTCGCCGAGGCCGGCGAGCACGGCGGCCAGGCGGCCCTGCGCCCGCTCGTCCAGCACCTCCGGCAGGTCGACCAGACCGCCCCAGCCTTGCGGGTACTCCAGGCCGAGCACCCGGCCCAGACCCCAGACCTGCGCCTGGGACGCGTCGCGCATCCGGTCGGCGCGGCCGATGGTGACCGCCCCCCCGGTCAGCAGCCAGAGCGGCGCCTCGACACCCGCGTCGGCGAGCGCCTGGACCGTGACCAGCGTCGACAGCACGGTGTCCGCCACGACGACGGCACCGGCCAGATCCTCGACCTCGGTGACGGCCAGGCCGATCCGGACGGACAGCTCCTCGCGGTCCGGCACGCCCGCGCCGATCTCCACCGGCAGGACAGCGGCCCCGTGACCGGACAGCGCGGCAACCACACCCGCCGACTCGGCGCCGGCCGGGACCAGCACCAGCCAGGTCCCGCCCAGAACGGCCGGCTGCCCGCCGACACCCGCGACCGGCTTCCACGTCACGCGGTAGCGCCAGCCCTCGGCCGCCGACTCCTCCTGCCGCTTGCGACGCCAGGACGACAGCGCGGGCAGCAGCGCATCCGCACTGTCCTCCCGACGCACATCGAGCGTCGACAGGAACGTGTCCAGATCCCCCGCGTCGACCGCGTCCCAGAACCGGGCCTCGGCCGCGCTCAGCGCAACCGCACCCTCCGACACGACCTCACGCTCGGCGGCCTGCGGCCAGTAACGCTGCCGCTGGAAGGCATACGTCGGCAGCTCGACCCGGTACGCAGCCGCACCGGCGAACACACCCTTCCAGTCCACGACGACACCGTGGACGTGAACGGTCGCAAGCGCCGTCAGCGCGATCTGCGCCTCCGGGCGCTCGGCACGCAGGGCCGGAGTGAACACACCCTGCTCGACGCACTCCTGGCCCATGGCCGACAGCACACCGTCCGGGCCCAGCTCGACAAAGGTGGTGACACCCTCGGCTTCGAGGGCCCGCATGCCGTCCAGGAAACGGACGGCCTGGCGCACGTGGCGCACCCAGTACTCGGGCGAGCACAGCTCCTCCGCCGTGGCCAGCTCACCGGTCACGTTGGACACGACCGGGAGGACCGGCGCGGCGTAGCTCAGGCCCTCGGCGACGGCCCGGAACTCCGCCAGCATGCCGTCCATCAGCGGCGAGTGGAACGCGTGGCTGACGTGCAGCCGCTTGGTCTTCTCGAACTGCCCGGCGATCGCCAGCACTTCGGCCTCGTCGCCCGAAACCACGACGGAGGTCGGGCCGTTGATCGCCGCGATGCTCACGTTCTCGGTCAGCAGCGGCAGGACGTCGGCCTCGGCCGCCTTGACCGCCACCATCGCGCCGCCCTCCGGCAGCGCCTGCATCAGCCGACCACGAGCGGACACCAGGGCGACGGCGTCATCGAGCGACAGGACGCCCGCGACGTGCGCGGCCGCGATCTCACCGATCGAGTGGCCCACCAGGACGTCCGGACGAACCCCCCAGCTCTCGAACAGGCGGAACAGCGCCACCTCGACGGCGAACAGCGCCAGCTGGGTGTACTCGGTGCGCGCGAGAACCGTGGCGTCCTCACCGAACACCACCTCACGCAGCGGCAGTTCGACCCGCGCGCAGACCGCGTCAAAGGCGTCCGCGAACACCGGGAAGGCGTCGTACAGCTCACGCCCCATGCCCGGCCGCTGGCTCCCCTGTCCCGTGAACAGGAACGCCGTCCGCCCGGCACCCGCCGTGCCCGTGAGCAGTCCGGCAGCGGAGCGGCCCTCGGCCAGTGCCGCCAGGCCCTCGCGCAGACCGGCCTGGTCACCGGCCGTCACCGCGGCCCGGTGCTCCAGCGCGGCACGGGTGGTGGCCAGCGAGAAGCCGACCTCGGCGGGCGACAGGTCGCCGGCCTCGTTCAGCACGGCCAGCAGTCGGCCGGCCTGCGCCCGGAGCGCCTCCGGGCTGCCCGCCGACAGCACCCACGGCGCCACCGGACCGGCCTCGTCGGCGATCTCCCGGACGGCCGAAAAGGCCGCGGGCGCCTGCTCGATGATGGTGTGGGCGTTGGTGCCGCTCATGCCGAAGGAGGAGACGGCCGCACGACGCGGACGGCCGCGCTCCGGCCAGTCCCGGGCCTCGGTCAGCAGCTCGACCGCGCCGGAGGCCCAGTCGACCTCGGGGGTCGGCTCGTCGACGTGGAGGGTCTGCGGCAGCACGCCGTGCTGCATCGCCATGACCATCTTGATGATGCCGCCGACGCCGGAGGCGGCCTGGGTGTGGCCGATGTTGGACTTGAGGGAGCCGAGCCACAGCGGGTCCCCGCTGCGTTCCTGCCCGTACGTCGCCAGCAGCGCCTGCGCCTCGATCGGGTCACCCAGCCGGGTGCCCGTGCCGTGTGCCTCGACCGCGTCGACCTCGTCGGCGGACAGCCCGGCGTCGGCCAGCGCCTGCCGGATGACGCGCTGCTGCGCGGGGCCGTTCGGGGCGGTGAGGCCGTTGCTCGCACCGTCCTGGTTGATCGCCGAACCACGGACGACCGCCAGCACGCGGTGCCCGTTGCGCTCGGCGTCCGACAGACGCTCCAGCAGCAGCACACCGGCGCCCTCGCCCCAGCCGGTGCCGTCGGCGGCGGCCGCGAAGGCCTTGCAGCGGCCGTCCGAGGCCAGGCCGCGCTGGCGGCTGAACTCCACGAAGGTGCCCGGGGTGGACATCACGACCACACCACCGGCCAGCGCCATCGAACACTCGCCACTGCGCAGCGCCTGGACCGCCCAGTGCAGGGCGACCAGCGACGACGAGCACGCCGTGTCGACGGTCGCCGCCGGGCCCTCGAGCCCGAAGGTGTAGGCCAGGCGCCCGGAGACCACGCTGGCCGCGTTGCCAGTGGCCAGGTAGCCGTCCGCGTCCTGGGTGAGCGCGAGCAGAAGTCCGGCGTAGTCCTGGCTGTTGGAGCCCATGAAGACGCCGGTCCGGCTGCCCCGCGCGGAAGCCGGGTCGATGCCCGCCCGCTCGAAGGCCTCCCAGGTGGTCTCCAGCAGCAGCCGCTGCTGCGGGTCCATGGCGAGGGCCTCACGCGGGCTGATGCCGAAGAACGACGGGTCGAACTCGCCGACGCCGTCGAGGAATCCACCCTGGTCGGCGTAGGAGGTGCCGGGGTTCGCCGGGTCCGGGTCGTAGAGCGCGTCGAGGTCCCAGCCGCGGTCGGCCGGCATGCCGCCGACTGCGTCGCGGCCCTCGGCGACCAGTCGCCACAGGTCCTCGGGGCTGCTCACGCCGCCCGGGTAGCGGCAGGCCATCGCGACGATCGCGATCGGCTCGTCGTCCACGGCCGTCGTACGCACCGGAAGGTTTTCCACCGTGCCCACGGTGCCCAGGAGTTCGGCACCGATGTGGGAAGCGAGCGCGGCGGCGGTCGGGTGGTCGAAGACCAGGGTCGCGGGCAGCCGCAGACCGGTGGCCGTGTTGAGGCGGTTGCGCAGCTCGACGGCGGTCAGCGAGTCGAAGCCCAGCTCCTTGAACGCCCGACCCGCCTCGACCGCACCGGCGCCGTGGTGCCCGAGCACCGCCGCCGCCTCGGTCCGGACCAGGTCCAGCAGAACGCGCTCACGCTCGGCCGGGGTGAGCGCCAGCAGGCGCTGGACCAGGCCGTTGCCCTCAACCTCCGACCGGCCCGACGCCACGGCGGCACCCACGAGGGCGCGCTGGACGTCCGGGAGTTCGGCGATCAGCGGGCGGTTGCGGCCGGCGGTGAAGGCCGGGGCGAACCGCGCCCAGTCCACATCCGCGACGGTCACCGTCGCGTCGCTGCCCTCCACGGCCTGCGCAAGCGCCGCGACCGCCGGAGCCGGAGCCATCGGCAGCAGACCACGCCGACGCAGCTGGTTCTCGTTGTCGCCCTGGGCGGCCATACCGCCCTCGGCCCACGGACCCCAGGACACCGCCGTGGCAGCCAGGCCACGCGACCGGCGCTGCTCGGCGAGCGCGTCCAGGTAGGCGTTGGCGGCAGCGTAGGCGGACTGGCCGCCGCTGCCCCAGATGCCGGAGATCGAGGAGAAGAGGACGAAGGCGTCCAGCTCGGTGTCCCCGAGCAGCTCGTCCAGGTGCGCCGCACCGTCCACCTTCGCGGCCAGGACCTCGGCGAACTCCTCCACCGTGGTCGTGCCCAGCGGCGTCGGACGGTCCACACCGGCGGCGTGGACGACGGCGGTGAAGGCGTGCTCGCCGAGCAGCGCCTCGACGGCCGCACGGTCGGCGACATCACACGCGGCGATCGTCACCTCGGCGCCAAGGCTCCGCAGCTCCTCCCGCAGCTCCACCGCGCCCGGGGCGTCCAGGCCCCGGCGGCTGGTGAGCACCACGTGCTCAGCACCACCACCCGCCAGCCAACGGGCCACATGCGCACCCAGCGCACCCGTACCACCCGTCACCAGAACAGTGCCACGCGGCGCCCACGCGGAGGCAGCACCCGGCACCCGGACCAGCCGGCGCACGAACACACCGCTCGCCCGCACCGCGAGCTGGTCCTCGTCGCCGAGGCCGGCCAGCACGGCGGCCAGGCGGCCCTGGGCCCGCTCGTCCAGCACCTCGGGCAGGTCGACCAGACCACCCCAGCCCTGCGGGTACTCCAGGCCGACCACTCGGCCCAGACCCCAGACCTGCGCCTGGGACGCCTCACGCAGCGCATCCGCACGACCCGTCGACACCGCACCGTTGGTCAGCAGCCAGAGCGGGGCCTCGACGCCCGCGTCGGCGAGCGCCTGGACCGTGACCAGCGTCGACTGGACGGTGTCCGCCACGACGACGGCACCGGCCAGGTCCTCGACCTCGGTGACGGCCAGGCCGATCCGGGCGGACAGCTCCTCCCGGTCCGGCACGCCCGCGCCGATCTCCACCGGCAGGACAGCGGCCCCGTGACCGGACAGCGCGGCGACCACGCCCGCCGACTCGGCGCCGGCGGGAACCAGTACCAGCCAGGTGCCGCCCAGGATGGCTCCCCCGACACCCGCGACCGGCTTCCACGTCACGCGGTAGCGCCAGCCCTCGGCCGCCGACTCCTCCTGCCGCTTGCGACGCCAGGACGACAGCGCGGGCAGCAGCGCATCCGCGCTGTCCTCCCGACGCACATCGAGCGTCGACAGGAAGGTATCCAGGTCCCCCGCGTCGACCGCGTCCCAGAACCGGGCCTCGGCCGCGCTCAACGCAACCACACCCTCCGACACGACCTCACGTGCGGTGACCTGCGGCCAGTAACGCTGCCGCTGGAAGGCATACGTCGGCAGCTCGACCCGGCGCGCACCCGCACCGGCGAACACACCCTTCCAGTCCACGACGACACCGTGGACGTGAACGGTCGCAAGCGCCGCCAGCGCGGTCTGCGCCTCGGGCCGCTCGGCACGCAGGGCCGGAGTGAACACACCCTGCTCGACGCACTCCTGGCCCATGGCCGACAGCACACCGTCCGGGCCGAGCTCGACAAAGGTGGTGACACCCTCGGCCTCGAGGGTGCGCATGCCGTCGGCGAAGCGAACCGCCTGACGGACGTGACGCACCCAGTACTCGGGCGAGCACAGCTCCTCCGCCGTCGCGACCGCACCGGTCACGTTGGACACCACCGCGATCTGCGGCGCCGAGTAGGACAGGCCCTCCGCCACACGGCGGAAATCATCCAGCATGCCGTCCATCAAGGGCGAGTGGAAGGCATGCGAGACCTGGAGCTGCTTCGACTTCTCGAACTGGCCAGCGATAGCCCGGACTTCATCCTCGTCGCCCGAAATCACCACGGAGGTCGGGCCGTTGATCGCCGCGATGCTCACGTTCTCGGTCAGCAGCGGCAGGACGTCGGCCTCGGCCGCCCTGACCGCCACCATCGCGCCGCCCTCGGGCAGCGCCTGCATCAGCCGGCCGCGAGCGGCGACCAGCGCCACCGCGTCGTCCAGCGACAGCACGCCAGCGACATGCGCGGCCGCCAGCTCACCGATCGAGTGGCCCACCAGGAAGTCCGGGCGCACCCCCCAGCTCTCGAACAGACGGAACAGCGCGGTCTCCACCGCGAACAGCGCCAGCTGCGTGAACTCCGTACGGGCCAGGACGTCCGCGTTCTCGCCGAACACGGCCTCCCGCAGCGGCAGTTCAACGCGCGCACACACCGCGTCAAAGGCGTCCGCGAACACCGGGTAGGTGTCGTACAGCTCCCGGCCCATGCCCGGACGCTGGCCCCCCTGCCCCGTGAACAGGAACGCCGTCCGCCCGGCACCCGCCGTGCCCGTGACCAGCCCGGCGGCCGTACCGCCCTCGGCCAGCGCCGCCAAACCGCCCCGGAGCGAGGCGAGGTCCTCCGCGACCACTGCCGCCCGGTGCTCCAGCGCGGCACGCGTGGTGGCCAGCGAGAAGCCGACCTCGGCGGGCGACAGGTCGCCGGCCTCCTCCAGCGCCGACAGCAGTCGGCCGGCCTGCGCCCGAAGCGCCTCCGGGCTGCCCGCCGACAGCACCCACGGCGCCACCGGACCGGTCTCGTCGGCCGGGGCCTCGGCCTGCGGCGCCTCGACCGCCGCCGGGGCCTGCTCGATGATGACGTGCGCGTTGGTGCCGCTCATGCCGAAGGACGACACACCCGCACGGCGCGGCGCGCCGGTCTCGGGCCACGACCGGGCCTCGGTCAGCAGCTCGACCGCGCCGGAGGCCCAGTCGACCTCGGGGGTCGGCTCGTCCACGTGCAGGGTCTGCGGCAGCAGCCCCTCCCGCATCGCCATGACCATCTTGATGATCCCGGCGACGCCGGCGGCGGCCTGGGTGTGGCCGATGTTGGACTTCAACGAGCCCAGCCAGAGCGGCTCTTCGGCACGCTCCTGGCCGTAGGTGGCGAGCAGCGCCTGGGCCTCGATCGGGTCGCCCAGTCGGGTGCCCGTGCCGTGCGCCTCGACCGCGTCGACCTCGTCGGCGGACAGCCCGGCGCTGGCCAGCGCCGCGCGGATGACCCGCTGCTGGGACGGACCGTTGGGGGCGGTGAGGCCGTTGCTGGCGCCGTCCTGGTTGATCGCCGAACCGCGCACGACCGCGAGCACCGGGTGCCCGTCGCGCTGCGCGTCCGACAGACGCTCCAGCAGCAGGACGCCCGCGCCCTCGCCCCAGCCGGTGCCGTCGGCGGCGGCGGCGAAGGCCTTGCAGCGGCCGTCCGTCGCCAGGCCGCGCTGGCGGCTGAACTCCACGAAGGTGCCCGGGGTGGACATCACGACCACACCACCGGCCAGCGCCATCGAGCACTCACCGCTGCGCAGCGCCTGCACGGCGAAGTGCAGGGCGACCAGCGAGGAGGAGCACGCCGTGTCGACGGTCGCCGCCGGGCCCTCAAGACCGAAGGTGTAGGCCAGGCGCCCGGAGACCACGCTGGCCGCGTTGCCGGTCGCGAGGTAGCCGTCCGCGTCCTGGGTGAGCGCGAGCAGCAGCGCGGCGTAGTCCTGGCTGTTGGAGCCCATGAACACACCGGTCCGGCTGCCCCGCGCGGACGCCGGGTCGATGCCGGCGCGCTCGAAGGCCTCCCAGGTGGTCTCCAACAGCAGACGCTGCTGCGGGTCCATCGCCAGCGCCTCGCGCGGGCTGATGCCGAAGAACGACGGGTCGAACTCGCCCGCGCCGTCGAGGAATCCGCCGTCACGGGCGTAGGAGGTCCCGAGGTTCGCCGGGTCCGGGTCGTAGAGCGCGTCGAGGTCCCAGCCGCGGTCGGTCGGGAATCCGCCGACGGCGTCGCGGCCCTCGGCGACCAGTCGCCACAGGTCCTCGGGCGACTGGACGCCGCCGGGCAGGCGGCAGCTCATCGCGACGATGGCGATCGGCTCGTCGGCCGCGAAGACGGCGGTCGGGGCGTCGGACTGCTCCTGGGAGCCGAGGAGTTCGGCCAGCAGGTGCTCGGCGACGACGGTGGCGTTCGGGTAGTCGAACACCAGGGAGGCGGGCAGCCGCAGGCCGGTGACCGCGTTCAGGTTGTTGCGCAGCTCGACGGCGGTCAGCGAGTCGAAGCCCAGCTCGCGGAAGGCCTTGGCCGGCTCGACGGCTCCGGCGCCCTGGTGCCCGAGCACCGAGGCGGCCTCGGTCCGGACCAGGTCCAGCAGGGCGCGCTCACGCTCGGCCGGGGTGAGCGCCCGCAGGCGCTGGACCAGGCCGTTGCCCTCCCCGTCCGGCTGGGCCGACGGCGCGGCACCGGTCAGGGCGCGCTGCACCTCGGGCAGGTCGCCGATCAGCGGACGCGGGCGGGCCACGGTGAAGCCGGGGACGAACAGCGCCCAGTCGACGTCGGCCACCACCACGGCGGGCTCGTCCTCGGCGACGGCGGCGGCCAGCGCGGCAACCGCCTGCGCGGGCGGCAGCACCGGCAGACCGCGGCGGCGCAGGCGGTCCTCCGCCTCGGCCTCGACCATGCCGCCGTCGGCCCAGGGGCCCCAGGCAACGGCGGTGGCGGCGAGGCCGCGGGCACGGCGCTGCTCGGCGAGGGCGTCCAGGTGGGCGTTGGCGGCCGCGTAGGCGGCCTGACCGCCACTGCCCCAGACACCGGCGATGGAGGAGAAGAGGACGAAGGCGTCCAGCTCGGTGTCCCCGAGCAGCTCGTCCAGGTGCGCCGCACCGTCGACCTTCGCGCGGAGCGCGTCAGTGAAGGCGGGCAGGTCGGTGTCGGCGATCGTGCCCCCGTCCGCCACACCGGCGGCGTGGACGACGGCGGTGAAGGCGTACTCGGCGAGCAGCGCCTCGACGGCCGCACGGTCGGCGACATCACACACGGCAATGGTGATGCTGGCGCCGAGAGCGGTCAGCTCCTCGCGCAGCTCCACCGCGCCCGGGGCGTCCAGGCCGCGGCGGCTGGTGAGCACCACGTGCTCCGCACCGCCACCCGCCAGCCAACGGGCCACCTGCGCACCCAGCGCACCCGTACCACCCGTCACCAGAACGGTGCCACGCGGCGTCCACGCGGCGGCAGCTCCCGGCACCCGGACCAGGCGACGCACGAACACACCGCTCGCCCGCACCGCGAGCTGGTCCTCGTCGCCCAGGCTGGCCAGCACCGACAGCAGTCGGCCCTGCGCCCGCTCGTCCAGCACCTCCGGCAGGTCGACCAGACCACCCCAACGCTCCGGGTGCTCCAGCGCGACGACCCGGCCCAGACCCCACACCTGCGCCTGCGCCACGTCACGCAGCGCATCCGCACGACCCGTCGACACCGCACCGCCGGTCGCCAACCACAACGGCGCACCGACACCGGCGTCACCGAGAGCCTGCACCAGCGTCAGCGCGACACCCGCGTCCGACACCACACCCAGCACACCCGCCACCGGGGCGCCGGCAGCCGCAGTCACCGCAGCCGCCAGCTCCCCGCGCGACAGCCCGGCCGAACCCACCAGCCGCACCGACACACCACGACCCGACAACGCCCCCGCACACGCCACCACCGACGCGGCCGAAACGTCCTCCGCCACCACCAGCCACGCACCGGACGGAACGGCGGAACCGAGCTCGGTCACCGGCTTCCACTGGACGCGGTAGCGCCAGCCGTCGACGGTGTGGCGCTCACGGCGGCGACGCCGCCAGGAGGAGAGTGCGGGCAGCACGGTGCCGAGGGAGGAGCGGACGCCCTGCTCGGCGTCGTCCACCTCCAGGGCCTCGGCCAGCGCGCCGAGGTCCTCGCGTTCCACGGCCTCCCAGAAGACCGCGCTGTCGAAGACGTCCCCGGCGGGCCCGTCGAGGCCCGGACGCGCCACGAGGCTGAGGTCGGGCCAGTAGGTCTCCTGCTGGAAGGCGTACGTCGGCAGGTCGACGCGCACGGCGCCGGTGCCGGCGAAGACGGCGCTCCAGTCGACGGCCGAGCCGTGGACGTGGGCGGCGGCCAGGGCGGTCAGCGCGGTCTGCGCCTCGGCCCGTCCGGTGCGCAGGGCGGCGGCGAAGGCCGCGGCGCCGGTCAGGCACTCCTGGGCCATGGCGGTGAGGACACCGTCCGGGCCCAGCTCGACGAAGGTGCTGACGCCCTGGGCCTCCAGGGTCCGCATGCCGTCGGCGAAGCGAACGGCCTCGCGGACGTGCCGCACCCAGTACTCGGGCGAGCACAGCTCCTCGGCGGTGGCGACCGAACCGGTCACGTTGGACACCACCGGGATGACCGGCTCGGCGTAGTTCAGGCCCTCGGCGACGGCCCGGAACTCCTCCAACATGCCGTCCATCAGCGGCGAGTGGAAGGCGTGCGAGACGCTCAGCCGCTTGGTCTTCTCGAACTGCCCGGCGATCGCCAGAACTTCGGACTCGTCGCCGGAAATCACCACGGAGGTCGGGCCGTTGACGGCGGCGATGCTCACCTGGGCGGTCAGCAGCGGCAGGACGTCCGCCTCGGCGGCCTTGACGGCCACCATCGCGCCGCCCTCGGGCAGCGCCTGCATCAGCCGGCCGCGCGCCGCGACCAGGGTGACGGCGTCGTCCAGCGACAGCACGCCCGCGACGTGGGCGGCCGCGATCTCACCGATCGAGTGGCCCACCAGGAAGTCCGGACGGACCCCCCAGCTCTCGTACAGCCGGAACAGTGCGGTCTCGATCGCGAACAGCGCCGGCTGGGTGTACTCGGTACGGGCGAGAACGTCGGCGTCCTCACCGAACACGGCCTCGCGCAGCGGCAGTTCGACCCGCGCGCAGATGGCGTCGAAGGCGTCCGCGAACACCGGGAAGGCGTCGTACAGCTCACGCCCCATGCCCGGACGCTGGCTCCCCTGTCCCGTGAACAGGAACGCCAGCTTGCCGCCCGAGGCGGCACCGGTCACCAGCCCGGCGGCCGTGCCGCCCTCGGCCAGTGCCTCGACGGCGGCCAGCAGCTCGGCCGGGCCGTCCACGACCACGGCCGCCCGGTGCTCGAAGGCGGCCCGGGAGGTCGCGAGCGAGTACGCGAGGTCGGCGGCCGGCACGTCCGACCGGGTGCGCAGGTGGGCGGCCAGGCGGCGGGCCTGGGCGCGCAGGGCGTCGGGGGTGCGGCCCGACAGGACGACCGGCAGGTCGGCGGCCGGGGCCGGAACGGCCTCGCGGGCCGGCGCCTCGGTGTCCGCCGGGGCCTGCTCGATGAGGACGTGGGCGTTGGTGCCGGAGACGCCGAAGGAGGAGACGCCGGCCCGGCGGGGTTCGCCGGTCTCGGGCCAGTCCCGCGACTCCGTCAGCAGCTCGACGGCGCCGGAGGTCCAGTCGATGTGCGGGGACGGCTCGTCGACGTGCAGGGTCTGCGGGAGCACGCCGGCGCGGATCGCCATGACCATCTTGATCACGCCGCCGACGCCGGATGCGGCCTGGGTGTGGCCGATGTTGGACTTCAGCGAGCCCAGCCAGAGCGGGCGGTCGCCGCCGCGCTCCTGGCCGTAGGTGGCGAGCAGGGCCTGGGCCTCGATCGGGTCGCCGAGCACCGTGCCGGTGCCGTGCGCCTCGACGGCGTCGACCTGGTCGGCCGTCAGGCCGGCGCCGGCCAGCGCCTGGCGGATGACCCGCTGCTGCGCGGGGCCGTTCGGGGCGGTGAGGCCGTTGCTGGCACCGTCCTGGTTGATCGCCGAACCGCGGACGACCGCCAGCACCGGGTGCCCGAGGCGCTGAGCGTCCGACAGCCGCTCGACCAGCAGCACACCGACGCCCTCGCCCCAGCCGGTGCCGTCCGCGGCGCCCGCGAAGGACTTGCAGCGCCCGTCGACGGCCAGTCCGCGCTGGCGGCTGAACTCCACGAAGGCGGCGGGGGTGGACATGACGGTGACACCGCCGGCCAGGGCCATGGTGCACTCGCCGCCCCGCAGCGACTGGACGGCCAGGTGGAGGGCGACCAGCGAGGAGGAGCAGGCGGTGTCGACGGTGACCGCCGGGCCCTCAAGACCGAAGGTGTAGGCGAGTCGACCGGAGACCACGGCGGCGGCGTTGCCGGTGGCCAGGTAGCCCTCGGTCGCCTCGGC
Organism: Kitasatospora sp. NPDC048286; assembly: GCF_043201735.1. Classification (NCBI taxonomy): domain Bacteria; kingdom Bacillati; phylum Actinomycetota; class Actinomycetes; order Kitasatosporales; family Streptomycetaceae; genus Kitasatospora; species Kitasatospora sp. NPDC048286. The sequence continues at coordinate 549,119 of NZ_JBICZE010000004.1, forward strand.
GGTGCTCATCAGGAGGGCGCCGTAGTCCTGGCCGTTGGAGCCGACGAACACGCCGGCCTGGCTGCCCTTCAGGGTGGCCGGGTCGATGCCGGCCCGCTCGAAGGCCTCCCAGGAGGTCTCCAGCAGCAGGCGCTGCTGCGGGTCCATCGCCAGCGCCTCGCGCGGCGAGATGCCGAAGAAGCCCGCGTCGAAGCGGCCGACGCCGGGGAGGAAGCCGCCCTCGCGCGAGTAGGAGGTGCCCTGGTGTGCCGGGTCCGGGTGGTAGAGGGCGTCGAGGTCCCAGCCGCGGTCCTCGGGGAAGGTGCCGATGCCGTCGACGCCGTCGGCGACGATCCGCCACAGGTCCTCGGGCGAGCTGACGCCGCCGGGGTAGCGGCAGGCCATGCCGACGATGGCGATCGGCTCGTCGTCGGTCCGCGCGGTCGTGGTGGCGGGCACGGCGGCGGACTGCTCGCCGAGCAGGCGGGTCCGCAGGTGGGCGGCCAGGACCTCGGGGGTCGGGTAGTCGAAGACCAGGGTGGCCGGGAGGGAGAGGCCGGTGCCGGCGGTCAGCAGGTTGCGCAGCTCGACGGCGGTCAGCGAGTCGAAGCCGAGGTCCTTGAAGGCGCGGCCGGACTCGATCTCGGCGGAGTCGGCGTGGCCGAGCACCGTGGCGACGTGGCCCCGGACGAGCCCGGTCAGCAGCTGCACCTGCTCGGCGGCGGCGAGCGGGGCGATCCGCTCGCGCAGCCGGCCGGCCTGGTCGGTGGTCTGCGCGGGCGCCTGCTCGGCGTCGAGCAGCGCCCGGACCTCGGGAAGGTCGGCGATCAGCGGGCGGTTGCGGCCGGCGGTGAAGGCCGGGGCGAAGCGCGCCCAGTCGACGTCGGCGACGGTCAGCGTGGCGTCGCCCTCGGAGAGGGCGCGGCCGAGGGCGGCCAGCGCCAGTTCGGGGGCGAGCGGCGGCAGGCCGCGGCGGCGCAGCTGCTGCTCGCCCTCGCCGTCGACCATGCCGCCGTCGGCCCAGGGGCCCCAGGCGACGGCGGTGGCGGCCAGGCCGCGGCCACGGCGCTGCTCGGCGAGCGCGTCGAGGTAGGCGTTGGCGGCCGCGTAGGCGGCCTGCCCGCCACTGCCCCAGACACCCGCGATGGAGGAGAAGAGGACGAAGGCGTCCAGCTCGGTGTCCCCGAGCAGCTCGTCCAGGTGCGCGGCACCGGCCACCTTCGCGGCCATCAGCTCGGCGGCCTCGGCGGCGTCGGTGGCGGCGAGCACGGCCGAACCGGTCAGACCGGCGGTGTGGACGACGGCGGTGAACTCGTGCTCGGCGAGCAGCGCTTCGACGGCCGTACGGTCGGCGACGTCACACGCGGCGACGGTCACCTCGACACCCGACGCGACCAGCTCGTCGCGCAGTTCGGCCGCACCCGGGGCCTCCAGACCCCGACGGCTGGTCAGCACCAGGTGCCCGGCACCGTTGTCCGCCAACCAGCGCGCCACCCGCGCACCCAGCGCACCCGTACCACCCGTGACCAGCACCGTGCCACGCGGCGACCACGAACCCGCCACCTCACCCGAGCGACCGGCCCGCACCAGACGACGCACGAACACGCCCGAGGCGCGCACCGCGACCTGGTCCTCACCGTCCACACCCGCCAGCACAGCGGCCAACCGGCCCCGCGCCCGGGCATCCAGCACCTCGGGCAGGTCGACCAGACCACCCCAACGCTCCGGCGCCTCCAGCGCCACCACCCGGCCCAGACCCCAGACCTGCGCCTGCACCGCACTGCTCACCCGGTCGGCCCGACCGACCGACACCGCACCCCGCGACGCCAACCACAACGGCGCCCCCACACCCGCGTCACCCAGCGCCTGCACCAGCGCGATGGTCGCGGTGAAGCCGACGGTCAGCACCGGCTGGCCGGCGTCCGGCTGCTCGGCGAGCGTGAGCAGGGACAGCACGCCGGACACCTCGGTGCCCTCGGCGGCGATCCCGGCCAGCAGCTCCGCCAAGCCCGCCCGGTCGGCGCCCGCCTCGACCTCGACGCGGCGCACCTCGGCGCCGCTCGCGGTGAGCGTCTCGGCGACGGCGGTGGCGGTGGCCTCGTCCAGGCCGGCCGGAACGGCGAGCAGCCAGGTGCCCGCCGGGGCGGCCGCCTGCTCCCCGTCGACCGGCTGCCAGGTGACGTGGTACTGCCAACCGTCCACCGTGGTCCGGTTCCTGCGCTGCTCGCGCCAGGTGGAGAGCGCGGGCAGCAGGGTGCTCAGGGAGGACTGCACCAGCTCGTCGCCGCCGTCCACGGACAGCGTCATCGCCACGGCGGCGAGGTCACCGCTCTCGACGGCCGCCCAGAACGCGGAGTCCGTGCCGTCCACCGGCTCGAAGGCCGCCTCGGCGGCGTCGTTCGGCAGGTCGAGCCAGTAGCGCTGCCGCTGGAAGGCGTAGGTGGGCAGCTCGACGCGGCTCGCACCGGTGCCGTCGAAGGCCGGCGACCAGTCCACCGCGGCACCGTTCACGTGCGCGGTGGCCAGCGCGGTCAGCAGCGCCCGCTGCTCCGGGCGGCCGGCGCGCAGCACCGGGGTGAACACGCCCTGCTCGACGCACTCCTGGCCCATGGCCGAGAGCACACCGTCGGGGCCCAGCTCGACGAAGACGCTGACGCCCTGGGCCTCCAGGGCCCGCATGCCATCGGCGAAGCGGACGGCCTCGCGGACGTGACGCACCCAGTACTCGGGCGAGCACAGCTCCTCGGCGGTGGCCAGGGCACCGGTGACGTTGGAGACCACCGCGATCTGCGGCGCCGCGTAGGTCAGGCCCTCCGCGATCCGCCGGAAGTCGTCCACCATGCCGTCCATCAGCGGGGAGTGGAAGGCGTGCGAGACGTTGAGACGCTTGGTCTTCTCGAACTGCCCGGCGATCGCCAGCACTTCGGACTCGTCGCCCGAAATCACCACGGAGGAAGGACCGTTGACGGCGGCGATGCTGACGTTGGCCGTGAGCAGCGGCAGGATCTCGGCCTCGGTGGCCTTGACCGCGACCATCGCGCCGCCCTCGGGCAGCGCCTGCATCAGCCGGCCACGAGCGGCGACCAGGGTGACGGCGTCGTCCAGCGAGAGGACACCGGCCACGTGGGCGGCCGCGATCTCACCGATCGAGTGGCCCACCAGGAAGTCCGGACGGACCCCCCAGCTCTCCACCAGCCGGAACAGCGCGGTCTCGATCGCGAACAGCGCGACCTGAGTGTACTCCGTACGGGCGAGAACGTCCGCGTCCTCGCCGAACACCGCTTCCTTCAGTGGCAGTTCGACCCGCGCGCAGACGGCGTCGAAGGCCTCGGCGAACACCGGGAAGGTCTCGTACAGCTCCCGGCCCATGCCAGGACGCTGGCTGCCCTGCCCGGTGAACAGGAACGCCGTCCGGCCTCGCGTGGCCGCGACACCGCGCACCACGTCGGCCGAGGCGTCGCCCTCGGCCAGCGCGCGCAGCGCGGCGGTGAGCGCCGTCCGGTCCTCGGCCAGCACCACGGCCCGGTGCTCCAGGACGGCGCGGCCGCGCACCGCGGAGTAGCCCAGGTCGGTCAGGTCCAGTTCCGGCCGGCCCTCGACGTGGGCGAGCAGCGCCCGCGCCTGGGCCCGCAGGGCCTCCGCCGAGCGGCCCGAGACCGGCACGGGGACCTGTGCGGACACCCGCGCGGGCCGCCCGGCGCCGGGGGCGCCTTCCGTTCCCTCGGCCGCCTCGGGGGCGGGGGCCTGCTCCAGGATGGTGTGGGCGTTGGTGCCGCTGATGCCGAAGGAGGAGATGGCCGCGCGGCGCGGGCGCCCGGTCTCCGGCCAGTCCCGGGCCTCGGTCAGCAGCTTGACCTCGCCCGCGGTCCAGTCGACGTGCGGGGTGGGCTCGTCCACGTGCAGGGTCTGCGGCATGAGCCCGTGCTGCAGGGCCATGACCAGCTTGATGATGCCGCCGACGCCGGCCGCGGCCTGGGAGTGGCCCAGGTTGGACTTGAGCGAGCCGAGCCAGAGCGGCTCGCCGTTCTCGCCGCGCTCCTGCCCGTAGGTGGCGAGCAGGGCCTGGGCCTCGATCGGGTCGCCGAGCCGGGTGCCCGTGCCGTGCGCCTCGACCAGGTCGACCTGGTCGGCGGTCAGCCGGGCGCTGGCCAGGGCCTGGCGGATGACCCGCTGCTGCGCGGGGCCGTTGGGGGCGGTCAGGCCGTTGCTGGCACCGTCCTGGTTGACGGCGGAGCCGCGCACGACGGCGAGCACCGGGTGCCCGAGGCGCTGCGCGTCCGACAGCCGCTCGACGAGCAGCATGCCGACGCCCTCGGACCAGCCGGTGCCGTCGGCGCCGGCGGCGAAGGCCTTGCAGCGGCCGTCGGCGGACAGGCCCTGCTGGCGGCTGAAGGCGATGAAGGTACCGGGGGTGGTCATGACGGTGACGCCGCCGACCAGGGCCATCGAGCAGTCGCCCTGGCGCAGGGCGTGGGCGGCGAGGTGCAGGGCGACCAGGGAGGAGGAGCAGGCGGTGTCGATGGTGACCGCCGGGCCCTCGAGACCGAGGCTGTAGGCGATGCGGCCGGAGACCACGCTGGAGGCGTTGCCGGTCAGCAGGTGGCCCTCGAGGCCGGCCAGACCGGCGTGCATGGTGGTGCCGTAGTTGGAGGAGGCCGCGCCGATGAAGACACCGGCCTGGCTGCCCTTCACCGAGGACGGGTCGATGCCGGCGCGCTCGAAGGTCTCCCAGGCGGTCTCCAGCAGGATCCGCTGCTGCGGGTCCATCGCGGTCGCCTCGCGCGGCGAGATGCCGAAGAAGCCGGCGTCGAACTCGCTGGCGTCGTACAGGAACCCGCCGTCGCGGCTGACGCTCTTGCCGGCCTTCTCCGGGTCCGGGTCGTAGAGCGTGTCGAAGTCCCAGCCGCGGTCGGTGGGCATGCCGGCGATCGCGTCCGTCCCGGTCGCGACCAGGTTCCACAGGTCCTCGGGGCTGCGCACGCCGCCGGGGTAGCGGCAGCTCATGGCGACGACGGCGAGCGGCTCGAGGTCCCGCTCCTCGACCTCGCGCAGCTGCCTGCGGGCCTGCCGCAGGTCCGCCGTGACGCGCTTCAGGTAGTCGAGGTACTTCTCTTCGTTCGAAGACGTGGTCATGTGCTTCGTCACCTCCAGGAGGCGGTCAGTGAGCTTGCGCCCAGGAGGTCAGGAGAGGCCGAGTTCCTTGTCGAGCAGGTCGAAGATGTCGTCGCCGGTGGCCGATTCGAGCTCCCGATCGGCGTCGCGGTCCGCAGCACTACCGTCCGTTGCACTGTGTGCGTCACTCCATTTCGACAGCAGGCTCTGCAGGCGCAGCGTGATCTTCGTGCGCTCGACGCCGTCGGTGGTCGTGGTGAGAAGCAGGGTTTCGAGCTTGTCCAGCTCGCTGAGCACGGGCAGCGGCATGGCCACCGTGCCGGCGCCGTCGACGAGTTCGGCGACCAGGTGGTCCGCGAGCGCGGCGGGGTTCGGGTGGTCGAAGACCAGGGTGGCGGGCAGCCGCAGGCCGGTGGCCGTGTTGAGGCGGTTGCGCAGCTCGACCGAGGTCAGCGAGTCGAAGCCGATCTCCTTGAACGCGCGGTCCGGGTCGACCTCGGCGGCCGAGGCGTGGCCCAGGACCGCGGCCACCTCGGCGCAGACCGACTCGACCAGCAGGCGCCGCTGTTCGGCCTCGGCGAGGCCCGCCAGGCGCTGCTTGAGCGGGACTCCCCCGGCCGCGGCGGCGTTGGCGTCCACGGTACGGCGGGCGGGCGCGTGCACCAGGCCGCGCAGGACCTGCGGGATGCCGGAGGCGGCGGCCCTGGCCCGCAGCGCGGGCAGGTCGAGGCGGACCGGCAGCACGGCCGGTTCGACACCGGCGCGGGCCGCGTCGAAGAGCGCCAGGCCCTCCTCCGCGCCCAGCGGCGGGACGCCGCTGCGGGCCATCCGGCGCAGCTCGACCTCGTCGAGCCGGCCGAGCATGCCGCCCTCGTGGGCCCAGGGGCCCCAGGCCATCGAGGTCGCGGGCAGGCCCAGCGCCGCGCGGTGCTGCGCCAGCGCGTCCAGGAAGACGTTCGCCGCCGCGTAGTTGGCCTGACCGGGGTTGCCGAAGGCCGCCGCCACCGAGGAGAAGAGGACGAAGTCGGTGAGGTCCTGGCCGAGGGTGAGCTCGTGCAGGTGCCAGGCCGCGTCGACCTTCGGCCGCAGGACCGCGTCCAGCCGCTCCGGGGTCAGCGAGGACACCAGACCGTCGTCCAGGACGCCCGCCGTGTGGACCACGGCCGACAGCGTCCGGCCCTCCAGCAGCGCCGCGACGGCGTCGCGATCGGTCACGTCGCAGGCGACGACATCCGCCTCGGCACCCAAGTCGGCCAGCTCGTCCCGCAGTTCGGCAGCGCCCGGCGCGTCCAGGCCACGACGGCTGGTCAGCACCAGACTCCGCACCCCGTGCACCGTGACCAGGTGCCGGGCCACCAACGACCCCAGACCACCCGTACCACCGGTGACCAGCACCGTGCCCGCGGCGGGCGACGGCACCGTCAGGACGACCTTGCCGACATGCCGCGCCTGCCCGAGGAAGCGGAACGCCTCCGGCGCCCGGCGCACATCCCACGACACCGTGGGCAGCGGCACCAACGCCCCCTGCCCGAACAGCTCCACCAGATGCGCCAGCATCACACCGATCCGCTGCGGACCGGCCTCGATCAGATCGAACGCCTGGTACCGCACACCCTCGTGCACGGCCGCGACCGCCTCCGGCTCACGGACGTCCGTCTTGCCCATCTCCAGGAACCGCCCACCACGCGGCAGCAGCCGCAGCGAGGCGTCCACGAACTCACCCGCCAAAGCGTCCAGCACCACATCCACCCCGGCACCACCCGTAGCGGCCAGGAACGCGCCCTCGAATTCCAGCGTCCGGGAGTTCGCGATGTGCGCGTCATCCAGACCCGAGGCCCGCAGGGTCTCCCACTTGCCCGGGCTCGCCGTACCGAACACCTCGGCACCCAGGTGCCGGGCCAGCTGCACGGCGGCCATCCCGACACCACCGGCGGCGGCATGCACCAGCACCCGCTCACCCGCCCGCAGACCACCCAGGTCCACCAACGCGTAGTACGCCGTCAGGAAGACGATCGGCACGGAGGCCGCCTGCTCGAAGGTCCAGCCGTCGGGGATCCGGGCCAGGACCCGGCCGTCGGTGACCGAGCGGGGGCCGAAGCCGCCCGAGAGCAGGCCCATCACCCGGTCGCCGACCGCGAGCCCGGTGACCTCCGGCCCGATCTCCAGGACGACGCCCGCGCCCTCGATGCCCATCGGCCCGGCGTCGCCCGGGTACATGCCCAGGGCGTTCAGGACGTCGCGGAAGTTGAGGCCCGCCGCGCGGACCGCAACCCGGACCTCCTCGCCGACCAGCGGGCGGTCCGCTTCCGGGGCGGGGAGCAGTGCCAGGTTCTCGAAGGTCCCCTTGCGCGGGGAGTCCAGCCGCCAGGCGGCGGCGGTGGTCGGAACGGGCAGGGTGTCGGCGGACGGCCTGGCCACCCGGGGTACGAGCACCGCTCCTTCGCGCAGGGCGAGTTGGGGCTCGCCTGCGGCCAGGGCGGCGCCCAGAGCCGCGAGCGACTCCGTCTCGCCGTCCACGTCCACCAGCACCAGTCGGCCCGGGTTCTCGCTCTGCGCCGAACGCACCAGACCCCACACCGCCGCCACCGCCAGGTCCGGGCTCTCCCCCGCACCCACGGCCACCGCACCACGCGTCACCACGACCAGCCGCGAAGCGGCGAACCGCTCCTCCGCCAGCCAGCCACGCACCAGCTCCAGCACCCGCGCCACCACCGACCGGGCCGCCACCGCGACCCCGCCGCCAACGCCACCATCGGCAGCGCCGTCCACGACCGCGACCACGACCTCGGGCACCACGGCACCCTCGTCCACCGCCGCCGCCAGCGCGGCCACATCCGCCACCTGCCGCAGACCGCCCAGCACCGGCAGATCGGTCGCGCCGAGCACGGCCCAACCACTCGTCTCCGGCGTACCGGTGACGGTGACCGGGGTCCAGGCGAGTCGGTGCAGCGCCTCCGGGTGACCGGTGGCCGAGGCCTCCAGCGCGGCGGCCGAGACCGGGCGCAGGACGAGCGAGCCGATGTCGGCGACCGGGGCTCCGGAGCCGTCGGCCAGCTGGAGGGAGACCGATCCGCCGGAGCGGGTCAGGCGCGCCCGCAGGGCCTGGGCGCCGGCCGCGTGCAGGACGACGTCGCTCCAGGCGAACGGCAGCCTGCCCTGGGGGGCGTCCGCCCCCTCGGTACCGGCCTCGGCGGCCGCGCCCAGGCCGAGCGCGTGCAGCGCGGAGTCCAGCAGGCCCGGGTGCAGGCCGTAGCGGCCCGCCTCGGTGTGGTGTTCGGCCGGCAGGGCGACCTCGGCGAAGATGTCGTCCCCGCGCAGCCAGACGGCGCGCAGGCCCTGGAACGCCGGGCCGTAGGCGAAGCCGAGGTCGACCGCGCCCTCGTAGAAGCCGCTCGCGTCGACGGCCTCGGCGCCCGCCGGCGGCCAGACCGACAGGTCGAAGGGCTCCCGCTCCGGGGCGGTGCCGAGGGCACCGGCCGCGTGGCGGGTCCACGGCTCACCGGCGGGGGCGTCCTCCCGGCGGGAGTGCAGCTGGAAGGGGCGGCGGCCGGCGTCGTCGGGCTCCCCGACGGTGAGCTGGAGAACGATCCCTCCGCGCTCGGGCAGCACCAGCGGCGCCTCCAGCGTGAGGTCCTCCACCGCGCCGCAGCCGACCTCGTCGCCCGCCCGGACGGCGAGTTCGACGAAGGCCGTGCCCGGCAGCAGGATCCGGCCCTGGACGGCGTGGTCGGCCAGCCAGGGGTGGGTCCGCACCGAGAGGCGGCCGGTGAACAGGTAGCCGTCGGTGTCGGCCAGGGCGACGGCGGCGCCGAGCAGCGGGTGCCCGGCGGCCTCCAGGCCCAGGCCGGCCGGGTCGCCGGTCGGCAGGGCACGCAGCGTCGGCCAGTAGCGGCGGCGCTGGAAGGCGTAGGTCGGCAGCTCGACCGGGCGGACGCTCCGGCCGGCGGCGAGTGCCTGCCGGTCGGGGCCGCTGCCGGTCAGGCAGAGCCGGCCGAGGGCGGCCAGGGCGGTGGGCCGCTCGGGGCGGCCGGCGCGCAGCGCGGGGACGAACACGCCGTCCTCGACGCACTCCTGGGTCATCGCGGACAGCACGCCGTCCGGGCCGAGCTCGACGAAGGTGGTGACACCGTCGGCCGCCAGGGTGCGCATGCCGTCGAGGAAGCGGACGGCCTCGCGGACGTGCCGGACCCAGTACGCGGGCGAGCGCAGCTCCTCGGCGGTGGCCAGGTCCCCGGTGACGTTGGAGACGACCGGGATGCGCGGGGCACTGTACGTCAGGCCCTCCGCCACCCGGCGGAACTCGTCCGACATCCCGTCCATCAGCGGCGAGTGGAACGCGTGCGAGACGTTGAGACGCTTGGTCTTCTCGAACTTCCCGGCGATCGCGAGGACTTCATCCTCGTCGCCCGAAATCACCACGGAGGTCGGGCCGTTGATCGCCGCGATGCTCACGTTCTCGGTGAGCAGCGGCAGGACGTCGGCCTCGGCGGCCTTGACCGCCACCATCGCGCCGCCCTCCGGCAGCGCCTGCATCAGCCGACCACGCGCCGCCACCAGGGTGACGGCGTCGTCCAGCGACAGCACCCCGGCGACGTGCGCGGCCACCAGCTCGCCGATCGAGTGCCCGGCCAGGACGTCCGGCCGCACGCCCCAGCTCTCGTACAGCCGGAACAGCGCCACCTCGACGGCGAACAGCGCCACCTGGGTGAACTCGGTCCGGGCGAGAACGTCAGCGTCCTCACCGAACACGGCCTCGCGCAGCGGCAGTTCGACCCGCGCGCAGACCGCGTCGAAGGCGTCCGCGAACGCCGGGTAGGCCTCGTACAGCTCCCGTCCCATGCCCGGGCGCTGGCTGCCCTGCCCGGTGAACAGGTACGCCGTCCGTCCGCCGCGTGCGACGCCCTGGAGCACGTTCGCCGTGGTGGCGTCCTGCGCGAGGGCGTCCAGTCCGGCGAGCAGCTCGTCCCGGTCGGCACCGAGCACGACGGCCCGGTGCTCGTGCAGGGAGCGCGTGGTGGCGAGCGCGTGGGCGACGGAGTCGGCGGCGGGGGCGTCCGGGCCGGTCAGCTGGTCGCGCAGTCGGGCGGCCTGCTCGCGCAGGGCGTCCGCGCCGCGGGCCGACAGCAGCCAGGGCAGCGGAGCCACGCCGGCCGGTGCCGCGTCGGGCTCCTCGGCCGGGGAGGCGGCGGGTGCCTGTTCGAGGATGACGTGGGCGTTGGTGCCGCTCATGCCGAAGGAGGAGACGGCGGAGCGGCGGGGGTGCGCCGTCTCGGGCCAGTCCCGCGACTCCGTCAGCAGCTCGACCGCGCCGGCCGCCCAGTCCACGTGCGACGACGGTTCGTCGACGTGCAGGGTCCGGGGCAGCACGCCCTCGTGCATCGCCAGCACCATCTTGATGACGCCCGCGACACCGGCGGCGGCCTGGGTGTGGCCGAGGTTGGACTTCACCGAGCCGAGCCACAGCGGCTCGCCGGTGCGCTCCTGGCCGTAGGTGGCCAGCAGCGCCTGGGCCTCGATCGGGTCGCCGAGCCGGGTGCCGGTGCCGTGCGCCTCGACGGCGTCGACCTCGCCGGCCGACAGGCGGGCGGCGGCCAGCGCCTGGCGGATGACCCGCTGCTGCGCGGGGCCGTTCGGGGCGGTGAGGCCGTTGCTGGCGCCGTCCTGGTTGACGGCCGAGCCGCGGACCACCGCGAGCACCGGGTGGCCGAGGCGCTCGGCGTCGGAGAGGCGCTCCAGCAGGAGCATGCCGACGCCCTCGGCCCAGCCGGTGCCGTCGGCGGCCTCCGCGAAGGCCTTGCAGCGGCCGTCGTCGGCGAGGCCGCGCTGGCGGCTGAACTCGATGAACGCGCCCGGGGTGGCCATCACGGTGGCGCCGCCGGCCAGGGCGAGCGTGCACTCGCCGTTGCGCAGCGCCTGGGCGGCCAGGTGCAGGGCGACCAGCGAGGAGGAGCAGGCGGTGTCCACCGTCACCGCCGGGCCCTCAAGACCGAAGGTGTACGCCAGGCGCCCGGAGACCACGCTGGCCGCGTTGCCGGTGGCGAGGTGGCCCTCCAGGATCTCCTCGGAGGCGAACAGCAGGTTGGTGTAGTCCTGCATGTTGGTGCCGGCGAAGACGCCGGTCCGGCTGCCGCGCACGGTCTCCGGGTCGATGCCGGCCCGCTCGAAGGCCTCCCAGGAGGTCTCCAGCAGCAGGCGCTGCTGCGGGTCCATCGCGAGGGCCTCGCGCGGGCTGATGCCGAAGAACGCGGCGTCGAACTCCCCGGCCTCGTACAGGAATCCGCCCTCGCGGGCGTAGCTGGTGCCGGCGTTGTCCGGGTCCGGGTCGTACAGCGCCTCCAGGTCCCAGCCGCGGTCGGCGGGGAAGCCGCCGATGGCGTCGCCGCCGTCGGCCAGCAGGCGCCACAGCTGCTCGGGGGTGCGCACGCCGCCGGGGAAGCGGCAGCTCATCGCGACGATGGCGACCGGCTCGTCCGGGGCGCCGAGGACCGGGGCGGCCTCGGTGGACTCGGCGTCCGGGCCGAGGAGTTCGGCGCCCAGGTGGGCGGCGAGGACGGCCGGGGTCGGGTAGTCGAAGACCAGCGTGGCGGACAGCCGCAGGCCCACGGCCGCGTCGATCCGGTTGCGCAGTTCGACGGCGGTCAGCGAGTCGAAGCCCAGCTCCTTGAACGGGCGCCCGGCGAGGACCCCGTCGACGGAGTCGTGGCCGAGCACCGCGGCGGCCTCGGTGCGGACCAGGTCGAGCAGGATCCGCTCCCGCTCGGCGGCCGGGGCGCCGGCCAGCACGGCCCGCAGCCCGCCGGCCGCGCCCTCCTCGGCGGGGGTGGTGTCGGCCTGGGCCGCCACCGCCTCGGGCAGGTCGGCGAGCAGCGCGGAGGGGCGCACGGCGGTGAAGCCGGCGGCGAACCGGGACCAGTCGAGGTCCGCCACGGCGAGGGCGTCCTCGCCCGCGCCCACGGCCTGGGCCAGGGCGGCCACCGCCTGCTCGGGCGCCATCGGGCGCAGCCCGCGCCGGCGCAGGTGCTCGCCGCCGTCGGCGGCCATGCCGCCCTCGGCCCACGGGCCCCAGGCGACGGCGGTGGCGGCGAGGCCGCGGGCGCGGCGGGCCTGGGCGAGCGCGTCCAGGTGGGCGTTGGCGGCGGCGTAGGCGCACTGGCCGCCGCTGCCCCAGACGCCGGCCACGGAGGAGAAGAGGACGAAGGCGTCCAGCTCGGTGCCGTCCAGCAGCGCGTCCAGGTGGGCGGCTCCGGCGGTCTTGCCGGCGACGACGGCGGCGAACTCCGCCGGGTCGGTCTCGGCGAGCGGCGCGTTCTGGGCGACCCCGGCCGCGTGCACGACGGCGTTCACCGGGTGTTCGGCGAGCAGGGCGGCCAGGGCGGTGCGGTCGGCGGCGTCGCAGGCGGCGACCGTGACCCGGGCGCCGAGCGCGGTCAGCTCGTCGCGCAGCTCGGCCGCGCCGGGGGCTTCGAGGCCGCGGCGGCTGGTGAGCACGAGGTGCTCGGCACCGTTGGCGGCCAGCCAGCGGGCGACGTGGGTGCCCAGGGCGCCGGTGCCGCCGGTGACCAGGACGGTGCCGCGCGGGCGCCAGTCGGCGGCCTCGGTGCGCTCGGCCCGGACCAGGCGGCGGCCGAACGTACCGTTCGCGCGCAGCGCGACCTGGTCCTCGGCGGAGCCCGGCGCGAGCAGGGCGGCGAGGCGGGCGGCGGTGCGCTCGTCCAGGGCGGCGGGCAGGTCGACCAGTCCGCCCCAGCGGTCGGGGTGCTCCAGGGCGACCACCCGGCCGAGGCCCCACAGCTGGGCCTGGGCGGGGTGCTCGACCTGCTCGGCGCCCGACACGGCCACGGCGGCCTCGGTGGTCAGCCAGAGCGGGGCGGTCACCTCGGCGTCGCCCAGGGCCTGGACCAGCAGGGCGGTCCGCAGCAGGGCGGCGGACACGCCCGGGTGGGCGGGGTGCTCGGCGTCGTCCAGGGCGAGCAGCGACAGGATCCCGGCGAGGCCGTCGGCGGCCGCGTCGCGCAGCTGCTCGGCGAGCCGGGCCCGGTCGGATTCGGCGCCGAGCTCCAGGCGCCGAACGTCCGCGCCGGCCGCGGTCAGGGCGCGCTCGACGGCGGCCAGCCGCTCGGCCGCGCCGTCCGGGAGGCCGACGGGCGCGACGGTGAGCCAGGTGCCGCCGAGGCGGGCGGTGTCCGGCGCGCCGAGCGGCTTCCACTGGACGCGGTAGCGCCAGCCCTCGACGGTGGTGCGGGCGCGGTGCTGCCGGCGCCAGTTCGACAGTGCGGGCAGCACCTCGCGCAGGGCGCCGTCCGCGGACAGCTCCAGGGTGCCGGCGAGGGCCGCGACGTCCTGCTCCTCGACGGCCGTCCAGAACCGCTCGTCGCCCGGGGTGCCGGCGGGCGTCGCCGCTCCGGCGGCGGGCGCCTCCAGCCAGTAGCGGCGGGTCTGGAAGGCGTAGGTCGGCAGGTCGATCACGTGGCCGTCGCGCACGGCGGGCACGGCCGACCAGTCGGGGCCGTCGCCGTGGACGTGGGCGGTGGCGAGCGCGGCCAGCAGGCTGCGCTCCTCCGGGCGGTCGGCGCGCAGCGCGGGGGCGAACGTGCCGCCGTCGACGCAGTCCTGGCCCATGGCGGAGAGCACTCCGTCGGGGCCGAGCTCGACGAAGGTGGTGACGCCCTGGGCCGCCGCGGTGCGCATGCCGTCGAGGAAGCGGACGGCCTCGCGGACGTGCCGGACCCAGTACTCGGGCGAGCACAGCTCCTCGGCGGTGGCGAGGGCGCCGGTGACGTCGGAGACGACCGGGATGACCGGCTCGGTGTAGCTCAGGCTCTCGGCGACGGCCCGGAACTCCGCCAGCATGCCGTCCATCAGCGGGGAGTGGAAGGCGTGCGAGACGTTGAGACGCTTGGTCTTCTCGAACTGCCCGGCGATCGCCAGCACTTCGGCCTCGTCGCCGGAAATCACCACGGAGGAGGGCCCGTTGATCGCCGCGATGCTCACCTGGGCGGTCAGCAGCGGCAGGATCTCGGCCTCGGCGGCCTTCACCGCGACCATCGCGCCGCCCTCGGGCAGCGCCTGCATCAGCCGGCCACGGGCGGACACCAGCGCCACCGCGTCGTCCAGCGACAGCACACCCGCGACGTGGGCGGCCGCGATCTCGCCGATCGAGTGGCCGACCAGGACGTCCGGACGGACCCCCCAGCCCTCCAGCAGGCGGAACAGCGCCACCTCGACGGCGAACAGCGCCGGCTGGGTGTACTCGGTGCGGTCCAGCAGCTCCGCGTCGTCGCCGAACACCGCGTCGCGCAGGGGAAGTTCGACCCGAGCGCAGACCGCGTCGAAGGCCTCGGCGAACGCCGGGTGGGCCTCGTACAGCTCCCGGCCCATGCCGAGGCGCTGGCTGCCCTGGCCGGTGAACAGGAAGGCGAGCCTGCCGCCCTCGGCGGCGCCGGTCACCAGCCCGGCGGCCGTGCCGCCCTCGGCCAGCGCCGCCAGGGCGCCGCGGAAGGAGGCGAGGTCGTCCGCGACCACGACGGCCCGGTGGTCCAGCGCCGCCCGGGTGGTGCCGAGCGAGTGCGCGAGGTCGGCGAGGTCGACGTCCGGGTGGGTGTCGAGGTGGTCGAGCAGTCGGGCGGCCTGGTCGCGCAGCGCCTGCGCGGTCGCGCCGGACAGCAGCAGCGGGCGGCCGGAGACCCGGAGGGGCCGGACGGTGTCCACCGGCTCGACGGCGGGGGCCTGCTCGATGACGGTGTGGGCGTTGGTGCCACTGATGCCGAAGGAGGAGACGGCCGCGCGGCGCGGGCGACCGGTCTGCGGCCACGGCCGGGCCTCGGTCAGCAGCTCGACCGCGCCCGAGGCCCAGTCGATGTGCGGGGACGGCTCGTCGACGTGCAGGGTCTGCGGCAGCACGCCCTCCCGCATCGCCATGACCATCTTGATCACGCCGGCCACACCGGCGGCGGCCTGGCTGTGCCCGATGTTGGACTTGATCGAGCCGAGCCACAGCGGGTCCCCGCTGCGCTCCTGGCCGTAGGTGGCGAGCAGCGCCTGGGCCTCGATCGGGTCGCCCAGCGCGGTGCCGGTGCCGTGCGCCTCGACGGCGTCCACCTGGGCGGCGGTCAGTCCGGCGTTGGCCAGGGCCTGGCGGATGACCCGCTGCTGGGAGGGGCCGTTGGGCGCGGTCAGGCCGTTGCTGGCGCCGTCCTGGTTGACCGCGGAGCCGCGGACGACGGCGAGCACGGGGTGCCCGTTGCGCCGGGCGTCCGACAGCTTCTCCAGCAGTAGCATGCCGACGCCCTCGCCCCAGCCGGTGCCGTCGGCGGCGCCGGCGAAGGACTTGCAGCGGCCGTCGGCGGCCAGGCCGCGCTGGCGGATGAACTCGACGAAGACCGTGGGGGTGGACATCACCGTCACACCGCCGGCCAGCGCCAGCTCGCACTCGCCGTTGCGCAGCGCCTGGGCGGCCAGGTGCAGGGCGACCAGCGAGGAGGAGCAGGCGGTGTCGACGGTGACGGCCGGGCCCTCCAGGCCGAAGGTGTAGGCGACGCGGCCGGAGGCCACGCTGCCGGTGTTGCCGTTGCCGAGGTAGCCGTCGAAGTCCTCCAGGCCCTCGGAGACTCCGTACAGGCGGGCGCCGTAGTCGTGGTACATCGCGCCGACGAAGACGCCGGCGCGGGTGCCGCGCACGCGCTCCGGGGCGATGCCGGCCCGCTCGAAGGCCTCCCAGGAGGTCTCCAGCAGCAGCCGCTGCTGCGGGTCCATCGCCATCGCCTCGCGCGGCGAGATGCCGAACAGGCCCGGGTCGAAGTCGGCCGCGTCGTAGACGAACGCGCCCTCGCGGCGGAAGCGTCCGCCCGCGTGGTCCGGGTCGGCGGCGTAGACGGCGTCCGCGTCCCAGCCGCGGTCGGCGGGCAGCGCGGCGACGGCGTCGGTGCCCTCGGCGACCAGCTGCCACAGCTGCTCGGGGGTGCGCACGCCGCCGGGGTAGCGGCAGCTCATCGCGACGATGGCGATCGGCTCGTCGTCGGCCGCGGCGCGGCGGACGGCCGGGGCGGCCGGGGCGGTGGCGGCGGGGCCCAGCCCGGCAAGCAGGTGGCGGGCGAGCGCGGCGGGGGTGGGGTGGTCGAAGACCAGGGTGGCGGGCAGCCGCAGTCCGGTGGCCCGGCCCAGCCGGTTGCGCAGCTCGACGGACATCAGGGAGTCGAAGCCGAGCTCCTTGAAGGCCCGGTCGGCGTGCACCGCCTCGGCCGACCGGTGGCCGAGGGCCCCGGCGGCCTGGGTGCACACCAGCTCGGTGAGCAGCCGCTCCTGCTCGGCCGCCGAACGGCCGGCCAGCCGGCGCAGCAGCGGCGAGCCGTCGGCCTCGGCGCCGGCGCCCTGCGCGGCACGCCGGACGGGGGCCGGGACGAGCGTGCGGAACAGCGTGGGCAGGCGGTCGGCCTGGGCGCGCAGGACGGCCAGGTCCAGGCGGACCGGCAGCAGCAGGGCGTGCCCGGTGCGCACCGCGAGGTCGAACAGGCCCAGCGCCTCGGCGGACGGCAGCGCGTGCAGGCCCGAGCGGCGCATCCGGGTGAGGTCGGCGGCCCCCAGGTGGCCGGTCATGCCGCTGGCCTGCTCCCACAGGCCCCAGGCGAGCGAGGTGGCGGGCAGGCCGGCGGCCCGGCGCCGGGCGGCGAGCGCGTCCAGGAAGGCGTTGGCGGCCGCGTAGTTGGCCTGGCCGACGGCACCGAGGACGCCGGCGGCGCCGGAGTAGAGGACGAAGAGCGCCGGCTGCCGGTCGCGGGTCAGCTCGTCCAGGTGGACGGCCGCGTCGACCTTCGCGCGCAGCACCCGCTCCAGGCGCTCCGGGGTCAGCGCGTCCAGCATGCCGTCGTCCAGGACACCGGCCGCGTGGACCACGGCGGTGAGCGGGCGATCGGCGGGAACGGTGTCCAGCAGGGCGGCGAGTGCCGCGCGGTCGGCGGCGTCGCAGGCGGCGACCGTCACCTCTGCGCCCAGCGCGGCCAGTTCGTCGCGCAGCTCGACCGCACCGGGCGCGGCCTCGCCCCGGCGGCCGGCCAGCAGCAGGTGGCGGGCGCCGTGCTCGGTCACCAGGTGGCGGGCCAGCAGCGCGCCCAGGGTGCCGGTGCCGCCGGTGATCAGCACCGTGCCGTCGGGGTCCAGGGCGGACGGGCCGGCAGCGTCCTGCTCGGACAGCGCCCGGACCAGCCGGGGGGCCAGCACCTCACCGGCGCGCAGGGCGAGTTGGGGCTCGCCGGTGGCGACGGCGGCGGGCAGCGCGGCAGCGGAGCCGGCCTCGTCGTCCAGGTCGACCAGGACGAAGCGGTTCGGGTGCTCGGACTGCGCGGAGCGGAGCAGGCCCCAGACCGTGGCGTGCGCGGGCCGCTCGACGGCGTCCGCGTCGAGCGCGGCCACGGCGCCGCGGGTCACCAGCACCAGGCGGGCGCCGGCCAGGGGTTCGGCGGCCAGCCACTCCTGGGCGAGGGCCAGCGCGGCGGCGGCGGCGCGGTGCGCCTCCTCGACCTGGACGGCGGAGCCGACGGCGACCGGCGCGACCACGGTCTCCGGGGCGGCCTCCCCGGCGGCGACGGCGGCCAGCAGGGCGGCGAGGTCGGGGTACCGGACGGCGTCGGGCGCCACGGCCGCGTCGGCGCCGAGCACGGCCCAGCGGGCGGCGTCGGCCGGGGCGGCGGGCCCCTGGGCGGTCCAGTCGATGCGGTACAGCGGGGTGCGCGCGCCGCGCGCGGCGGAGTGCAGCCGCTCGACGTCGAGCGGGCGCAGGGTCAGCGCGTCGGCCGTGGCCACCGGGGCGCCGGTCGGGTCCGCGAGCGCCACCGAGACGGCGTTGTGCCCGGCCGGGGCCAGCCGCACCCGCAGGGCGGCGGCACCCGTGGCGTACACCCGCAGCCCGGTCCAGGCGAAGGGCAGCAGTCCGCCCTCCGCCCCGGGGAGCAGCCCGCCGAGGCCGGCCGCGTGCAGCGCGGCGTCGAGCAGGGCGGGGTGCAGCCGGAAGCGGCCGGCCCGGTCCTGCTCCTCCTGCACCGGCTCGACCTCGGCGAAGACCTCGTCCCCGCGCTGCCAGGCGGCCCGCAGGCCCCGGAACGCCGGGCCGTAGGCGAAGCCGCCGGCCGCGAAGCGCTCGTAGAGGTCCGCGACGGGCAGCTCGACGGCGCCCTGCGGGGGCCAGACGGCGAGGTCGAACTCCGGCACGACGGCGCCGCCCCGGGACAGGGCGCCGGTGGCGTGGCGGGTCCACGGCTCGTCCGTGCCCTCGGCGTCGTCGGGGCGGGAGTAGACCTCCACCTCACGGCGGCCGTCGGCGTCGGGCGAACCGACCACCACCTGCACCGCCACGCCACCCTGGGAGGGCAGCACCAGCGGCGCCTCCAGGGTCAGCTCCTCCAGCACGTCACAACCGGCCTGGTCACCCGCGCGAACGGCCAGCTCGACGAACGCCGTACCCGGCAGGATCACCGTGCCGGCCACCGCGTGGTCCGCCAGCCACGGCTGGGTCTGCACCGAGAGGCGACCGGTGAAGACGTGCCCGTCGCGGTCGGCCAGCGCCACCGCCGCACCCAGCAACGGGTGGTCGGCCGCGCCGAGACCGGCGGACAGCACGTCACCGATACCGCGCGTGCCCGGCTTCGGCCAGTACTTCTCACGCTGGAAGGCGTAGGTGGGCAGGTCGATGCGGCTTGCGGCCGGGAACAGCGGGGCCCAGTCGACGGTGGCGCCGTTGGCCCACGCCTCGGCGAGGGCGGTCAGGAAACGCTCCCGGCCGCCCTGATCACGACGCAGGGAGCCCTGGACCGTGGCCTCGGCGTTGGCGGCGTCGATGGACTCCTGGATGCCGACGGTCAGCACCGGGTGGGCGCTCACCTCGACGAACTGGGTGTGGCCGGAGGCGAGGAGGGACTCCACCGTGTTGGCGAACTCCACCGTCTGGCGGAGGTTGCGGTACCAGTAGGCGGCGTCCAGCGAAGCGCTGTCGATCAGTTCACCGGTCACGGTGGAGTGGAACGGCACCTCCGGCACGCGCGGGGCGACCGGGGCCAGCAGCTCCGCGAGACGGGCCTCGATGCGCTCGACGTGCGCCGAGTGCGACGCGTAGTCCACCGCGATGCGACGCGCCCGGATCTCCTGCCCGGTGCAGTGCTCCATCAGCTCGTCCAGGGCGTCCGCATCGCCGGAAACGACCACCGAGCTGGGGCCGTTGACCGCAGCGATCGAGATTCCCTCACGACCGGACAGCAGCTCGCGGACACTCTCCACGGGCAGCGGGACGGACACCATGCCACCCAGGCCCGACAGCTCGATGATCGCCTGGCTGCGCAGCGCCACCACCAGGGCGGCGTCTTCCAGCGACAGGGCACCGGAGACGGCAGCGGCGGCAATCTCGCCCTGCGAGTGACCCACCACCGCCGACGGCTCCACACCGTACGAACGCCACAGAGCAGCCAGGGAGACCATCACGGCGAACAGCACCGGCTGGACCACGTCCACCCGCTCCATCCACCCGCCGTCCTCACCCGCGACGACGTCGAGCAGCTCCCAATCCACATGCGGAGCAAGCGCCTTGGCGCACTCCTCCATCCGGGAACGGAACACCGGCGAGTCCGCGAGCAGCTCCCGGGCCATGCCCAGCCACTGCGAGCCCTGCCCCGGGAAGACCATGACGAGCTTGCCGCCGGCCCCGGAGCCGCGGACCACCGACGAGGTGTCCTCGTCCTGCCCCGAGGCCAACGCACCCAGCCCGGCGAGCAGTTCGTCCCGCTCCCCCGCCAGGACCACGGCCCGCTCGTCGAACCGGGCGCGGCCGTGGGCGAGTTCGGCACCGATGCCGGCGAGGGAGAGCTCCGCTCCGGCCTCCTGCACGAAGGCGGCCAGCTTGCCGGCCTGGGCGCGCAGCGCGGTCTCCCCGCGCGCGGACAGCATCCAGGGCAGCGGGCCGCCGGCCGCGGCGGCCCAGACGGCCGGACCCGCCTGGTCGGTCGAACCGGCCGAACCGGCCGACTCGGACGGCGCGTCGGCGGCGGCGTCCTCCGCCGCCGGGGCCTCCTCCAGGACGACGTGCGCGTTGGTGCCGCTCATGCCGAAGGCCGAGACGCCCGCCCGGCGCGGCTCGTCCGCCGCGGGCCAGTCGCGCGCCTCGGTCAGCAGTTCCACGGCGCCGCCGGACCAGTCGACGTGCGAGGTCGGGCGGTCGACGTGGAGGGTCTGCGGCAGCACGCCGTTGCGCAGCGCCATGACCATCTTGATGACGCCGCCGACGCCGGCCGCGGCCTGCGAGTGGCCGAGGTTGGACTTGAGCGAGCCCAGCCACAGCGGACGGCCGGCGGGCCGGTCCTGGCCGTAGGTGTCGAGCAGGGCCTGGGCCTCGATCGGGTCGCCGAGCACCGTGCCGGTGCCGTGCGCCTCGACGGCGTCGACCTGGCCCGCCGAGAGCCGGGCGTTGGCCAGGGCGCGCAGGATGACGCGCTGCTGGGCGGGGCCGTTGGGGGCGGTGAGGCCGTTGCTGGCGCCGTCCTGGTTGATCGCGCTGCCGCGCACGACCGCGAGCACCTGGTGGCCGTTGCGCTGCGCGTCGGAGAGGCGCTCCAGCAGGAGCATGCCGACGCCCTCGGCCCAGCCGGTACCGTCGGCGGCCTCCGCGAAGGGCTTGCAGCGGCCGTTGACGGCCAGGCCGCGCTGGCGGCTGAACTCGATGAAGGAGGACGGGGTGGACATGATCGTCGCACCGCCGGCCAGGGCCAGCGTGGAGTCGCCGTTGCGCAGCGACTGCACGGCGAGGTGGAGGGCGACCAGCGAGGAGGAGCAGGCGGTGTCGACGGTGACCGCCGGGCCCTCCAGCCCGAAGGTGTAGGCGAGTCGGCCGGAGAGCACGCTGGCCGCGTTGCCGGTGGCGAGGTGGCCCTCGGCGCCCTCGGCCTCGCCGGCGACGACCAGGCCCAGGTAGTCCTGGCCGGCGGTGCCGACGAAGACCCCGGTCTTTCCGCCCTTGAGCGCGGCCGGGTCGAGGCCGGCCCGCTCGAAGGCCTCCCAGGAGGTCTCCAGCAGCAGCCGCTGCTGCGGGTCCATCGCGAGGGCCTCGCGCGGCGAGATCCCGAAGAAGCCCGCGTCGAACTCCCCCACCGCGCGCAGGAAGCCGCCCTCGCGCGCGTAGCTGGTGCCGGCGTGCTCCGGGTCCGGGTCGTACAGCCCGTCGAGGTCCCAGCCGCGGTCCTCGGGGAAGCCGCCGATGGCGTCCCGCCCGTCCGCGACCAGGTCCCACAGTCGTTCGGGGGTGTCGATGCCGCCGGGGTAGCGGCAGGCCATGCCCACGATGGCGATCGGTTCGCGGCTCTCCGCCTGGAGGTCCCTCAGCTGCTGCTTGGTCTGCTGGAGGTCCGCGGTCACCCACTTGAGGTAGTCGCGAAGCGTCTCTTCATTCGCCATGCGGAGGGCCACCTCATCGGGGTGAGCGGGTCCTCCGGGCACGCACGCGCACACGACTGGACCACAACAGTGAAGGGTTTCGCCCTGACGCTATGAAGGGCGGTGAAGGCGGACAACCCCTACCAGCCCCCCTAGGGCCCCCATGACGAAGCGGGGGTCGGGACAATTCCCGACCCCCGCTCAGCGGCCCGAATTCACGACGGATTCACGACGGAGAATTCACGGCCATTCGCTCCGAACGGGCGTCATCCCCTCCCGAGGTCGCGGTTGATGAGGGCGAAGAGTTCCTCGTCGCTGGTGGCGTCGAACGCGCTGCCGCCCACCGGCTCGGACTTGCCCGGACCGTCGTCCCACTGGGAGAGCAGCGCCTGCATCCGGACCTTGATCTTCGTCCGGGTCAGGTCGTCCGGCGCGGCGGCCGCCATGGCGGCCTCCAGCCGGTCGAGTTCGCCGAGCAGGTCGGTCGCGCTCGGCGCGCCGTCGGGGGCCAGCTCGGTGCGCAGGTGCCGGGCGAGCGCCAGCGGCGTCGGGTAGTCGAACACCAGCGAGGACGGCAGTCGCAGCCCGCCCAGCAGGTTGAGCCGGTTGCGCAGCTCCACCGCCGTCAGCGAGTCGAAGCCGAGCTCGTTGAACGCCCGGTCGGCCTCGACCTCCTCCACCCCGTGGTGGCCGAGCACCTCGGCCACATGGGTGCGGACCAGGTCCAGCAGCAGCTGCTCCTGGCCGGCCTCGGGCAGCTCGGCGAGCTGCCCGCGCAGCTCGGCCGAGGCCTCGCCGTCGTCCGCCCGGTCCGCGGCGCCGTCGGTGCCCAGCGCCCGCCGGACCTCCGGCAGGTCGCCGATCAGCGGGCTGTGGCGCACCGCCGTGAAGCCGGGCGCGAACAGCGCCCAGTCCACGTCGGCGACGGTGACCGCGGTGTCGCCGTGGTCGAGGGCCGCGCCGAGGGCGGCGATGGCCGTCTCCGGGTCGAGCACCGGCAGGCCGCGGCGGCGCAGCTGCTCCTCCGCGTCGTCCTCGGCGGCCATGCCGCCGCCGCCCCACGGGCCCCACGCCACCGCGGTGGCGGTGAGGCCGGCGGCCCGGCGCTGCTCGGCGAGCGCGTCCAGGAATGCGTTGGCCGCGGCGTATCCGGCTTGGCCGGCACCGCCCCAGGTGGCGGCGATCGAGGAGAACAGGACGAATGCGTCGAGCGGTTCGGAATTCGCGCCGAACAATTCGTCCAGGTGCACCGCTCCGGCCACCTTCGCATTCACCACGTCGGCGAATTCGGAAATTCCGGTGGCACCGATCGGCGAGGCCTGGCTGACCCCTGCCGCGTGCACCACCGCCCGGACCGGGTCGCCGGCCTCGGCGAGCCCGGCGACCAGGGCCGCGAGCGCGGTCCGGTCGGCCGCGTCGCAGGCGGCCAGGGTGACCCGGGCGCCGAGGCCCTCCAGCTCCGCACGCAGCTCGGCCGCACCCGGGGCGTCGGCGCCCCGGCGGCTGGTCAGCACCAGGTGCTCGGCGCCGTTGGCGGTCAGCCAGCGGGCGACCCGGGCGCCCAGGGCGCCGGTGCCGCCGGTGACCAGGACGGTGCCGCGGGCCTGCCAGCCGTCGACCGGGCCGGCCGGCAGCGGAGCGTGCTCCAGGCGCCGGACGTACGTGGCGTCGGCGCGCACCGCCAGCTGGTCCTCGCCCTCGCCGGCGGCCAGGGCGGCCGCGAGGCGGCGGCCGCTCCGCTCGTCGAGCGTCGCGGGCAGGTCGATCACACCGCCCCAGCGGTCCGGGTGTTCGAGGGCGGCGGTCCGGCCGAGGCCCCAGATCTGGGCCTGGCCGCGGTGTTCGATCCGCTCGCCGGCTCCGGCGGCGACCGCGCCGCCGGTGGCCAGCCACAGCGGGGCGGCGACGCCGGCCTCGCCGAGCGCCTGGACCAGCCGGACGCTCGCGGTCACGCCCGCCGACAGGGCGGGGTGCTCGGGGTGCGGGCGGTCGTCCAGGGCGAGCAGCGAGAGCACGCCGGTCGGGGCGTCCCCGTCGGCGGCCGCGCCGGCAAGCCGGGCGGCGAAGCCCTCGGCCTGCGCCTCGCCGGTGGCCACCGTCAGCTGCCGGACGTCGGCACCGTGTCCGCCGAGGGCGTCCGCGGCGGCCTGTGCCAGCTCGGCACCGGGGCCGTCGGCGGGCGCCACCAGCAGCCAGCTGCCGGTGAGCCCGGCTGCCGGGTCCTCCGGCAGGGGCTGCCAGGTGGCCCGGTAGCGCCAGGCGTCCAGGGTGGCGCGCTCCCGGCTCTGCCGGCGCCAGCCGGTCAGTGCGGGAAGCACCTCGCGCAGCGCCGAGCGGTTCTCCTCGGCGACGTCCAGCGTGTCGGCGAGCCGGGCGAGGTCGCCCTGCTCGACGGCCGTCCAGAACCGCTCCTCCGTCGGGTCGGCGGCTGCGGAGGGCGCGGCCGGCGCGTCGACCGTGACGGCCTCGGGCCAGTAGCGCTGCCGCTGGAAGGCGTACGTGGGCAGGTCGAGCGCCGGCACCGGCCGGTTCCCGTACAGGGCCGGCCAGTCGACGGCCGCCCCCTGGACGTGCAGCCGGGCCACGGCCGCCAGCAGGGTGCGGGCCTCGGGCCGGTCGCCGCGCAGGGCGGCGACGAGGACGGCGTTGCCGTCGGCGTCGACGCAGTCCTGACCCATGGCGGTGAGCACACCGTCGGGGCCCAGCTCCAGGTACGTGGTCACGCCCTGGGCCTCCAGGGTGCGCATCCCGTCGAGGAAGCGGACGGCCTCGCGGACGTGGCGCACCCAGTACGCGGGCGAGCACAGCTCCTCGGCCGTGGCAACCGAGCCGGTGACGTTGGAGACGACCGGGATGCGCGGGGCGCTGTACGTCAGCCCCTCGGCAACGGCCCGGAACTCCTCCAACATCCCGTCCATCAGCGGCGAGTGGAACGCGTGCGAGACGCTCAGCCGCTTGGTCTTCTCGAACTTCCCGGCGATCGCGAGGACTTCGGACTCCTCACCCGAAACCACCACGGAGGAAGGCCCGTTGATCGCCGCGATGCTCACCTGAGCGGTCAGCAGCGGCAGCACCTCCTCCTCCGAGGCCTTGACCGCCACCATCGCACCGCCCTCCGGCAGCGCCTGCATCAGCCGACCACGAGCCGCCACCAGCGCCACGGCGTCGTCCAGCGAGAGGACGCCCGCGACGTGCGCGGCCACCAGCTCACCGATCGAGTGGCCCACCAGGAAGTCCGGACGGACCCCCCAGCTCTCCACCAGCCGGAACAGCGCCACCTCGACCGCGAACAGCGCGACCTGGGTGAACTCCGTCCGGGCGAGAACCGCGGCGTCGTCGCCGAACACGGCGTCGCGCAGCGGCAGTTCGACCCGGGCGCAGACCGCGTCGAAGGCCTCGGCGAACACCGGGTAGGCCTCGTACAGCTCACGCCCCATGCCCGGACGCTGGCTGCCCTGCCCGGTGAAGGCGACGGCGGTGCGGCCGCTGCGGGCCAGGCCCTGGACGTAGCCGCTGCCGCTGCCCGCGGCGAGGGCGGTCAGGCCGGCGAGCAGCTCGGCACGGTCGGAGCCGAGCACGACGGCCCGGTGTTCGAACGTCGAGCGGGTCGCCGCCAGCGCGTGGCCGAGGTCGGCCGGCGCGAGGCCGGGGTTGTCCTCGACGAAGCCGCGCAGCCGCTCGGCCTGGGCCCGCAGGGCCGCCTTGCCGCGGGCGGAGAGCACCCAGGGCAGCGCGTCGGCCGCCGGTCCTTCCGCGTCGCGGTCGACGGCCGGCCCGGCCTGGTCGGCCGTCGGGGCCTGCTCGATGAGGACGTGGGCGTTGGTGCCGGAGACACCGAAGGAGGAGACGCCCGCGCGGCGCGGCGCACCGGTCTCGGGCCAGTCCCTGGCCTCGGCGAGCAGCTCGACCGCGCCCGCCGACCAGTCGACGTTCGGCGTCGGCTCGTCCACGTGCAGGGTCTTCGGCAGGACGCCGTGCCGCATCGCCATCACCATCTTGATGATGCCGCCGACGCCGGCCGCCGCCTGGGTGTGGCCGATGTTGGACTTCAGCGAGCCCAGCCAGAGCGGCTCGCCGTTCTCGCCGCGCTCCTGGCCGTAGGTGGCCAGCAGCGCCTGCGCCTCGATCGGGTCGCCGAGGCGGGTGCCGGTGCCGTGCGCCTCGACCACGTCGACCTGACCGGCGGTCAGGCGGGCGTTGGCGAGGGCCTGGCGGATGACGCGCTGCTGGGCCGGGCCGTTGGGGGCGGTCAGACCGTTGCTGGCGCCGTCCTGGTTGACGGCGCTGCCGCGGACGACCGCCAGTACGCGGTGGCCGTTGCGACGGGCGTCGGACAGGCGCTCCAGCAGAAGCATGCCCGCGCCCTCGCCCCAGCCGGTGCCGTCCGCCGCCGCGGCGAAGGACTTGCAGCGGCCGTCGGCGGCCAGGCCGCGCTGGCGGCTGAACTCGACGAACACACCCGGGGTCGAGGTGATGATCACACCGCCGGCCAGGGCGAGCGAGCACTCGCCGCTGCGCAGCGACTGGGCCGCCAGGTGCAGGGCGACCAGCGAGGAGGAGCAGGCGGTGTCCACCGTCACCGCCGGGCCCTCAAGCCCGAAGGTGTAGGAGATCCGGCCGGAGGCGACGCTCGCCGCGTTTCCGGTCCCGACCAGGCCCTCGGCCTCCTGCGAACCCTCCAGCAGCGGCGCGTAGTCCTGGCCGTTGGTGCCGGCGAAGACGCCGACCCGGTCGCCGCGCACGGCGGCGGGGTCGATCCCGGCCCGCTCGAACGCCTCCCAGGTGACCTCCAGCAGCACCCGCTGCTGCGGGTCCATCGCCAGCGCCTCACGCGGCGAGATGCCGAAGAACATCGGGTCGAACTGCGCCGCGTCGTGCAGGAACCCGCCCTCACGGGCGTAGCTCTTGCCGCTCTTGGCCGGGTCCGGGTCGTACAGCCCGGCCAGGTCCCAGCCTCGGTCGGTCGGGAACGCGGTCACCGCGTCGGTGCCCTCCGACACCAGCCGCCACAGGTCCTCGGGCGACTGGACGCCGCCCGGGTAGCGGCAGGCCATCGCGACGATCGCGATCGGGTCGTCGTCCTCGGCCGAGTGACGGGCCGCCACCGGCAGGCCGTCGCCGTCCTGGGCGCCGAGCACCCGCGAGCGCAGGTGGTCGGCCAGGGCGGTGGCGTTCGGGTGGTCGAAGACCAGGGTCGGCGACAGCTTCAGCCCGGTCTCCCCGGCGAGGCGCTTGCTCAGCTCCACCGCGATCAGCGAGTCGAAGCCGAGCTCCTGGAACGCCCGGGTGGGCTCCACCGCGTCCAGGGTGGTGTGGCCGAGGACGGCCGCCACCTCGGAACGGACGAAGTCCAGCAGCACCCGGTCACGGTCCGCCGCGGGCACCTGCGCCAGCCGCTGGGCCAGCGAGGAGTCCGCGCCGGCCGGGACGGCCCGGGCGAGTTCGCGCACCTCGGGCAGGTCGCCGATCAGCAGGCCGGGCCGGTTCGCGGTGTAGCCGAGCGCGAAGCGCGCCCAGTCCACGTCCGCCACCAACGGGGCGCCGTCCGGCTCCGCGAGGGCGCCCGGCAGTGCCGCCAGCGCCGCCCGCGCGGTCAGCGGGCGCAGGCCCGCCCGCTCCCACGCACCGGTGGTCCCGGCGCGCTCGGCCTCCTCGGCCCAGGGGCCCCAGGCGATCACCGTCGCCGGCAGCCCGGCCGCGCGGCGCTCGGCGGCCAGGGCCGCCAGCTCCGCGTGCGCGACCGCGTCCACGCCGTGTCCGACGCCGCCGAGGACGCCGACCGCCGTGGAGCAGACCACGAACGCGGTCAGCGGCAGTGCGGCCGTCAGCTCGTGCAGCGCGCGCACCTCGGCGACCCGCTCGCGCACGGCCGCCGCCAACTCCCGCGGCGGGACACCGTCCACGGCCCCGACCGGGGTCGTGGCACCGGTGTGCACCACGGCGGTCACCGGGTGGCGCTCCAGCAGTGCGGCGAGCGCGGCGCGGTCGCCGGCCGGGGCGTCGACGACGGTGACCGGCACGCCGAACTCGGCCCGCAGCGCCTCCTCGTCCCGCTCCGTCCGGCCGGCCAGCACCAGGTGCTCGGCCCCGCCGGCGGCCAGGCGGGCGGCCAGCCGCTCGCCGACCACGCCGTCGGCGCCGCAGACCAGCACCGTCCCGGCCCCGTCCCACCACCGGTCGCCCGGCAGCGGGCGGCGCGCCGCCCGGACCAGGCGCGGCACCGACACGCCCGAGGAGCGCAGCACCAGCTGGTCCTCGCCGTCGGCCGCGCCCAGCACCTCGGTGAACCGGCCGAGCACCCGCTCGTCCAGCTCCTCCGGCAGGTCGATCAGACCGCCCCAGGCCTGCGGCGCCTCCAGCGCCAGCACCCGGCCGAGGCCCCACAGTCGCGCCCGCTCCGGGCGCACCGGCCCGTCGGCGTCGATCGCCGCGCCGCCCCGGGTGGCCACCCACAGCGGGGCGGTCACACCGGCGTCGGCCAGCGCCTGCACCAGCGCGCCGGTCCGGGCCAGCAGGTCCTCCTCCCCGGCCCGCTCGGCCGGCACCGCCAGCAGGGACAGCACCCCGGTCAGGGCGCGGTCCTGCGGCAGGGCCCGGCCGAGCCGAGCCGCCGTCTCGCCGCGGTCGAGGACCTCCTCGGCCAGCGGCAGCACCAGCAGCTCGGCGCCGGCCTCGGCGACCGACCGCCGGACGGCCAGGACGTCGGCGTCCTGCGCCCGCTCGGCGGGCACCACGACCAGCCAGGTGCCGGTCGGCGCCCCGGCGGCCGGGGTGACCGGCTGCCAGGCGATCCGGTAGGCCGAGTCGGCGGCCTCGGCGAGTTCGCGCAGGCCCCGGTGCCAGGAGGACATCGCGGGCAGCACCGCGCTCAGCGGCTGGTCCCCGGTGACGTCCAGGGTCCGGGCCAGCCCGGCGAGGTCGCCCTCGTCCACGGCCGCCCAGAACGCGGTCTCCGCCGGGTCCCGGTGGCCGTCGGCCGGCGCGGCCTGGGCCGTGCCGGGGCCGCCGAGCCAGTACTGCTCGCGCTGGAAGGCGTAGGTCGGCAGGTCCACCCGGCGGGCACCGGTGCCCGCGAACAGCGCCGACCAGTCCGGCGTCACACCGTGCGCGTGCAGGGCGGCCAGCGCCTCCAGCGCGGTCCGCGCCTCGGGCCGCTCGGCGCGCAGGGCGGCGGCGAAGGCCGCGTCCTGCCCGTCGACGCAGTCCTGGGCGAGGGCGGTGAGCACACCGTCGGGGCCCAGCTCCAGGTACGTGGTGACGCCCTGGGCCTCCAGCGTCCGCATGCCGTCGGCGAAGCGGACGGCCTCGCGGACGTGGCGCACCCAGTACTCGGGCGAGCACAGCTCCTCCGCCGTGGCCGGCTCACCGGTCACGTTGGAGACGACCGGGATCACCGGCTCGGCGTAGGTCAGGCCCTCGGCGACGGCCGAGAACTCCGCCAACATGCCGTCCATCAGCGGGGAATGGAACGCGTGGCTGACGTGCAGCCGCTTGGTCTTCTCGAACTGCCCGGCGATGGCGAGCACTTCATCCTCGTCGCCCGAAATCACCACGGAGGTCGGGCCGTTGAGGGCTGCGATGCCGACGTTCCCGGTCAGCAGCGGCAGGATCTCGGCCTCGGTGGCCTTCACCGCGACCATCGCGCCACCCTCCGGCAGCGCCTGCATCAGGCGGCCACGGGCCGCCACCAGGGTGACGGCGTCGTCCAGCGAGAGGACACCCGCGACATGCGCGGCCGCCAGCTCACCGATCGAGTGACCGGCCAGGACGTCCGGACGGACCCCCCAGCTCTCGTACAGCCGGAACAGCGCCACCTCGACGGCGAACAGCGCCGGCTGGGTGAACTCCGTACGGGCGAGAACCGCGGCGTCCTCGCCGAACACGGCTTCGCGCAGCGGCAGTTCGACCCGCGCGCAGACCGCGTCGAAGGCGTCCGCGAACACCGGGAAGGCGTCGTACAGCTCCCGGCCCATGCCGAGCCGCTGGCTGCCCTGACCGGTGAACAGGAACGCGAGCTTCCCGCCGCGCGGGGTGCCGCGCAGCAGCCCGGCGGCCGTACCGCCCTCCGCCAGGGCCGCGAGCGAGCGCAGCAGCTCCGCCCGGTCGTCCGCGAGCAGCACCGCGCGACGGTTCAGGTCGGTGCGGCCGACCGCGAGCGAGTAGGCCAGGTCGGCCGGGCGCAGCCCGGCGTCGGCGGCCACCCGCGCGCTCAGCCGGCGGGCCTGGTCGCGCAGTGCGACCTCGGTACGGCCGGACAGCGCCACGAGCGCGGGGCCCTCGACCCCGACAGCCTCGGCCGGCTCGGCCTGCTCGGCCTGCTCGGCCTGCTCCGGCTCCACGGCCGGGGCGTGCTCCAGGATGACGTGGGCGTTGGTGCCGCTCACGCCGAAGGCCGACACACCGGCCCGGCGCGGCCGCCCGGTCTGCGGCCAGTCCCGCTGCTCACGCAGCAGTTCCACCGCGCCGGCCGTCCAGTCGACGTGCGTGGACGGCTCGTCCACGTGCAGCGTCCGCGGCAGGACGGCGTGCTGCATGGCCAGCACCATCTTGATCACGCCCGCCACACCGGCGGCCGACTGGGTGTGGCCGAGGTTGGACTTCAGCGAGCCCAGCCACAGCGGCTCGTCGTCCTCGCCGCGCTCCTGGCCGTAGGTGGCCAGCAGCGCCTGCGCCTCGATCGGGTCGCCCAGCACCGTGCCGGTGCCGTGCGCCTCGACCACGTCGACCTCGCCGCCGGACAGCCCGGCGTCGGCCAGCGCCGCGCGGATCACCCGCTGCTGGGACGGACCGTTCGGCGCGCTCAGGCCGTTGCTGGCGCCGTCCTGGTTGATCGCCGAACCGCGGACGACCGCCAGCACCGGGTGCCCGTTGCGCCGCGCGTCGGACAGCCGCTCCAGCAGCACCAGACCCGCGCCCTCCGACCAGCCGGTGCCGTCGGCGGCCTCGGCGAACGGCTTGCACCGCCCGTCTGCGGCCAGCCCGCGCTGGCGGCTGAACTCGACGAACGCGCCCGGCGTCGCCATCACGGCGACACCGCCGGCCAGCGCCATCGAGCACTCGCCGCCGCGCAGCGCCTGCGCCGCGAGGTGCAGGGCGACCAGCGAGGAGGAGCAGGCGGTGTCGATGGTGACCGCCGGGCCCTCAAGACCGAAGGCGTACGCCATCCGGCCGGAGATCACACTGCCCGCGTTGCCCGTGAGCAGGTGGCCCTCCACGCCCTCCGGCAGCTCGGTCAGGCCGGAGCCGTAACCCGAGGGCGCGGCACCGAGGAAGACGCCGACCTGGCCGCCGCGCAGGGCCGCCGGGTCGATGCCCGCCCGCTCGAACGCCTCCCACGAGGTCTCCAGCAGCAGGCGCTGCTGCGGGTCCATCGCGAGGGCCTCACGCGGGCTGATGCCGAAGAACTCGGCGTCGAAGCGGCCCGCGTCGTACAGGAACCCGCCCTCGCGGGCGTAGCTGGTGCCGGCGTGCTCCGGGTCCGGGTGGTAGATCCCCTCCAGGTCCCAGCCGCGGTCGGCCGGGAAGCCGGCCACGGCGTCACCGCCGGCGGCCAGCAGCTGCCACAGCTCCTCGGGGGACCGCACGCCGCCGGGGTAGCGGCAGCTCATCGCGACGATCGCGATCGGGTCCTCCTCCCGGGCGGTGGCGGCCACGACCGTCCCGGTGACCGGCTCGTCCTCGGCACCGAGCAGTTCGGTGCGCAGCAGGGCGGCCAGGGCGGCCGGGGTCGGGTGGTCGAACACCAGCGTGGCGGGCAGGCGCAGGCCGGTGGCCGCGTTGAGGCGGTTGCGCACCTCGACGGCGGTCAGCGAGTCGAAGCCCAGCTCCCGGAAGGCCCGGGCCGGGTCGACCTCGGCGGCCGAACCGTAGCCGAGGACCGCGGCGGCCTCGGTGCGGACCAGGTCCAGCAGGACCCGGTCACGGTCGCCCGCCAGCAGGGCGGTCAGCTTCCGCAGCAGCGGCGAGCCGCCGTCCGGGCCGGTGCCCGCGCCGGCGTCGGCCGCCAGCGCGGCCAGGGCCTCCGGCACCTCCGCGATCAGCGGACGCGGCCGGGCGGCCGCGAAGGCCGGGGCGAACCGCCGCCAGTCGACGTCGGCCACGGCCAGGAACGTCTCGTCCTGCTCCAGTGCCTGCCGCAGCACGGTCAGCGCCAGCTCCGGGTCCATCGGCACCAGGCCGCGGCGGCGCATCTGCTCGCCCGCCGTGCCGTCCGACATCCCGCCCTCGGCCCAGGCGCCCCAGGCCACCGACGTGGCCGTCAGTCCGCGCTCGCGCCGCATGCGCGCGATCGCGTCCAGGCCGGCGTTGGCCGCGGCGTACGAGCCCTGGCCGCCACCGCCCCAGACCCCCGCGTTGGAGGAGAAGAGGACGAAGGCGTCCAGCTCGGTGTCCCCGAGCAGCTCGTCCAGGTGCCGCGCGCCGGCGATCTTCGCCTGGGCGTTCGCGGCCAGCTCGGCCGCACCGGTGACGGCCAGCGGCACCGAGTCCCCGACACCGGCGGCGTGCATCACCGCCCGCACCGGCTCGCCCTGCCCGGCCAGACCCGCGACCAGCTCGGCCACCGACGCCCGGTCCGCGACGTCGCACGCGGCGACCGTCACCCGGGCACCGAGGCCCAGCAGCTCCTCGCGCAGCTCGGCCGCGCCGGGCGCGTCCAGGCCCCGACGGCTGGTCAGCACCAGGTGCTCGGCGCCGTTCTCGGCCAGCCAGCGGGCGACGTGGGCGCCGATCGCCCCCGTACCGCCGGTGACCAGCACCGTGCCACGCGGCTGCCACGCCACGGCGGCCGGCGCGTCGCCCAGCGGGGCGCGCCGCAGCCGTCGGACGAACACGCCCGAGGAGCGGACGGCCGCCTGGTCCTCGTCACCGATCCCCGCCAGGACGGCGGCGACCCGCGCCCGGGAGCGCGCGTCCAGCTCGGCCGGCAGGTCGAGCAGGCCGCCCCAGCACTCCGGGTGCTCCAGTCCGGCCACCCGGCCCAGGCCCCAGACCTGCGCCTGCGCCGCGCTGTGCAGCCGGTCGGCGCCACCGGTCGCGATCGCGCCCCGGGTCGCCAGCCAGAGCCGGAGGTTCGCGCCGCCGTTCAGGCCACCGTTGACGCCACCGTGCTCGGCGACGGCCCGGACCAGGTCGACGGTGTCGACCAGACCGGACGCGACCACCGGGTGCTCGGCGTGCGGCGCCTCGTCCAGCGCGAGCAGCGACAGCACGCCGGACGGCGTCACGCCCTCCTCGGCGGCCGCGGCAAGAGCCCCGGCCAGGGCAGCGACCGCCCCGCCCGCCTCGACCCGCAGCACGCTCGGCTGCGCACCGTGCTCGGCCAGCAGCTCGGCGACCGCGGCCGGCAGCGGGTCCTCCGCTCCGAGGGAGGCGGGGACGAGGACCAGCCAGCCGCCGGTCAGCGTGCCGGTCGGCACCTCGGCGAGCGGCTTCCAGTCCACCCGGTAGCGCCAGCTGTCCACCGTGGAGTGGTCGCGCTGCTGACGGCGCCAGGCCGAGAGCAGCGGCAGGGCAGCGGCCAGGGCGGCACCGTCACCGGACGCCTCCAGGTCCAACTGCCGCACCAGCGTGTCGAGATCGCCGCTCTCCACGGCTTCCCAGAAGCGGCTGTCGGCCGGGGAGGCCGCCACCGTGCCGGCGACCGCCGGGGTGGCGGCGGGCTTCGGCCAGTAGTGCTCGCGCTGGAAGGCGTAGGTGGGCAGGTCGACGCGGCGGGCCGTGGGGAACTGGGCGGCCCAGTCGACGGTGGCGCCGTTGCTCCAGGCCTCGGCGAGGGCGGTCAGGAAGCGCTCCCGGCCGCCGTGGTCACGGCGCAGGGTGCCCTGGACGCTCGCCTCGGCGTTGGCGGCGTCGATGGCCTCCTGGATGCCGACGGTCAGCACCGGGTGGGCGCTCACCTCGACGAACTGCGAGTGGCCGGACGCCAGCAGGGCCTCGATGGTCGCCGCGAACTCCACCGTCTGGCGGAGGTTGCGGTACCAGTACGCGGCGTCCAGCGAAGCGCTGTCGATCAACTCACCGGTGACGGTGGAGTGGAACGGGACCTCCGGCACACGGGGCGTGACCGGGGCCAGCAGCTCCGCGAGACGGGCCTCGATGCGCTCGACGTGCGCCGAGTGCGAGGCGTAGTCCACCGCGATGCGACGCGCCCGGACCTCCTGCCCGGTGCAGTGCTCCATCAGCTCGTCCAGGGCACCGGCGTCACCGGAGACCACGACGGAGCTGGGGCCGTTGACGGCCGCGATCGAGATTCCCTCACGGCCCTCCAGGAGTTCACGCACCTGCTCGGCGGGCAGCGGAACGGACACCATGCCACCCAGGCCCGAGAGCTCGATGATCGCCTGGCTGCGCAGCGCCACCACCAGGGCGGCGTCCTCCAGCGACAGCGCGCCGGAGACGGCGGCGGCGGCAATCTCGCCCTGCGAGTGCCCCACCACCGCCGACGGCTCCACACCGTACGAGCGCCACAGAGCAGCCAGGGAGACCATCACGGCGAACAGCACCGGCTGGACCACGTCCACCCGCTCCATCCAGTCGCCGTCCTCACCCGCGACGACGTCGAGCAGATCCCAATCCACATGCGGAGCAAGCGCCTTGGCGCACTCCTCCATCCGGGAACGGAACACCGGCTCATCCGCCAGCAGCCCCTGGGCCATGCCCAGCCACTGCGAACCCTGGCCCGGGAAGACCATGACGAGCTTGCCGCCCGATCCGGAACCCCGGACCACCGACGACGCGCTCTCCCCTGCGGCCAGCGCACGGAGACCGGCGAGCAGCTCGTCCCGCCCGTCGCCGACCACCACGGCCTTGTGCTCGAACACCGCCCGCGAGGACACCAGCGAGTAGCCGACGTCCGCCGGCCGCTCATCCGCGACCGCCGCCAGCAGGCGCTGTGCCTGCTCCCGCAGCGCGGCCTCGGTACGACCCGACAGAGCCCAGGGCAGCACGCCCGTGGCCTCGTCGGCCGGAGCCGCCTCGATCGGAGCGGCCTCGGGGGCCTGCTCGATGATGGCGTGCGCGTTGGTACCGCTGAAGCCGAAGGAGGAGACGGCCGCGCGACGCGGACGCCCGGTCTCCGGCCACGGCCGGGCCTCGGTCAGCAGCTCGACCGCGCCCGAGGCCCAGTCGATGTGCGGGGACGGCTCGTCGACGTGCAGCGTCTGCGGCAACATGCCGTGCCGCATCGCCATCACCATCTTGATGATGCCGCCGACACCGGCCGCCGCCTGGGTGTGACCGATGTTGGACTTCAACGAGCCCAGCCACAGCGGCTCTTCGGCACGCTCCTGCCCGTAGGTCGTCAGCAGCGCCTGCGCCTCGAT
Organism: Kitasatospora sp. NPDC048286; assembly: GCF_043201735.1. NCBI lineage: Bacteria > Bacillati > Actinomycetota > Actinomycetes > Kitasatosporales > Streptomycetaceae > Kitasatospora > Kitasatospora sp. NPDC048286. The sequence goes on from NZ_JBICZE010000004.1 coordinate 583,936, forward strand.
CGGGTCACCCAGCGAGGTGCCGGTGCCGTGCGCCTCGACCGCGTCGACCTGCTCGGCCGACAGTCCGGCGTTGGCCAGGGCCTGGCGGATCACCCGCTGCTGGGACGGGCCGTTCGGGGCGGTCAGCCCGTTGCTGGCACCGTCCTGGTTGATCGCACTGCCACGGACCACCGCGAGAACCCGGTGGCCGTTGCGCTGCGCGTCGGACAGCCGCTCCAGCAGGAGCATGCCGACACCCTCACCCCAGCCGGTGCCGTCCGCGTCGGCCGAGAAGGCCTTGCAGCGGCCGTCGACCGAGAGGCCGCGCTGGCGGCTGAACTCGATGAACGCGCCCGGGGTGGCCATCACGGTCACACCGCCGGCCAGGGCCATCGTGCACTCGCCGCTGCGCAGGGCCTGGATGGCCCAGTGCAGAGCGACCAGCGAGGAGGAGCAGGCCGTGTCGACGGTGACCGCCGGGCCCTCAAGCCCAAAGGTGTACGCCAGACGCCCGGAGACCACGCTGCCCGCGTTGCCCGTACCGAGGTGCCCCTCGACGTCCTCCTCCGCGCTGGTCAGCACCGAGGTGTAGTCGTGGTACATCACACCGGCGAAGACGCCGGTCGCGCTGCCGCGCAGGGTGGCCGGGTCGATGCCGGCCCCCTCGAAGGCCTCCCAGGAGGTTTCGAGCAGCAGACGCTGCTGCGGGTCCATGGTGAGCGCCTCGCGCGGGGAGATCCCGAAGAACCGCGCGTCGAAGCGGCCCGCGTCGTGCAGGAAGCCACCCTCGCGGGCGTAGCTCGTCCCCTGGTGCTCCGGGTCCGGGTGGTAGAGCGCGTCAAGGTCCCAGCCGCGGTCGGTCGGGAACGACGTGATGCCGTCACCGCCCTCCGCGACCAGACGCCACAGCTCCTCGGGCGAGGCGACCCCGCCCGGGTAACGGCAGGCCATGCCGACGATCGCGATCGGCTCGTCCACGACGGTCGTGGACAGCACCTCGGCCACCACCGGTGCCTCACCGACGAGTTCGTCGCGGATGAAGTCGGCCAGCGCGGCGGGCGTCGGGTAGTCGAACACCAGCGTGGCCGGCAGCCGCAGGCCGGTGGCCGCGTTGAGACGGTTGCGCAGCTCGACCGCCGTCAGCGAGTCGAAGCCCAGCTCTCGGAAGGCCCGGGCCGGGTCGACCTCGGCGGCCGAACCGTGCCCCAGGACCTCGGCCACCTGCGTACGGACCACCTCGCGGACGGTCTCGTCGCGGCGCGCGGCCGGCAGGGCCAGCAGGCGCTCCGCCAGCGAACCGGCGGCCGTGGTGCTGCCGCTCGCGGCGGTCCGGCGGCGCGGCGTACGGACGAGTCCGCGCAGCAGCGGCGGAACGTCGCTGCTTCCGACGGCCGTGACGGGGTCGAGGTGCATGGGGACGACCAGGGCGCGCTCCAGGGTGAGCGCACCGTCGAAGAGGGCCAGGCCCTCCTGCGACCGCAGCGGCGCCACGCCGGCCCGGGCCAGACGACGGACGTCCGCGTCCGACAGGCTGGTGGCCATGCCGCCGTCCTCGGCCCACAGGCCCCAGGCCATCGACATGCCGGGCAGGCCGTCGGCGCGGCGCTGCGCGGCGAGCGCGTCCAGGAACGCGTTCGCGGCCGCGTAGTTGCCCTGACCGGCGGCTCCCAAGACGCCGGAGGCCGAGGAGAACAGGACGAACGCCGACAGGTCCATTCCGGCGGTCAGTTCGTGCAGGATCACCGCCGCGTCCACCTTCGGACGCAGCACCGCGGCCAGGCGCTCCGGCGTCAGCGACGACACCACACCGTCATCCAGGACGCCCGCCGTGTGGACCACCGCCGACAGCGAACGACCCTCCAGCAGCGCCGCGACAGCGTCGCGGTCGGACACGTCGCAGGCGACGACATCCACCTCGACGCCCAACCCGGCCAGCTCGTCACGCAGTTCGGAAGCGCCCGGCGCCTCCAAACCGCGACGGCTGGTCAGCACCAGACTCCGCACCCCGTGCACCGTGACCAGGTGCCGGGCCACCAACGAGCCCAGACCACCCGTACCACCCGTGACGAGAACCGAGCCCTCACCCAGCGACACGCTGCTCTCCGAGGAGGCGGAGACGCGCACCAGGCGAGGCGCGAACGCCACGCCCCCACGCACCGCCACCTGCGGCTCACCACACGAAAGGACACCTGACGGCAGCTCCGCACCGGACTCCAGGTCCACCAGCACCAGCCGGTCCGGGTTCTCCGACTGCGCCGAGCGCACCAGACCCCAGACCACCGACTCCGCCAGACCCGCAACACCCGACGCCGCATCCACAGCAACAGCACCACGCGTCACCACAGCCAGCTTCGAAGCGGCGAACCGCTCCTCCGCCACCCAGCCCCGCACCAGCTCCAGCGCACGGACCGCAGCCGCGTGCACCTCATCGGCACCGGAACCGTCCGCAGAACCGAACTCCACTGCCACCAGCGACGGCACAACCTCCACGGCGTCCAGTTCCGCGAGGTCACCCACCACGAGGACCTCGCGGCCCGTCTCACCGAGCGCGATCTCCGCCCAGTCGACACCGAACAGCGAGTCGGTCGACCCACCCGCGGCCGCCAACTGCCCGGCGACCACCGGCCGCAGAGCCAGTGATCGGATGGTCCCGACCGGCTGCCCCTCGGCGTCCGCCAGCGTCAGCGACACCGCGTCCGCGCCCGCCGACACCAGCCGCACCCGCAGCGCGTCCGCACCCGAAGCGTGCAACTCGACACCAGCCCACGCGAACGGCAGGTGCGCCTGCCCCTCGGCCCGGACGAACCCGCCCAGCCCCACAGCCTGCACCGCCGCGTCCAGCAGCGCCGGATGCAGACCAAAGCCGGCCGCCTCCCCCGCCACCGCCTCCGGCAGCACGACCTCGGCGAACACCTCGCCGTCGCGGCGCCACGCCGACCGCAGACCCTGGAACGCCGGCCCGTACACCAGTCCGGCCTCCGCCAGACCCCGTGCGAACGCCTCCACATCCACGGCCTCGGCACCCGCCGGCGGCCACTCCACCAGACCCGCACCCTCAGCAGCCGACGCACCCTCCGCCAGCACACCCGAGACATGACGCGTCCAGAGGCCGTCCTCACCGGCGCCCTCGGCCCGCGAGTGGACCGTCACCGAACGACGGCCCTCACCATCGGGCTCTCCGACCCGGACCTGAACCTGCACACCGCCCGACTCCGGAAGCACCAGCGGCGCCTCCAGCGTCAGCTCCTCCACCAGCGAGCAACCCACCTGGTCGCCGGCCCGCACCGCGAGCTCGACAAAGGCGGTCCCGGGCAGGATCACCGAACCCAGCACCGTGTGATCGGCCAGCCAGGCGTGCGACTGGAGCGAGAGCCGGCCGGTGAACAGCACACCGTCCGCATCGGCCAGCGACACCGCCGCACCCAACAGCGGGTGGTCCGCCGCACCCAGGCCGGCGGACTGCACGTCCCCGGTCGCGGCCGGAGAGTGGAGCCAGAACCACTCGCGGTCGAAGGCGTACGTCGGCAGGCCCATGACCTGGGCCCCGGCCTCCGCGAAGAACCCTCGCCAGTCGACCTGGGTGCCCTGGACGTGCGCGGTGACGAGCGCCGTCAGCGCGCTCTGCGCCTCGGGCCGCTCGGCGCGCAGCGCCGGGGTGAACACGCCCTGCTCGACGCACTCCTGGCCCATGGCCGAGAGCACGCCGTCCGGGCCGAGCTCGACGAAGGTCGTGACGCCCTGGGCCTCCAGGGCCCGCATGCCGTCGGCGAAGCGGACCGCCTGGCGGACGTGCTGCACCCAGTACTCGGGCGAGCACAGTTCCCCGGCCGTCGCGACCGAGCCGGTCACGTTGGACACCACCGGGATCGTCGGCTCGGCGTAGCTCAGGCCCTCGGCGACGGCCCGGAACTCCTCCAGCATGCCGTCCATCAGCGGCGAGTGGAACGCGTGCGAGACCTTGAGCTTCTTGCTCTTCTCGAACCGACCGGCGATGGCGAGAACTTCATCCTCGTCACCCGAAACCACCACGGAGGTCGGCCCGTTGATGGCGGCGATGCTGACGTTCTCGGTGAGCAGAGGCAGGACGTCGGCCTCGGTGGCCTTGACCGCCACCATCGCGCCACCCTCGGGCAGCGCCTGCATCAGCCGGCCGCGAGCGGCGACCAGCGCCACCGCGTCGTCCAGCGAGAGGACGCCCGCGACGTGCGCGGCCGCCAGCTCGCCGATCGAGTGGCCGACCAGGACGTCCGGACGGACACCCCAGCTCTCGAAGAGACGGAACAGCGAAACCTCGACGGCGAACAGCGCCAGCTGCGTGAACTCGGTGCGGGCAAGGACGTCCGCGTCCTCGCCGAACACCGCCTCGCTCAGCGGCAGTTCGACCCGCGCGCACACGGCGTCGAAGGCCTCCGCGAACACCGGGTAGGCCTGGTACAACTCACGCCCCATGCCGGGACGCTGGCTGCCCTGCCCCGTGAACAGGAACGCCAGCTTCCCGCCCGCTGCCCCGGTCACCAGCCCGGCGGCCGTGCCGCCCTCGGCGAGTGCCGTGAGGGCTCGGACGACGCTGTCGCGACTGTCCGCGACGACGCCGGCGCGGAGGTCCATCGTCGCGCGGGTGGTGGCCAGCGAGTAGGCGAGGTCGGTGACCCGCAGCTCGGGCTCGGCCTCGACCAGGGCGAGCAGTCGCTGGGCCTGGCCCCGCAGAGCACCCTCACTCTTCGCGGACAGCACCAGCGGCGCCTGACCGTCCTCGGTCGACAGACGCTCCGAACGCTTCGCCACCGGAGCCTGCTCGATGATGGCGTGGGCGTTGGTGCCGCTGAAGCCGAAGGAGGAGACGGCCGCGCGACGCGGACGTCCGGTCTCCGGCCACGGCCGGGCCTCGGTCAGCAGCTCGACCGCGCCCGAGGCCCAGTCGATGTGCGGGGACGGCTCGTTGACGTGCAGGGTCTGCGGCAGCACGCCGTGCTGCATCGCCATGACCATCTTGATGATGCCGCCGACGCCGGCCGCCGCCTGGGTGTGGCCGATGTTGGACTTCAACGAGCCCAGCCAGAGCGGCTCTTCGGCACGCTCCTGCCCGTAGGTCGCCAGCAGCGCCTGAGCCTCGATCGGGTCGCCGAGAGTGGTGCCGGTGCCGTGGCCCTCGACCGTGTCCACGTCGTTGGCCGTGAGCCGCGCGTTGGCGAGGGCCTGGCGGATCACGCGCTGCTGGGACGGACCGTTCGGGGCGGTGAGGCCGTTGCTCGCACCGTCCTGGTTGATCGCCGAACCGCGGACGACCGCCAGCACCTGGTGCCCGTTGCGCTGGGCGTCGGACAGGCGCTCCAGCAGGAGCATGCCCACACCCTCGGACCAGCCGGTGCCGTCCGCGTCGGCCGAGAAGGCCTTGCAACGGCCGTCGGCCGCCAGACCGCGCTGCTTGCTGAACTCGATGAACGCGCCCGGGGTGGACATGACCGTCACACCACCGGCCAGGGCCATCGTGCACTCGCCCTCACGCAGGGCCTTCGTCGCCCAGTGCAGAGCGACCAGCGAGGAGGAGCAGGCGGTGTCGATGGTGACCGCCGGACCCTCCAGACCCAGGGTGTAGGCCACCCGTCCGGAGGCGATGCTGCTCGAACCACCCGTACCGAGGTAACCCTCGACACCGGCCGGAATCGCGTGCAGACGCGAGGTGTAGTCGTGGTACATCACACCGGCGAACACGCCGGTCGCGCTGCCCTTCATCGAGGCCGGGTCGATGCCCGCGCGCTCGAAGGCCTCCCAGGAGGTCTCCAGCAGCAGGCGCTGCTGCGGGTCCATCGCCGACGCCTCACGCGGGCTGATCCCGAAGAACGCCGGGTCGAACAGGCCCGCGTCATGCAGGAAACCACCCTCCGTGACGTAACTCGTGCCGGAGAGACCCGAGTTGACGTCCTCCAGGGCGTCCAGATGCCAGCCACGGTCAGTGGGGAAGGACGTGATGCCGTCACCGGCGCCGAGCACCAGCTGCCACAGGTCCTCGGGCGAGGCGACCCCACCCGGGTAGCGGCAGGCCATGCCGACGATCGCGATCGGCTCGTCCACGATGGTCGTGGACAGCACCTCGGCCACCACCGGGGCCTCACCCACGAGCTCGTCACGGATGAACTCGGCGAGCGCGGACGGCGTCGGATAGTCGAAGACCAGCGTGGCCGGCAGCCGCAGACCGGTGGCCGCGTTCATCCGGTTGCGCAGCTCGACCGCCGTCAGCGAGTCGAAGCCCAGCTCCCGGAAGGCGCGGGTCAGGTCGACCCCCTCCGCCGAGGCGTAGCCGAGGACCTCGGCCACCTGGGTGCGGACCACCTCGCGGACCACCTCGTCGCGGCGCGCGGCCGACAGGGCCAGCAGGCGCTCGGCCAGCGAACCGGCAGCAGCGGAACCGCCACGCGCGGCGGTCCGGCGGCGCGGCGCACGGACCAGGGCCCGCAGCAGCGGCGGGACCTCACCCCCGCCGACCATAGCCACCGGGTCCAGGTGCATCGGGACCACCAGGGCGCGCTCCAGCGTGAGCGCACCGTCGAACAGGGCCAGACCCTCCTGCGAACGCAGCGGCGCCACGCCGGCCCGGGCCAGGCGACGAACGTCGGCCTCGCTCAGGCTGGTGGCCATGCCACCGTCCTCGGCCCACAGACCCCACGCCAGCGACGTGCCCGGCAGCCCCTCGGCCCGGCGGCGGGCCGCCAGAGCGTCCAGGAACGCGTTGGCCGCAGCGTAGTTGCCCTGACCGGCCGCACCGAACACACCCGACACGGAGGAGAACAGGACGAACGCCGACAGGTCCATCCCTGCCGTCAGCTCGTGCAGGATCACCGCCGCGTCCACCTTCGGACGCAGCACCGCCGACAGCCGCTCCGGCGTCAGCGACGACACCAGGCCGTCATCCAGGACACCGGCGGTGTGGACCACCGCCGACAGCTCCCGGCCTTCCAGCAGCGCGGCGACGGCCGCGCGGTCGGTCACGTCGCACGCCGCGATCTCGACCTCGGCGCCCAACTCGGCCAGCTCGTCCCGCAGTTCGGCCGCGCCCGGCGCCTCCAAACCGCGACGGCTGGTCAGCACCAGACTCCGCACCCCGTGCGCGGTCACCAGGTGCCGGGCCACCAGCGAGCCCAGACCACCCGTACCACCGGTGACGAGAACCGAGCCCTCGCTCAGCGACGGCACAGCGTTGTCCGACGAGGCGGCCGAGACCCGGACCAGACGCGGCGCGAACGCCACTCCCCCACGCACCGCGACCTGCGGCTCGCCGGACTCCACAACACCCGACGGCAGTTCGGCGTCTGCCTCCAGGTCCACCAGCACCAGCCGGTCCGGGTTCTCCGACTGCGCCGAGCGCACCAGACCCCAGACCACCGACTCCGCCAGACCCGCAACACCCGACGCCGCATCCACAGCAACAGCACCACGCGTCACCACAGCCAGCTTCGAAGCGGCGAACCGCTCCTCCGCCACCCAGCCCCGCACCAGCTCCAGCGCACGGACCGCAGCCGCGTGCACCTCATCGGCACCGGAACCGTCCGCAGAACCGAACTCCACCGCCACCAGCGACGGCACAACCTCCACGGCATCCAGCTCCGCGAGGTCACCCACCACGAGGACCTCACCGCCAGCCTCACCGAGCGCGATCTCCGCCCAGTCCACGCCGAACAGCGAGTCGGTCGACCCACCGACCGCCGCCAACTGCCCGGCGACCACCGGCCGCAGAGCCAGCGATCGGATGGTCCCGACCGGCTGCCCCTCGGCGTCAGCGAGCGTCAGCGACACCGTGTCCGTGCCGGCGGACACCAGCCGCACCCGCAGCGCGTCCGCGCCCGAGGCGACCAGCGACACATCGGACCACGCGAACGGCAGGTGCGCCTGGCCCTCGGCCCGGACGAACCCGCCCAGCCCCACAGCCTGCACCGCCGCGTCCAGCAGCGCCGGGTGCAGACCGAAACCGGTCGCCTCCCCAGCAATCTCCTCCGGCAGCGCCACCTCGACGAACACCTCGCCGTCGCGGCGCCACGCTGACCGCAGACCCTGGAACGCCGGCCCGTACGCCAGCCCGGCCTCCGCCAGGCCCCGTGCGAACGCCTCCACATCCACGGCCTCGGCGTCAGCCGGCGGCCACTCCACCAGGCCCGCACCCTCAGCAGCCGACGCACCCTCCGCCAGCACACCCGAGACATGACGGACCCACTCCGACGAGCCCTCGGCCCGACCGTGCACAGCCACCGAACGACGCCCGGACGCGTCCACCGCGCCCACCGTCACCTGGACCTGCACACCACCCGACCCCGGAAGCACCAACGGCGCCTCCAGCGTCAACTCCTCCACCAGCGAGCAACCCACCTGGTCACCCGCCCGCACCGCAAGCTCCACGAACGCCGTACCCGGAACGATCACCGAACCCAGCACCGCATGATCGGCCAGCCACGGGTGCGACTCCACCGACAGACGACCCGTGAACAGGAAGCCCTCCGCATCGGCAAGAGCCACCGCCGCACCCAGCAGCGGGTGGTCGGCCTCGCCGAGACCGGCGGCCGTCATGTCGCCGGCGAGCGACGGGACGTGGAGCCAGAAGCTCTCACGCTCGAACGCGTACGTCGGCAGGTCGACCCGACGGGCACCGGCCCGAGAGGCCAGGCTGCTCCAGTCCGCGGCGGCACCGTGGGCGAACGCCGTCGCCAGCGCAGAGACCGCCGTTCGCGGCTCCGGTCGCTCGGCACGCAGCGCCGGCACGAACACCCCGCCGTCGACGCACTCCTGGCCCATGGCCGAGAGCACACCGTCCGGGCCGAGCTCGACGAAGGTGGTGACACCCTTGGCCTCCAGGGCCCGCATGCCGTCGGCAAAGCGAACGGCCTGGCGGACGTGGCGCACCCAGTACTCGGGCGAGCACAGCTCCTCGGCCGTCGCAACCGAGCCGGTGACGTTGGAGACGACCGGGATGCGCGGGGCGCTGTACGTCAGCCCCTCGGCAACAGCCCGGAACTCCTCCAACATCCCGTCCATCAGCGGCGAGTGGAACGCGTGCGAGACACTCAGCCGCTTGCTCTTCTCGAACTGCCCAGCGATCGCGAGGACTTCGGACTCCTCGCCCGAAACCACCACGGAGGACGGTCCGTTGATCGCCGCGATGCTCACCTGGGCGGTCAGCAGCGGCAACACCTCCTTCTCCGAGGCCTTGACCGCCACCATCGCACCGCCCTCCGGCAGCGCCTGCATCAGCCGGCCGCGAGCGGCGACCAGCGCCACCGCGTCGTCCAGCGACAGCACACCAGCGACATGCGCGGCCACCAGCTCACCGATCGAGTGGCCCACCAGGAAGTCCGGACGGACACCCCAGCTCTCGAAGAGCCGGAACAGCGCGGTCTCCACCGCGAACAGCGCGACCTGGGTGAACTCCGTACGGGCGAGAACCGTAGCGTCCTCCCCGAACACCGCCTCCTTCAGCGGCAGTTCCACCCGCGCGCGCACCGCGTCGAAGGCCTCCGCGAACACCGGGAACGCCTCGTACAGCTCACGCCCCATCCCGGGACGCTGACTCCCCTGCCCCGTGAACAGGAACGCCAGCTTCCCGCCGCCGGCCAGGCCCTGGACCACCTGCGGGTCGGACTGGCCGTCGGCCAGTGCCCGCAGGCCGGCGATCAGGGCGTCCCGGTCCTCGCCGAGGACCACGGCCCGCTGCTCCAGGACCGTGCGGGTGGTCACCAGCGAGTGCGCGACGTCGGCGACCGGAAGCCGGTCGTCGGCCGTCACCAGCGCGTGCAGGCGCTCGGCCTGGCGCCGCAGGGAGTCCTCTCCCCGTGCGGTGACGACGAACGGCGTGACGACGGTCGGGGCCGCGTCCGTCCCGGCGACGGCCGTGGCCGGCCGCTTCTCCGCCGGGGCCTGCTCGATGATCGTGTGGGCGTTGGTGCCGCTGATGCCGAAGGAGGAGACGGCCGCGCGACGCGGGCGCCCGGTCTCCGGCCACGGCCGGGCCTCGGTCAGCAGCTCGACCGCGCCCTCCGTCCAGTCGATGTGCGGGGACGGCTCGTCGACGTGCAGGGTCTGCGGCAGGACACCGGCGCGGATCGCCATCACCATCTTGATGACGCCCGCGACACCCGCGGCGGCCTGGGTGTGGCCCAGGTTGGACTTCAGCGACCCGAGCCAGAGCGGCTCTTCGGTGCGCTCCTGGCCGTAGGTGGCGAGCAGCGCCTGGGCCTCGATCGGGTCACCCAGCGAGGTGCCGGTGCCGTGCGCCTCGACCACGTCGATCTGGTCGGAGCTGAGGCGGGCGTTGGCGAGCGCCTGGCGGATGACGCGCTGCTGGGACGGCCCGTTGGGGGCGGTCAGGCCGTTGCTGGCACCGTCCTGGTTGACGGCGCTGCCGCGCATGACCGCCAGCACCTGGTGGCCGTTGCGCTGCGCGTCGGACAGCCGCTCGACGAGCAGCATGCCGACGCCCTCGGACCAGCCGGTGCCGTCCGCTGCGGCGGCGAACGACTTGCAGCGGCCGTCGGCCGCCAGGCCGCGCTGCTTGCTGAACTCGATGAAGGTGCCGGGGGTGGCCATCACGGTCACACCGCCGGCGAGAGCCATGGTGCACTCGCCGTTGCGCAGGGCCTGGGCGGCCAGGTGGAGGGCGACCAGCGAGGAGGAGCAGGCCGTGTCGACGGTGACCGCCGGGCCCTCGAGACCGAAGGTGTACGCCAGGCGGCCGGACAGCACGCTGCCCGCGTTGCCGGTGCCGAGGTAGCCCTCGATCTCCTCGGGAATGGTCTGCAGGCGCGCGGCGTAGTCGTGGTACATCACGCCGGCGAAGACGCCGGTGGCGCTGCCCTTCATCGAGGCCGGGTCGATGCCCGCGCGCTCGAACGCCTCCCAGGAGGTCTCCAGCAGCAGGCGCTGCTGCGGGTCCATGGCGAGCGCCTCGCGCGGCGAGATGCCGAAGAACACCGGGTCGAAGCGGTCCGCGTCGTGCAGGAAGCCGCCCTCGCGGGTGTACGTCGTGCCGGAGCGGACGGACTCGGGGTCGTACAGGCCCTCGACGTCCCAACCGCGGTTGGTCGGGAAGAGCGAGATGCCGTCGCCGCCGCCGAGCACGAGCTGCCACAGGTCCTCGGGCGAGGCGACCCCGCCCGGGTAGCGGCAGGCCATGCCGACGATCGCGATCGGCTCGTCGTCCCCGCCCGAGGCCGTCTGGGCCTTCACGACCGCGGTGGCCGCGGCCGGTTCGAGGTGTCCGAGCAGTTCGGTGTGCAGGTGGTCGGCCAGGGCGGTGGGCGTCGGGTAGTCGAAGACCAGCGTGGCCGGCAGCCGCAGGCCGGTGGCCGCGTTGAGGCGGTTGCGCAGCTCGACGGCGGTCAGCGAGTCGAAGCCCAGCTCACGGAAGGCCCGGACGGCGTCCACCGCGTCGGCGGACGGGTAGCCCAGCGCCGTGGCGGCGTTGCCGCGGACCAGGTCCAGCAGCGAACGGTGCTGCTCCTCGGTCGACAGGGTGCTCAACTGGCCCACCAGCGTGGCGGCGGAGCCGCTGCTGACGTCCACCTTGCGGCGGCGCGGGGTACGGACGAGTCCGCGCAGCAGCGGCGGGACGTCGCCGGTGCCGACCGCCGTGACGGGGTCGAGGTGCATCGGGACGACCAGGGCGCGCTCCAGTGTGAGCGCGCCGTCGAACAGGGCCAGGCCCTCCTGGGCGCGCAGCGGGGCGACGCCCGCGCGAGCAAGGCGACGGACGTCGGCCTCGCTCAGGGCGGCGGACATGCCGCCGTCCTCGGCCCACAGGCCCCACGCGAGCGAGGTGGCGGGCAGGCCGTCGGCCCGGCGCTGCTCGGCGAGCGCGTCCAGGAACGCGTTCGCGGCGGCATAGTTGCCCTGGCCGGCGGCACCGAAAACGCCGGAGGCGGAGGAGAACAGGACGAACGCCGACAGGTCCATCCCTGCCGTCAGCTCGTGCAGGATCACCGCCGCGTCGACCTTCGGACGCAGCACCGCCGACAGCCGCTCCGGCGTCAGCGACGACACCAGGCCGTCATCCAGGACACCGGCGGTGTGAACCACCGCCGACAGCGAACGACCCTCCAGCATGCGGGCGACAGCGTCGCGGTCGGACACGTCGCACGCGACGACATCCACCTCGACGCCCAACCCGGCCAGCTCATCACGCAGTTCGGAAGCGCCAGGCGCGCCCAGGCCGCGACGGCTGGTCAGCACCAGACTCCGCACACCGTGCGCCGTGACCAGGTGCCGGGCCACCAACGAGCCCAGACCACCCGTACCACCGGTCACCAGGACCGAGCCCTCACCCAGCGACAGGCTGCTCTCCGAGGAGGCGGAAACGCGCACCAGACGCGGCGCGAACGCCACACCCCCACGCACCGCCACCTGCGGCTCACCGGACTCCACAACACCGGACGGCAGCTCGGCGCCTGCCTCCAGGTCCACCAGCACCAGCCGGTCCGGGTTCTCCGACTGCGCCGAGCGCACCAGACCCCAGACCACCGACTCCGCCAGACCCGCAACACCCGACGCCGCATCCACAGCAACGGCGCCACGCGTCACCACGACCAGCTTCGAAGCGGCGAACCGCTCCTCCGCCAGCCAGCCCCGCACCAGCTCCAGGGCCCACACACCGGCAGCGTGCGCGGCCTCGGCCACGTCACCGCCGCCCGTCTGCGGTGCCTCGACGACCACGGCCTCCGGGACCTCGTCCCCGGCCAGCTCGGCCGGCGACGACACCATCCGAACGTCCGCACCCGCCCCGGCCCCGAGCGCGATCTGCGCCCAGTCCATGCCGAACAGCGACTCGCCACCACGGTTGCCCGCCGCCGTCAGCTGCCCGGCGACCACCGGCCGCAGCACCAGCGACTCCACCGAACCGACCGGACGGCCCTCGGCGTCCGCCAGCGTCAGCGACACCGCGTCCGTACCGGCGGACACCAGCCGCACCCGCAGCGCACCCGCGCCCGAGGCGACCAGCGACACACCCGACCACGCAAACGGCAACCGGCCCGCTCCCGCGTCCTCCACCAGGCCACCGAGCCCGACCGCGTGCAACGCCGCGTCCAGCAGCGCCGGGTGCAGACCGAAACCGGCCGCCTCCCCCGCCACCGCCTCCGGCAGCGCCACCTCGGCGAACACCTCGCCGTCGCGACGCCACGCCGAGCGCAGACCCTGGAACACCGGGCCGTAACCGAAGCCGACGCCCTCCATCGCCCCGTAGAAGCCGTCCAGCTCCACCGCCTCGGCACCCGCCGGCGGCCACTCCACCAGGCCCGCACCCTCAGCAGCCAACGCACCCTCCGCCAGCACACCCGAGACATGACGCGTCCAGAGGCCGTCCTCACCGGCGCCCTCGACCCGCGAGTGGACCGTCACCGAGCGACGACCCCCGCCGTCGGGCGCACCGACCCAGACCTGGACCTGCACACCGCCCGACTCCGGAAGCACCAGCGGCGCCTCCAGCGTCAGCTCCTCCACCAGCGAGCAACCCACCTGGTCACCCGCCCGCACCGCGAGCTCCACGTACGCCGTGCCCGGAACGATCACCGAACCCAGCACCGCATGATCGGCCAGCCACGGGTGCGACTCCACCGACAGGCGGCCCGTGAACAGGAAGCCCTCCGCGTCGGCCAGCGAAACGCCGGCCCCGAGCAGCGGGTGGTCGGCCGCGCCCAGGCCCAGCGAGGCGACCTCGCCCATCCAGCCCGAAGCCACCGCCGGCCAGTAGCGCTCACGCTGGAACGCGTACGTCGGCAGCTCGACCCGGTGGTTGCCGGAGCCGAAGTAGGAGGTCAGGTCGAGCTCGGCGCCGTTGACGTGCGCCACGGCGAGGGCGGTGACGACGGTCTGCGTCTCCGCGCGGTCGCGGCGCAGGGCGGAGGCGAACTCGCCGCCGCTGACGCACTCCTGGGCCATCGCGGTGAGGACACCGTCCGGGCCCAGCTCCAGGTACGTGGTCACGCCCTCGACTTCGAGGGCGCTCATGCCGTCGGCGAAGCGAACCGCCTGGCGGACGTGCCGCACCCAGTACTCGGGCGAGCACAGCTCCTCGGCGGCGGCCAGGGCACCGGTCACGTTGGAGACCACGGCGATCTGCGGCGCCGCGTAGGTCAGCCCCTCCGCCACCCGGCGGAAGTCGTCCAGCATGCCGTCCATCAGCGGCGAGTGGAACGCGTGCGAAACGCTCAGCCGCTTGGTCTTCTCGAACTGCGCGGCGATCGCCAGCACTTCGGACTCGTCCCCGGAAATCACCACGGAGGAAGGCCCGTTGATGGCGGCGATGCTGACGTTGCCCGTGAGCAGCGGCAGGATCTCGGCCTCGGTGGCCTTGACCGCCACCATCGCGCCACCCTCGGGCAGCGCCTGCATCAGCCGGCCACGAGCCGCGACCAGCGTGACGGCGTCGTCCAGCGACAGGACGCCCGCGACGTGCGCAGCCGCCAGCTCGCCCACCGAGTGCCCGACCAGGACGTCCGGACGGACACCCCAGCTCTCGAAGAGACGGAACAGCGAAACCTCGACGGCGAACAGCGCCACCTGGGTGAACTCCGTGCGGGCGAGAACGTCAGCGTCCTCGCCGAACACGGCGTCGCGCAGCGGCAGTTCCACCCGGGCGCAGACGGCGTCGAAGGCGTCGGCGAACACCGGGAAGGCGTCGTACAGCTCACGCCCCATGCCCGGCCGCTGGCTGCCCTGCCCCGTGAACAGGAACGCCAGCTTGCCGCCCGAGGCGACGCCCCGGACGAGTCCGGTCCGGTCGGCGTGCTCGGCGAGCGCGCCGAGGCCGTCGAGCAGGGCCGTCCGGCCGTCGCCGAGCAGGACGGCGCGGTGCTCGTGGTGGGTACGGGTGGCCGCGAGCGAGTACCCGAGGTCGGTGGCCGGGACGTCCGGCCGGGTCTCCAGGTGGGTGCGGAGGCGTCCGGCCTGGGCGGCGAGGGCGTCCGGGGTACGGCCCGACAGGGCCCAGAGCACCGGCGCGTCGCCGTGCGTCGCCGGCGCGGCCTGCGGGTCGGTGTCCGCCGGCTCGTCGGCGGCCTGTTCGAGGATGACGTGGGCGTTGGTGCCGCTCATGCCGAAGGAGGAGACGCCGGCCCGGCGCGGGTGCGCCGTCTCGGGCCAGTTCCGCGTCTCCGTCAGCAGCTCGACGGCGCCCGCCGACCAGTCCACGTGGGGGGTGGGCTCGTCGACGTGCAGGGTGCGCGGCAGCACACCGTGCCGCATCGCCATCACCATCTTGATGACGCCGCCGACGCCCGAAGCCGACTGGGTGTGGCCGATGTTGGACTTGAGGGAGCCGAGCCACAGCGGCTCGCCGCTGCGCTCCTGACCGTAGGTGGCGAGCAGGGCCTGGGCCTCGATCGGGTCGCCCAGTCGGGTGCCGGTGCCGTGCGCCTCGACGGCGTCGACCTCGTCGGCCGTCAGTCCGGCGCCGGCCAGCGCGGCGCGGATGACCCGCTGCTGGGCGGGGCCGTTGGGGGCGGTGAGGCCGTTGCTGGCACCGTCCTGGTTGATCGCCGAACCGCGCACGACCGCCAGCACCTGGTGGCCGTTGCGGCGGGCGTCGGAGAGGCGCTCCAGCAGGAGCATGCCCGCGCCCTCGCCCCAGCCGGTACCGTCGGCCGAGGCCGCGAAGGCCTTGCAGCGGCCGTCGGCGGCCAGCCCGCGCTGCTTGCTGAACTCGACGAAGGTGCCGGGGGTGGCCATCACGACGACGCCGCCGGCCAGCGCCATGGTGCACTCGCCGTTGCGCAGGGCCTGGGCGGCCAGGTGCAGGGCGACCAGCGAGGAGGAGCAGGCCGTGTCGACGGTGACCGCCGGGCCCTCAAGACCGAAGGTGTAGGCCAGGCGGCCGGAGACCACGCTGGCGGCGGTGCCGGTGGCGAGGTGTCCCTCGCTGGACTCCTGGCCGGCCAGCAGGGCGGCGTAGTCCTGGCTGTTGGTGCCGGCGAAGACGCCGGTGGCCGTGCCGCGCACCGATCCGGGGGTGATGCCGGCGCGCTCGAAGGCCTCCCAGGAGGTTTCCAGCAGCAGGCGCTGCTGCGGGTCCATGGCGAGCGCCTCGCGCGGCGAGATGCCGAAGAACGCCGGGTCGAACTCGCTCGCGCCGTGCAGGAAGCCGCCGCAGCGCGCGTAGGAGGTCTCCCGCTCTCCGCCGAGGGCGCTGCCCACGGCGCCGAGGTCCCAGCCGCGGTCGGTCGGGAAGTCCCCGACGGCGTCGGAGCCGTCGAGCACGAGCTGCCACAGGCCCTCGGGCGAGGTGACGCCGCCGGGGTAGCGGCAGGCCATGCCGATGATGGCGATGGGCTCGTCGTCGGCCGCCTGCGGCACGGCGGGGGCCTGCGCCCCGGTGTCGGTGCCGAGCAGTTCGGCGCCGAGGTGGGCGCCGAGGGCGGCGGCGGTCGGGTGGTCGAAGACCAGAGTGGCCGGCAGGGTCAGTCCGGTGGCCGTGTTGAGGCGGTTGCGCAGCTCGACGGCGGTCAGCGAGTCGAAGCCGAGGTCCTTGAACGCCCGGCCGGGGTCGATGGCCTCCGCGCCGCTGTGTCCGAGGACGGCGGCGACGGCGTCGCGCACCAGCTCCTCCAGGACGCGCCCGCGGTCCAGCGGGGAGAGGCCGGCGACCCGTGCGGCCCAGGGGGAGGCGGCTTCGGCCGGGCCCTCCTGCGGGGCGGCCGTGGTGGCCAGGCCGCGGACCTCGGGGAGGTCGGCGATCAGCGGGCGGTTGCGGCCGGCGGTGAAGACCGGGGCGAAGCGCGCCCAGTCGACGTCGGCGACGGTCAGCGCGGTCTCGTCGTGGTCGAGCGCCTGCGCCAGGGCGGCGATCGCCAGTTCGGGGGCCATCACGGGCAGGCCGCGGCGGCGCAGCTGCTCCTCCGCGTCGTCCTCGGCGGCCATGCCGCCGTCGGCCCAGGGGCCCCAGGCGACGGCGGTGGCGGCCAGGCCGCGGGCACGGCGCTGCTCGGCGAGCGCGTCGAGGTAGGCGTTGGCGGCCGCGTAGGCGGCCTGCCCGCCGCTGCCCCAGATGCCGGAGATCGAGGAGAAGAGGACGAAGGCGTCCAGCTCGGTGTCGCCGAGCAGCTCGTCCAGGTGGGCGGCGCCGCCCGCCTTGGCGGCGAGGACGTCGGCGAACTCCTCCGGCCGCGCGTCCGGGAGCAGCGCGAGGTGGTTGACGCCCGCGGTGTGGACGACGGCGGTGAACTCGTGCTCGGCGAGCAGCGCTTCGACGGCCGTACGGTCGGCGACGTCACACGCGGCGACGGTCACCTCGACACCCGACGCGACCAGCTCCTCGCGCAGCTCGACCGCACCCGGGGCCTCCGGACCCCGACGGCTGGTCAGCACCAGGTGCCCGGCACCGTTGTCCGCCAACCAGCGCGCCACCCGCGCACCCAGCGCACCCGTACCGCCCGTGACCAGCACCGTGCCACGCGGCGACCACGAACCCGCCACCTCACCCGAGCGACCGGCCCGCACCAGACGACGCACGAACACGCCCGAGGCGCGCACCGCGACCTGATCCTCACCGTCCACACCCGCCAGCACAGCGGCCAACCGGCCCCGCGCCCGGGCATCCAGCACCTCGGGCAGGTCGACCAGACCACCCCAACGCTCCGGCGCCTCCAGCGCCACCACCCGGCCCAGACCCCAGACCTGCGCCTGCACCGCACTGCTCACCCGGTCGGCACGACCGACCGACACCGCACCCCGCGACGCCAACCACAACGGCGCCCCCACACCCGCGTCACCCAGCGCCTGCACCAGCGCGAGGCTGTCGGCCAGGCCGGCGGTCAGCACGGGGTGCTCGGGGTGCGAGCCGGTCCCGAGGGCCAGCAGCGACAGGACGCCGGTCAGTGCGGCCGGGTCCTCGACGGCAGCGCGCAGCCGCTCGGCCAGCGCGGCCCGGTCGAGCGCGCCGGACGGTACGGGCAGCCTCAGGACGTGGGTGCCGTATCTCTCCAGGGCCTCCGCGACGGCGGTGGTCCAGCCGTCCTCGCCGCCGCCCTCCGGGTGGACGAGCAGCCAGGTGCCGGAGAGTTCGGCGGTCGGCAGGTCGGTGAGCGGGTTCCACGCGGCGCGGTAGCGCCAGCCGTCCACGGTGGAGCGGGCGCGGCGCTGCCGGTGCCAGTGCGACAGGACGGGCAGGGCGGGCGCGAGCGCGTCGGCGGAGGCGTCCAGCTCCGCCTGGTCCAGGTCCAGGGCGGTGGCGAGCGAGCGCAGGTCCTGCTGCTCGACGGCCTCCCAGAACCGGGCGTCGAGCTGCTCGGCGTCGTTGTCGCGGGCCGCCGCGTCGGCGGTCGGGACGGCGGTGCGGCCGGTCTCCAGCCAGAACCACTCGTGCTGGAAGGCGTAGGTCGGCAGGTCGACCCGCCGGGTGTCCGGTCCGGTGAGCAGGGCCTGCCAGTCGACGGGGACGCCGTGCGCGTAGGCGGTGGCGAGCGCGGTCAGCGCGGTCCGGGCCTCGGGCCGGCCGGCCCGCAGCGCGGGGACGCGGACACCGTGCTCGCCCAGCGCGGACAGCACGCCGTCGGGGCCGAGCTCGACGAAGACGCTGACGCCCTGGGCCTCCAGGGCCCGCATGCCGTCGGCAAAGCGGACGGCCTCGCGGACGTGGCGCACCCAGTACTCGGGCGAGCACAGCTCCTCGGCGGTGGCGAGGGCGCCGGTGACGTTGGAGACGACCGGGATGCGCGGGGCGCTGTACGTCAGGCCCTCCGCGATCCGGCGGAAGTCGTCCAGCATGCCGTCCATCAGCGGGGAGTGGAAGGCGTGCGAGACGTTGAGACGCTTGGTCTTCTCGAACTGCCCGGCGATCGCGAGCACTTCGGCCTCGTCGCCCGAAATCACCACGGAGGAAGGACCGTTGACGGCCGCGATGCTCACCTGAGCGGTCAGCAGCGGCAGCACCTCGGCCTCGGTGGCCTTCACCGCCACCATCGCGCCACCCTCGGGCAGCGCCTGCATCAGCCGGCCACGCGCCGCCACCAGGGCCACCGCGTCGTCCAGCGACAGCACCCCGGCGACGTGCGCGGCGACCAGTTCGCCGATCGAGTGGCCGACCAGGAAGTCCGGACGGACCCCCCAGCTCTCGTACAGCCGGAACAGCGCGGTCTCCACCGCGAACAGCGCCGGCTGCGTGAACTCGGTCCGGGCCAGGACCGCAGCGTCCTCCCCGAACACCGCTTCCTTCAGCGGCAGTTCGACCCGCGAACACACCGCGTCGAAGGCCTCGGCGAACACCGGGAAGGCGTCGTACAGCTCGCGCCCCATGCCGAGTCGCTGGCTGCCCTGCCCGGTGAACAGGAAGGCCGTCCGGGCCTCGTCCGCCGTGCCGCGCGCCGCGGCCGGCTCGTCCGCGCCCTCGGCGAAGGCCGCCAGCGCGCGCTCGGCCGCCTCCGGCCCGTCGACCAGCAGCACCGCGCGGTGCTCCAGGGAGGCCCGGGAGGCGGCCAACGAGGCGGCCACGGAGGCCGGGTGGGCGTCGGGGTGGGCGTCGACCCAGTCGCGCAGGCGCCCGGCCTGGGCGCGCAGCGCCTTCTCGGTGCGGGCGGACAGGACCCACGGGACGGGCGTGCCGGCGGGGAGCGCGCCGGGGCCCGCGACGGGGGCCGGCTCGTCGCCGTCGGCGACCGGCGCGGCCTGCTCGATGATGGCGTGCGCGTTGGTGCCGCTGACGCCGAAGGCGGAGACGCCGGCCCGGCGCGGGTGGCCGGTCGCCGGCCAGTCCCTGGCCTCGGTGAGCAGTTCGACGGAGCCCGCGGCCCAGTCGACCTTCGGCGAGGGTTCGTCCACGTGCAGGGTCTGCGGGAGCACCCCGGCGCGGATCGCCATGACCATCTTCATGACGCCGGCGACACCGGCGGCGGCCTGGGTGTGGCCGAGGTTGGACTTCAGCGAGCCCAGCCACAGCGGCTGCCCCTCCGGCCGGTCCTGGCCGTAGGTGGCGAGCAGCGCCTGGGCCTCGATCGGGTCGCCGAGCACCGTGCCGGTGCCGTGCGCCTCGACGGCGTCGACCTGGTCGCCGGAGAGGCGGGCGTTGGCGAGGGCCTGGCGGATGACGCGCTGCTGGGCGGGGCCGTTGGGGGCGGTGAGGCCGTTGCTGGCACCGTCCTGGTTGACGGCGGTGCCGCGGACGACGGCCAGCACCGGGTGCCCGAGGCGGCGGGCGTCGGAGAGGCGCTCCAGCAGGATCATGCCGACGCCCTCGGACCAGCCGGTGCCGTCCGCCGCCGCGGCGAAGGACTTGCAGCGGCCGTCGGCGGACAGGCCCCGCTGGCGGCTGAACTCGATGAAGGTGTCCGGGGTGGCCATCACCGTGACGCCGCCGGCCAGGGCGAGCGTGCATTCGCCGCCGCGCAGGGCCTGGACCGCCAGGTGCAGGGCGACCAGCGAGGAGGAGCAGGCGGTGTCCACGGTGACCGCCGGTCCCTCGAGCCCGAAGGAGTAGGCCAGCCGGCCGGAGACCACACTGCCCGCGTTGCCGGTCAGCAGGTGGCCCTCCAGCCCCTCCGGCACGGCGCGCAGCGAGGACGCGTAGCCCGAGGAGGCCGCGCCGACGAACACGCCGGCCTGGCTGCCCTTCAGCCCGGCCGGGTCGATGCCGGCCCGCTCGAAGGCCTCCCAGGACGTCTCCAGCAGCAGCCGCTGCTGCGGGTCCATGGCGAGGGCCTCGCGCGGCGAGATGCCGAAGAAGTCCGCGTCGAAGCGCCCCGCGTCGGCGAGGAAGCCGCCCTCGCGGGAGTAGGTCGTCCCGTAGTTCGCCGGGTCCGGGTGGTACACGCCCTCGGTGTCCCAGCCGCGGTCCTCGGGGAAGACGGAGATCGCGTCGCCGCCGTCGGCGACCAGCTGCCACAGCTCCTCGGGGGTGCGCACCCCGCCGGGGAAGCGGCAGCTCATCGCGACGATCGCGATCGGCTCCCGGGACGCGGCCTGGAGTTGCCGGTTCTGCTGCCGGAGTCGCTCGGTCTCCTTCAGCGACGCACGAAGCGCCTCAAGCATCTTGTCGTTGGACGAGGCCATCATGTGCTCCACACTTCTCGCAAAAATCGTCAGGAATCGGAATCGGTGTTCTCGAACGCCATCTGGATCAGGCTGTCGACGTCCATCTCGTCGATGGATGCCGCGCTCTCCTCTCCGTCCGAGCCGTCCGATTCCTGGACGTCGTCGTGCAAACCGGCGATATCCAGCAGGATGTCCAGCACTCCGGCCTCCCGGAGTCGGGACAGCGGGACCGTGGCCAGCGCCTGGCGGATCCGCGCCTCCCCGCCTTCGGGGCCGGCCGCGTCACCGCCCGCCGGGAACAGTTCCGCGGTGAGGTGGTCCGCGAGCGCCCTCGGTGTGGGGTGGTCGAAGACCAGGGTGGCCGGCAGTCGCCGACCGGTGGCCGCGGTGAGCCGGTTGCGCAGCTCGACCGCGGTGAGGGAGTCGAACCCGAGGTCCTTGAACGAGCGGTCGGCCCTGACCTCGGCCGCCGAGGCGTGCCCGAGGGCCTCCGCCACGGTGCCGCGGACCAGGTCGAGCAGCGCCTGCCGCCGCTCCCCGTCGGTCGACCCGGCCAGCCGGGCCCGCAGTTCGGCCGCCGCGTCGGTGCCCTCGGACGCCCCGCCGTCGGCCTCGTCGGCCGCGAGGGCCAGCCGGACCTCCGGCAGGTCGCCGATCAGCGGGCTGCGGCGCAGCGCCGTGTAGCCGGGGGCGAAGCGCTCCCAGTCGACGTCGGCCACGGTGACCGACGGCTCGCCGCCGATCGCGCGGGCCAGCGCCTCGGTCGCCAACTCCTGGGTCATGCCGTTCAGTCCGCGGCGGCGCAGCTGCTCCTCCGCGTCGGCCTCGGTGGCCATCCCGGAGCCCGCCCAGGGGCCCCAGGCGATCGCCGTGGCGGCCAGGCCGCGCGAGCGGCGCCGCTCGGCCAGGGCGTCCAGGTAGGCGTTGGCGGCCGAGTAGCCGGCCTGCCCGCCGCTGCCCCAGACGCCGGCGATGGAGGAGAAGAGGACGAAGGCGTCCAGTTCGGTGTCGCCCAGCAGTTCGTCCAGGTGCGCCGCACCGGACACCTTGGCGGCCACCACCGCGGCGAAGTCCGCCGGCGCCGTCTCGGCGAGCGGCGCGGACGCGGTGGCGCCGGCGGCGTGGACGACGGCGGTGAAGGCGTGCTCGGCGAGCAGTGCCTCGACGGCCGTACGGTCGCTCACGTCGCAGGCGGCGACGGTGGCCCGGGCGCCGAGCGCGGTCAGTTCGTCGCGCAGTTCCACCGCGCCCGGGGCGTCCAGGCCGCGGCGGCTGGTGAGCACCACGTGCTCGGCGCCGTTGGCGACCAGCCAGCGGGCGACGTGCGCGCCCAGCGCGCCCGTGCCGCCGGTGACCAGGACGGTGCCGCGCGGTGCCCAGCCCGGGCCCTCGGCCCGGTCGGCCCGGACGAGTCGGCGCACGAACACGCCGTTCGCGCGTACCGCGAGCTGGTCCTCGTCGCCCAGGCCGGCCAGCACCGACAGCAGTCGGCCCTGCGCCCGCTCGTCCAGCACCTCCGGCAGGTCGACCAGACCACCCCAACGCTCCGGGTGCTCCAGCGCGACGACCCGGCCCAGACCCCACACCTGCGCCTGCGCCGCGTCACGCAGCGCATCCGCACGACCCGTCGACACCGCACCGCCGGTCGCCAACCACAACGGCGCACCGACACCGGCGTCACCGAGGGCCTGCACCAGCGTCAGCGCGGCGCCCCCGTCCGACACCACACCCAGCACACCCGCCACCGGGGCGCCGGCAGCCGCAGTCACCGCAGCCGCCAGCTCCGCACGCGACAGCCCGGCCGAACCCACCAACCGCACCGACACACCACGACCCGACAACGCCCCCGCACACGCCACCACCGACGCGGCCGAAACGTCCTCCGCCACCACCAGCCACGCACCGGACGGAACAGTCGCGGTGGCCTCCGGCAGGGGCTTCCACTCGACCCGGTAGCGCCAGCCGTCGACGGTGGACTCCGCCGTCCGGCGACGACGCCACTCGGACAGCACCGGCAGCACCGTGCCGAGCGAGGAGCGCAGGTCGTCGTCCCCGGAGTCCAGGGCGTCGGCCAGGGAGTGCACGTCCTCCTGCTCGACGGCGTCCCAGAACCAGCCGTCGGCCTGCTGGGTCGCACCGCCCATACCGCCCGTACCGGCCGGCCCGGCCTCCGGCGCCGAAGAGCTCTGCAGCCAGTAGCTCTGCCGGTCGAACGCGTACGTGGGCAGCTCCACCCGCCGAGCACCGGTGTCCCGGCCCCGGACGGCCGTCCAGTCGACGGCGGCACCCCGCACATGCGCCAGGGCCGCCGCACCGACCACCGTCCGGGCCTCCGCGCGCCCGGCGCGCAGAGCCGGGGTGAACACGCCCTGCTCGACGCACTCCTGGCCCATCGCCGAGAGCACACCGTCCGGGCCCAGCTCCAGGTACGTGGTCACGCCCTGGGTCTCCAGGGTCCGCATGCCGTCGGCGAAGCGGACCGCCTGGCGCACGTGGCGCACCCAGTACTCGGGCGAGCACAGCTCCTCGGCGCTCGCCGGGGCACCCGTCACGTTCGACACGACCGGGATGCGCGGCGCCGCATAGGACAGGCCCTCCGCCACGCGACGGAAGTCGTCCAACATCCCGTCCATCAGCGGCGAGTGGAACGCGTGCGAGACGCTCAGCCTCTTGGTCTTCTCGAACTTCCCGGCGATCGCGAGGACTTCATCCTCGTCGCCCGAAACCACCACGGACGTCGGGCCGTTGATCGCCGCGATGCTCACGTTCTCGGTGAGCAGCGGCAGGACGTCCGCCTCGGCGGCCTTGACCGCCACCATCGCGCCACCCTCCGGCAGCGCCTGCATCAGCCGACCGCGGGCCGCGACCAGCGCCACCGCGTCGTCCAGCGACAGCACCCCGGCGACGTGCGCGGCGACCAGCTCGCCGATCGAGTGGCCGACCAGGAAGTCCGGGCGCACGCCCCAGCTCTCCAGCAGGCGGAACAGCGCGGTCTCCACCGCGAACAGCGCCAGCTGGGTGAACTCCGTACGGGCGAGAACCGCAGCGTCCTCACCGAACACCGCCTCCTTCAGCGGCAGTTCGACCCGCTCGCAGACCGCGTCGAACGCGTCCGCGAACACCGGGTAGGCCTCGTACAGCTCCCGGCCCATGCCAGGCCGCTGGCTGCCCTGACCGGTGAACAGGAAGGCCAGCTTCCCGCCCTCGGACATGCCCTCCACCACGCGGGCGGAACTCCGCCCGGCGGCCAGGGCGGTCAGACCGTCCAGGAACTCCGTACGGTCCCGGCCGATCACGACGGCCCGGTGCTCGAAGGTGCTGCGCCCGGCCGTCAGGGAGTGGGCGATGTCGGCGGCCCGCAGGTCGTCATGCTCCTCCCAGTGGGCCAGCAGTCGCTGCGCCTGGTCGGCCAGGGCCTGCTCGCTGCGCGCCGACAGCACCCACGGCAGGACGGCGTCCGCCGCCTGCACGGGCTCCACCGGCTCGGCCGGGGTGCGGCCGGGCACGTCCGCCTGCTCGATGATCGTGTGGGCGTTGGTGCCGCTGATACCGAAGGAGGAGACGGCCGCGCGACGCGGACGCCCGGTCTCCGGCCAGTCCCGGGCCTCGGTCAGCAGTTCCACCGCGCCCGCCGACCAGTCGACCTTCGGCGAACGTTCGGTCACGTGCAGGGTCTTGGGCAGCACGCCGACCCGGAGGGCCATCACCGTCTTGATGACGCCCGCCACGCCGGCCGCCGCCTGGGCGTGGCCGATGTTGGACTTCAGCGAGCCCAGCCAGAGCGGGCGGTCGCCGCCGCGCTCCTGCCCGTAGGTGGCCAGCAGCGCCTGGGCCTCGATCGGGTCGCCCAGCGCGGTCCCGGTGCCGTGCGCCTCGACCGCGTCGATCTCGCCGGCCGACAGCCCGGCGTTGGCCAGGGCCTGGCGGATGACCCGCTGCTGCGCGGGGCCGTTGGGGGCGGTGAGGCCGTTGCTGGCACCGTCCTGGTTGATCGCGCTGCCACGCACCACCGCGAGCACCGGGTGCCCGTTGCGCTCGGCGTCCGACAGCCGCTCCAGCAGCAGCACGCCCGCGCCCTCGGCCCAGCCGGTGCCGTCGGCGTCCGCCGAGAAGGCCTTGCAGCGGCCGTCCGAGGCGAGACCGCCCTGGCGGCCCATCTCCAGGAACATGCTCGGGCCGGCCATCACCGTCACGCCGCCCGCGAGGGCCATCGTGCACTCGCCGCTGCGCAGCGCCTGGGCGGCCCAGTGCAGCGCGACCAGCGAGGAGGAGCAGGCCGTGTCGACGGTGACCGCCGGGCCTTCCAGCCCGAA
Organism: Kitasatospora sp. NPDC048286; assembly: GCF_043201735.1. NCBI lineage: Bacteria > Bacillati > Actinomycetota > Actinomycetes > Kitasatosporales > Streptomycetaceae > Kitasatospora > Kitasatospora sp. NPDC048286. Next base: position 609,222 of record NZ_JBICZE010000004.1, read on the forward strand.
GGTGTAGGCGAGTCGGCCGGAGGCCACCGAGGTGGCGTTGCCGGTCAGCAGGTGGCCCTGGAGGCCCGCCTGGTCGACGCCCTGCCCGGTCGCGTAGCCGTGCGAGGAGGCGCCGACGAAGACGCCCGTCTGGCTGCCCTTCATCGAGGACGGGTCGATGCCCGCGCGCTCGAAGGCCTCCCAGGAGGTCTCCAGCAGCAGGCGCTGCTGCGGGTCCATGGCGAGGGCCTCACGCGGCGAGATCCCGAAGAACGCGGCGTCGAAGCGGTCCGCGTCGTACAGGAACCCGCCCTCGCGGGCCTGCTGGGTGCCGCTCTCGACGGCGGCCAGGGCGCTCAGGTCCCAGCCGCGGTCGGTCGGCAGCGCGCCGACCGCGTCGGTGCCGGTGGCGACCAGCTGCCACAGCTCCTCGGGGGTGCGGACACCGCCCGGGAAACGGCAGGCCATGGCGACGATCGCGATCGGGTCCTCGTCCGCGCCCGCCGTCCGGACGGCCACCGCGACGGGCTTCGCCGCCGGCCGGGCGCCGAGGAGCTCGCCCAGCAGGTGGTCCGCGAGCGCGGCGGGGTTCGGGTGGTCGAAGACCAGGGTGGCGGGCAGCCGCAGGCCGGTGGCCGTGTTGAGGCGGTTGCGCAGCTCGACCGAGGTCAGCGAGTCGAAGCCGAGGTCCTTGAACGCGCGGTCGGCGACGACGGCCTCCGCCGTGCCGTGTCCGAGGACGGCCGCCACCTGCGTCCGGACCAGGTCCAGCAGCAGGGCGTGCCGCTCGGCGCCGTCCAGGCCGTCCAGGCGCACCGCGAGCGACGAGCCCGCGGCGGCCGTGCCGCCGGCCACGGCCCGCCGGACCGTGGCCCGGACCAGGCCGCGCAGGTACGCGGGAGGCGGAGTCGTCCTCGCCTGGGCCCGCAGCGCGGGCAGGTCGAGGCGGACCGGCAGCACGGCCGGTTCGACACCGGCGCGGGCCGCGTCGAAGAGCGCCAGGCCCTCCTCCGCGCCCAGCGGCGGCACCCCGCCCCTGCTCATCCGGCGCACCTCGGCGTCGTCGAGCCGGCCGAGCATGCCGCCCTCGTGGGCCCAGGGGCCCCAGGCCATCGAGGTCGCGGGCAGGCCCAGCGCCGCGCGGTGCTGCGCCAGCGCGTCCAGGAAGACGTTCGCCGCGGCGTAGTTGCCCTGGCCGCCCGTGCCGAACAGCGCGGAGACGGAGGAGAAGAGGACGAAGTCGGTGAGGTCCTGGCCGAGGGTGAGCTCGTGCAGGTGCCAGGCCGCGTCGACCTTCGGCCGCAGGACCGCGTCCAGCCGCTCCGGGGTCAGCGAGGACACCAGACCGTCATCCAGGACGCCCGCCGTGTGGACCACGGCCGACAGCGTCCGGCCGTCCAGCAGCGCCGCGACGGCGTCGCGGTCGGTCACGTCGCACGCGACGATCTCCGCCTCGGCACCCAAGTCGGCCAGCTCGTCCCGCAGTTCGGCAGCGCCCGGCGCCTCCAGGCCGCGACGGCTGGTCAGTACCAGGCTCCGCACCCCGTGCACCGTGACCAGGTGCCGGGCCACCAGCGAGCCCAGACCACCCGTACCACCCGTGACCAGCACCGTGCCCGCGGCGGGCGAGGGCACCGTCAGGACGACCTTGCCGACATGCCGCGCCTGGCCCAGGAAGCGGAACGCCTCCGGCGCCCGCCGCACATCCCACGACACCGTGGGCAGCGGCACCAACGCCCCCTGCCCGAACAGCTCCACCAGATGCGCCAGCATCACACCGATCCGCTCCGGACCGGCCTCGATCAGATCGAACGCCTGGTAGCGCACGCCCTCGTGGTCGGCCGCGACCACCTGCGGGTCCCGCTTGTCGGTCTTGCCCATCTCCAGGAAGCGCCCGCCGCGCGGCAGCAGCCGCAGCGAGGCGTCGACGAACTCACCCGACAGGGAGTCCAATACGACATCCATGCCGACGCCGTCGGTGGCCGCCAGGAACGCGCCCTCGAAGTCCAGGGTCCGGGAGTTGGCGATGTGCGCGTCGTCCAGACCCGAGGCCCGCAGGGCCTCCCACTTGCCCGGGCTCGCCGTACCGAACACCTCGGCACCCAGGTGCCGGGCCAGCTGCACCGCGGCCATCCCGACACCACCGGCGGCGGCGTGCACCAGCACCCGCTCACCCGCCCGCAGGCTGCCCAGGTCCACCAACGCGTAGTACGCCGTCAGGAACACCATCGGGACGGAGGCGGCCTGGACGTACGACCAGCCGTCGGGGATGTGGGTGAGCATGCGGTGGTCCGTCACGGCCACCGGTCCGAAGCAGCCGGTCAGCAGGCCCATCACCCGGTCGCCCGGGGCCAGGCCGGTCACGTCTGCACCGACCTCCAGGACGACGCCCGCACCCTCGCTGCCCATCCGGGCCGCGCTGTCGGGGTACATGCCCAGCGGGATCAGGACGTCGCGGAAGTTGAGGCCGGCCGCGCGGACCGCGACCCGGACCTCGTGGGCGGCCAGCGGCGCCGTGGCGTCGTCGGCCGGCCGGAGCACCAGGTGCTCCAGGGTGCCGCGCTCGATCGCGTCCAGCCGCCAGGCCGGGGCGCCCGCGGGCACCGCCAGCGCGTCACCGGTGGCCCCGCGGGCGAGCCTCGGAGCGAGCACCGCGCCTTCGCGCAGGACGAGTTGGGGCTCGCCTGCGGCCAGGGCGGCGCCCAGAGTCGCGAGCGACTCCGCCGCACCGTCCACGTCCACCAGCACCAGCCGGCCCGGGTTCTCCGTCTGCGCCGAACGCACCAGACCCCACACCGCCGCCACCGCCAGGTCCGGGCTCTCCCCCGCACCCACCGCCACCGCACCACGCGTCACCACCACCAGCCGCGAAGCGGCGAACCGCTCCTCCGCCAGCCAGCCACGCACCAGCTCCAACACCCGCGCCACCACCGACCGGGCCACCACCGCGACCCCGCCGCCAACGCCACCATCGGCAGCGCCGTCCACGACCGCGACCACGACCTCGGGCACCACGGCACCCTCGTCCACCGCCGCCGCCAGCGCGGCCACATCCGCCACCTGCCACACGCCGTCCAGCACCGGCAGATCGGTCGCGCCGAGCACGGCCCAACCACTCGTCTCCGGCGTACCGGTGACGGTGACCGGGGTCCACTCCAGGCGGAACAGCGAGTCCCGGAAGGCGTCGTTCGCCTCCGCGATGGCGTCGGCCGAGACCGGACGCGCCACCAGCGACTCCACCGTGGCGACCGGCCGCCCGGCGGCGTCCGCGACCGTGATGGCCGTACCGTCCGCACCGGCCGGGGCCAGGTGCACCCGGACGCTCGACGCACCGGTCGCGTGGAGCGAGACGCCGGTCCACGAGAACGGCAGCCGCCCCTCGGTGTCGTCCGCGTGCCGCAGGAAGGCTCCGTGCAGCGCGGCGTCCAGCACCGCCGGGTGCAGGCCGAAGGCCGCCCCGTCCCCGGCCCGCTCGCCGGGCAGCGACACCTCCGCGAACACCTCCTCGCCGCGCACCCAGGCGGACCGCAGGCCCTGGAAGACCGCACCGTAGGCGAAGCCGCGCGCGGCGAACCGCTCGTAGAGGTCGCCCAGTTCGGCCCGCTCGGCGCCCTGCGGCGGCCACTCCGTCAGCTCGACACCGGCGGTCGGCTCCTGCGCCGACAGCGCGCCGGTCGCGTTCCTGGTCCACGGCTGCTCGTCGGAGGCGTCCCCGGCACGCGAGTGCACGGCCAACTGCCGCCGCCCGGAATCGTCCTGGGCCTCCACCGTGAGCTGGAGGACGACACCGCCCCGGGCGGGAAGCACCAGCGGCGCCTCCAGCGTCAGCTCGTCCAGCCGGCCGCAGCCGAGCTGGTCACCGGCGTGCAAGGCGAGCTCGACGAACGCCGTGCCCGGCAGCAGGACCGCGCCCATGATGGCGTGGTCCGCCAGCCACGGGTGGGTCGCCAGCGAGAGACGGCTGGTGAACAGGTAGCCGTCGGAGTCGGCCAGGGCGACGGCGGCACCGAGCAGCGGGTGCCCGGCCGAGACCAGCCCGGCCGAGGTGACGTCCGCCCGGGCGCCGGTCGGCGCCTGCGGCCAGTAGCGCTGGCGTTGGAAGGCGTACGTCGGCAGCTCGACCCGGCGCGCAGCCGCACCGGCGAGCACACCGTGCCAGTCCACGGCGACACCGTGGACGTGAGCGGTCGCGAGGGCCGTCAGCGCGGTCTGCGCCTCCGGGCGCTCGGCACGCAGCACCGGGGTGAACACGCCCTGCTCGACGCACTCCTGGCCCATGGCCGAGAGCACACCGTCGGGGCCCAGCTCCAGGTACGTGGTCACGCCCTCGGCTTCGAGGGCGCGCATACCGTCGGCGAAGCGGACCGCCTGGCGCACGTGCTGGACCCAGTACTCGGGCGAGCACAGCTCGGCGGTGGCGAGCGCGCCGGTCACGTTGGAGACCACGGCGATCTGCGGCGCCGCGTAGGTCAGACCCTCAGCCACCCGGCGGAAGTCGTCCAGCATGCCGTCCATCAGCGGGGAGTGGAAGGCGTGCGAGACGTTGAGACGCTTGGTCTTCTCGAACTGCCCGGCGATCGCCAGCACTTCGGTCTCGTCACCGGAAATCACCACCGAGGAAGGACCGTTGACGGCGGCGATACTGACGTTGTCCGTGAGCAGCGGCAGGATCTCGGCCTCGGTGGCCTTGACCGCGACCATCGCGCCACCCTCCGGCAGCGCCTGCATCAGCCGGCCACGAGCGGACACCAGGGCAACGGCGTCGTCCAGCGACAGCACACCGGCCACGTGGGCGGCCGCGATCTCACCGATCGAGTGGCCCACCAGGAAGTCCGGACGAACCCCCCAGCTCTCCACCAGCCGGAACAGCGCGGTCTCGATCGCGAAGAGCGCGACCTGGGTGAACTCGGTACGGGCGAGAACGGATGCGTCCTCCCCGAACACCGCTTCCTTCAGCGGCAGTTCGACCCGAGCGCAGACGGCGTCGAAGGCGTCCGCGAACACCGGGAAGGCCTCGTACAGCTCCCGGCCCATGCCCGGCCGCTGGCTCCCCTGTCCCGTGAACAGGAACGCCGTCCGCCCGGCACCCGCCGTGCCCGTGATCAGCCCGGCGGCCGTTCCGCCCTCGGCCAGCGCCGCCAGACCGCCCCGGAACGAGGCGAGGTCCTCCGCGACCACCACGGCCCGGTGGGCCAGGCCGGCCCGCGTCGTACCGAGCGCGTGGGCGAGGTCGCCGAGGTCCGACTCCTGGTCCAGGTGGGCGTCGGCGTGCTCCAGCAGCCGGGACGCCTGGTCGCGCAGTGCCCGCTCCGTGGCACCGGACAGCAGCAGCGGTCGCACGGCCGGTCCGGCCGGCCGCTCGACCTCGGTCCCGGCCACGACCGGCTCGACCGGCTCGACCGCCGGGGCCTGCTCGATGACCGTGTGGGCGTTGGTCCCGCTGATGCCGAAGGACGACACCGCCGCCCGGCGCGGGCGACCGGTCTCCGGCCACGGCCGGGCCTCGGTCAGCAGCCGGACCTCACCGGAGGCCCAGTCGATGTGCGGGGACGGCTCGTCCACGTGCAGGGTCTGCGGCAGCACACCCTCCCGCATCGCCATCACCATCTTGATGAGGCCTGCCACACCGGCGGCGGCCTGGGTGTGGCCCAGGTTGGACTTCACCGAGCCCAGCCACAGCGGGTCCCCGCTGCGCTCCTGCCCGTACGTCGCCAGCAGGGCCTGGGCCTCGATCGGGTCGCCGAGGGTGGTTCCGGTGCCGTGCGCCTCGACGGCGTCGACCTCGGCGGCCGACAGTCGGGCATCGGCCAGCGCCTCGCGGATCACCCGCTGCTGCGACGGCCCGTTCGGGGCGGTCAGCCCGTTGCTGGCACCGTCCTGGTTGACGGCGCTGCCGCGCACGACGGCCAGCACCTGGTGGCCGTTGCGCTGCGCGTCGGAGAGGCGCTCCAGCACCAGCATGCCGACGCCCTCGCCCCAGCCGGTGCCGTCGGCCGAGGCCGCGAAGGCCTTGCACAGGCCGTCGGCGGCCAGGCCGCGCTGGCGGCTGAACTCGATGAAGGCGGTCGGGGTGGCCATCACGGTGGCACCGCCGGCCAGGGCGAGCGAGCACTCGCCGCTGCGCAGCGACTGCGCGGCCAGGTGGAGCGCGACCAGCGAGGCCGAGCAGGCGGTGTCCACCGTCACCGCCGGGCCCTCAAGACCGAAGGTGTAGGCGATGCGGCCCGACACGACGCTGCCGGCGTTGCCGGTGCCGATGTACCCCTCGACGCTCTGCGGGTCCTGGAGCAGCAGCGCCGCGTAGTCCTGGCCGTTGGAGCCGATGAAGACGCCGGTCCGGCTGCCGCGCACCGAGGCCGGGTCGAGGCCGGCCCGCTCGAAGGCCTCCCAGGAGGTCTCCAGCAGGACGCGCTGCTGCGGGTCCATCGCCAGCGCCTCGCGCGGGCTGATGCCGAAGAAGTCGGCGTCGAACTCGGTAGCGCCGGAGAGGAATCCGGCCCGCAGGGCGTAGTGGGTGCCGGGCTGCTCGGGGTCCGGGTCGTAGAGCGCGTCGAGGTCCCAGCCGCGGTCGGTCGGGAAGGCGGTCATGCCGTCCCGGCCGTCCGTCACCAACTGCCAGAGGTCCTCCGGGGATTCGACCCCGCCGGGGAAGCGGCAGGCCATGGCGACGATCGCGATGGGCTCGTCCGCGGCGCCGGTACGGATTGCCGGCAGCGGCGCCGCAGCGCCGGTGCCGAGCAGTTCGTCGCCGAGGTGACGGGCGAGGGCCTGCGGGGTCGGGTGGTCGAAGACCAGGGTCGCGGGCAGCCGCAGGCCGGTCGCCGCGGCGAGCCGGTTGCGCAGCTCCACCGAGGTGAGCGAGCCGAAGCCGAGGTCGCGGAAGGCGCGGTCCGCACTGACCGCGTCCGGGCCGTCGTGGCCGAGGACGGTGGCGGCCTCGGCGCGGACCAGGTCGATCAGCACCCGGGCCCGCTCCGCCTCCCCGAGGCCCGCCAGGCGGGCGGCGAAGGAGGAGTCGTCCGCCGGGGCGGTCGCCGAGGACAGCGCCCGGCGCACCTCGGGCAGGCCGGACAGCAGGGCGCCGGTCGGGGCGGCCGCGACGTAGCGCTCCCAGTCGACGTCGAGCACGACCCGGACGGCGGCCGGCCGGGCGACGGCCCGGGCCAGCGCCTCGACGGCGCGCTCGGGGGCCAGCGGCGCGATACCGGCGGTGCGCAGGCGCTGCTCGACGGCACCGCCGTCGGCGGCCATGCCGGAGCCCGCCCAGGGGCCCCAGGCGATGGAGGTGGCGGGCAGGCCGGCGGCCCGGCGCTGCTCGGCGAGCGCGTCCAGGTAGGCATTGGCCGCCGCGTAGTTGCCCTGACCGGCGGACCCGAGGGCGCCGGCGGTGGAGGAGAAGAGGACGAAGGCGTCCAGGTCCAGCCCGGCCGTCAACTCGTGCAGAAGGCGCGCCGACTCGGCCTTGGCCCGCAGCACCGCCGCGAACCGCTCCGGCGTCAGCGACTCCACCACACCGTCGTCCAGCACACCCGCCGTGTGCACCACGGCCGACACCGGGAACTCCGCCAACAGCTCCGAGACCGCCGCACGGTCGCTCACATCACAGGCCACCACGCTCACCTGTACGCCCAACCCGGCCAGCTCGTCCCGCAGTTCGACGGCCCCGGGGGCCTCCAGCCCGCGCCGGCTCGTCAGCACCACATGACCGGCACCGTTCACCGCCAGCCAGCGGGCCACGTGCCCACCCAGCGCACCGGTGCCACCGGTGACCAGCACGGTGCCCGACGGACGCCAGGCCTCACCCGCGCCCGCGGCCGACACCCGCGCCAGACGACGCACGAACACACCACTCGCCCGGACCGCGACCTGGTCCTCGCCGCCGACACCCGCCAGCACCGACACCAGCCGCTCACCGGCACGCCGGTCCACCACCTCGGGCAGGTCCACCAGACCGCCCCAGCGACCCGGCAGCTCCAGCCCCGCGCTGCGCCCCAGACCCCAGACCATCGCCTGGGCGGCCGAACGCAGCCGGTCACCCGTCCCGTCGACCGTGACCGCCCCGGAGGTCGCCGCCCACAGCGGCGCTTCGAGGCCGGCGTCGCCCAGGGCCTGGAGCAGGCCGAGGGTGCCGCCGAGTCCACGGGTCGCCCCGGGAACGGCCTCGTCCTCGTCGGCGAGCGCCAGCAGCGAGAACACGCCGTCGAGACCGCTGTCGGCCTCGGCGCGCAGAAGCTCCGCCAGCGCCTGCCGGCCGGTGTCCTCGCCGGACAGCGTGACGTGCCGTACGTCGAGACCGTGCTCCGTCAGCGCCGCGACCGAGTCCGCGACCAGGCTCCCGTTCACGCAGTCGGCCGGGGAGACGACGAGCCAGCGGCCGGACACCGCACCGGCGGACCGGTCGGCGGTGCGCTCCCAGCCGATGCCGTAGCTCAGCCGGTCGTCGACCAGGGGCTCGGGCAGCCGGGGCCAGTACAGCTCGCGTTGGAAGGCGTAGGTCGGGAGCGCGGCCGCCACCGACGGCGCCGGGTCGAGCAGCGCCGTCCAGTCGGGCGTCCGGCCGGCGACGTACAGCTCGGTGAGCGCGGCCAGGGCGGTCGCAGTCTCCGGGCGCTCGGCGCGCAGAGCGGGCGCGAACACGCCCTGCTCGACGCACTCCTGGCCCATGGCCGACAGCACACCGTCGGGGCCCAGCTCGACAAAGGTGGTGACACCCTCGGACTCGAGGGCCCGCATGCCGTCGGCGAAGCGGACGGCCTCGCGGACGTGCCGCACCCAGTACTCGGGCGAGCACAGCTCCTCGGCCGTCGCGACGGAGCCGGTGACGTTGGAGACCACCGGAATCGTCGGCTCGGCGTAGCTCAGGCCCTCGGCGACGGCCCGGAACTCCGCCAGCATGCCGTCCATCAGCGGGGAGTGGAACGCGTGGCTGACGTTCAGCCGCTTGGTCTTCTCGAACTGCCCGGCGATGGCGAGGACTTCATCCTCGTCGCCGGAAATCACCACGGAGGAAGGCCCGTTGACGGCCGCGATGCTCACCTGAGCGGTCAGCAGCGGCAACACCTCGGCCTCGGAGGCCTTGACCGCCACCATCGCGCCACCCTCCGGCAGCGCCTGCATCAGCCGGCCACGAGCCGCCACCAGCGCCACCGCGTCGTCCAGCGACAGCACGCCCGCGACGTGGGCGGCCGCGATCTCACCGATCGAGTGGCCCACCAGGAAGTCCGGACGCACACCCCAGCTCTCCACCAGCCGGAACAGCGCGGTCTCCACCGCGAACAGCGCCAGCTGGGTGAACTCCGTACGGGCGAGAACCGCAGCGTCCTCACCGAACACGGCCTCCCGCAGCGGAAGTTCGACCCGCGTGCACACGGCGTCGAAGGCGTCCGCGAACACCGGGTACGCCTCGTACAGCTCACGTCCCATCCCCGGACGCTGGCTCCCCTGCCCCGTGAACAGGAACGCCAGCTTCCCGCCCGAGGCGGCACCCGTCACCAGCCCGGCGGCCGTACCGCCCTCGGCCAGCGCCCGCAGGGCGGATCCGAGCGCGTCGCGGCTGTCCGCCACCACGGCGGCGCGGTGCTCGAAGGCGGTCCGCCCGGTGGACAGCGCCCGCGCGGTGTCGGTCAGGCTCAGCCCGGGGTCGGCGTCCAGGTGGTCGAGCAGTCGGCGGGCCTGGGCGCGCAGCGCGGCACCGGTCCGGGCGGACAGCACGACGGGCACCGTCCGGCCGTCCTCGCCGGAGTCCTCGTGCACCGCCTGTCCGGCGTCCGGCAGGTCGGCCGGGGCCTGTTCGACGATCACGTGCGCGTTGGTCCCGCTGACGCCGAAGGCGGACACGCCGAACCGTCGGGGTCGGCCGGGCTCCGGCCAGGGCCGCGCCTCGGTCAGCAGCTCGACGGCGCCGGAGGTCCAGTCGACCTCGGGGGTCGGTTCGTCGACGTGCAGGGTGCGCGGCAGCACGCCCTCCCGCATCGCCATGACCATCTTGATGAGGCCCGCGACACCGGCGGCGGCCTGGGTGTGGCCCAGGTTGGACTTCACCGAACCGAGCCAGAGCGGGTCCCCGGTGCGCTCCTGCCCGTACGTGGCCAGCAGCGCCTGCGCCTCGATCGGGTCGCCCAGCACCGTGCCCGTGCCGTGTGCCTCGACGGCGTCGACCTCGGCGGCCGACAGCCCGGCGCCGGCCAGCGCCGCGCGGATCACCCGCTGCTGCGACGGCCCGTTGGGGGCGGTCAGCCCGTTGCTGGCACCGTCCTGGTTGACGGCGGAGCCGCGCACGACGGCCAGCACCCGGTGTCCGTTGCGCTCGGCGTCGGAGAGGCGCTCCAGCACCAGCATGCCGACGCCCTCGCCCCAGCCCGTCCCGTCGGCCGAGGCCGCGAAGGCCTTGCAGCGGCCGTCCTCGGCGAGGCCGCGCTGGCGGCTGAACTCCACGAAGGCGGCCGGCGTCGACATGACGGCCACGCCGCCGGCCAGGGCGAGCGAGCACTCGCCGTTGCGCAGCGACTGCGCGGCCAGGTGGAGCGCGACCAGTGAGGAGGAGCAGGCGGTGTCCACCGTCACCGCCGGGCCCTCGAGACCGAAGGAGTAGGAGAGCCGGCCGGACAGCACGCTTCCGGCGTTGCCGGTCATCAGGTAGCCCTCCAGGTCCTCGTCGGACTGCTGGAGGAGGGTCACGTAGTCGTTGCTGTTGGTGCCGACGAAGACGCCGGTCCGGCTGCCGCGCAGGGACTGCGGGTCGAGGCCGGCCCGCTCGAAGGCCTCCCAGGAGGTCTCCAGCAGCAGCCGCTGCTGCGGGTCCATGGCGAGCGCCTCGCGCGGCGGGATGCCGAAGAACGCGGCGTCGAACTCGCCCGCCTCGTGCAGGAATCCGCCCTCGCGGGCGTAGAAGGTGCCCTTGCGGTCCGGGTCCGGGTGGTAGAGCGCGTCGAGGTCCCAGCCACGGCCGGTGGGCAGGCCGGTGACGACGTCGCCCTCGGCGGCGATCAGCCGCCACAGGGCCTCGGGGCTGTCCACGCCGCCGGGGAAGCGGCAGGACATGGCCACGATCGCGATCGGGTCCTCGTCCGCCGCCGTCGCGGGGAGCTGCCCGGCCGTGCCGGACTCGGCGGTGTCGGGGAGGAGTTCGTCGGTGAGCCGGTCGGCGAGCGCCGCCGGGGTCGGGTGGTCGTAGACCAGGCTGGCGGGCAGCTTGAGGCCGGTGGCGGCGCTCAGGCGGTTGCGCAGCTCGACGGCGGTCAGCGAGTCGAAGCCCAGCTCCTTGAAGGCCCTGGTCTCGCCGACGGCGTCGGCGCCCGCGTGGCCGAGCACGGCCGCGACGTGTTCCCGGACCAGTTCCAGGGTCGCCGTCCGGGCCTCGGGCCGGGAGAGCCCGCGCATCCGGTGCGGGGCCGAGGCGTCCTCGTCCCCGGCGGCGGTCGCGGTGCCCCGGGCCGGGGTGGCCGGGGCGGCCTCCGGAAGGTCCGCGAGCAGCGGGCTGGGCCGGGTCGCGGTGAAGCCGGGGACGAAGCGCTCCCAGTCGACGTCGACCACCGAGACCGCGCCGTGGCCCTGCGCCAGGCAGCGCTCCAGCGCGGCGAGTGCCTGCGCCGGCGGCATCGCCGGGACTCCGGTGCGGGCCAGCCGGGCCCGCACGGCCGCGTCGTCGGTGGCCATGCCGCCGCCGTCCCAGGCGCCCCAGGCGATGGAGGTGGCGGGCAGGCCGGCGGCCCGGCGCTGCTCGGCGAGCGCGTCCAGGTAGGCGTTGGCCGCCGCGTAGTTGCCCTGACCGGGGGCGCCGAAGGTCCCGGCGGTGGAGGAGAAGAGGACGAAGGCGTCCAGGTCCAGCCCGGCCGTCAACTCGTGCAGAAGGCGAGCCGATTCGGCCTTGGCCCGCAGCACCGCCGCGAACCGCTCCGGCGTCAGCGACTCCACCACACCGTCGTCCAGCACACCCGCCGTGTGCACCACGGCCGACACCGCGAACTCCGCCAACAGCTCCGAGACCGCCGCACGGTCGCTCACATCACAGGCCACCACACTCACCTGAGCGCCCAACCCGGCCAGCTCGTCCCGCAGTTCGACCGCGCCCGGCGCCTCCAGCCCACGCCGGCTCGTCAACACCAGGTGCTGAGAACCGTTCTCGGCCAGCCAGCGGGCCACGTGCCCACCCAGCGCACCGGTACCACCGGTGACCAGCACGGTGCCCGACGGACGCCAGGCCTCACCCGCCACACCCGCAGCCGACACCCGCGCCAGACGACGCACGAACACACCACTCGCCCGGACCGCGACCTGGTCCTCGCCGCCGACACCCGCCAGCACCGACACCAGCCGCTCACCGGCACGCCGGTCCACCACCTCCGGCAGGTCCACCAGACCGCCCCAGCGACCCGGCAGCTCCAGGCCCGCACTGCGCCCCAGACCCCAGACCATCGCCTGGGCCGGGTCGGCCGGCCGGTCGCCGTGCCCGGCGCAGACCGCACCCCGGGTAACCGTCCAGAGCCGGGCAGCGGTCAGCTCGGCGTCGGCCATCGCCTGCAGCAGCGTCGCGGTCGCGGCGGTCCCCAGCGGCACCACCGTCTGCTCGGGGTGGGTGCCCTCGGCGAGGGCGAGCAGCGACAGGACCAGCTCCGCCGCCGGAGCGTCCGCCAAGGCGGCGCGCAGCGGTTCGGCCAGGTCGGCGCGGCTCGCGGCCGGGTCGGCCACCAGGGTGCGGACGTCCGCGCCGTGGTCGGCGAGCGCCCGGAGCACCCCGGTGACGACCGGGTCCTGCTCGTGCCCGGCCGGAACGACGGCCAGGCAACCCGCCACCGGGGCGGCCGGGGCGAGCTGGTCGAGCGGGCGCCAGGTGGCGCGGTAGAACCAGCCGTCGAGCAGGGACTGCTTCCGGCGCTCCGCGCGCCAGTTCGACAGCGCGGGCAGGACGGAGTCCAGAGAAGCGCCGGCGTCGACCGCGAGCGTCCGCGCCACGGCTGCCACGTCCCCGGCCTCGACGCTCTGCCAGAAGTCGGTGTCCGCCGGGTCCGCCGCCGGCGCTGCGGGGGCGACGGTGCGGCGGCGCGGCCAGAAGCGCTGCCGGTCGAACGGGTAGGTCGGCAGCTCGACGGTCCGGCCGCCGGTCAGCGCCGTCCAGTCGAGGCCGTGCCCGGCGACGAACGCGGTGGCCGGCGCGGCCAGGGCGGTCGCGGTCTCCGGGCGCTCGGCGCGCAGAGCGGGCGCGAACACGCCCTGCTCGACGCACTCCTGGCCCATGGCCGAGAGCACACCGTCGGGGCCCAGCTCGACAAAGGTGGTGACACCCTCGGACTCGAGGGCCCGCATGCCGTCGAGGAAGCGGACGGCCTCGCGGACGTGCCGCACCCAGTACTCGGGCGAGCACAGCTCCTCGGCCGTCGCGACGGAGCCGGTGACGTTGGAGACCACCGGAATCGTCGGCTCGGCGTAGCTCAGGCCCTCGGCGACGTCCCGGAACTCCGCCAGCATGCCGTCCATCAGCGGGGAGTGGAACGCGTGGCTGACGTTCAGCCGCTTGGTCTTCTCGAACTGCCCGGCGATGGCGAGGACTTCATCCTCGTCGCCGGAAATCACCACGGAGGAAGGCCCGTTGATCGCCGCGATGCTCACCTGAGCGGTCAGCAGCGGCAACACCTCGGCCTCGGAGGCCTTGACCGCCACCATCGCGCCACCCTCGGGCAGCGCCTGCATCAGCCGACCACGCGCCGCGACCAGCGCCACCGCGTCGTCCAGCGACAGCACCCCGGCGACGTGCGCGGCCGCGATCTCTCCGATCGAGTGGCCCACCAGGAAGTCCGGACGCACACCCCAGCTCTCGAAGAGCCGGAACAGCGAAACCTCGACGGCGAACAGCGCGAGCTGCGTGAACTCCGTACGGGCGAGAACCGCGGCGTCCTCCCCGAACACCGCCTCCTTCAGGGGCAGTTCGACCCGCTCGCAGACCGCGTCGAAGGCGTCCGCGAACACCGGGAAGGCCTCGTACAGCTCACGCCCCATGCCCGGACGCTGGCTCCCCTGCCCCGTGAACAGGAACGCCAGCTTCCCGCCGCGCACCGCGCCCTGGACGAGGTTCGGCGCGGACCCCCCGCGGGCCAGCGCCTCCAGCCCCGCGTCCAGAGCGGCCCGGTCGTCCGCCAGCACCACCGCACGCTGCTCGAAGGCCGTCCGAGCGGCCAACGAGCGTGCCACGTCCGGGAGTTCGACCTCCAGGCCGCGGGCGAGGAAGGTCCGGAGCCGGCCCGCCTGCTCGCGCAGGCCGCGGGCGTCCTTCGCGGTGAGCACGAACGGCCGCGCGCCGCCGTCCGTCCGGGGCTCCTGCCCGGTCTCCTCGGTGTCCGCGGCGTCCTCGGCCGGGGCCTGCTCGATGATGACGTGCGCGTTGGTCCCGCTGATGCCGAAGGACGACACCGCCGCCCGGCGCGGACGACCGGTCTGCGGCCACGGTCGGCTCTCGGTCAGCAGCTCGACGGCGCCGGAGGCCCAGTCGACGTGCGGCGACGGCTCGTCCACGTGCAGGGTCTTCGGCAGGACGCCGGCCCGGATCGCGTGGACCATCTTGATGATGCTCGCGGCACCGGCGGCGGCCTGGGTGTGGCCGATGTTGGACTTCACCGAGCCGAGCCAGAGCGGCTCGCCGCCCTCCCCGCGCTCCTGCCCGTAGGTGGCGAGCAGCGCCTGGGCCTCGATCGGGTCGCCCAGCGCCGTGCCGGTGCCGTGGGCGTCGACCGCGTCGATCTGGTGGGCCGCGAGGTTGGCCACGGCCAGGGCCTGGCGGATCACCCGTCGCTGGGACGGGCCGTTCGGGGCGGTCAGGCCGTTGCTGGCACCGTCCTGGTTGACGGCGGAGCCGCGCACCACCGCGAGCACCGGGTGTCCGTTGCGGCGGGCGTCCGACAGCTTCTCCAGCAGCAGCACGCCGACGCCCTCGCCGGCGCCGAAGCCGTCGGCGGCGGCCGCGAAGGCCTTGCAGCGGCCGTCCGCCGCCAGCCCGCGCTGGCGGCTGAACTCGACCAGCATCTGCGCGGTGGACATCACCGCGACGCCGCCGGCCAGGGCCATGGTGCACTCGCCGCCGCGCAGCGCCTGGGCGGCGAGGTGCAGGGCGACCAGGGAGGAGGAGCAGGCGGTGTCGACGGTGACGGCCGGGCCCTCAAGCCCGAAGGCGTACGAGAGCCGGCCGGAGGCGACGCTCGCGGTGTTGCCGGTGCCGACGTAGCCCTCGACGTCCTCGCCGGACTCCTGCAGGACGGTGGCGTAGTCGTGGAAGGTCATGCCGACGAAGACGCCGGTCCGGCTGCCGCGCAGCGACCGCGGGTCGATGCCGGCCCGCTCGAAGGCCTCCCAGGAGGTCTCCAGCAGCAGACGCTGCTGCGGGTCCATGGCGAGCGCCTCACGCGGGTTGATCCCGAAGAACGCCGGGTCGAACTCGGCCGCGCCGTCGAGGAATCCGCCGTCCACCACGTAGCTGGTGCCGGGGTGGTCCGGGTCGGGGTGGTGGAGGGCGTCGAGGTCCCAGCCGCGGTCGGCGGGGATCCGGGCGACGGCGTCCCGCCCGTCGCGGACCAGCTCCCACAGGTCCTCGGGGCCGCGGACGTCGCCGGGGTAGCGGCAGCCCAGGGCGACGATCGCGATCGGCTCGTCGGCCGCGGACTCCAGCTCGTGCAGGCGGCGGCGCGTCGACTGGAGGTCGGCGGTCGCCTTCCTGAGGTAGCCGAGCAGCTTGTCCTGAGCGTCCATCGTGGGCGTACCCTCCGGGTTGTGCGGTCCTGCGGCGCGGTTCACGGCGTCTTCGGTCGTCACGACATCCCCAGCTCGTTGTCGAGGAGCGCGAAGAGTTCGTCGGCCGTGGCGGTGGCCGTGTCCAGCACGTTCGTTTCGGCGTCCGCCTCGGTCTCGGCGAAGCGGGCGGTCCAGCGGGAGAGCATCCGCTGGAGGCGGGCGGTCACCGCGTCGGCGGTCTCCCGGTCGGCGGCGAGGTCGCCGAGTTCGGCGTCCAGGCGTTCGAGGTCGGCGAGCGCCGCGGTCTCCCGGTCCGGCTGGGCGCCGAGGAGTTCGGTCAGCAGGTGGTCGGCCAGCACGGCCGGCGTCGGGTGGTCGAACACCAGGGTGGCGGGGAGCTTGACGCCGATCGCGGCGGTCAGGCGGTTGCGCATCTCGACGGCGGTGAGGGAGTCGAAGCCGAGGTCCCGGAAGGCCCGGGTCGGGTCGACGGCCTCGGCGGAGGCGTGCCCCAGGACGCCGGCGGTGCGGGTGCGGACCAGGTCGAGCAGCGCCCCGGACCGGTCGGCGGCGGGCAGCGCCGCCAGCCGCGCGGCGAAGGAGGCCGGGTCGGCGCCGTCGGTGTTCGCCGACTCGGCCGGACGCCGGTCGAGCATCCGGGCGACCTCGGGCACCTCGCTGATCAGCGGCCGGACGTGGCTGGCTCCGAATGCCGGGACGAAGCGGTCCCAGGCGATGTCGGCGACGGCGAGGAACACCTCCCGGGCGTCCAGGGCCTGCTGGAGCACGGTGACCGCCAGTTCGGGGACCAGCTCGCCGCTGCCGCGCCGACGCAGCGAGGACTCGACCGCGCCCTCGGCCATGCCGCCGCCGGCCCAGTGGCCCCAGGCCAGCGAGGTGGCGGGCAGCCCGTCGGCCCGGCGCTGCTCGGCGAGCGCGTCCAGGAAGGCGTTGCCGGGGGCGTAGTTGCCCTGGCCGGCGAGGCCGAAGGTGCCGGCGAACGAGGAGAACAGGACGAAGGCCGAGAGGTCCAGCCCGCGGGTCAGCTCGTCCAGGTTGCGGGCGGCGGTGACCTTGACGGCGAGCGCGCGGGCGACCTGGTCGACGGTGAGCGCGTCGAGCAGGTTGTCGTCGACGATCGCGGCCGTGTGGACCACCGCCGTGAGCGGGGCGTGCTCCGGGATCCCGGCGAGCAGCCGGGCCAGGTCGTCGCGGTCCGCGACGTCGCAGGCCACCGCCTCGGCGCGGGCACCGAGGGCGGCGAGCTCCTCGACCAGCTCGGCCGCGCCCGGGGCCTCGGCGCCCCGGCGGCTGACCAGCAGCAGGTCCCGGGCGCCGTTGGCGGCCAGCCAGCGGGCGACGTGCCCGCCGAGCGCGCCGGTGCCGCCGGTGACCAGCACGGTGCCCTCGGGGCGCCAGGCCTCGGTGACCGCCGACGGGTCGAACGGCGCGGGCAGCAGCCGGCGGCCGAAGACGCCCTCCGGACGGACCGCCAGCTGGTCCTCGGCGCCGGCGCCGGTGAGCGCCCCTGCCAGCCGGGCCGCCAGGGCGGCGTCGCCCTCGGGGTCGGCCGGGACGTCGACCAGACCGCCCCAGCGCTGCGGGTGCTCCTGGGCCACCACCCGGCCGAAGCCCCAGACCAGGGCCTGCGCGGGGTTCGCCAGCCGCTCCTGCGGGCCGGTGGCGACGGCGCCCGCGGTGAGCAGCCGCAGCGGCGCGTCCACGTCCGCGTCACCGAGTGCCTGGACCAGGGCGAGGTTGCCCGCCAGGCCCGCCGGGACCACCGGGTGGTCCGGCAGCGGCCGCTCGTCCAGGGCGAGCAGCGACAGTACGCCGGAGACCTCCGGCGCACCGGCGAGCGCCGCGCGCAGCCGCTCCGCGACAGCCGCCCGGTCCGCACCGGCCGGCAGGGCGCAGCGGAGCAGGGCGGCACCCGATCCGGCCAGCGCGGCGAGCACCGACTCGGCCCGCGGACCGGCCGGCTCGGGGACGGCCACCAGCCAGGTGCCGGACAGGCGCCCGTCGGGAACGCCGTCCAGCTGCCGCCAGGCGGCCCGGTAGCGCCAGGAGTCGACCACCGAGCGCTCCTGCTCGGCGCGGTGCCAGGAGGTCAGCAGCGGCAGCAGCGTCCGGAGGGACTCCTCGGCCTCGTCCCCGGTGAGCCCCAGGGCGCCGGCCAGCCCGGCGGCGTCCGCGTCGTCGACGGCCGTCCAGAAGCGCTGCTCGCCGGGGGTGCCCGCGCGGAACGGCTCGTCCTCCTGGTCCGGGACGAGCCAGTAGCGGTCGCGCTGGAAGGGGTAGGTGGGCAGGTCGACGCGGCGGGCGCCCTGGAACCGGGCGGTCCAGTCGACGGTGGCGCCGTTGGACCAGGCCTCGGCGAGCGCGGTCAGGAACCGCTCCCGGCCGCCGTGGTCACGGCGCAGGGTGCCCTGGACCGTGGCCTCGGCATTGGCGGCGTCGATGGACTCCTGGATGCCGACGGTCAGCACCGGGTGGGCACTCACCTCGACGAACTGCGAGTGGCCCGAGGCCAGCAGGGCCTCGATGATGTTGCCGAACTCCACCGTCTGGCGCAGGTTGCGGTACCAGTAACCGCCGTCCAGCGCCGCCGAGTCGATCAACTCACCGGTCACGGTGGAGTGGAACGGAACCTCCGGCACGCGCGGGGCGACCGGGGCCAGCAGCTCCGCGAGACGGGCCTCGATGCGCTCGACATGCGCCGAGTGCGACGCGTAGTCCACCGCGATCCGACGAGCCCGGATCTCCTGCGCTGCGCAGTGCTCCATCAGCTCGTCCAGGGCACCGGCGTCACCGGAAACCACCACCGAGCCGGGGCCGTTGACCGCAGCGACGGACAAGCCCTCACGGCCCGACAGGAGTTCACGCACCTGCTCGGCGGACAGCGGGACGGACACCATCCCGCCCAGGCCCGACAGCTCGATGATCGCCTGGCTGCGCAGCGCCACCACCAGCGCCGCGTCCTCCAACGACAGGGCACCCGACACCGCAGCGGCGGCAATCTCACCCTGCGAGTGCCCCACCACCGCCGACGGCTCCACACCGTACGAACGCCACAACGCGGCGAGCGAGACCATCACGGCGAACAGCACCGGCTGGACCACGTCCACCCGCTCCATCCACCCGCCGCCCTCACCCGAGACGACCTCCAGCAGCTCCCAATCCACGTACAGGGACAGCGCCTTGGCGCACTCCTCCATCCGGGAACGGAACACCGGCTCATCCGCCAGCAACCCCTGCGCCATGCCCAGCCACTGCGAACCCTGCCCCGGGAACACGAACACCGGCCCACCGGTCGTCCGGGCCGTGCCCTGGACCAGCTGAGCCACCTGCTCACCGTCGGCGAGCGCGGCGAGACCGGCGAACAGGTCCGCCTTCCCCGCGCCGACGACCACCGCGCGGTGCTCGAACACCGAACGGGCCGTCGCCAGGGTGTAGCCGACATCCGCCGGCCGCTCGCCCCCGGCCACCGCCAGCAGCAGTCGGGCCTGCTCCCGCAGCGCCGCCTCGCTGCGGGCCGAGAGCGGCCACGGCACCACACCGCCGGCCACCGCCGCCTCGTCGGCCTCCGCGGGTTCCGCCGCGGGCTCCTCCTCCAGCACCACGTGGGCGTTGGTCCCGCTGACCCCGAAGGACGAGACGGCGGCCCGGCGGGGCCGTCCGCCCGCCGGCCAGTCCCGGGCCTCGGTCAGCAGCTCGACCGCGCCGGAGGCCCAGTCCACGTGCGGCGACGGCTGGTCGACGTGCAGGGTGCGCGGCAGCACGCCGTGCCGCATCGCCATCACCATCTTGATGACGCCCGCCACACCGGCGGCGGCCTGGGTGTGGCCGATGTTGGACTTCACCGAGCCCAGCCAGAGCGGGTCCCCGGTGCGCTCCTGACCGTAGGTGGCCAGCAGCGCCTGGGCCTCGATCGGGTCGCCGAGGACCGTGCCGGTGCCGTGCGCCTCGACCACGTCCACCTGGTCCGCCGTCAGGCGGGCGGCGGCCAGCGCGGCGCGGATGACGCGCTGCTGCGCGGGGCCGTTGGGGGCGGTGAGGCCGTTGCTGGCACCGTCCTGGTTGATCGCCGAGCCGCGCACGACCGCCAGCACCTGGTGGCCGTTGCGGCGGGCGTCCGACAGCTTCTCCAGCAGCAGCACGCCCGCGCCCTCGCCCCAGCCGGTGCCGTCGGCCGCGGCGGCGAACGGCTTGCAGCGGCCGTTCTCGGCCAGCGCCCGCTGGCGGCTGAACTCGACGAAGGGCAGCGGGGTGGCCATCACGGTGACGCCGCCCGCGAGCGCCATGGTGCACTCGCCGGCCCGCAGCGCGCGCACGGCGAGGTGCAGGGCGACCAGGGAGGCGGAGCAGGCGGTGTCGACGGAGACGGCCGGGCCCTCAAGGCCGAGGGTGTAGGAGATGCGGCCGGAGACGACGCTGGCGGCGTTGCCGGTGGCGAGGTAGCCCTCGACGTCCTCGGGCAGCTTGCGCGCGCCCTTGGCGTACTCCTGGCCGTTGGTGCCGACGTAGACGCCGACCCGGGTGCCGCGCACCGAGGACGGGGCGATGCCCGCGCGCTCGAAGGCCTCCCAGGAGGTCTCCAGCAGCAGCCGCTGCTGCGGGTCCATAGCGAGGGCCTCGCGCGGGGAGATGCCGAAGAAGCCCGCGTCGAACCCGCCCGCGGCGTCCAGGAACGCGCCCTCGCGGACGTGGCTGGTGCCGGGGTGGTCCGGGTCCGGGTGGTAGAGCGCGTCGAGGTCCCAGCCGCGGTCGGCAGGGAAGCCGGCGATGGCGTCCCGCTCGTCCGCGACCAGGTCCCACAGCTGCTCGGGGGTGTCGATCCCGCCCGCGTAGCGGCAGCTCATGGCGACGATCGCGATGGGCTCGGACTCCCGCTCGTCCGCCTCGCGCAGGCGCTCGTGGGCCTCGCTCAGCTCGACCGTGACCCGCTTGAGGTACTCGCGGAGCTTGTCTTCATTCGCCATCGGGAAGTCCACCTGCCGGAGTCGTCTGGAGTGCGCGTGCGTTGCTGGTCATGAGGCCCCGAACTTCCGGTCGATGAAGTCGAAGATCTCGTCGTCGGAGGCGGCGTCGAGCTGGTCGGCGACCGCCTCCGGCTCGTCGGCCCCCAGGGCGCCGGTCCAGGTGGAGAGCAGTGTCCTGAGCCGGTTCCCGACGGCGTCCCGGTCGGCTTCTTCGGGCAGGACGGCGAGCAGTCCGCCCTCCGTCGCCGCCGCCAACGCGGCTTCCAGCCGGTCGAGTTCGGCGAGGACGGCCGGGGCTTGCGGGGCCGCGTCCGGGACCAGCCGGACGCGCAGGTACTCCGCCAGGGCGGCGGGAGTGGGGTGGTCGAAGACCAGGGAGGCGGGCAGCCGCAGCCCGGTCGCGACGTCCAGCCGGTTGCGCAGCTCGACGGCGGCGAGCGAGGTGAAGCCCAGCTCCTTGAAGGCCCGGTCGGGGTGGACGGCGGCGGTGCCGCGGTGGCCCAGGACCTCGGCCACCGACTCGCGGGCCAGGGCCAGCAGCAGGCGTTCCCGCTCGGCCGCGGGCGCGGCGGCGATCCGTTCGGCCAGGCCGGCGGTGGGCTCGGCCCCGGCGGCCTGGGCCCCGGTGTGCCCGGCGCCCTCGCTCCGGACGGCCGGCAGCTCGTCGAAGAGCCGGCTCGGCCGCTGCGCGGTGCGCCGGCCGACGAACCGCGGCCAGTCGACGTCGGCGACGGCGAGCACCGCCTGGCCGGGCGGGAGGGCCCGGTCGACGGCGCCGGCCGCCGACTCGGGGGCCATCACCCGCAGCCCGGCCCGCTCCAGCTGCTCCGTGACGTCGCCCTCGGCGGCCATGCCGCAGCCCCAGACGCCCCACACCAGCGAGGTGGCGGGCAGGCCGTCGGCGCGGCGCTGTTCGGCGAGCGCGTCCAGGTAGGCGTTGGCGGCCGCGTAGTTGCTCTGCCCGGGGTTGCCGACGGCCCCGGCGAAGGCGGAGAACAGGACGAAGGCGTCCAGCTCGCGCGAGCGGGTGAGCTCGTCGAGGTGCCGGGCGGCGACCGCCTTGGGGCGCAGCACGGTGGCGAAGCGCTCCGGGGACTGCAGCTCGACGGTGCCGTCGTCGACGACACCGGCGGCGTGCACGACCGCGGTGACGGCGTGCCGGTCCAGCAGGTCGGCCACGGCCGTGCGGTCGGCCAGGTCGCAGGCGGCGAGGGTGACCTGGGCGCCGAGGGCGACGAGGTCGTCCCGCAGCTGCGGGGCGCCCGGGGCGTCGGCGCCCCGGCGGCCGGCCAGCACGAGGTGGGCGGCGCCGCCGCGCGCCAGGTGGCGGGCCACCTCGGCGCCGACGGCGCCGGTGCCGCCGGTGATCAGTACGGTGGCGCCGGCGACCCAGCCGGTGCCGCGCGAACCGGTGGGTTCGGCCGGGCCGGTGGGCGCGGCCGGGGTCAGGCGGCGTCCGTAGAGCCCGCCGGGGCGCACCGCCAGCTGGTCCTCGCCCGAGCCGCCGGTGAGGACGCCGAGCAGGCGGGAGCGGGTGCGGCGGTCCGCCAGGGTGGCGGGCAGGTCGACCAGTCCGCCCCAGCGCAGCGGGTGCTCCAGGGCGGCGACCCGTCCGAAGCCCCAGACCTGGGCCTGCCCGGGGTGGTCCGGTCGGTCGGTCGCGGCGACGGTGACGGCGCCACTGGTGACCGCCCACAGCGGTGCGTGGAGCTGGGCGTCGCCGAGTGCCTGGGTCAGGGCCAGGGTGAGGGCCAGGCCGGTGGAGAGTTCCTCCTGATCCGGGTGGGGCCGCTCGTCGAGCGCGGCGAGCGACAGCACGCCGGTCACCTCGGTCCCGTCGGCGAGGAGTTCGGCCAGGCGCTTGGCCAGGACGGTGCGGTCCGCGTCGCCGGTGTCGAGTTCGAGGGTGAACACGTCGGCGCCGGCCTCGGTGAGGGCGTCGACGGCCCCGGTGACGAGCGCGTGGCCGGCCTGCGGCTCGGGGACGACGAGCAGCCAGCCGCCGGCGGCACCGGCCGGGGCGGGCTCGGGCAGCTGCTGCCAGGTGAAGCGGTGGCACCAGGCGTCGACGGCGGACAGCTCCCGGGTGCGGCGCCGCCAGGAGGAGAGCTCCGGGAGGATCGCGCCGAGCGGCGCCGGGTCGGGCAGCCGCAGGGTCTCCGCGAGGGCGGTCAGGTCCTGGTCCTCGACGGCGGCCCAGAAGCCGGCCTCCCGGGCGGTCCCGGCCGGGTGCCGGTCGTCGGCGGCCGGGGCGGCGGGGGCGGTCGCCGGGTCGGTGTCGAGCCAGTACCAGTCGTGCTGGAAGGCGTAGGTGGGCAGGTCGAGGCGGCGGACGGGCGGGGCGCCGAGCACGGCCGGCCAGTGCGGCGCGTGCCCGTGCACGTGGAGTTCGGCGAGGGCGGACAGCACCGCGCCGGCCTCGTCGCGGTCCCGGCGCAGCGCCGGCACCAGCAGGGCGTCGGTCCGCTCGTCGAGGCAGTCGCGGCCCAGGGCGGTGAGCACGGCGTCGGGGCCGAGTTCGACGAAGGTGGTGACGCCGTCGGCTTCCAGGGTGCGCATGCCGTCGAGGAAGCGGACGGCCTCGCGGACGTGGCGCACCCAGTAGTCGGGCGAGCACAGCTCCTCGGCGGTGGCCAGGTCCCCGGTGACGTCGGAGACCACGGTGATCCGCGGCGCCGCGTAGGTCAGACCCTCCGCGACCCGGCGGAAGTCGTCCAGCATGCCGTCCATCAGCGGGGAGTGGAACGCGTGGCTGACGTTCAGCCGCTTGGTCCGGCGGCCCTGCCCGGCGAACCGGCCGGCGACCGCGAGGACGTCGGCTTCGTCGCCGGAGACCACCACGGAGGTCGGGCCGTTGATCGCCGCGATGCTCACGTTCTCGGTGAGCAGCGGCAGGACCTCCTCCTCGGTGGCCTCCACCGCGACCATCGCGCCGCCCTCGGGCAGCGCCTGCATCAGCCGGCCGCGGGCCGCGACCAGGGTGACGGCGTCGTCCAGCGACAGGACGCCCGCGACGTGGGCGGCGGCGAGCTCGCCGATCGAGTGGCCGACCAGGACGTCCGGGCGCAGCCCCCAGCTCTCGAACAGGCGGAACAGCGCCACCTCGACGGCGAACAGCGCCGGCTGGGCGTACTCGGTGCGGTCCAGCAGCTCCGCGTCATCGCCGAACACGGCGTCGCGCAGCGGCAGTTCGACCCGGGCGCAGACCGCGTCGAAGGCGTCCGCGAACACCGGGTGGGCCTCGTACAACTCGCGGCCCATGCCCGGCCGTTGGCTGCCCTGTCCGGTGAACAGGAAGGCGGTGCGGCCGGGTTCGCGCACGGTGCCGATGGCCAGGCCGGCCGCGCCCTCCCGGTCGGCGAGGGCCTCCAGCCCGGCCGCCAGCTCCGTCACGTCGGAGGCCGTCAGCACGGCGCGGTGGCCCAGGGCCGCGCGCTCGCCGGCCAGCGCGGTGGCCAGCGCGGTGAGGTCCGGGTCGGACTCGCGGGAGAGCCAGATCCGCAGTCGGCGGGCCTGGTCGCGCAGGGCCGGTCCCGAGTGGCCGGACAGCACCAGCGGCACCGGCCCGGTCACCGGTGCGACCGGCTGTTCCTCGACGGGCGGCGCGGCCTCCAGGATGACGTGGGCGTTGGTGCCGCCGATGCCGAAGGAGGAGACGCCCGAGCGGCGCGGGCGCCCGGTCTCGGGCCAGGCGCGGGCCTCGGTGACCAGTTCGACGGCGCCGGAGGTCCAGTCGACGTGCGGGGTCGGCTCGTCGACGTGCAGGGTCTTGGGCAGGACGCCCTCCCGCATCGCCATGACCATCTTGATGACGCCCGCGATGCCGGCGGCGGCCTGGGTGTGGCCGAGGTTGGACTTCACCGAGCCGAGCCACAGCGGCTCGCCGGTGCGCTCCTGGCCGTAGGTGGCCAGCAGCGCCTGGGCCTCGATCGGGTCGCCGAGGGTGGTGCCGGTGCCGTGCGCCTCGACGGCGTCGACCTCGCCGGCGGTCAGCCGGGCGGCCGCCAGGGCCTGGCGGATGACGCGCTGCTGGGAAGGACCGTTGGGGGCGGTCAGGCCGTTGCTGGCGCCGTCCTGGTTGACGGCGCTGCCGCGCACCACGGCCAGGACCCGGTGTCCGTTGCGCTCGGCGTCGGAGAGGCGCTCCAGCAGCACCAGGCCGACGCCCTCGCCCCAGCCCGTCCCGTCGGCCGCGGCGGCGAAGGCCTTGCAGCGGCCGTCGGCGGCCAGGCCGCGCTGGCGGCTGAACTCGATGAAGGAACCCGGCTGGGACATCACGGTGGCACCGCCGGCCAGCGCCATCGTGCACTCGCCGTTGCGCAGGGCCTGGGCGGCCAGGTGCAGGGCGACCAGGGAGGCCGAGCAGGCCGTGTCGACGGTGACGGCCGGGCCCTCCAGGCCGAAGGTGTAGGCGATCCGCCCGCAGACCACGGCGGCGGCGCTGCCGGTCAGCAGGTAGCCCTCGACGCCCTGCGGGCCCTCGTGCAGGCGCGGCACGTAGTCCTGGCCGTTGGTGCCGACGAACACGCCCGCCTGGCTGCCCCTGAGTGCGGCCGGGTCGATGCCGGCGCGCTCGAACAGCTCCCAGGAGGTCTCCAGCAGCAGGCGCTGCTGCGGGTCCATCGCGAGCGCCTCACGCGGGGAGATCCCGAAGAAGCCGGCGTCGAACTCGCCCGCCTCGTGCAGGAATCCGCCCTCGCGGGCGTAGCAGGTGCCCTTGCGGTCCGGGTCCGGGTGGTAGAGCGCGTCGAGGTCCCAACCGCGGTTGGCCGGGAAGCCCGTCATCGCGTCCCGTCCGCCGGCGAGCAGCTCCCACAGCTCCTCGGGGCTGCTGACCCCGCCGGGGAAGCGGCAGCTCATCGCGACGATCGCGATCGGCTCCTCGTCGGCGGCCCGGGTGCTCGCACCCGCCCGTACGGCCACCGGGGCCGCACCGGCCTCCCGGTCGCCGACCAGCAGGCCGAGCAGCAGGGAGGTCAGCGCGGACGGCGTCGGATGGTCGAACACCAGGGTGGCGGGCAGCGTGAGGCCGGTGACGGCGGCGAGCCGGTTGCGCAGCTCGACGGCGGTCAGCGAGTCGAAGCCCAGCTCGCGGAAGGCGCGCACCGGGTCGACGGCCTCCGGCGAGGCGTGGCCGAGCACCCCGGCGACCTGGCCGCGCACCAGCGTCAGCAGGTGGCGCTCCCGGTCGGCGGCCGGCAGGGCGGCCAACCGCTCGGCCAGGCCCGTCCGGTCCGCGCCGTCCGCCGGCCGGTCGGCGGGGGCCACCGCCCGCTGGACCTCGGGCAGTTCGGCCAGCAGCGGGCTCGGGCGGGTGGCGCAGAAGTTGCGGGCGAAGCGCTCCCACTCCACGTCGGCGATCACGGTGAGCGCGTCCGGCCGTCCCACCGCGGCGGCCATCGCGGCGACGGCGGCCTCCGGCGCCATCGCGACCAGCCCGTCCCGGCGCAGCCGGGCGTCCCGGGCGGCCGAGTCGGCCAGCCCACCGCCGGCCCAGTGGCCCCAGGCGACGGCGGTGGCCGGCAGGCCGGCGGCCCGGCGCTGCTCGGCGAGCGCGTCCAGGTAGGCGTTGGCGGCGGCGTAGTTGGCCTGACCGGGGTTGCCGACGGTGCCGGCGAAGGAGGAGAAGAGGACGAAGGCGTCCAGGTCGAGGTGGGCGGTCAGCTCGTGCAGCCGGCGCGCGGCGGTGAGCTTGGGCCGCAGCACGGCCGCGAACCGCTCGGGCGTCAGCGCGTCCGCCACCCCGTCCTCCAGCACGCCGGCGGTGTGCACGACGGCGGTGAGCGGCTGGTCGGCCGGGACGGTGTCCAGCAGGGCGGCGAGCGCCTCGGCGTCGGCCACGTCGCAGGCCACGAGGTCGACCGCCACGCCCGACTCGGCCAGCTCGGCGGCCAGCTCGGCCGCTCCGGGCGCTTCCAGGCCCCGACGGCCGGCCAGCACCAGACGCTCGGCACCGTTCGCGGCCAGCCAGCGGGCGACGTGCCCGCCGAGAGCACCGGTGCCGCCGGTGACCAGAACCGTTCCACGCGGTTGCCAGGGCTCGGCGGAGGCCGCGTCGGGGCGCGGACGCACCAGCCGGCGGGCGAACACGCCCTCCGGACGCAGCGCCACCTGGTCCTCCCCGGGCGCACCGGCCAGCACACCGGCCAGTCGGGCCGGCGCCCGCCCGTCCGGCGCGGCGGGCAGGTCCACCAGACCGCCCCAGCGGTCCGGGTGCTCCAGGGCGACCACCCGTCCCAGCCCCCAGAGCAGTGCCTGCTCCGGAGCCTCGACGGCATCCGCCCGGCCGACGGTGACGGCGCCCCGGGTGGCCAGCCACAGCGGGGCGGCCAGCTCGGCGTCGCCCAGCGCCTGGACCAGGACGGTGGCCGCGACCACGGCCGCCGGGACGTCCTCCGCGTCCACTGCCGCAGCGGAGGCGAAGGGCAGCGCCAACACGCCTGCCACGTCGGTGTGTTCGGCGACGGCACGCAGCCGCGCCGCCAGCGAACCCCGGTCCTCGGCCGCCTGCCACGGCAGGGCGACCACCTCGGCACCGCACGCGGTGAGCGCCTCCTCGACAGCCCGGGCCAGAACCTCGTCGGCCGTCTCCGGGACGGCGACCAGCCAGGTGCCCGCGAGCGTCGCGGCGGCGGGACCGGCCGGGGAGTGGCCGACCGGGCGCCAGGTGATCCGGTAGCGCCAGGCATCCAGCGCCGAACGCTCGCGCTGACGGCGCCGCCACGAGGCCAGTGCGGGCAGCACGGTGCTCAGCGGGGCGTGCGCGTCCAGGGCGAGCGTGGCGGTCAGCTCGTCGAGGCTCTCGCGCTCGACGGTCTCCCAGAAGCCGGCCTCGACGGCGTCGACCACGGCGGCCGGCTCGTCGGCGGCAGCCTCGGGCTCCAGCCAGTAGCGGTCGCGCTGGAAGGCGTAGGTGGGCAGGTCGATGTGGCGGGCGGTGTCCTGGAACCGGGCGGTCCAGTCGACGGTGGCGCCGTTGGACCAGGCCTCGGCGAGGGCGGTCAGGAAACGCTCCCGGCCGCCGTGGTCACGGCGCAGGGTGCCCTGAACCGTGGCTTCGGCGTTGGCGGCGTCGATGGCCTCCTGGATGCCGACGGTCAGCACCGGGTGGGCGCTCACCTCGACGAACTGCGAGTGGCCGGACGCCAGCAGGGCCTCGATGATGTTGCCGAACTCGACCGTCTGGCGCAGGTTGCGGTACCAGTACGCGCCGTCCAGCGAAGCGCTGTCGATCAACTCACCGGTCACGGTGGAGTGGAACGGAACCTCCGGCACGCGCGGGGCGACCGGGGCCAGCAGCTCCGCGAGGCGGGCCTCGATGCGCTCGACGTGCGCCGAGTGCGACGCGTAGTCCACCGCGATCCGACGCGCCCGGATCTCCTGCCCGGTGCAGTACTCCATCAGCTCGTCCAGGGCACCGGCGTCACCGGAAACCACCACCGAGCTGGGGCCGTTGACCGCAGCGATCGAGATTCCCTCACGACCGGACAGCAGCTCGCGGACACTCTCCACAGGCAGCGGAACGGACACCATTCCGCCCAGGCCCGAGAGCTCGATGATCGCCTGACTGCGCAGCGCCACTACCAGGGCGGCGTCCTCCAGGGAGAGGGCGCCCGACACCGCAGCGGCGGCAATCTCGCCCTGCGAGTGCCCCACCACCGCCGACGGCTCCACACCGTACGAACGCCAGAGGGCAGCAAGCGAGACCATCACGGCGAACAGCACCGGCTGGACCACGTCCACCCGCTCCATCCACCCGCCGTCCTCACCCGCGACGACGTCGAGCAGCTCCCAATCCACATGCGGAGCAAGCGCCTTGGCGCACTCCTCCATCCGGGAACGGAACACCGGCTCATCCGCCAGCAACCCCTGCGCCATGCCCAGCCACTGCGAACCCTGCCCCGGGAACACGAACACCGGACGCCCCGAACGCACCCGCCCGGACACCACGCCCGCACCCGGCAGACCGTCCGCCAGCGCACCCAGGCCCGCCAGCAGCGCCTCCCGGCCCTCGCCGACCACCACGGCCCGGTGCTCGAACACCGCCCGCGAGGACACCAGCGAGAAACCGACGTCCGCCGGCCGCTCCTCCGCGACCGCCGCCAGCAGCCGCCGCGCCTGCTCCCGCAGCGCCACCTCACTGCGACCCGACAGCACCCACGGCACCACACCACCGGCCGCCGACGACACCTCATCGGCTGTCGCGGACTCCTCCGCCGGCGCCTGCTCCAGCACCACATGGGCGTTGGTCCCGCTGACCCCGAAGGACGAGACGGCGGCCCGACGCGGGCGCTCGCCCGCCGTCCACTCCCGCGCCTCGGTGAGCAGCTCGACCGCGCCCGCCGACCAGTCCACGAACGGCGAGGGCTCGTCCACGTGCAGGGTCTTGGGCAGCACGCCCGCCCGCATCGCCATCACCATCTTGATCACGCCACCGACACCGGCCGCCGCCTGGGTGTGACCGATGTTCGACTTCAACGAGCCCAGCCACAGCGGGTCCCCGCCGCGCTCCTGCCCGTACGTGGCCAACAGCGCCTGCGCCTCGATCGGGTCACCCAACCGGGTACCCGTCCCGTGCGCCTCCACGACGTCGACCTCACCGGCCGACAGTCGGGCGTTCTCCAGAGCCTGGCGGATGACGCGCTGCTGCGCGGGGCCGTTGGGGGCGGTCAGGCCGTTGCTGGCACCGTCCTGGTTGATCGCGCTGCCGCGCACCACCGCGAGCACCGGGTGCCCGTTGCGCCGGGCGTCCGACAGCTTCTCCACCAGCAGCACGCCCGCACCCTCGGCCCAGCCGGTGCCGTCGGCGGCGGCCGCGAAGGACTTGCAGCGGCCGTCCGCCGAGAGCCCGCGCTGGCGGCTGAACTCGATGAACGTCGCCGGGGTCGACATGACGGCCACGCCGCCGGCGAGGGCCAGCGAGC
Organism: Kitasatospora sp. NPDC048286; assembly: GCF_043201735.1. Taxonomy (NCBI): domain Bacteria; kingdom Bacillati; phylum Actinomycetota; class Actinomycetes; order Kitasatosporales; family Streptomycetaceae; genus Kitasatospora; species Kitasatospora sp. NPDC048286. Next base: position 638,821 of record NZ_JBICZE010000004.1, read on the forward strand.
ACTCGCCCTGCCGCAGTGACTGCACCGCGAGGTGCAGGGCGACCAGGGAGGAGGAGCAGGCGGTGTCGACGGACACGGCCGGGCCCTCAAGACCGAGGGAGAAGGCGACGCGGCCGGACGCCACGCTGCCGGCGCTGCCGTTGCCCAGGTAGCCCTCGACGTCGGCGGGCACCTGCGGCAGGCGCGAGCCGTAGTCGTGGTACATGACGCCGGTGAACACGCCCACCTTGGTGCCGCGCACCGTCGCCGGGTCGATGCCCGCCCGCTCGAAGGCCTCCCAGGAGGTCTCCAGCAGCAGCCGCTGCTGCGGGTCCGTCGCCGACGCCTCGCGCGGGGAGATGCCGAAGAAGCCCGCGTCGAACTCGGTGGCGTCGCGCAGGAATCCGGCTTCCCGCGCGTAGAAGGTGCCGGGGTGGTCCGGGTCCGGGTCGTAGAGCGCGTCGAGGTCCCAGCCGCGGTCGGTGGGGAAGGCGCCGACGGCGTCCGCGCCGTCGGCCACCAGGCGCCACAGGTCCTCGGGCGAGGCGACCCCGCCCGGGTAGCGGCAGGCCATGCCGACGATCGCCACGGGCTCGTTGTCCCGTTCCTCCACCTCGCGCAGCCGCTGCTTGGCCTTCATCAGGTCGTTCGTGGCGCGCTTGAGATAGTCGCGAAGCCGATCCTCAGTGGACATGGCCCATCACCTCCGCCGTATCAGGCCGGGAACTGGTCGTGATCACTTCAGGAAAGCCCGAGCTCGTTGTCGAGGAGGGCGAACATCTCGTCGTCGCTGGCCGCCCCGAGGTCGACCTCGTCGGAACCGCCGCGCTCGTCTCGCCCGCCGCCGGTCCACTCGGCCAGCAGCGACTCCAACCGCGCGGTCACCCGGTCCCGTTCGAGCTCGTCCGGTTCGGCCGTGGACATCGCGAACCGCAGCCGGTCGAGTTCGGCGAGCAGCGAGCGGTCCTCCTCCGGCTCGTCCCGGGGGGCGAGTTCGCGCCGGACGAAGCCGGCCAGGGCCGTGGGTGTCGGGTAGTCGAAGATCAGGGTGGCCGGCATCCGCAGCCCGGTCGCGGCGTTGAGCCGGTTGCGCAGCTCGACCGCGGTCAGCGAGTCGAAGCCGAGCTCCTTGAACGCGTTGCCCCCGTCGACGGCCTCGCGGGAGGCGTGGCCGAGGACGGCGGCGGTCTGCGCCCGGACCAGGTCCAGCACCAGCCCGGCCCGCTCCTCGGCCGGGGCCGCCGCCAGGCGGTCGGCGAAGGACCGGACGTCGGCTGCGCCGTCGGCGGCGGCCGCGGCACGGCGCTCCGGCACCCGGACCAGGCCCCGGAACATCGTCGGCACCTCACCGAGCGCGCGGGCCCTGCCGCGGATCGGGGCGAGTTCCAGCCGGGCCGGGACGTACGCCGCCGCCCCGCCGGCGAGCGCGGCGTCGAACAGGGCGAGCCCGGCCTCCGAGGGCAGGGCCCCCAGGCCGAACCGCTCCATCCGGGCCACGTCGACGCCTTCGAGGTGGCCGGTCATGCCGCTGCGGAGCGCCCAGAATCCCCAGGCCAGCGAGGTGGCGGCCAGACCGTCCGCCTGCCGCCGGTGGGCCAGGGCGTCGAGCAGGGCGTTGGCCGCGGCGTAGCTGCCCTGGCCGCCGTTGCCGAGGGTGGCGGCGACGGAGGAGAAGAGGACGAAGGCGTCCAGGTCGAGGTGGGCGGTCAGCTCGTGCAGGGCCAGCGCCGCGTCGACCTTGGGCCGCAGGACGGCCGCGACCCGCTGCGGCGTGAGCGCGGGGATCACGCCGTCGTCGAGCACACCGGCGGTGTGGACGACGGCGGTGAGCGGGTGGTCGGCCGGGACGGTGTCCAGCAGGGCGGCGAGCGCGGCGCGGTCGGCCGCGTCGCAGGCCACCAGCTCCACCTCGGCGCCCAGCTCCCGGAGCCCGGCCTCCAGCTCGGCCGCGCCCGCCGCCGCCCGGCCGCTGCGGCTGAGCAGCAGCAGGTGGCGGGCGCCGTGCACGGTGACCAGGTGGCGGGCGAGCAGCCCGCCGAGGGCGCCGGTCGCGCCGGTGATCAGGACGGTGCCGTTCGGGTCGAGGCGCGGGACGGCCGCGGCGTGCGCCTCGGCGTCGCCGGCGGGCAGCGCGCGGGCGAGCCGGGGCACGCGGATCTCCCCGGACCGCAGGGCGAGTTGGGCCTCACCGGTGGCCACCGCGGCGGCCAGCAGCAGCCGCGAGCGGTCGGCGTCGTCGAGGTCCACCAGGACGAAGCGGCCGGGGCTCTCCGACTGCGCGGTGCGCAGCAGGCCCCAGACCGGCGCGTGCGAGAGGTCCGACACCGTCTCGCCGGCGCCCGCCGCGATCGCGCCGCGGGTCACCACGACGACGGTGGTCCGCTCGAACTCCCCGTTCGCCAGTACGTGTTGGAGAACGTCCAGCGCCCGCAGCGTGGCACGGTGGGTCTCGTCGGCCAGGTCGTCCCCGCCCTCGCTGCCGGCCGTCATCGGCACGTACAGCGTGGCGGGCACGGCGCGGCCGGCCCCCGCCTCGGCAGCGAGCGCCGAAAGCTCCGGGTAGTGCGCCACGGACAGGCCCGCGGCCTCCAGCGCGCTGCGGACGCCGAGCCCGTCGGCGCCGAGCACGGCACAGCCGGCAGAGGCGGGCTCGGCCGGGGAGCCGGACGGGAGGGCCGACCACTCCACCCGGTACAGACTTCCGGCCTCGCTCTCCCCTGCCAGGGGACGCATCTGACGGAGCATCAGCGACCGGGCTTCGAGCACCGGGGCCCCGGCCGCGTCGGCGACGGCCAGCGACAGTTCCTCGGGCCCGGCCAGGGTCAGCCGCACCCGCAGCACGGACGCGCCGACCGAGTGCAGCCGGACACCGCGCCAGGAGAACGGCAGCCGGCCCGGGCCGTCGTCCTGGATCAGCACCGCGAACCCGGCGGCGTGCAGGGCCGCGTCGAGCAGCGCGGGGTGCAGCCCGAACCCGTCCGCCTCGGACTGCTGTTCCGACGCGAGAGCGACCTCGGCGAAGACCTCGTCCCCGCGCTGCCAGGCGGCCCGCAGGCCCCGGAACGCCGGGCCGTAGGTGAACCCGGCGGCGTCCAACCGCTGGTAAAGGGCGTCCACGTCGATCGCGACGCCGTCGCGGGGCGGCCACTCGGCCTCCGCGAAGCCGGCCGCGGCCTCGCGGGCCCGACCGAGAGTGCCCGTGGCGTGGCGGGTCCACTGCTCGTCCGTGCCCTGCGCGTCGTCGGGGCGGGAGTAGACCTCCACCTCGCGGCGGCCGTCGGCGTCGGGCGAACCGACCACCACCTGCACCGCCACGCCACCCTGGACGGGCAGCACCAGCGGCGCCTCCAGGGTCAGCTCCTCCAGCACGTCACAGCCGGCCTGGTCACCCGCGCGAACGGCCAGCTCGACAAACGCCGTACCCGGCAGGATCACCGTGCCGGCCACCGCGTGGTCCGCCAGCCACGGCTGGGTCTGCACCGAGAGGCGACCGGTGAAGACGTGCCCATCGCGGTCGGCCAGCGCCACCGCCGCACCCAGCAACGGATGGTCGGCGGCGGCCAGGCCCGCTTCGCTCACGGCTCCGGCGCCCGGCCTGGCGGGGGCGAGCCAGTAGCGGTCGCGCTGGAAGGCGTAGGTGGGCAGGTCGATGCGGTGGGCGCCGCCCTCCTGCAACTGGGCGGCCCAGTCGACGGTGGCGCCGTTGCTCCAGGCCTCGGCGAGGGCGGTCAGGAACCGCTCCCGGCCGCCGTGGTCGCGGCGCAGGGTGCCCTGGACGCTCGCCTCGGCGTTGGCGGCGTCGATGGCCTCCTGGATGCCGACGGTCAGCACCGGGTGGGCACTGACCTCGACGAACTGCGAGTGGCCGGACGCCAGAAGGGCCTCGATGGTGCTCGCGAACTCCACGGTCTGACGCAGGTTGCGGTACCAGTAACCGGCGTCCAGCGCGGCCGAGTCGATCAGTTCACCGGTGACGGTGGAGTGGAACGGCACCTCCGGAACCCGGGGCGTGACCGGGGCCAGCAGCTCGGCAAGGCGGGCCTCGATGCGCTCGACGTGCGCCGAGTGCGAGGCGTAGTCAACCGCGATCCGACGCGCCCGAATCTCCTGCGCGCTGCAGTACTCCATCAGCTCGTCCAGGGCGTCCGCATCGCCGGAAACGACCACCGAGCTAGGGCCGTTGACGGCCGCGATCGAGATTCCCTCGCGGCCCTCCAGGAGTTCACGCACCTGCTCGGCGGGCAGCGGGACGGACACCATGCCACCCAGACCCGAGAGCTCGATGATCGCCTGGCTGCGCAGCGCCACCACCAGCGCCGCGTCCTCCAGCGACAGCGCGCCCGACACCGCAGCGGCGGCAATCTCGCCCTGCGAGTGCCCCACCACCGCCGACGGCTCCACACCGTACGAACGCCAGAGAGCAGCCAGCGAGACCATCACGGCGAACAGCACCGGCTGGACCACGTCCACCCGCTCCATCCACCCGCCGTCCTCACCCGAGACGACCTCCAGCAGCTCCCAATCCACGTACAGGGACAGCGCCTTGGCGCACTCCTCCATCCGGGAACGGAACACCGGCTCATCCGCCAGCAGCCCCCGGGCCATGCCCAGCCACTGCGAACCCTGCCCCGGGAACACGAACACCGGACGCCCCGAACGCACCCGCCCGGACACCGCACCGGCGGCGGCCTCGCCCCGGGCGACGGCGTCGAGCGCCGTCAGCAGCTCGTCCCGCCCGTCGCCGATCACCACGGCCCGGTGCTCGAACGCGGTCCGGGTGGCGGCGAGGGAGTACCCGATGTCGGCCGGGTCGGCCTCCGTCGTGGACATCCGCCCGCGGAGCCGCCGCGCCTGCTCCCGCAGCGCGGCCTCACTCCGGGCCGACAGCATCCACGGCACCACGCCGTCGGCCGTCGGCGCCGCGGAAGCCTCGGACTCCGGCGCCTGCTCCAGCACCACATGGGCGTTGGTCCCGCTGACCCCGAAGGAGGACACGGCGGCCCGACGGGGCCGTCCGCCCGCCGGCCAGCCCCGTGCCTCGGTGAGCAGCTCGACCGCGCCCGCCGACCAGTCCACGAACGGCGAGGGCTCGTCCACGTGCAGGGTCTTGGGCAGCACGCCCGCCCGCATCGCCATGACCATCTTGATCACGCCACCGACACCGGCCGCCGCCTGGGTGTGCCCGATGTTCGACTTCAACGAACCGAGCCACAGCGGGTCCCCGCCGCGCTCCTGCCCGTACGTCGCCAGCAGCGCCTGCGCCTCGATCGGGTCACCCAACCGGGTACCCGTCCCGTGCGCCTCCACCGCATCCACGTCGCCCGCCGTCAGCCCGGCGTCGGCCAGCGCCGCGCGGATCACCCGCTGCTGCGACGGCCCGTTGGGGGCGGTCAGCCCGTTGCTGGCACCGTCCTGGTTGACGGCGCTGCCGCGCACCACGGCCAGCACCGGGTGCCCGAGGCGCTCGGCGTCCGACAGGCGCTGCAGTACGAGCATGCCCGCGCCCTCGCCCCAGCCCGTGCCGTCCGCCGCGGCCGCGAACGGCTTGCAGCGGCCGTCCTCGGAGAGCCCGCGCTGGCGGCTGAACTCCACGAACATGCCCGGGGTGGACATCACCGCCACGCCGCCGGCCAGCGCCGTGCCGCACTCGCCGCGTTGCAGCGCCCGGACGGCCAGGTGGAGGGCGACGAGCGAGGAGGAGCACGCGGTGTCCACGGTGACCGCGGGGCCCTCAAGACCGAGGGTGTAGGAGATGCGGCCCGACATCACGCTCGCCGTGGTGCCGGTCAGCAGGTATCCGTCGAGGCCGTCGGCGCCCTCGTGCAGCCGCGGCCCGTAGTCGTGCGACATCGCGCCGACGTAGACGCCGGTCCGGCTGCCCCGGAGCGTCGACGGGTCGATGCCGGCGCGCTCGCAGGCCTCCCAGGAGGTCTCCAGCAGCAGCCGCTGCTGCGGGTCCATCGCGAGGGCCTCACGCGGCGAGATCCCGAAGAACCCGGCGTCGAACTCGCCGACGCCGTCCAGGAATCCGCCCTGACGGGTGTAGGAGGTGCCGGGGTTGGCCGGATCGGGGTCGTAGAGCGAGGCGAGGTCCCAGCCGCGGTCGGCCGGGAAGCCGCCGACGGCGTCCGCGCCGTCCGTCACCAGGCGCCACAGATCCTCGGGCGAGGCGACCCCGCCCGGGTAGCGGCAGGCCATGCCGACGATCGCGATCGGCTCCGGTCCGCCGGCCGGGGTCTCGTCGGCCGCCGTCCCCTCCGTGGTGCCGAGGAGCCGGTCCACCAGCTGCCGCGCCAGGACGGCGGGCCGCGGGTAGTCGAAGAGCAGGCTGGCGGGCAGGTCGAGCCCGGTGGCGGCGGCCAGCCGGGTGCGCAGCTCCACGGCGGTCAGCGAGTCGAAGCCGAGCTGCTTGAAGGACGCGCTGACGTCGACCGACCCGGCGCCCGGGTAGTCGAGCACCACGGCCACCTGGCGCTGCACCAACTCGACCAGCAGCCGCTCACGTTCGGACTCGGAGGCGCCCGCAACGCGGTCCCGCCAGGAGCTCAGGCGGTCCTCGGCGCCCGCCGTCTCCTGCCGGTCCTCCGCCGGGCCGGCCTGGCCGGGCGCCCCCGGAACGGCCTGGCCGAGCGCGCCCGGAGCGGCCTGCGCCCCGGACAGCCAGTAGCTCTCCCGCTGGAAGGCGTACGTCGGCAGCGGCACCCGGCGGCCGCCGCCGAGGGCCGTCCAGTCCACCGGAGCCCCGTTGACGTACGCGGTCGCCGCGGCGCCCATCGCCGTGCGGAGCTCGTCCCGCCCCTCCCGCAGGGAGGGCGCGAACACGCCGCCCGCGCCGGTCAGGCAGTCCGGGCCGGCGGCGGACAGCACGCCGTCGGGGCCCAACTCCAGGTAGGCGGTGGCGCCCTGGGCCTCCAGGGCGCGCATCGCGTCGAGGAAGCGCACGGACTGGCGGACGTTCCGCACCCAGTACTCGGGCGAGCACAGCTCCTCGGCCGCCACGACCGTTCCCGTCACGGTGGACACCACCGGGATCCGCGGCGCGGTGTACGTCAGCCCCTGGGCGACCCGGCGGTACTCCTCCAACATCCCGTCCACCAGCGGCGAGTGGGACGAGAACGGGATGTTGAGCCGCTTCCACTTCTCGAACTTCCCGGCGACGGCCAGGGCTTCGGACTCGTCGCCGGAAATCACCACCGACGTCGGGCCGTTGATCACGGCGACGCTGACGTTGTCCGTCAGCAGCGGCAGGACGTCCGCCTCGGCGGCCTTGACCGCCACCATCGCGCCGCCCGCCGCCAGCTCCTCGGTCAGCCGTCCGCGCGCCGCCGCCAGGGTGGTGGCGTCGTCCAGTGACAGCACACCCGCGACGTGCGCGGCCGCCAGCTCGCCGAGCGAGTGCCCGGCCAGGAAGTCCGGCCGCACGCCCCAGCTCTCGTACAGCCGGAACAGCGCCACCTGGAGCGCGAACAGCGCGGGCTGCCCGTACTCGGTCCGCCCCAGCAGCTCCGCGTCCGACCCGAACACCGCTTCGCGCAGCGGCAGTTCGACCCGCGCGCAGACCGCGTCGAAGGCGTCCGCGAACACCGGGAAGGCCTCGTACAGCTCCCGGCCCATGCCGAGCCGCTGGTCTCCCTGTCCGGTGAACAGGAACGCCAGCTTCCCGGCCTCGGCCGCGCCCCGGACGACCCCGCCGGCCTCCTCGCCGGCGGCCACCGCCGCCAGTCCGGCCAGCAGCCCGGTCCGGTCGGCGCCCACCACGACGGCGCGGTGGCGCAGCGCCGCCCGCCCGACCGCGAGGGTGTGCGCGACGTCGGCCGGGTCGAGGTCCGGGTGCTCCGTCAGGTGGGTGTGCAGGCGTCGCGCCTGGGCCCGAAGGCCCGGTTCGCCGTGGCCGTGCACCGGCCAGGCGAGCTGCCGCCCGGCCGGCGCGGGGTGCTCGCCGCCCGGGGTGGTCGGCCGGGGCGCCTCGGACAGTGCCAGGTGGCAGTTGGTGCCGCCCACGCCGAAGGAGCTCACGCCGGCCAGCAGCGGGCGGTCGGCCTCGGGCCACGGGCCGGTGTGCCGCCGCACGCTCAGGCCGAGGGCGGCCAGGTCGAGGGTCGGGTTGGGGGTGTCGTGGTTGAGGCCGGCGGCCAGTTCCCGGTGGTGGATGCCGAGGACGGCCTTGAGCAGGCCGACGGCTCCGGCGGCGCCCTCCAGGTGTCCGACGTTGGTCTTGGCCGAGCCGACCTGCAGCGGCCGGTCGACGCGCCCGGCGGCCAGGGCCGCGCCGAGCGCGGTGGCCTCGACGGGGTCGCCGACGCTGGTGCCGGTGCCGTGGAGTTCGACGTACTGGACGCCGTCGGTGGGGATCCCCGCCCGCCGCCAGGCCAGTTCGACGACCTCGCGCTGCGAGGCCGGGTCGGGCGTGGTCAGCCCGGGCGTGGCGCCGTCGTTGTTGACGGCGCCGCCGCGGATGACGGCGTAGACGCGGTCGCCGTCGGCCAGCGCGCGGTCGAGCGGCTTGAGCACGACCAGGGCGCCGCCCTCGCCGCGGACGTAGCCGTTGGCGCGGGCGTCGAGGGTGAAGCAGCGGCCGTCCGGGGAGAGCCCGCCGAAGCCCTCGGCCACCAGGGCCGTCTCGGGCACCAGGTTGAGCTGTACGCCGCCGGCCAGCGCGAGTTCGCTCTCGCCCCGGCGCAGGCTCTCCGCGGCCAGGTGCACGGCCACCAGCGAGGAGGACTGGCCGGTGTCGACGCACAGGCTGGGGCCCCGCAGGCCGAGGGTGTAGGACAGCCGGTTGGCCATGATGGAGCGTTGCGAGCCGGTCAGGGTGTGCCGGCCGATGGCGTCCGGGCCGAGGCGGTCGGCGAGCAGCGCGTAGTCGGCGTTCATGGTGCCGAGGAAGACGCCGGTGGCCGTGCCGGACAGCCGGTCGGGGGCGGTCCCGGCGTCCTCCAGGGCCTCCCAACCGAGTTCCAGGGCGAGCCGCTGCTGCGGGTCCATGGCGGCGGCCTCGCGCGGCGAGACGCCGAACAGGCCGGCGTCGAAGAGGTCGACCCGGTCCAGGAACGCTCCGTGCCGGGCGGCGTGCTCGCCGAGGTCGCGGCCCCAGCGCTCGACCGTCGCCTCGGCGACGGCGCTGCGGCCCTCCCTCAGCAGCGCCCAGAACGCGTCGGGTCCGTCCGCCCCGGGGAGCCGGCAGGCCACCCCGACGACGGCGACGGCATCCTCCACCGGCGCACCCGTTTCACCGGTCGCCGGACCGCCGGCCGGGCGAGCCCCGCGGCCGGGTACCACGCGACTCACACCTGCTGCGGTTGTCATCGCGCCGGACCTCCTGGTTCGGTGAAGGATTGCGGCGCCCGCGGGCCACCGGTTCGACCGCCGGCCGGCCCCGAGCCCCGGCACACGCGATCACCGGCACGCTACGGCCGCCCCGAATCCGCACCAACCCCTAGCAGTCCCCCTACGTCCCCCACCCCGACCGCGACCCCGACCGGCCGCGCCCCCAGCCGCGGCCCCGCCCCCGGGGGCCCTCGCCCGGCGCGGCGCGGGCCGCTCCGCGAACCCGGCGGGGACCGGTGCGGCCCGCCGTCGACCCCTGCTCGCCCCGCCCACCCCGCGGATCGGCCTGCGGCGCCGCACCGTCCCCGGTAAGGTCCGGCGGGGCGCCGGTAAAGTCCGGGCGTCGTCTCCCGGCGCTCCACGGCCTCGGGTCAATCGCTGGTCAAGCCCGTCGCCGGTCCTGCCGACGAGTGCCACCGGGCAATCCGTCTCGATCCGACCGTCCATCAACTAATGTCAGGTGAACGCTTTTTGTGTAAATCCGGGAGCCGCCTCGACGCCATCCCCACCGCGCGCGGCCGGGATTGAACACCCGTCGAATCAGCCGAACGAAGCGACCGAAGCCGCCCACTTCTCCCACCGAATGGCCAAAAACCATCGGACGGTCGACAGTTCACGTCGGCATGTGACCGTCGCCGCAGTCGGCGAACGTTGAAAGATGGGGGGCAATCCGTCTACCGTGATCCACGTGGTCGAAGACGCGCCGTACCCGCAGCAGCCCGCCCAATCCCCGACGGCAGCGGAGAGGGGCGAGCGGCTCCGCCGAATCTCCCCCACCCGTACGCTGGAATTCGGCGATCACCGGCTGACGTACCTTCCGGACGGATTCGTCCAGTTGATTCCGCGCGCCTGGTTCCCCGAGACCGGCGGCGGCGACTGGCAACGACACTCCGACCACCTCGACCAGGGCGGCTACCTGGTCGCGTCCGTCGGCAGCCTGCTGGTCGAGCACCGGGGCCGGGCGCTGCTGATCGACACCGGCTACGGGCCGCGCCGCACGTCACCGGCCGACAGCTACCCCTTCCTCGGCGCGGAGGAGGGCGGGCGGCTGCCGGCGGGCCTGGCCGCACACGGCCTGGCACCCGAGGCCGTCGACACCGTGGCCTTCACCCATCTCCACGAGGACCACGTGGGCTGGGCCTTCGCCCCGAACTCCAACGGATCGGGGCTGCTCTTCGGCTCCGCCCGGTTCGTCACCTCGTTGACGGAGTGGCGCGGCTGGCACGGCGCGCCGTCCGCCACCGCCGCGCGGCACCTCCAGGAGAACGCGGTCGGCGCGACGGACGGCCAGGAGATCTTCCCGGGCGTCACGGCCTGGAACACCCCCGGCCACACGCTCGGCCACACCTCGTACATCATCTCGTCCGGCGGGCGGCGGCTCGTCGTCATCGGTGACGCCCTGCACAGTGCCGTGCAGGTGGAGCGGCCGGAGTGGCGGGTGCTGGTGGACTCCGCCCGGGACGTCTCGGTGGACTCCCGGCTACGGATCCTCCGGGAGCTGTCCACCCCGGACACGCTGGGCTTCGGCGGTCACTTCGCCGACGTCCTGTTCGGCCGGGTGGTCACGGACGGTTCGCGCCGACACTGGGAGGCGCTCGACCTCGAGGGGTGACGGCTACGGAATGCCATCACGACACCACTCTCTGGAAGCACCCATCCCCCCAGATGTGGTTCGCCCACGATCCAGCCGGACGCCCCCGGTTCGCCGTTGCCCTTATCCGTAACATCCAGTTGACAGACAGCGACGTCATTGTGCATATGATCGACGCTGCATGGACGGTCGTGACCGGGCCACTGGGAACGTCGGCCATGGATGAATGGGGGGAAACAGAGTGGTTGCCAAAGTATTGACACCCGATCCCTGCGGGCTGGAGAAGGTCGTCGATTCGGCCATCGCGGCCTACGCGGAGGCGCTGCGCTCCGCGGGCAGTCTCCTGGTCCTCGAGGAGACGGTGTGGCCGGAGTGCGAGCAGCAGGCCCGCGAGATCATGGCCGACTGCATCAGAGCCATCCACGGCCCCCGTGCCGAACTCCCCGAGCAATTCGACGCGGAGTTCTCCTCGTTGGAGCTCGGCGCCCGTCGGGCGCTCCAGCACATCCCCGCCATGGAGTCACTCCGGGCCGCCCAGATCCTCACCGACATCGTCCTCGACGCACTACCGGACATGATGGCCTGCCTGCCGGACGACGTGGCACTCGTCCGGATGCGGCGTGCGGTGAGAGCCCTGCACCAGAGCGTCCACAGCCGGGTGCAGGCGGCGCTGATCGGCTACGACGCCTTCCTGATGCGCGGGGTCAACCGGATCAACTCCGCCGAACGGGCCCGGCTCGCCCGCGAGATCCACGACCGGATCGGCAGCAGCCTCGGCCTGGCCATGCGCCTGCTCGAACTCCACGAGGCCGAGGCCGAGGCCGGCGATCCCGGACCGGGTTCCGCCCGGATCGAGGAGGCCAAGACCGCGCTCCAGGACACCTTCGGGTTCGTCCGGGAGCTGGTGAACGGCCTGCGCGCACCGCGCAGCCGCACCAGCTTCCACAAGCGGCTGCTCGACTACGTCGAACTGTCCTGCCCGGCCGACACCGTGGTGGACATCCACGTCGAGGGCGGCACCACGGAGATGACCGCGCTCCAACACGACGAGGTCTTCCTGATCATCCGGGAGTGCCTGCGCAACGCCTACCAGCACTCGGGTGCCACCAGCATCCAGGTCGAGGTGAACCTCGGCGACGGCGTGCTCGAGACCCGGGTCACCGACAACGGCAAGGGCATCGACCTGTCCGCGTCCAAGTTCCAGAGCGGCAACGGCATGGTCTCCATGCGCGAGCGGACCACCGCCATGGGCGGCACCCTGTCGGTCGCCAACATCAACGGAAGGGGCACCCGGATCCAGTTCCGAATACCGTTGCCGGCAGTCGACTGCTCCGGTGAATACGTCTCATGAGCGACTCCCAGGTCCGCGTCCTCGCGGCCGACGACCACGTCCTGCTCCGCACCGCCCTGTGCAACCTGCTGACCAGGGAGCCCGACATCACCGTGGTCGGCGAGGCGGGCGACGGCCCGATGGCCGTCCACCAGGCGGTCCAACTGCAGCCGGACGTCATCCTGCTCGACCTGGAGATGCCCGGGCCGGGCCCGATCGAGACCGTACGGCAGCTCAAGACCGCCGTCCCGGACTCCCGCATCGTCGTCCTGACCATGCACGACGACGACGAGCTCGTCCACTCCCTGCTCTCCGAGGGAGCCTTCGGCTACCTCCACAAGTCGGCCACCCGGGAGGTGCTGCTCGCCGCGGTGCGCAGCGCCGTCGCCGGGGGCACCATCCTGTTCACCCCGCAGCGGCCCACCGCCCGACCGCCGCGCCCGGCCGACCGGCCCGAGCCGCAGAACGTCCTCACCTCGCGCGAGCTGGAGGTGCTCACCTGCGTGGCCGAGGCCATGAGCAACCGGCAGATCGGGCGCCGGCTCGGCATCACCGAGGGCACGGTCAAGCGGCACCTGCGGAACATCTTCACCAAGCTGGAAGCGACCACCCGGCTCGACGCCGTCAACAAGGCCCAGTCCGCGCGACTGATCGGTCGGTGAGCAGCGGATCGCGATCACTTCCCGACGAGCAGACCGAGGGCCAGGCCCGCGTTCGCCACGTACTGGGTGACCATGAACGCCCGGTACGGGCCGCGGGCCTGCGCCTTGTCCGGCCACAGGCAGCGCACCGCGACCCAGCCGGCCCCGGAGGCCAGCGGCACCGCGCCCGCCAGCAGCAGTTCGGTGCGGAGTCCGAGCAGCAGCCCGGCCGTCCCCAGGACGATGGCCGAGACCGCGGCGAACAGCCTGGCCGTCCGCTCGCCGTACACCACCGCGATGGTGCGGCGGCCCGCCTCCCGGTCGCCGGCGATGTCGCCGAGGTCCTTGGTGACGGCGCCCACGAAGCCCATCCACAGGGCCAGCAGCCCGCAGAACAGCAGGGGCCCCTCCGAGATCCCGCCGCCGCCGGCGGAGACCGCGCCGGCCAGGTAGCTGGAAGCCCCCATCGCGATCACCGCGGCGGCACTGGTCGCGGTGCGCCGCTTGGCGGCCAGCGGCGGCACCGAGTAGGCGTAGCCCAGGAAGAGGGAGAGCACGATGAACCAGAACTCTCCCGGCACGAACACCGACAGCACCAGGGCGGCGCCGGACAGGAACCGCACCCCGGCGGCCGCCGTCCGCAGGCGCAGGGCGCCGCGGGCGATCGGTCGCCGCGAGCCGTTCGCCCGGTCCTCGGCGATGTCCATCACGCCGTTCAGCAGGTAGGCCGCCATGACCGCGCAGGTCATGGCCAGCCCGCCGAGCAGCACCCCGCCGACCGACCAGTCGTCGCCGACGACCGCCCCGCAGACGGCGCCCACCAGGAACCGCATCAGGAAGACGATCTGCACCACCGGTCGGGACTCGACCAGGCAGTACCGGGCCGCCGACAGGGGTGATCGAGTGGGGGGAGCCGCCGTGAGCGGTCCCTCGGTCATGACACCAACCCCGGCGTCGTGGGGGTAAGGGCTCGGGGCCGAGACCTCACCCGCGCCGGTCACCGGCTCGTACGTCCTGGTCGCTTGTCTCATCAGGAAGCCTGCACCGTCCAGGTGTCGTTGCCGGCGAGGAGTGTGGCCAGGTCGCCGGGGCCGCGTTGGGTGGTGGCGGTGGCCAGCTGCTCGGCCATCAACTCGTCGTAGACCGGCCGTTGGACACTGCGCAGGACGCCGATCGGGGTGTGGTGGAGGGTGTCCGCGTCGGCGATCCTGGAGAGTGCGAACGCGCCGGCCGGGTTCGCGGCGTGCGCGTCGTGGACCAGCACCTCGTCCTCGTTGTCGGCCGTGACGGGGGCGGTGAACAGCTCGCCGTCACGGCCACGGAAGACACCGTTGGCCAGGTCCGTGCCGAAGCGGATCGGCCGGCCGTGCTCCAGGCGGATCAGCGCCTCGTCCCGGCTGCCCGGCTCCTTCAGCACCTCGAACGCGCCGTCGTTGAAGATGTTGCAGTTCTGGTAGATCTCCACCAGCGCCGTGCCCTCGTGGAGGGCGGCCTCCCGCAGCACCGACTGCAGATGCTGCCGGTCCGAGTCGATCGTGCGGGCGACAAACGTCGCCTCCGCGCCGATCGCCAGCGACAACGGGTTGAACGGCGCGTCCAGCGAGCCCATCGGCGTCGACTTCGTGACCTTGCCCAGCTCACTCGTCGGCGAGTACTGGCCCTTGGTCAGGCCGTAGATCCGGTTGTTGAACAACAGGATCTTCAGATTCACATTCCTGCGCAGCGCGTGGATGAGGTGGTTGCCGCCGATGGACAGGGCGTCGCCGTCGCCGGTGACCACCCAGACGCTGAGGTCCTGGCGTGCGGTGGCCAGTCCGGTCGCGATCGCCGGCGCGCGGCCGTGGATGGAGTGCACGCCGTAGGTGTTCATGTAGTACGGGAACCGCGAGGAGCAGCCGATGCCGGAGACGAAGACGGTGTTCTCGCGTCGGATGCCGAGTTCGGGCATGAAGGACTGGACGGCGGCGAGGATGGCGTAGTCGCCGCAGCCGGGGCACCAGCGGACTTCCTGGTCGGTCTTGAAGTCCCGGGCGCTTTGGGGTTGTTCGGTCTTGGGGACCAGGCGCAGGGAGGGGAAGGCGTGCTGCTCGGTCACTGGTGGTCCTCCTCGTCCAGGGTGCCGATCGCGGCCCAGAGCACGTCCGCGAGTTGGGCGGCCTTGAAGGGCAGTCCGCGGACCTGGTTGTAGGACTCGGCGTCGACCAGGTACTTCGCCCGCAGCAGCAGGGCCAGTTGCCCCAGGTTCATCTCGGGCACGATGACCTTCTCGTAACTGCGCAGCACCGCTCCCAGGTTGGCGGGGAAGGGGTTGAGGTTGCGCAGGTGGGCCTGGGCGACTTCGCCGCCGTCGGCGCGGACCCGGCGTACCGCGGCGGTGATGGGTCCGTAGGTGGAGCCCCAGCCCAGGACCAGGACGCGGGCGTCGCCGGACGGGTCGTCGACCTCGACCGGCTTCACGGTGATGCCGTCGATCTTGGCCTGGCGGGTGCGGACCATGAAGTCGTGGTTCGCGGGGTCGTAGGAGATGTTGCCGGTGCCGTCCTGCTTCTCGATGCCGCCGATCCGGTGCTCCAGGCCGGGTGTGCCGGGCACGGCCCAGGGGCGGGCCAGGGTGTGCGGGTCGCGTAGGTAGGGCCAGAACGCGCCGTCCTCACGGTTCGGGCCCGTGGCGAACTGCGGGTCGATCTCGGGGAGTTCGTCGACGTCCGGGATGCGCCAGGGCTCGGAGCCGTTGGCGAGGTAGCCGTCGGAGAGGAGGAACACCGGGGTGCGGTAGGTGACCGCGATCCGGGCCGCCTCCAGCGCGGCGTCGAAGCACTCCGCGGGCGTGGCCGGGGCGACGATCGGCACCGGCGCCTCACCGTTGCGCCCGAACATGGCCTGCAGCAGGTCCGCCTGCTCCGTCTTCGTCGGCAGGCCGGTGGAGGGGCCGCCGCGCTGGATGTCCACCACCAGCAGCGGCAGTTCGAGGGAGACGGCCAGGCCGATCGTCTCGGACTTGAGGGCGACGCCCGGTCCGGAGGTGGTGGTCACGCCGAGCGCCCCGCCGAACGCGGCGCCGAGCGCGGCGCCGATGCCGGCGATCTCGTCCTCCGCCTGGAACGTGCGCACCCCGAAGTTCTTGTGCCGGCTCAGCTCGTGCAGGATGTCCGACGCCGGAGTGATCGGGTA